>JANOYV010000196.1:0-7791 GCA_031429105.1 Hyphomicrobiaceae bacterium | reverse complement strand
CTTGCCAGCCGCTCGGGCCCGCGCCAACGATGTGCTGTCGAACTTGATTGAAGCTGGATTTTACACTCCCGGTCAGATCCACAATGCCAGGCTCAATCCGGCAAAAGTAATCGAAACGCGGACGGCGGCCAGTCCGGACTGGTTCCTGGATTTTGCCTACGAAGAAATCCAGCGGGTGATGGAAGGCAAGGGCCAGTTCGTGCTCACCGCCCGCACCACCGTCGATCTTACGTTGCAGCAGGCGGCTGATAACGCGTTGCAATCGACCATCAGGCTCGATGGGAAAAATGCGCGCTTGAAAGCTGGCGCGCTGGTGTCGATGGAGCCGGATGGGGCCGTGAAGGCGCTTGTCGGTGGGCTCGATTATGGTGAAAGTCAGTTCAACCGCGCGACCCACGCCAAGCGGCAACCGGGCTCGTCGTTTAAGCTTTATGTCTACGCAACTGCACTTGAGAATGGCTACACATCGAAATCGATTGTGAGCGATAGCACCGCTGGGTGCGGCAACTGGTCTCCTAAGAATTACAATGGCAGCGGTGGTTCTGGTCGATCGATTGCCATCGGCGATGCTTTCAAGACGTCGCTGAATACAACGGCAGTGGATTTGTCGTTGAAGGCGGGCCGCGACAAGGTGGTCGAGATGACCCAACGGTTGGGTGTTGATGGGGTCAAGAAGACCTGCTCGATGGCGCTGGGTGACACTGGGATTACGCCGATCCAGCATACGGGCGCCTACGCTGCGTTCGCCAATGGTGGTAAACTCGCAAAACCTTACGCGATCCTGGAAGTATTCAATTCCAAAGGCGATCTGCTCTATAGCCGCGAGCGCGACGAGCCCGAGGCGCCGCGTGTGCTGCGGCCCCGAGTTGCTGAGCAGATGAACCAGCTGATGCAACTTGTGGTGACCGAGGGCACCGGCAAGAAGGCTACCCTCGATTTCACCCATTCGGCTGGTAAAACGGGCACCAGTTCCAGCTATCGCGATGCTTGGTTCTTGGGGTTCACTGGCGCGCTGGTCACCGGTGTGTGGCTTGGCAATGACGATTACACTCGCATGAACAACATCACCGGCGGCAGTTTGCCTGCCTCGACTTGGGCGAACTTTATGTCGGTTGCTCATCCCAACAAGGATATCCCGACCATTCCAGGGCTCCAGCCGCATCCAGCGCAAGTGGCCGAGCGCCAAAGGCTCGCCGAGGTTCGCCGACTTGAGCCAGCAGGAGCGGGCGGCACTGCGGAAGGTCAGGCCCGACGCACCGTCAGTATCATGCCCGATCCAACCCGCGAAGCTTTGAAAAAGCTTAGTGCAGCATTGCGCAAAGCTGGCGGCATCGCGCCGGAGGCGGCGCCAACTTCGACACCAACAGGGCCGTCAGCGCCAAAGGTGCCGGGACAAAGAGCTGAGATCGGGGCTCGCTCCCCGTTGAACGAACAGCGCGGGCGTCCTTAATATGGCAATCGACGCTTTCAAGTCGCTGAGCCGTGTGGGCGTCCCTCGTCTGCCGAAGATGGCAGGCCTACGCTCGATCGTTGTTGGTGCGTTTGATGCACTCTTGAATGTCGGCGTGTTCTGTCTGATCGCCTTCGGTTTTGGCATCTGGTCGAGTTGGGTCCTGGTCGAGCGCGGTGCGACGCTTATGACGAAGTCCAGCGGTGCCTGGACCATGTGGGACAGCGCCGGGCGACCGGATGCCGACCCATACACGCGGGCCCACTTCGCACGGATCGGCAGTATGCCGCTTAGTTCCACGGCCCAACATACGTGGGAAGCCCGTATCGATGATGAAGGGCAAACTCTGCACTCATCGTGCGAGTATGCCTTGCAGGGCGATGGCCTCGACGCCGATTGGTGGAGCTTAGCGGTCTTCGATGAGAAGGGACGCCTCATTAACAATGCTGCTGAACGATATGCCTACAATGCACGTACAATCGCGCTGGGGGCGGACGGCAGTTACATTGTGACGCTTGCGCGCGACGCGCGGCCGGGCAATTGGTTGCCGACGGGTGGTGCGGGTCGGCTGGTTCTGGTGCTCTCACGTTCGGCACCCAGGCCCAATGCTACCACCGCTGAGCTACAGGCAGCATTGCGTGGGCTTCCAGCCATCAGCCGCATTGCGTGTCGCTAGGGATGAGCTCGTCCATGGACCAGTCAGAGCCAGCACGGCGATATCCCAAGCTGCGATTGCGAACCTTGCTGCTTGCCACGATTGCGGCTGGCATCGTCCACGTCTGCGTGACATTTGCTTGGCCGCTACTATTTTCGACGAACGTCGTCGCTCAACTGATGACAGCTGTTCCGCCAAACATCATGCGTGTCCTGCCGCCGACGAGCCCAAAGTCGCAAGTGATCGCATTTCAAGGGCCGGATCTGCGCTACGCCGTATGTCGGTTCGATGTGTCAGAGGCTGCCTACGTGGTTCGCGCCGTGTTGCCGGAAGCCGGGTGGACCTTCTCGGTGCACAATCGTGCGGGAGACAGCATCTACGTCGTCACCGGTCAGGACCAGCGGCGGACGGATATTGCCGTGCTGCTGTTGCCACCGGGAGATCGTTTTGTCGGGATTTTACCAGAAGCGCGGCTGTCCGCCGGCCTTGCACAGGTCGCGATGCCAACGTCTGACGGCGTCATACTGATCCGTGCGCCCAACAAAGGCACAGCCTATCAGGCCGAAGTGATGGCTGAGTTGTCGAAAGCCTCGTGCACGCCGAAACGGTCGTGAATTTAATCCGCAGCGTTCTGTCGACGACGCAACTTGGGGTGTGGCGTTGACGGCTGAAATTCGGGCCGGTTCTCAATCCAGCGTTCATATCGAACACCGGGAAACAAAATGATCTGTCCCGGTTGTGCAGCGCCAACGTCTGAACGGTTCCTTGCCTGTCGTCGTGAAGTGCCATCTTCAATTCGATGAATCGTCGCCATGCCCGCCTAGCCCCGAAATTAAAGATTTCAAACGTCAGTCGTCACCTGCGAATTTGCACTGAAGATTTGGTCTCCAGGGGAAAGAACGCATAATGACGACTGACTAGAATCCACAGGCATGTGCATTGGTTAATAAAAGGTTAACGCTGTCTGTTATGTAAGTTTTCGGCTCTCTGAAATTGCCCTTTGGGACTTTGGTGTTGCTAACCGGCAATCAATTTAGAGCCAGTCCTCGAGGAAATGGCGACCTTGCCGGTCTTCAACCTCTATAACCCATAGGTCCGGATCGAATGTGATCTGACGGGCAAGATATGTCTCGACGTCATGGTCCGTAGATTTGGCCGCATCCAGATGCAGGCTCCATTGCCGATCAGTTTGGCCTTCGTCGAAACCGGCAGGTGCTGGACCATAAAGGCTCGCATGACCGTTCAGATGGGCAATCTTGATGAAGACGGCTCCAGCATCGTCATCGCCGTGCCGCACCACCATTGCCGACACGCCAATCGACGAGCAACGACGGACGTAGGCCTTGACCCAGATTTCTGCCTTTAAGCGCATCGCGAGGTGTTACGCTGGTGCCCGCATCTCTACAAGCGGGCTATCTCTGGGGTGCAGTTCGATTGGGCACGCTCAACCGCGCGAGGCGATTGACCAAGGGGGCTGAGATCCGGCCACTTTGCGCAAGGTTCTGGTCCATTTCAAATTCGCGGATCGCGCGTTCGGTCTCGTCATTGCTGCGCCCGGTGATCTTGCCGGGGTTATAGCCAAGCGTCGCCAGAGACTGCTGGACACTGCGAATGAGGGTTTCGGTGCGCTGCCGTTTCTCCTTCGGTAAAGCCTGCCATTGCGCGGTAATTTGTGCAGCAATTGGGCCGGAGACACCCAATACAATGGCCTTCATGACGGCCTCGGTTGCTTCGCCAGTGGGCACGAGTCCATGATCGTGCTCCCATGCCATGATCGCAGCCCTGGTGACGGTTCCGGCAACCCCGTCCGGCGTGCCTGGATCATAACCGCGCACTTGCAACTCGCGCTGGATGGACGAGACGATTTCCGGCGTATCAGGGGCGCCGATGACCAGACTTGGTTCCGAAACACCAGGTTCCAGTGGTTTGCGCGCGCCTTCGAAGGGCTTCTTTGCATCCAGTCTGATCGCTGCCAGGGGCGCGGGCGGAACCGGTTGAGCGTTAATGAGGAACGGCTGCGTATGGGGAAGGGGGCCTAAACCGTTTACCTTGTCGGTCGGCTGGTCGGCGCTCAGGCGGCGTGCCCGATCGGCCTCGATGCGCATCTGGCCCCGCTCGGCACTCGTCCGACCGTTACCTCCAATATTCTGCAGAAACATGACGTTGCTCGCAACGCCTGCGCTAAGCAGGACGAAGGTGCAAACGGCATATCTGGCATGAGTAGGCGTCATTTCAGGCGTTCCAGGACGGGATCTGGGCATCGCCTCGACTATCGCGCGGTGACATGAAGAGGCTGTTAATTGCCCTTTTAAAGTTGCAAACGGAAATGACGGCAATTGAAGTAAATGCAATTTTAAATGCAAGTGGAAGGTATACGCAGCTTAAAGTTGTGTTGGGTATGGTTATCAGCGAGGATCCTTATCAAGGGAGCCCTCGGTAACCTTGGGACTGGACTCCGATGTTTCTTATTCGTGCAGCTTTTGTCGTGGCTATCGGCGTAATGTTGTTGCCGACAGATGAAGCGCAACAGGCAAAGGTGGCTGGCCAAGCCGGTACCGTCGCAGAGCGCGCGGCCACGTTCTGCGAGCGCAACGCTGCCACATGCGCTGCCGGGGGCGAGTTGTGGGCAACGTTCGTCAAGAAGGCCGAATTTGGCGGTAAACTGGCGGTCGGCATGGTGCAGGATTATATGCGCGGCAGTGGTCAGCAGGGCCGCGAGCGCCAAACCTGGACGGATGAACCGGCGCGCGCGCCTCAGCCGACAAATCAACCTCCGCTGCAGCCTACTCCTGCGCGAACTGTCGAGCCAGGTCGTGGCACGTTGGCGCCTGGCGATCTGTCGCCTGCGTGGCGCGGCAAGACTGTGCGTACCGGCGCCTGACCAGAATGTGCCGAGCGACACTAGGCCGCTTGCAGGCGAGTGCGCTAGAGTCCTAATGCAACGTCTCGGGAGTCATGCTGCTTCCGGGGCCTCGATAGCCGGACCGTCACTGCCATGCCCATCGATCACATTCGAGCCGATTTCGAACTCCTTGACGATTGGGAGGACCGGTACCGCTATGTCATGGAATTAGGCCGTGCCATGCCGCCGTTGACCGATAGCCAACGCACCGATGCCAACAAGGTGCGCGGGTGCGCGAGCCAGGTCTGGTTGGCGTCGACGGTAAAACCACGGGTGTCAGACAGCGGTTCCTCGCTGCTGCTTGCCGGCGACAGTGACTCGCATCTCGTGCGCGGCCTCGTGGCAATTGTGATCCAAATCTACGAAGGCCTTTCACTCAGCGAGATCGCTGCGCTCGATGCAGAAGCGCAGATGGCGTCGCTGGGTCTGCGGGAGCACCTTACGCCCCAGCGGTCGAATGGCGTCGCTTCGATGATCAAGCGGATCCGAGCCGACGCGAACGTTGCCCTATCGGCCTAATCGCCATACCGCTTGATTCCGTCGATGGTCGGTCTGTAGTCGCTGGCACCCCAATGGCGCGTGCGATGTCCGCTAACAGCCGGCTGTACAGGTAAGGTCAGCAGGCCATAGTGGCAGGCTAAGGCGTTGAGTGCGATGGCGAGCACGAAATGACCTGAGCGCTGTGGTACCCCATGGCGGCGGCCACTCTCTTCGACCCCGTGATCAAAACAGCAGACGTCCCAGATAAGTCCTGCCAACTCCGGTGGCACCGCCGCAATGGCCCGACGCACACGCTCGGCGGCGACGTTCGCACCGGGTGCTGTCTCGCGGGGCATTGCGTGGGTGCCGCGTTGCTCGTCGCGGGAACGGGGGATGGCGTCCCAATCGACCGTGGTGCGCGCCTCCATCCCCGAGCGCGCAAAATCGTCTCGTAGCCGCCAGCCAGCCTCGCAGGCCTGCGCCGATAGATACGGCTTGCCGTCTTTATTGCGGTGCTGCCGGGCCCAGGCCAAGGGCCCATCAGGCAGTGACGGTCGACGATAACCGTTGTCTGGATTCGGGACGGTACCGCCCACGATTCCAGCGCTAGGCGCGGGGGCTGACTTCATCAGTCGCACCATGGCCCGACCGGCAGGGGCCAGAATGAATACGCCAGGGTCGATTTCGGTCAGCCAAAGCGCTGCATTGAGTGCGGCGACCGGGTTGCCATCCAGCCAAGCAAACGTCTTGAGTTCACCACTGCGTTCAGCATAGATCCGCGTGCCAGTGCCTTCTACCGTCAGTCGTGCGCCTCGCTGCGCCAAGCCGCGCAGACATCGGCAAATCAGGGCATCGGTTGGGCAACCGCTTTCGTCGAGCTTCAGAGCCAGGGTGTGCATGGTGTCCTCCGTGGCCCAACGACAATTCTGACAATGCGCTCCAGATGGTCGATGGCGTGATCGAAAGCTTGATCGTCGCGGCGCTGTTCGACGACGATGCAGGCGTGATGAACCGTGGTGCGGTCGCGCGCGAATAGGCGCCCGACCTCGGTCTTGGTTAAGCCGCAGGCGACGTGCGCTAGGTACATGGCTGATTGCCGGGCAAGTGCGGTGCGGGCAACGCCACGGCTTGGCTGTCGCAAGTCCCGTTCTTCGATATCAAAGCCACCGGCGACCGTCAGGTTGAGGAGTTCCAGCAGGTCCGCTGCACTCAGTAACTGAGGGCATTGTTCTGTTACGTGACGGTGCGCCCGGTAGTCGCGACGTCGACGGTTGGGTCTTGTTGTATCGCATTGGCATTCGGTCATCGGTATCCTCGCTCTTAGCCAGTCAAACCGGTGGGGCTCTGGACCCCATGCAAGAACTGTACGGGTAAGGTCTTGGCCCGACGCGCAGCAGAATATCAAAAGGATGAATGGCGGGGATAACTCTGGAATTGGCGCTGGCGTGGCGCGGACTTATCCCCGCGCAGGCGCTGCATGGGACCCTGTCGGCTCACCTCCAGGAGCCCCAGCGATGACCTCGTTCAGCAAACTGATTGCCCAGCAGACCAGCCCGTGTACCGAAATTGATCGCCGTCAGGAGCTGTCCCGGCTGCTCCCCCTGTGGCCGTGCGAGCTCGACGATCTGTCGGTCGTCGGGCGGCAGCGGGTCTGTCGAATGCTGGCATCAGCCTTGCGGCGCGAGCGGCAACGCGGGATTGCTGGCCACTGGACCTATGACGTCAGTCGGCATTTGGAATTGGTAAAGGCCGTGCGGCGTGAGGCTGCGGCACTACGTCGAATGCAGCCGGACAAAAAAATGCCCGCGATTAACGCGGGCATGGCAGGCGATCAGACTTGAGTTCGTTTGGCGGCAAATGACGTCTCAATCGTCACTCGTCACGGCGCGTCCCCAGGCCCATTTTTTTAGCCAACGCCGAGCGGGCAGCGGCATAGTTGGGTGCGACCATCGGGTAATCGTGCGGCAGCCCCCACTTCTCGCGATATTCCTCGGGCGACAAGTTATAGTGGGTCCGCAAATGACGTTTTAACGATTTGAACTTCTTGCCGTCCTCCAGGCAGACGATGTGCTCGGGCGTCACGGATTTCTTTACCGTGATGGCTGGCCGAAGTTCCTCCCGCTCGGTGGGCGGTGCGCCGCCAGCGGCACGGGTGAGCGCGCTGTGGACATCGCCAATCAACGCTGACACATCGGCAGCATTGACCGTGTTGTTGCTGACATAGGCTGATACGATCTCAGCGGTCAGCTCCACCAGCTCTGTTTTAGCGAGTTCATCCATGGTCAACGTCCTGTGATCTTGAAT
>JANOYV010000195.1:0-53810 GCA_031429105.1 Hyphomicrobiaceae bacterium | reverse complement strand
GCAACGTCCGCCGATGCCGTGGTCGATCTGACAGCCGGCACCGCGCAGAGCACCGACATTGGTCTAGACCGGATTTCTTTGATCGAAGATGTCAAGTGCGGCTCAGGTGACGACATTATAATCGCCAACAACGAGGTCAATACGTTCACCGGCGGAGACGGCGATGATATCTTCGTTTTTGGCTCGGTCGGCGCCATTGGGAGCGGGCAGGGCAACCGCGACAGGATCCTCGACTTTGCCGTGGGTGATCGGATTGATTTGAATGATCTGAGTTCAGAATTCAGCGATGCGATCGACCAGGTGTTTACCGATCACAGTATACAGAGGTTCGTGCTAATCGGCAACCAGCAGGAATTCTCGAAGCCGGGCCAGATGAGATTTCGCTATGAGGACTTTAACGATACGCAGATCACAATCCTAGAAGGTAATATGGACAGTGATTCAGATGCCGAGTTCGAGCTTGAAATCGTCGGTCAGTACGAATTCAAGGATGGCGATTTTGTAGGCCGCTCCTATGGCTAACTTATGCCCACACAAGAACGCAGCAGCTCAAGTAACTCGCACGATCACAAATGACTCCAGGATTACAGGCTATGAAATCGCCCTCGGCAAAACCGGCTAAGTCCGAGTTCGCCTTTCCAATAAAGCATCATGTGGCCTTGGCATCGATCGCAATTGCTGGGCTGGTGTTCGGACTTGGCGGTTGGGCTGCAAGTGCACAAATTTCTGGTGCGGTAATTGCGCCGGGAACCTTCGTTGTGGAACGCAATGTCAAGAAAGTTCAACACAGTTTCGGCGGCATCGTTTCGGCAATTGCCGTCAAGAATGGTGATCGTGTTGAAAATGGGCAGGTCGTGCTGCGGCTTGATGCGATGCAGGTTAAATCCGAACTTGGCATCGTCAAATCCCAACTGCTCGAACTCGCAGCACGCGGTGTCAGGCTCATAGCCGAGCGCGACGGCTTGGTAAGCCTTTCGTTCCCGGCTAGCTTTCTTGAGCAAGGTGAAGACGCGAAAGCCGCAGCCGCCAGCGAGCTGCGACTATTTGAGGAAAACAAGCGTGCAAAGGACAGTCAGAAGGATCAGCTGCGTCTAAAAATAGAGCAATCAAACGAAGAAATTGTCGGCATGACCGCGCAGCGAAATGCCAAGGCTGGCGAAATAACAATCATTCACAAGGAATTGCTGGCGATTCGTGGTCTACAGGAGAAACAACTAACGCCCGTTTCGCGCGTCTATGCAATGGAGCGGGAGGCCACACGTTTAGGTGGAGATCATGGCGGCCTGATCGCGCAAATCGCACGCGCGAAAGGGCAGATCAGCGAGATCAACGTCCAAATCATTGGTGTTGACGAGAACATGCGGGCGCAAGCGCAGCGCGAGATTCGGTCAATCGAGGCAAAGCTTGCCGAATTGACCGAGCGCGAAATTGCGATCAAGGACAAGCTCCACCGCGTCGATATTCGTGCTCCCCAAAAGGGCATCGTCCACGAATTATCGGTCCACACCGTCGGTGGCGTTGTCACGCCCGCTGAACAGATGATGCTGATCGTGCCCGAGGAAGAGGCACTCACCATCCAAGCCCGCATTGCACCTAACGACGTCGATCATGTCGTTGTCGGCAGATCAGCACGGCTTCGCTTATCGGCGTTCAATCAGAAGTTTACGCCGGAGATTGGGGCCACGGTGATCAACGTTGCGGCCGACGTTACAGTTGACCCAAAGACGGGTCAGAATTTTTACATGGTCCGGCTTGAGATGGACGATAAAGGCCGCCGCGTCGTAGACGATTTGAAGCTCGTCCCCGGGATGCCTGTGGAAGTCTTCATGTCGACAGGGGATCGCACGGCGCTATCATACCTGTTGAAGCCCTTCACCGATCAGATGAACCGAGCGTTCCGCGAGTAGGCGTCGGCATAGCGGTTCACTCAGCTTTGAGGCACTTGAGTTGCGCGGTCCATTGTCATTAAGTTTCAGCCGTCGGAGATGGGGCGCAGCAGAGCCGGGTCAAGTTTCAAGTGCAGGTCATGAGGTTGCCTCGACACTCGTGCTGACCGTCCGCACAGCTGCCGCCTATGCTTGTTTCGCGACGCCTCGATTCTGGCATGATCCGGTGCCCAGTGCATATCTTGCTGCATCACTGGTTCTTGCACTGTCGCTCGCTTTGCTCAGTGCAATCGACATCCGCACGTTCACGTTGCCAGACACCCTAACGTATCCACTCCTGGTGGCTGGGTTAGTCTTTTGCGCCATGTTCCAACTGGACAGTCTTTCGATCCACTTCATCGCTGCAGCACTTGGATACCTATCTTTCAGTGCGCTGGCAGTGGGCTACGAAATCGTGCGCCAGCGACCCGGTTTGGGCATGGGCGATGCCAAGCTGCTGGCGGTCTCGGGCGCCTGGCTTGGAATTGCAGAGTTACCGCCGGTCGTGCTGATTGCGAGCCTGACGGCCTTGCTGGTTGTCCTAGCTCAATCAATCAGTGGTCGCACAATCACGGCTGAAACGCGCATTCCGTTCGGTCCGTGTCTGGCATTTGGGACATGGCTTGTGTGGCTGTATGGCGTTCCGCTATGATCAGCAAAACGGGTCGCACAACTGAAGATTACAGCAATGATGATGCGACGACGAACTAGGATTGCAGCGAGGCGCACAAGCGCTGCTCAGACGGCGCAGTCCGGCTTCACAATCCTAGAGCTGCTCGTCGTGTTAGGCATAATTACGCTGTTGGCGACCATCGTTGGTCCACAGGTCTTGAAGTACATCGGCAAAGCGAGATCCGAGACAGCAAGAGCCCAGATCTCGGCGATCTCAACCGCGCTCGAACTTTACGCACTCGACGTCGGAGTGTTTCCCCCACAACAAACCGGACTAACGGCCCTGATGCACGCTCCGCAAGGTACTGATCGCTGGCGGGGCCCTTATTTGAAGAACGCCCAAGGCTTGATCGATCCATGGGGACGAGCCTACCTCTATCGACTGCCCGGTCGAGGTGTAGTGCCCGATGTCTACAGCCTGGGGCGCGACAATCAGCCAGGCGGTAGCGGCGAGGACGGCGACGTCTCAAACTGATCCTTGCCGCGTAGTTCAAACCAGACTTCAATCCTGCCGCGGCACTGACCCGGACAAAATCGGGATCAATATCGGGACGAAGACCATCGGCGCGCCAATTCGACTGGCGAGTCGTAATTCGACGAGTACTGGCAAATTGGTCGGGCTTTTCCAGTCGTCCGACCACGACAAAGCATCGGTTGGCAGCTGTTGACCGAAGTAGCGCAGGCCGAATGTCGCGACGCTGCGCATCAGAACACGCTCCGGTCGCACGATATTCGTGCCTAAGTTACTGGTTGCAACCGGTCGATAAGGCGACCAGCGCCACAGCAACAGTGACTTGTCATCGGGGGTAACCGTCAATTCAAATTGAAACAGACCAATGCCAGTTGGACCATCGAGCGATGAAGCGACCATTGTCAATGAATTGGCACTGCCGGTGAACGCTACGTTGCTCGATCCATCAGAATTTTGGATTCGCAGTGCCAACGCGCGGCTAATCGTTGCTTGCAGAAATGAAGTAACAACTGCGTCCGTCCCTTGCGATTCAAGCCTTTCCGATGTCTGCATGACGCGGCGTCCTAGCTGCAGGGTACTTGGCATCGCAACAATAAGCAGCGAGACAATCGCCAACGATACGAGCACTTCGAGAAGGCTAAATCCTGCCTCTGCACCGCCCGAGCGCCCCGCGTGCCAACGGTCGAACACTAGGCATCGGAGTCGCTTCATTTCATGGACCCAAGCTTAAGCGACCTTACCCGCAGGCCGCGCGCAGGGTGCCGCCACCCATCGCTCCATTTGGCATTGAAGATCAACCAGTATGCTCCGAACACGGGCTCCGACGTTGTGCCGTTGGGCGGAAAGTAGGATTCAACGTCGACGGTCCAAGCGATTTCACCGTGCCGCCCACTAAAACTTTGCCCGTTTGCCAGGGCGGTATCCAGTCCAGCCAGCGCAAATTGTGTGTTGGCAAGCGTCATTGCCACCGTGTCCATCTCGGTTCGCCTGATTGCACGCCAGTTTGCAGCCATCCCCTCGTAAACAACCGCGATCATGCCGGTAAAGATTGCCAATGCCACGAGCGTCTCAATCAGAGTGAAACCGCCCTGACGGCAACCCAGCGCTGGCGCCACCGGGACGTAATTCGCAGTGCCCTTCAATTCCTCTGACACGCGATCAATGCTCACGTTACGGATTCCAATCGATGCGAGCACCACCTGTCATCCAATCGATCGACACGCGCGCTGCGGTGCCGCGCCCTTTAAGAAGGATCTCGATGTCGCCGACACTGCCATTTGGATGAAACCGAATTGTGCTCAGTGTCGGAACGCTGTGCTCCAAACCACGACCCGTGGCAGCAACGACCGTGACTGGGCCGAGGCCGCGTACGGCAGGGTCCGCGCTCGACCAATAGCGCTTGGCTGCCGTATCGATTGTCAAAGTATGCTCCACATTATCACGAATGGCGGCCATTCGCGTCGTTCTAACCTGGGCATTCAGCCCCAGAGTGGCAGCGCGAAACGACGCCTGAACCACGGCTCCTCCGCCGCGCGGATATGCCAATACCGTCACAAGACCCAGGATCGCCAGAACCACCAATAACTCCAGCAGTGTGAAGCCTGCCTGATTAAGGGACTGGCGTCGCGCAGGTCTCATTTTATTGCCAGCTCGTTCAAACTCAGGAGTGCATTCATCACCGACAACATCAGCGTGCCGACAAGAGCGCCGATCAGTAGCGTCAGAATTGGTGAAACGAGGCTCATCAGTCGCGCAAGTTCCCGCTGCAGTGCGGTTTCATAGATGACAGCGGTGCGCATCAACATGGCATCAAGCTGACCCGTATGCTCACCAATCCCAACCAAGCGAACGGCCAATTCGGAAAACAATCCCGACGCCGCGAGTTCAGATGATAGTGAACGGCCCTCTTTGAGGCTCTCGGCAGCATCCAGCGCCACGCGCGAGAAGGCAGTATTCTGCAGCACATTCGTCGTAATCCGAACCGCTTCCAGAAGTGCGACGCCATTGTGAATGAGCGTAGAAATGGTCCTAGTGAACCGCGCCATCTCACGGTTACGGATCAATCCTCCGATGATCGGTAACGCCAGCAACAACCGATCTCTCATCAACCGGAACCGTCCGTTGCGCGATGCCACCACCGCACCAGTCGTTGAACCGATGACGAGCACGACGACCGCAAGCCAGTTTTGGGAAACCGTGCGAGTCAGATCGACCATGATCTGCACTGCAATCGGCAGTGCGACGCCAGCATCCTTGAACAAGGGGACCATCGTTGGCACCAACACCGTTGCAATGACGATCATGGCACCAATGGCGGCAGCGATTAGGGTCATCGGATACAGTAGGGCGGTACCAATCTGTCGTCGCATCTCCAGCGCGCGTTCAAGCAGCAATGCCAGTTCATCCAGGACTGTTGTCAGTGACCCTCCCGCTTCGCCGGCTCGAACAAGACGCCAGTAGTACTCGGGAAAACGTTGGCTTTCCTCAAGTGCCTCGGAGAACGACGCTCCCTCTCGCACTCGTTCATGGAGCTTTGCTGCGAGAAGTCGGGTCCGAGATGAAACAAGGGGCTGCAGGCTGACCATGCGCAGTGTTTCGTCGAGCGGTAGTTCAGCTTTGGTCATCAGCGCCAATTCACGCGTGAACATGCCGAGGTCTGCAACAGGCAACGCCCTCGAGCCGAAAACCTCGCGCTGCCACCATCGCTCTACGGGCGCAGCCGAACCTTCGGAGATCAACAGCGGATATTTTCCTTGCTGATGAATGGCGTCGAGCGCGGTCGAACGAGACTGCGCGTTGATCGAACCCTTCGTCAGTGCTCCGTGCTGATCGTAGGCTTGATAGTTGTATCTTGGCATTTGTCGAACCGCGTTACGCGCAATACTTCTTCAAGGGTCGTCTCACCCTGCAGGATCTTTGAGAGACCATTCTCAAGCATCGTCTGCATGCCATCATCGACCGCCGCCGTCTCGATTAATTGATCGGACTGCGAGGACATCATGGCAGTTCGAACGCCATCGGTCATTTTGAGTAACTCGAACACGGTTGTGCGCCCTGAGTAGCCCTTTTTTTGACAGGCCGCACACCCCGCTGCCAACCGGGGGGCCAGGAGTTGATTGCCAACCTTCCCTTGACGCCCCTCGATAAGCTGCTTGAGCATCGGGGAGACATCGGTTGGCATCGCACACTGGTCACATAGTTTTCGAACCAACCGCTGTGCCAGCACAGCCTTAAGACATGAGCCCAGCAGATATTTCTCCACGCCCATATCAAGTAACCGCGTGACAGTCGCGGCAGCGCTGTTGGTGTGCACTGTCGAAAGAACAAGGTGGCCTGTCAATGCTGCTTGAATGGCGATTTGTGCGGTTTCCAAGTCGCGGATTTCACCGACCATGATGATATCAGGATCGTGCCGCAGGATCGAGCGCAAGGCGTGTGCAAACGTTAGTCCGATCTTCGGCTGGACCTGGATTTGGTTGATGCCAGGCAAGTGGTATTCGATCGGGTCTTCAACCGTGAAAATTTTACGCTCCGACGTGTTGAGCGCACGCAAAGCTGTATACAATGTTGTTGTCTTGCCGCTTCCTGTCGGGCCGGTCACCAGTATGACGCCATTGGGCTCGTGCAATAGCCGATCAAATTCCTGGTATGGCGCGCCGACAATCCCAAGCTTGGCAAAATCCAGTTCCACGCTGGACCGGTCCAGGATGCGCATGACGATACTTTCGCCCCACATCGTCGGCATCGTCGACACACGCAAATCAATCTCACGTCCGCGGACATTTTCTTTTATTCGCCCGTCCTGCGGCAAGCGCCGCTCGGCAATGTTCAATCGCGCCATGATCTTGATGCGAGAGCAAATCGCAGGTCGCATGCTGCTAGGATACGTACCCGCCAACTGAAGAATGCCATCGACGCGAAACCGTACTTGTAAACTGTCTTCAAGCGGCTCGATGTGAATATCGGACGAATGCGCTTCGACGGCTTGGATGATCAACGTGCGAACAAGCTTGATGATCGGTGCTTCACTTGCCATGTCTTCGAGGCGGCGGGCATCGTCATCTGCGTCAGTGAAGTCACTGCGCTCGGTGACTGAAATACCGCCGACCTCGGCGGCATGCGGTCGGCCGTAGAGCCGGTCAATCCCCCGATCAATCTCTCCTTCTGCAGCGACCCCGCATTCAATCGTGCAGTCCAACATGAAAGATAGGGCCGATTGCACTTCGAGATTGAACGGGTCCGCGAACGCAAGTTGAAGCACGCCGTCATTTAAGCTAACGGGCAATACGTGATTAGACTTTAGAAACGGCAATCTTAGCTTGTCGGGGAACAAAGCCTGAGCCGGAAATTCATGCTCAAAATGGCGCCTATATCCACTGAAACTGGCCAAGGCATCTGCCAGCGCGCTGTCGTCAATCAACCCCAGACGCACCAGCACCAGATCGAAGCGCTCGCCGGATTGTTGTTGGGCACGTCTAGCCCGCAGCTCTGAAGCTGCATCCAGCCTACCCTGCGCCTTCAGCACCGTACAGAACCGCTCGACAAACACAGGGTCGCGTAAATTAACCCCGATATCTGGCGTTGTCACAGTACGTTGCATAGTATGCTGCATCGTGCCTCGCACTGAATTTTTTATGATCCCACCTTATAACTTCACTGGAAAGGGTGTATGATAAATCGCTCACTTGCAACCTACATTAGTCCGTGAAGTAAAAATCGATTGCAGTACCTAACCGTTGGATGCCAATGACGACAATGGTACCAATGCAGCAGCGTAGTTTCGGCCGTTTCTTTCATTGGTGGGCCGAAGAACTAACGGGCCTATTGGGTTGGCAGAGGCGCTCATCGGCAGCTGGCCAAATCCCACGCTACATTGTCTGCATAGAGCAAGATGGCTTCCGCCTGATTGATGGCAAAAACGGTGCCCCCGACATAGCTGCCCATCGGAACGCCATACAACCGCTGCCAGCAATCCTTGCTCGACTAACTGAACTTGGACAAACAGAACTTACGCGGTCAATTGGTCTGAGATTACCGCATGCTGCCTGTTATATTCGCAACGTTGAAATCCCAGGTGTTGCCGATACGCACATTCACGATTTGTTGACCCTCGATCTCGAGCGCAACAGCCCATTCCAAAACGGCGAAATATATACCTCTTACTTTGAAAATACTCCTTCCAAGGTTTCTGGTCGACTATCGTATTCCCAGTTGATCATTAAGCGATCCAGCTTGAGTGAAATTATCAAAAGCATCGAGGCCGTCGGTATCCAGGTTACCTACGTTGACTGTTGGAATAAGTCGGAGACGGCAGCCCTTCCGATTAATTTCATCCAGGCCAAGGAATCGGCAGCTGATTTGCGCGACAGATCAAACTCAATGCCAATCATGTTTGCATTTCTTGCCTTACTGCTCACTGCGTCGGCAACCTACATGGCGGTCAGTCGATACGACCGTGCGCTGGAAGATATCCAAGGCCAGACGCAGGCAGCCAAGGCCAAGGTTCAAGCATCACGCGATGTTCTGGTTCGATCAAAGGCGCAACTATCGGAGTTGACCGCCTTACAGCGGTACCGCGAAACCCATGTCGCAAAGTCCCACGCGATAAACGAATTGACCCGACTGTTACCCGATACCATTTGGCTGAGCGATCTGCGCTTCGAAGGAGCAGCCATTGATTTGACAGGTCTTGCCACATCGGCTGCGGGCATCGTGCGTATCCTCGATCAATCTACTGCATTTACGGATGTAACGCTGACATCTGCTGTGACGTTCGATCAGCAGCACCAACGGGAGCGGTTCAGCTTGAGGATGAAATCCCGGATGCCGCCACTTGCATCGCCTGAGCCAACAACTGGATTGTTCAAATGACGGCAACGGTAGCACGTCGAATACGCCAGACTACAGCCGTCGCTTTATTGGCGATTTTGCTCCTCGCTGTCGGCCTGCTCGGCGTTGTCCCAGCCTATGACACGCTCATGAACCTAACATCGCGAATTGAACAGGAGCGACTGATACTTGGTCACCTTTCGACGGTGCGTAGCGATGATCGCGAAGCTCTCGAAATTCAGCGATCAACACAGCTTTTGCAGGCAACCAAGCTTACGCTCGATGGCGAGTCGGATCCCGTTCGCCTGGCAAACCTGCAATTGCTGTCAAATAGTATTGCTTCAACACGCGGTGTGCAAGTTCGCAGCACGCGCAACCTGCCTTTGCGCGAGTTGGCTGATGTCCGACTGCTCGGCATCCAGCTTCAGTTTGCCGCCACATACGAGGAACTCCTGGGCATTATTCTCGCCATCGAAGGACAGCGACCCTACTTGATCGTCGATGGGCTGCAGATCACGCCATCGCCCGACACGACTTCGGCTGGACGTCCAGGAGGCGTGCTGCTCGAAGCGCGATTGGATGTCTATGGCGCCACGACACGCTCAAAGGAGCTGGCGCCGCCATGAAACCAGCAGCAGGATCACCGGTAAGCTCCATTGCAATTAACAGCGTTCTCGCAGCTATCACGCTCGGATTGATTGCGCTCAATTGGTCGATTTTGAATTGGTCGATCGATATCAGCCCAGTTACGCCGGAGAGCCAAGCGATTGGGGTACAGCAAACGCGGCAGCCAACATCGCCGCAATCAACCAAGAGCCGCCCCGAGTCGAACCTTGCTGAAGCACTCGGCCGCCCCCTTTTCAATCCAGAGCGACGCCCCCACGTCGCTCAAGAAACGGCGAGGGCCCCAGCGCGACCAATAAACACAATGCAGCCACCGCTTGAAGCACAATTTGTAGGGCTGACGTCGACAGCTGCGAAGGGCAAGCGGATACTTATTCGCCTACCGACCGAGCGCGATGGCGTCTGGCTTGCCGTTGGCGATAGTCTGAGCGGTTGGAAGTTGCGCGATATTCGCGCCGACGATGTTGTTTTCGAAAACAGCGGTCAAACTCAAATCATTCTTTTTCAGCCGAAATAAAGCGGACAACTCGCTCTTCAATAATGCGCAGTTGTTGAAATTCACTCAAAAATTTCTACTTCGCTTTCGATAATTCCTGCAGCGCCGCCATAACTTGCGCTTCCTTAGCGCCGTGGCCCATATAAAGGCTGGATACGCTGCCGCCGCCACGCGAGACCAGAAACGCGTTTACGGTGTGATCCATGGTGTAATCGCCGCCTGTCGTTGGAATTTTCGCATACGTAGCGCCAAGCCATTGCGCCACTTTTTGAATTTGTTCAGCCTTCCCTGACAAACCAATTATGCGTCGGTCAAAACTTACCAGATAGTCACCGAGAACGCTCGGCGTGTCGCGCTCCGGGTCCACCGTGATAAAGATGAAATTATAAGCCGCCGATGCCGATCCCAGACTGTCCATCCGCTCGGCCATTTCGTACAATGTGGTCGGGCAGATAACCGGGCATTGCGTGAAGCCAAAATGTACGACGCTGGGCCGATCGAATAGCAGTGCTCCGGTGCGGGCTACCCCGTGCTGATCGATCAGCTCGACGGCTGGAATGTGCGATATACTCGCCGGTTGCGCCAATGCCTCGCCGATCCGGAAAGCCGAGGCCGCAACGAAACCCGAAGCCGCCACCAAAACCGCAACCCAGGTAACATAGGCAGACCAGCGCGCGCAGTGCATTAAAGCTTTCGACCTCATATTCATCAGCCCACACAACACCGGCTTGACACCCGCGGTCAGCGCCACGCTTCCGACGATGGCGCACGAGGATCGAAGTAGCAGCTAAACTCACGGGCGCAGCTGCGTCCACACGGCCTTCGGTTGAATGTTTCATTGGACTTTGGTCCATCCGCCCATCGACTTTGGTTCGCCGGATTTGCACCATTGGGCCGCTTGCGGCCTGCACTGTTTTGGCGCTCTTATTAACGAAGAGTTACACCGTTCAAAAATTATTAATTGTTCCGGTTCATTAGCATCAACAACAGTACGGGTGAGCGTTATGTACCTTCCAAAATGGCAGGCAGGACGACGATTGCGCGAAGCAGAGCTTGCACGCAATAACAGATTGGAAATCGTCAACGCATTATCGCAGGATCATATTTCAAGACGCGATCTTGTCCGGTGGGGCATATTCACCACCGCTGGGACCCTGGCGCTGAAAAACGGGCTAAGCCCATATGCTACAAGCGCTTTTGCCCAAGTGCCGACGGGCACCCCGCGCAGCCCTTTGTTCAATGCCAGTAAGTTCAGCGAGCCATTACCGCGTGCAGTTGTGCAGACCGAATATAAATTCGCGGGGCAACCGGACGGTTCAGCGCAATGGATTAATGAACAGACAAATCAAATTCTGCCGGAAAAGAATGCGAAAAACTATTCGTACCACGAGGATTTCAATCGGTCCGGCGGCACTCTATACAAAAATCCAGTGACTAACGTGGGCCCTTGCGAGGGCCGACCCAATGGCGCATTCTTCGCGCATCAGCGGTGGGACGAACTCTTCCCCAAGTACGGATTTTTGATGTCGGCTGGGCAGGTCAAGCCGAACACCCGGTTCAACATTGCAATGCCCGCGCAGGATGCCAACTCGGTCTGGTCATTCGGTGATCGCACGCCGGGGTTCCGTACCAACATCAACGGATCGCGCACGGGCGGCGGCACGCCACCGCTCGTGAAGATGCGTTACGGCGAGCCCTGCGTTATGCGAATTTATAACGATCTGCCGGTGTCGCGGGCCGCAAACAACGGGTTTGGGCGCAACGAGATGTCGACCCATTTCCATAATGCGCACAACGGCGCCGAGAGCGATGGTGCGTGCAATGCGTACCATTTCCCTGGGACGTTTTACGACTATCACTGGGGCATGACCATGGCGCGGCGTGACTTGCCATCGGTATGGCCAAGCCATATCCCCGGTTGGAAGGCAAAGTGCTCAGGTCCTGATGATGGCGAGAGCTTGGTCGAAGTACCAGGTGACTTCCGCGAAATACAAGGTTCGATGTGGTTTCACGATCACCGATTCTTTTACACGGCGGAAAATGTCCATAAAGGCCTGTTCGCTTTAGCCAACATGTACAGCGGACCGGACCGGGCACGCGAGGACCTCAACGACGGCGTGAACCTCCAGCTGCCGAGCGGCAGCGCGCTAAAATGGGGTAACACCGATTTTGACGTCAACCTCGCCATCAGCAATCCGGCGTTCAAGCAAGACGGGCAACTGTTCTTCGACATATTCGACACCGACGGCTTCCTCGGCGACATGCTGCTCGTGAACGGCTCCTACTATCCGTACATGGAAGTCTTGCCGCGGCGCTATCGGTTCCGATTGCTGAACGCCTCGATGGCACGCTTCATCAAACTCGCGCTCGCAGTTGAGAAGGCGTCGAATTTTGCCTCTGGGACGGCCGTTCCGTTCCACTTCATTGCAAATGACGGAAACTTTGTGGTCAAGCCCCTCAAGCTTTGGGCGCTTGATGTGCAAGGTGTTGCAGAACGCTACGACATCATTGTCGATTTTTCGAAGTTCAAGCCCGGCGACAGTATTTTCCTGACCAATTTACTGCTGCAAACTGACGGTCGTGGCCCGGAATCTCCGCTTTCGGTTGGCGCTTCGCTAGCTGGCAGCTCAGCCGATCCTTGCGTTGGCCCAATCATGAAATTCAAGGTCGTCCCCTCGTTACGCAGTGTTGATGATACGACGGTCACCTATGACTATTCGACCATTAACAGCGATACGAGCGTAGACCTGAGTTCATCCGATTGGGGATCATCCGGCTCAAAAGTGCTGACCACGCAAATCCCGATCGAAGCGCCGGTGCGCGAGCGCGTGATCGAATGGGTCCGTTCGGGCGGCGATTCACGGGACAATCCCGGCAATGTCTGCATTCCCGAGTGCGGCACCATCGAAAAGTTTCCGTGGTCTGTCAAAGTCAACGGACAATCTGCCCATTCGCTCAATGCCAACCGCATTTCGGCGCTCATTCCTAAGCCTGGCGAGGTCGAGCACTGGACGTATGTCAACAACAGTGGTGGGTGGGATCACCCGATCCATCTGCACTTCGAAGAGGGCGTGACGATCAATCGTGGCGGCGCCTACATACCTGAAACCGAGCGCCTCGTGCGCAAAGATGTTTGGCGCCTTGGTCGAAATGGCAGCGTAAAATTCCAAGTGCGCTTCGGTGAATTTGGTGGCGCATACGTGAACCATTGCCACAACACCATCCACGAAGACTTCGCCATGCTCATTCGCATGCAGTTGCTGACACCGCCGCCAGGCGATCCGGATTTCAAGGGGCAGTCGCACTTCGTCCCGACCCAAACGCCAATTCCGAGCCCGAAAGGCGTGACCTGGAAGACACCGGAGATTCTACCCGAGGCTGACCCGCGCAGTCCCAACTATAAGCCGCCCACCAGTGGTTCAGGTTAGCATTCAACGACTGACCATCCACGGCATTTTAACTGTCGAGATTGTACAAATGATTGCAGTGAGTTGATGCGCCATGCTGCTGAAGTTCGCCAAGTTTTTATTGATCTTGGTCTCAGTGGCATGGTGGATGCTATGCGGGAGTGGGTCAGCGATTGCGCAACAATCGCACTGGGGCCGCGGCTATCTCCCCAACGTGCCTGTTATCGACCAGGATGGGCGCCCATTGAAGTTTTACGATGACGTCATCAAAGACAAGATCGTCGTTGTCAGTTTCATTTATACAGTGTGCAAGGATATATGCCCGCTCCTAACCGCCCGCCTGAGCTTACTGCAAGAGCAACTTGGCGATCAGGTGGGACGCGACTTTTTTTTCGTGTCGATTTCAATCGACCCGGAAACGGACACCCCTGATCGACTGAAGCAGTATGCCAACGCGTTCCGACTCGGTCCGGGTTGGACTTTCTTGACCGGGACCAAAGCCGATATCGACCTCATCCGATACAAGCTCGGCGAGCGCAGTCGAAATCTAAATGAGCATCGCAAAGAGATCCTACTCGGCAATGATCGGACCGGCGAGTGGGCCCGCGACAGTGCATTCAGCGATCTTGTCGTCCTCGCCAACAACGTGCGCGATATGGACCCGGCATGGCTTCATGGCAACCGCGAATCAGACTCCATCACGGCGGCCAGCGTGCAGGCCAGCGTCACGACCGCCACCAACCAACCCGGTCAAACGCTGTTTCTTAAGACTTGTGGGTCCTGTCACACCGTCGGCAAGGGCAATCGCGTCGGACCGGATCTGCTGGGCCTGCTCGAACGCCGGGATCGGCCTTGGGTGACGCGCTACGTGATGGCCCCTGAAGTGTTGCGCGCCCAACAAGATCCAACGGCCATGGAGTTAGCGCAGCGCTATCGGGCCGTTCGCATGCCCAATCTTGGGCTGTCTGAAGACGATGTCGCCGATCTGCTGCAATTCGTTGAAAGCCAATCGAAAACGGTCGCCGTTTCGACGAAGGCGCCATAGTGGCATTGCCGTCTTATGCTGTTATTATGCGGGCAAGATCAGGCCTTTTGAGCCAACTGGATTGATCAGTGCCGCACCAGCCATTAGCCAGTAGAACAGGCACCAAGGCTTGGTTCAGTCGCCCCATTGCGGTTGGGTCTGACGATGGCTTCATCCTACTTGTCGTGATCTGGGTGATTGCGCTGCTGGCTCTATTTGCCACTGGATTGGCCTCCAGCACGCAGATTTTCATCCAGACCAACCGCAATGATAACGAATTGCGCCGAGCCGAGTTTTTGGCCTCGGCTGGTGTGAATATCGCACTTCTCGACTTGATCAACACGATGCCCGAGGCCAGCAATTCTAAACTTGAAGTGGGGTCTTCGGGCCATACATGTGTGCTGCCGGAAGGCGAGATTTTACGTATCCGCATTGATGACGAAGCCGGCAAAATCGACCTGAATGCGGCGAGCGATCCCCTGCTTTTGGCTTTGTTTATGGGATTTGTCGTCGATCGCGAAGCCGCTTTACGCCTCGTTGCAGCCGTTGCCGATTTCCGCGACGCCGATGATGAGCCACGTCTGAATGGCGCTGAGCGCACCGCATACCTAGCCGCCGGTCGCGCCACTGGTCCGAAAAATGCGCCCTTCGATGCGACAGCTGAAATTGGCAACGTACTTGGTATCAGCGACGAACTTGCCCGCAGGCTTCGGCCGCATTTAACAGTCTATTCTGGTCAGGACGGTATTGACCCGCGTCACGCAACTTCTGATTTGCTCGACGTATTATCGCGCGCTGTCGGCACCCTGCCGACGCCTGCCGGTTCGGCAAATGACGTATTCACAGTCGAGGGCCGACAGATCCCAAGTCAGTTCGTCACAGCCTCTGTAGCTCACGCCCTCATGATCCGATCAGGAGTGAGAACCAACGCCGGAGTTGAATTGACCTGGAACGTCGTCGTTGGGCGGCAGGAGGGCACAATTCCGCAATCGACACCGCGAAACGGACGCCCAGCTACCGATGACAACCGCGCCCGGGCGCGTCAACCTTTAGGTTTGAGTGACGATGGTCGAGGCGAAGGGGTCGTTCAACGTTTCCACATTTGGTCTTGGGAGCGCGAACCGTTCGGCGTGGCCAAGAAGGCAAGCCTGACGAAAGATTTGACCTTGCAGCCCTGCTGACAAACCCTTTCTAAGGCCTGCAGCATTTCGATCAGCGCCGACAGCGTGGACCTGGGATGGACCTATGCTTTGAAAGGTATTGCGCTGCGAAAAAGGTAAAATATGATCGAAGGACAAGCAGAATTCCAGAAAAGTGGAGGAGTGAGTCTGATGAGAGGGATTAAGCAGTGCCTTTTGTTCGCAGCAACAACGGGTCTGATGGCCTTGGCTGCCCACGCGCAAGACAAGCCAACAGAAATTAAAATTGGCATCACGACCTTCCTGTCAGGGCCCGCTTCGGTATTTGGCGTTCCGAGCAAAGCCGCAGCTGAAATGATTGCCGAGGACCTCAACAAAAAAGGCGGCATCGGTGGCGTGCCGGTGAAATTGAGCTTCATTGACGAGGGCGCCGGTGGCGAGGCGCTGGTCTCCAACTATCGGCGGGTCGTGCAAGACGAGAAAGTCGATGTGACGTTCGCTGCCATCTCGTCAGGAAGTTGCAACCAACTTGTGCCCATCGCTGAGGATCTAAAAGTCCTCAACCTGATGTGGGATTGCGGCGCAGCATCGATCCTGGAGGCCAAGAAGTATCGCTATAATTTCCGCACGCAAGCCAACGGCACGCCGGAAATGCTGGCGGTTCTTGTCTATCTCCTGAAAACGAAACCGAACTTCAAAACGATCGCCGTCGTGAACCAGGACTATGCCTGGGGCCGCGAGAGCTGGGAAATCTTCTCAACCGCATTGAAGGCGATGAAGCCGGATGTTCAGGTCGTGGCTGAGCTCTTTCCGAAATTCGGCGCACCCGACTACTCCACCGAGATTTCACGGTTAATGGCCTTAAAACCAGACGTTGTCCTAACGACCAGCTGGGGTGGAGATCTCGACACACTTGTGCGTCAGGCAGGCCAACGCGGATTGCTGCAGCAGTCGACCTTTGTGCTGGGCATCGGTGAATCATCCCTGCAGCGCCTGGCAAAAGACCTGCCCGACGGCATCATTGTAGGCGCACGTGGCGACCACTGGTTCCTGCATCCTGAGAAAAAGGGCGACGCGGCATTCAAGGCCTTCAATGATGCTTTTAAAGCCAAAACCGGGGCCTGGCCGATCTACCCTGTTTATCATATGCAGCAAGCGTTCTCCGCCCTGCAAGGCGCATACGAGAAGGCAATCAAGGCGAACGCTGGCAAATGGCCGACGCGTGAACAGGTTGTCGACGCGACGGCTGGACTTGAGTTTGTCGGGTGGGGTCGTCCGGTGACCCTGCGTCCGGAAGACAACCAGGGTCTTGAAGCCCAGTTGGTTGGCGTAACCAAGACCGCACCGGGCTACGACTTCAAGGTGCTTGACGACATGATGATCTTTGAACCCAAGGCCATTACAAATCCTGGCGGCACGAAGTCCGTTGAGTGGCTAAAAACGTTGAAGCCGGACTTTGTGAAAATCGAAGTCCCAATTTTTAAACATTGAACTGGCAATCCCCTCTCTGTTTCGATCCGCAGGGAGGGGATGTCCGACTCGTCTCAGACCCTATTCACGCGCTTCGCGCCCCTTCT
The DNA here is from genome assembly GCA_031429105.1 of Hyphomicrobiaceae bacterium. Classification (GTDB taxonomy): domain Bacteria; phylum Pseudomonadota; class Alphaproteobacteria; order Rhizobiales; family Hyphomicrobiaceae; genus JAKFWF01. Next base: position 36,645 of record JANOYV010000195.1, on the reverse strand, counting down.
GATTGCACCGCCCTCCATGAATTCGACGCTCGCCATCCTCGCCGCGCTCGACGGCATAAGTTATGCCGCGTTAGTGTTTCTGGTCTCGGTGGGACTGAGTCTCATCTTCGGCGTGCTCCGCGTGGTCAACGTCGCGCACGGCTCACTCTATGCTTATGGCGCCTACCTCGCGGCAACCCTCAGCATTCTCGTCGCCCCCATCTCGCCGTGGCTGACATTTCCAGCGCTGCTCGTTGCAGCGATTGTTATCGGAGTGGTCGTCGGTGGCTTGATGGAACGGTTTTTATTAAGACCGGTCTATGGTCGAGAGGAAGTCCTGCAACTCCTGATCACATTTGCCGTGTTCATGATCATGGATAATCTGCAGCGGCTGATCTGGGGCGTGCAACCCATCTTTGCCTCGGAGCCGCTAAAGCTGCTGCCCAATGTCTCGATCTTTGGTGTCACTTACACGACTTATCAGGTGATGTTGTTGCCAGCTGTTGCCGTTCTGACGCTGCTTGGTCTGCGCTATTTTTTGCGCAAGACACTGTCAGGAGCGATCATCTTGGCGGTCACCGAGGATCGCGAGGCCGCCACGGCCATTGGTATTGATGCAAGCCGCGTCTACCTCATTACCTTCATGATCGGTGCAACGCTTGCAGCATTGGGCGGTGCACTGGCGCTGCCGACGACATCGCTTGTTCCAGGCATGGGAACGGACATGATCGTGCTGTCATTTGCGGTCGCAGCCACCGCCGGTCTCGGACAAATCGAAGGCACTGCTGTGACAGCGTTGATGATCGGGCTTGCCCGGGCCTTCATCATCTACATCCAGCCGGAGTTCGAGGTGCTCGTTCCCTACCTGCTGATGGTTCTCGTGCTGCTGGTGCGGCCACTTGGCCTGTTCGGTCGCAACCAGGTGAGGAAGATTTGATGGCCACACGTTTTACGCTAGCAAATTTTGCCATGATTCTTGGTGTTGTGGCGGCAGCCGTCATTCCGCTTTTCATTCCGAGTTGGGCGACACTCGTTGCACTGATCCTGTCGAAAGGCATTGTGGTCTTGGGCATCATCGTTCTGTTGCAGGCGGGCCAGGTCTCCTTCGGCCACGCCATGTTTTTTGGCATTGGCGCCTATGCGACGGCATTCGTGGGCCGCCTCATGGGTGGAGGTGATCTTGTGCTGTTCCTTATCGTCGGCGCGCTTGCCGCGACCTTATTCGGTATCATTGTCGGCCTATTCGTAGTGCGCTACCGCGAGATTTTCTTCGGCATGCTAAACCTCGCCTTCTCCATGGTGCTGTGGTCATTGCTCGAAAAAATGTTTCACTACACCAATGGCGCCGACGGCATTCGCGTTGCGCGCCCCACAGTCCTGGGGATGAGTTTCTCAGCGGATACATTTCAATATGTGATGCTGTACGTGAGCTTGGCGCTCGCCATCCTTGCCTACTGGGCCGTACAGCGGTTTCTCGACAGCCCGCTCGGCCACATGTTGCGCGCCATGAAATCGAATGAAACACGGCTTGAGTATCTGGGCATGTCGGCCAGGCAGGTATTGCTGATCGGCTATGTTGTTTCTGCTTTCCTTGGCGGTGTTGGCGGCACACTCGTATCTGTTATCCAGCAAATCGCCACACCTGAGTTTGCCTATTGGACCAAATCTGGTGAGTTCGTTTTCATTGCCATTCTGGGTGGTGCAGGGCAGGCATTCGGCGCGTTCGCTGGGGCGGCATTGTTTGAAATTGTTCGCTTCTTTGCGGCGGCCAAGCTTGCCGACACGTGGCAACTCATACTTGGCATCGTATTGATTATTGTCATCATGTACGCACCTAACGGCCTCGTTGGACTGCTCCGTCGCGATCGGGCAGTCAAGGCAGGGCACAGCCGATGAGTACAATCCTCTTGAGCGCCCGCGGGATCAAGATCCGCTTCGGTGGCGTCGTAGCGGCCGACGGCATTGATCTCGACGTGCTGGAAGGCGAAAATCTCGCAATCATTGGCCCCAACGGCGCCGGCAAAACAACATTTCTCAATATTGCGACCGGGTATCTGCGCCCTCAGGCCGGCACGGTTTCATTTCTAGGCGAAGAGATCACCGCGAAATCTCCACGCAGCATTACGCGACTTGGCATTGCCCGCGCATTTCAAATTCCGCAACTGTTCCTTGAGCAGACCGTAATTGAAAATATGCTGATCGCGGCTGCCGCGCATGATGGTCGGCCGTCGGGGTTTTCCAATCTCGCAGATTCGCCTGCGCGCGAAGAAATGGTCCGCCTGCTCGATCTTGTTGGCGTCAAGGGTTACATGGATCGCACGGCGCGCGAGCTTCCCGAAGGGCAACGCAAGTTGGTCGACATCGCGCTGGCGCTCGCCTTGAAACCGAAGCTGCTGCTGATGGACGAGCCGACGTCGGGCGTCGCATCATCGGAGAAACTCGCCATCATGGACATTCTGACGGCTGCACTTGCCACACAGAACGTCACATCCGTCTTCGTCGAGCACGACATGGATATGGTCGAACGTTACGCTGATCGCGTCGCGGTTTGGAGTGCCGGTAAGATCCAGATCGTAGGACCGCCGAAAGACGTGCTGCAGAACGCGCTCGTGCGCGAACACGTGATTGGAATTTGAGGTAGGACTGTGCTGAGTTTCGATACCGTCAATGTTGCAATCGCAGGTAGCCCAGTCCTGCGCAACTTGTCTTTCGCTTTGCCGGTGGGCGCGAGCGCAGCGCTCGTCGGCCGCAACGGCGCTGGTAAAACGACGACCGTTCGCACCATCATGGGGTTCACCGAGTCCCGCGGGGCTGTGCGTTTCGGCGAGAATGATATCAGCAACTTGGCGGCCCACCTTCGCCCGGGGCTCGGTATTGGCTACGCGCCCGAGGACCGCAGATTATTTTCGTCGTTCACGGTCGAGGAAAATATTCTACTCCCGGCACGCGTGGCGAAACTCAATCCAGCTGAGACCGCCCGACGCTTGCAGCGGGCATATGAGGTGCTGCCGGAACTGAAGGAACTGGCGCCGCGTCCCGCTGGCTCTGTGTCAGGTGGTCAGGGCAAGATGGTCGCATTTGGTCGCGCCCTGATGCTTGGCACGCGACTGGTGATTCTCGACGAACCCTTTCAGGGTCTAGCTCCAGTGTTGGCGCAGCGTTACGCCGAGGCCCTACGTCGCCTGCGGGCGAAGGATCAAACGATCACGTTGCTCATCACAGAGTCGAACCCAAAACTACTGGAGAATATCGCGGACATAACACTGACGATCGAGCGCGGTGAAATTGTCCGGTCCTGAGCCTCCCCAAAACAAGTCACCGCAATGCGCGCATCCTACACCGCGCGCTTGTCGCGCCAGCGATAGTACAAGATCGACGGCGCCAGGAACCAAGGATTGCCAGTGTACAATGGCCGCGTTTCGAACTTCAGGCTATCGAAGGCGGTACGACCGTCTTTGAGCCCAAGAACCTGCTGACCGATCCGCATGCCAAAGTAGCTGGCTGTGCCGACACCGGCGCCACAATAGCCCATCGCGTAATACATGCCGTCGCGACGTCCCGCGTGCATCAGCTCGTCAAAGGTATAGGCGATGAACCCGCACCACGAGTGACTGATGCGGGCCGATTTGAGCTCTGGGAAGATGTGCGCCATGTCTGCGTGCAGCTTTGGGCCGCTGATCCGGGGATCGGTCTCATTGAGGGACACCCGGCCACCAAACAGGATACGGCGTCGATCCGGCGACGCGCGATAGTAGTACACGACCTTTCTGGTATCGCTGACGATGCGATTTTTCGGAATGAGGCGGTCAACCAGTTGCGGCTCGAGTGGTTCAGTCGCGATCATGTAGCTGCCGATCGGTATCACGCGACGACGCAACCAGGGTGTAACTGAACCAGTGTACCCGTTGGTCGCGATAACAACATCACGAGCCGTGATCGTCCCAAGCGGCGTCGTCACCCGATATCCATTGCCCTGCCGCTCGATGGCGGTCGCAGGACAATGCGAAATGATTTCGGCATTGGCGTCGGTCACGCGCTTTAGAAGTTCCTGGTGGTAGAGCCCGGGATCAATCGAGGCATGGCCGCTATAGACGACACCGCCGTGATAGACGTCAGTGCCGAGTTCGGAGCGCTGCTCGCGTTGCGGCACGGCATGGGCTTCGACTTCGAGCCCCTTCGGCTGATTGGCGATGCGGGCCGCCAGGGCCTCGTATTGCGAAGCATTGTGGGCGGCATGAAAGCGCCCAACCACTGCAAAACCGCACTGCATCCGCTCGGCCGATACGAAGTCCTTAATCCAGGCAAGGGAATTGTGCCCCTCCTTCAGAATGGCGAACGCCTGTTCTGGTCCGTGGCGGCGCGCGAGTTCATCGAAACTCGGCTTAATACTGGTCGAGATCTGCCCACCATTGCGCGTGCTGCAACCAAATCCGGCCGCTTCCGCATCGATGACGACGGTGTGCCGCCCGCCGCGCGCGATCTGCAACGCCGCATTGAGACCGGTATATCCCGAACCCACGATCACTACGTCAGCGGTGGTTGGCAGCGTGCACTTCACAGGTTCCGGGCGGGGCACGTGGTCCCACCAATAAGGCGCTGTCTTACTGTCGGCAGTGAACAGATCTGTCGTCACACACGTAGCTCCTTAGCGACTCGACATAAACCAAGGCGGGCAGATTGATCAGCGATATTCACTCTCATATTGCATCTTCCAAAATGAGGTCTGCTGCTTTTTCTGCCACCATGATCACGGGGGCATTGGTATTGCCCGACGTCACGGATGGAAACACCGACGCATCGACAACGCGCAGCCGATCCAGGCCGTGCACGGCAAGACGCTGGTTCACAACCGACGTGCGCGGATCTACTCCCATGCGGCACGTGCTGACCGGATGATAGACGGTGACAGCCCGTTTGCGGATATCCTCGATCATCTCTTCACGAGACTGTACCGATGCGCCGGGCAGCACTTCCCGGGTGATGATACCGGACAGCGCTGGCGTCGCGGCTAACCGACGCGCCAGCACAATGCCATCCAGCATATCCTCCATGTCCTGCGGTTCGGACAATGAATTGGGAACGATCACGGGGAGTGCGAAAGGATCACGCGAGCGCACCTGAATGTGACCACGGCTCGTTGGCCGACAGGGCTGCATGCTAAGCAGGAATCCTGGTTCACGATCCGGGCTCATCAATGGGCGCTTGCCGGGAGCCGACTTGGTATAGCTGAGTGGCGAGAAATAAAGCTGCACCGTCGGACGCGCCGACTGCGGTCGGGTTCGCACAAACCCGCCATACTGGTTGACGCTCAAGCTGAGCGGACCGCGCCGAAACAGCAGGTACTGTAGTCCGCTCAAGATTTTGCCATGCAACGGTCGCAGCATGTTATTCAGCGTCGGCACGCGCGTGCGATAGAGATGATCGATACACAGATGATCCTGCAGATTGCGGCCGACGGCTGGGTGATCGTGGAGCACGTCAATGCCTGCGCCGTTCAGCACGGGCGCCGGGCCCACACCAGAGCACTGCAGTAGAAGCGGCGAATTGACCGCACCTGCCGATACGATGACCTCGCGCCGGGCGTGGGCCATCCGCATCTGCCCATGTTGGCGAAAGGCGACGCCGGTGGCCCGTGTGCCTTCGAAAACGATACGTGTTGCGTGTGCGTGCGTTTCAACACGCAGGTTGGCTCGCTTCATGGCGGGGCGCAGATACGCGTGCGCCGCAGACTGGCGCCAACCATCGCGCGTGGTGATCTGGTAAGGGCCGACGCCCTCCATTTGGTGTCCATTGAAATCAGGCGTCACGCCAAGTCCGGCCTGCAGGGCTGCTTCGATGAAGACTTTACCAACTGGATGCAGCTCACGGGATACGTCCGATACATGCAGTGGACCACCGACGGATCGTAGTTCGTCCGCACCTGCGCCGTTGTCCTCGAGCTTCTTAAAATAGGGAAGTACGTCCTTCCAGCCCCACCCCGTCATGCCGGTGGCTGCCCAGTCATCGAAATCTGTCGGGTGCCCGCGCATGAACACCATCGCGTTGATCGCGCTGGAGCCGCCAAGAACCTTGCCGCGCGGCCAATAGCCGTCTCGACCGTCGAGTCCGGGATCAGGCTCGGTGCGATACATCCAATTGACGTTTGGGTTGTAGAACGATCTGCCGTAGCCGATCGGCACGTGCAGCCATAAGCGCTGGTCGTCGCCGCCGGCTTCGAGCAGCAAGACACTGTGTCGACCGTTCGCAGTCAGGCGATTGGCGAGCACGCAACCCGCCGACCCAGCGCCGATAATGATGTAGTCCACGTTCATAGGCGGGCTCGGATGTTGTCACGCTGAACAGATCGAAGCGCTGTTATACGACAGTGTGCACCAACAATTGGCCTGATCAAGAGAGCCATTTTGAACAATGCCCTGAACCAATTCGATCATGAACCGAATTGACAATGCGCGCCAGCGTTGGGCTATCGCTGCGCCCCTTCGAGGCGCCATTGCGGACGCGGTTTGACCAACCCATCCAGAGCTGCCGCCAGCGAACGAACCCCGACCTCAATCTCGGCTGGTCGCACGCCGCCGAAGCCTAGCACCAGTCCTCGGCTCACCGACTGCCCAACTGCGAATCGAGAGATCGGCGAGACGCGCACATTGCGATCACCGGCCGCAGCCGCAACGTCCATCTCAGCCAGGTCGCCTTGCAGGAGACCAATCGTGTGTAGACCTCCGGTGGTCGGAAGCACATTGAGCAAACCGGTGAGGTGCGCGCCTGCAAATTGGCACAGTGCCTCGTGCCGTTCGGCATAGAGACGTCGCATGCGGCGGATATGCGTGTTGAAATGCCCTTCGTCGATGAAGTTCGCAACGATCGCCTGCAGCGACGATGGCACGCCCGGCAGAAAGGTTGTCATCAACCTCTGTAGCGTCTGCACCAAGGGTGGCGGAGCCAGCATGAAACCGAGGCGCAGCGACGGGAACAGCGACTTGCTAAAGGTGCCGACATAGATCACATGACCGGCCGTATCGAAGCTTTTCAAGGTCGCCGGTGGTCGTCCGCCGAAAAAGAATTCGCCGTCGTAGTCGTCTTCGATGATCCAGGCACCAGCGTTGCGTGCTGCATCGAGCAGGGCGATCCGCCGTTCAAGGCTCATCACCACGCCCAATGGTTGTTGATGGGACGGCGTCACAAATGCCAGTCTGAAGTCAGGTGCCAGCGCCAAGCCCTGGTCGACGCGCAACCCGCTGCCATCAATGGGCACCGGCACGATTTCGGCGCCACAGGCCACGAGACTGTTGCGGGCACCAATGGCACCCGGATTTTCGAACCAAACCTTGTCGCCGGGATCGAGCAACATCGTACCAATCAGATGGAACGCCTGCTGTGCACCACCAACGATGAAAATCTGGTCGGCATCGCACGTGATGCCGCGATTAGTCCGTAAATGTGCAGCGATCGCCGATCGTAGATCACGATGGCCGAATGGTTCGCCGTAACCCATGACGTCGTGACGATTGCCACGCCAGTACTTCGCCGACAGTCGCGCCCACTGCGCCAACGGAAAAGCATCGAAAGCCGGCACGGCTGTGGTGAACGCGCAGGGCTCATAGGGCAGTCGTTCGCGCTTGGAAAATTGCGTCGCGGCAGTCAGCATGACCTTTGAGAGACGTGCAGCCTTCCGCGTGGCGGACTTGCGAACATTTTCTGGCCGACGTCCGCGCGCCAACACAGCACTGACGAAGGTTCCAGCCCCAACGCGTGCCTCAAGCAGTTCCTCGGACATCAACCGCTCGAAAGCTGCCACGACAATCGTGCGCGAAAGGCCAAGGTCGCGCGCCAGCGTGCGCGTCGCCGGCAGCCGCTCACCTGCAGACATGCCGCCGGATAGGATGAGTTCACGCAGCCCGACATAGAGCTGCGTGCTGAGTGAGCGGCGGGATCGGCGATCAATCTCAATCGATTGTAGCAGCGCCCCGGCTGCATGCTTCACGATGCATTCCCCTTTGTCACGATCCGCTCCGACGGCCCTAATGGTATCATAGAAACTCCAGAATGGACCTTCGTTTGCGGCCAATTGCGTTGAAACTTAAATCCATGCTGATCGAGCGGCCTGCGAGTGGATTCGTATGATCATCAAGAGCATCGAGACATTTACGACCGAGTTCGTCGGATTCGTGAAGGTAACCGCGGACGATGGCAGCTTTGGCTGGGGCCAGGTGTCGCCCTACCAAGCCGACATCACATGCACTGTTGTGCACCGCCAAATCGCACCCTGGTCGCTCGGCCGCGACGCGCTCGACATCGACGCTCTTGTCGATCTGATCCCTGAGAAGGAGCATAAATTTCCAGGCTCCTACATTTATCGCGCGATCTGTGGGCTCGACACCGCGCTTTGGGATTTGCGCGGCCGGATCGAGGGCAAAAGCGTCTGTGAGCTGATTGGCGGCACGCCGAAGCAGCTAAGGGCCTATGCTTCGTCAATGAAGCGGGACATCACACCGACACAGGAAGCAGAACGGTTCAAACGACTGCGTGATCGCGACGGTTTCGATGCCTTCAAGTTCAGGGTTGGCGCCGAGTATGGTCACGATCAGGACGAATGGCCGGGACGTACCGAAGAGATCGTACCCACCATCCGCCGGGCCCTAGGGCCTGACGTGGCACTGCTGGTCGATGCCAACAGTTGCTATTCGCCGAAGCGCGCGATCGAAGTGGGGCACCTGCTGCAAGAGCATAGCATTTCGCATTTCGAGGAACCATGCCCCTATTGGGAGCTCGAACAGACCAAGGAAGTCCGTGACGCCCTCGACATCGATGTCACCGGCGGCGAGCAGGATTGTTGGATTCCGACTTGGCGGCACATGATCGAGTTGGGCGCCGTCGATATCATCCAACCGGATGTTTGCTACCTCGGCGGGCTAACACGATCACTACGTGTGGCCGCGATGGGGGCACGGGCCTTACTGCCGTGCACGCCCCACAGTGCCAACTGGTCGATGGTGACACTGTTCACGATGCATATGCTGGGCGCCATTCCCAATCCCGGCAAGTATCTCGAATTTTCAATCGAAGGGGCCGACTACTACCCTTGGCAATACGGCCTTTTTCGAAATGACCCTTACAAGGTGCGCGATGGCATGGTGACAATACCATCCGAGCCTGGTTGGGGTGTCGAGATCTCTCAGACGTGGCTCGATAAGGCCGCCTACAGGATCAGTAGACTTGACTGACGAACGAAAGAGCACATCTCGCTCGATCATCAACGCAACACGATCAACCTGCAAGGAGAAGCAAGATGTCGAAGACTTCGCTGCACGCATCGGCACTGATGGCTGGATTAGCCCTCGTGTCGGCAACCACCGCGATACAGGCGCAGGAGCTCACGGTTGTCTCGTTCGGCGGCTCCTATCAGGAGGCGCAGAGCAAGGCGTTGTTCCAACCGGCAGCGAAAGCGCTCGGCATCAAGATCAAGGAAGAGACCTATACCGGCATCGCTGACCTGAGGTTGAAGGTGAAAGCCGGGGCCGTGACGTGGGATGTCGTCGCCAGCGGCTCTGGCAGTGCGGCCCGTGCAGGTGCCGAAGGCATCCTCGAAAAACTCGACTACAAGATGATTGATACATCGAACTTTCTTCCCGCGACCTTCCAGGACCATTGCGTTGGCGGCGACGTGTTCTCCACGGTGCTCGCGTGGAATACGAAGACCTATGGCGACAAGGGTCCGCAATCCTGGGCCGATTTTTGGGACGTAAAGAAGTTTCCCGGCAAGCGCTCCTATCGCAAGGGCGTTGCTGGCGCGCTCGAACCAGCACTAATGGCTGACGGCGTACCACCGGACAAAGTTTATGAAGTACTTTCCGCGCCCGGCGGGATTGACCGCGCGATCAAGAAGATCAAAGAACTGAAGCCCCACATCGCCGTCTGGTGGAGTTCAGGCGCCCAGCACGCACAGCTGATGAAAGACGGCGAGGTTGACATGGTCACCGGGTGGAACGGACGTTTTGACGTTGCCGCCAAAGACGGCGCCAAGGTTAGCTATAACTTCAACCAGGCGCTCCTTGACTACGACTGCTACGCCATTGCAAAGGGCGCACCGAACAAGGATCTGGCCATGAAGTTCCTGGCTGAGATCAGCAAGCCCGCATACCAGGCTGAATTCACCAAGTACATCACTTACGGCCCGACCAACAAGAAGGCCTATGACGGCGGCGCGATCGAAGCAGCCTATGCCAAAACATTGCCGTCGCATCCCGACAATTCCGCAAAGCAGCTGACCGTCAATCTCGACTGGTACATCAAGCACGAGGCGGATGCGTCGGCTGCCTACCAGAACATGCTGACCGAATAACGTCGTCGCGACTGAGCAAACGTCGAGCAAGGGTAACGCCCTTGCTCGCTTGTTTTATGTGCGACAATGGCTGCGATGATGCACGTGACAAGAATTGATCGAGCCATGGCCCAGCACGCGGCACTTCCAATTACAATCCGGCAACTCACGAAGACCTATGGCGCGGTCCGTGCCCTCGATAACGTTGATCTCGATATCAAGGCCGGTGAATTCCTGACCCTGCTCGGGCCGTCCGGATCGGGCAAGACGACACTGCTCATGATGCTGGCTGGCTTCATCCGGCCCGATCACGGCAGTCTGAAGTTTGGCGATACCGAAGTGATCCGCCTCGCGCCGCACAAGCGGGATGTCGGCATGGTGTTTCAGAACTACGCCCTGTTCCCCCACATGGACGTCAATGCGAACATCGCATTTCCGCTCCGTCTCAGAAACGTCGCGCGCGCCGAGATCGCAACTAGGGTCGAGGCAGCATTGCATATGGTCCAACTTGCGGGGCTTGGTGACCGCCGCGTTGACCAGTTATCTGGCGGCCAGCGCCAGCGGGTCGCGTTGGCACGCGCGCTGGTTTTCGAGCCCCGCATTGTCTTGATGGACGAGCCGCTGTCAGCGCTCGACAAGCAACTGCGAGACCAGATGCAAATCGAATTGCGCCAGTTGCACGACAAGCTCGGCATGACGACGATCTACGTGACGCACGATCAACGCGAAGCTCTGACCATGTCGGACCGTATTGCCGTAATCAACCACGGACGCGTCATGCAGCTTGATACTCCGCAAGCGATCTACGAACGTCCCGCCAACCGCTTCGTCGCCGAATTTATCGGTGAATCCGCTTTTCTCACTGTCGAAATGCGCAATGGCGCATGCAGCTGGCGAACTGCATCGATCAAGACCAACCAACCGCCAATGAGCGATGGCAAATGTCTGCTGATGCTGCGCCCGGAGCGACTGCGCATTCTTAGGGTCGAGAGCCCTCCAGACATGAACGTATTTACCGGCACTGTGACAAACCGGATCTACCAGGGTGATACCTTTTTGCTGCAGGTCACGCTCAGTGATGGCGCGATGATTAGTGCCAGAGGCATATCAGACAGCACGACATTCGCCTCAACACCAATGATCGGACAGGCAGTAAGTCTTGGCTTGCCGTTTCACGATACGGTGCTGATCGCCGATACGGAGCATTGAGCCGATGCCCGTCACCGCCATCCCGACCGAACCAACCTCACAGATCCCTAACGCCGTAGAACTAAAGTGGGACCACCGTCTTGAACGCTGGCTTCTCTTGGGGTTGGCCGCCCCCGCCGTCTTACTCGTTGTCGTGATGATGATCATACCGGTCGGCTGGTTGTTTTGGCTTTCGTTCGTTGCCGACGACGGCACCGTCAGCCTGGTTCACTATCGTCGCATGCTGGAGCAGCCCTCCTATGGCCGCACCTTTGCTGCAACCTTTCAGATCAGCCTAGCGACCACCGCCATCTGCCTGTTGATCGGCTACCCCCTCGCATATACCTTGTCGCAGCTGCCGCGACGCGTTGCCAATCTCTGCATGATCGCCGTCATGCTCCCGTTCTGGACGTCGCTTCTCGTGCGCACCTACGCTTGGTTGGTTCTGTTGCAACGGCGCGGCCTGATCAACACCTGGGGCATGGAATTGGGGCTGTGGTCGGAACCCGTGACGCTTGTGCACAACGTCGGCGGGACGCTGATCGGCATGACGCACATCATGCTGCCGTTCCTCGTGTTGCCGCTCTATAGCTCGATGCGCGCCATCGACCGCGACTTGCTCAAGGCGGCAGCCAACCTGGGCGCGAGCCCCACGCGCAGCTTCCTGTCGATATTCCTGCCGCTATCGTTGCCGGGTCTGCTCGCTGGAAGCCTCATTGTCTTCATCCTTTGCCTCGGCTTCTACGTGACGCCCGCCGTGCTCGGCGGCGGCAAGGTGACGATGGTATCCAATCGCATCGCCAACGACATCGAGCTCTTCTTCAATTGGGGCGCTGCCAGCGCGCTCGGCGTCGTACTGTTGGTGCTGACCCTGACGCTGCTCTACGCAGCCTCTCGACTACTGCGCTTGGACACAATCATAGGCGGAGGGCACACACGATGAGCTGGCTCGACTCCGCTGCTTCCGATACCCAGATCCGTCATCGCTCCCGTCTCTGGCTTTATGTGGTCACGGGGCTGGTGCTTGCCTTCCTGCTGATCCCGACACTGATCGTAATCCCGATGTCATTTTCAGCATCGCAATACTTGGAATTCCCTCCTCGAACGTGGTCACTGCGCTGGTATCAAGCTTACTTCGCATCGGCCGATTGGATGCAGGCGACAATCACTTCATTCAAGGCCGGCGCGTTAACGGCCCTCGTCGCGACACCGATCGGCACCGCAGCAGCCTATGGTCTCCATGCTTCGCGCCTGCGTGCAGCTGGTCTCATCCACGTGATCCTGCTGACGCCCATCATCGTGCCGGTGATCCTGGTCGGCATCGCCGTCTTCTACGCCTATGTTCAGTTGAAGCTCGTCAACTCACTGATCGGCATCGTTCTGGCGCACTCCATGTTAGCGATCCCGATCGTGCTGCTGATCGTCGCGTCAGCGCTGAAAAGTTTCGACATGAACCAGGAGCTCGTGGCCCGGAGCCTCGGTGCATCGCGGCCACGGGCGTTTTTCCTGGTGACCATGCCGCAGATCCGGTTCTCACTAATCACCGGGGCGGCGCTGTCGTTCCTGACCTCGTTCGACGAGGTGATTGTGGCGATGTTCGTTTCCGGTGGCAGCAACTCCACACTGACGCGCAACATGTTCAACGCCCTGCGCGATCAGATCGATCCGACGATTGCCGCCATTTCCACGCTAATGATCGTCGTGACTTCGCTCATTTTGGGGCTTCCCCAGGTCTTCGGAAAATCTGCAGCGGGCTCCGAACAATCGCACTGACAAAGCGTGCTGAACCTTCGCTCACCACCCGCGTCCGAGCGTCCAACCAAGATGGCCGCACCAAATTTGGCAACGTCATTGATTTAAATGGTGCCGGCAGAGAGGATTGAACTCCCGACCTTCGGTTTACAAAACCGCTGCTCTACCGCTGAGCTATGCCGGCATTCTCAGTTAGGCGCCTCTATACATAGGCTTGGGGCCGCTGACTACCCCTTCGCGCCTTTTGCAATTGGTTCTTGAAAGGCCAACCCCAAGTCCCAGGGAAAATAGATCCAGGTGTCCTGGCTCACCTCGGTGATATAGGTGTCCACGGTCGGCACACCTTGGGGTTTGGCGTAGACCGTCGCAAAGTGAGCATTGGGCAGCATCGCCCGGACAATCCTGGCAGTTTTGCCGGTGTCCGTCAGATCGTCAATCACCAGGACGCCACGCCCCTGCCCATCGCCAATGGCCCTGATCGAGGGGGCAATATCCTTCAGCACCTGAAGCTGCCCTTGCTGATCGTAGTCGTGATAACTCGCAATGCACACGGTTTCGATCAGACGCAAATTGAGTTCGCGCGAGACGATGGCCGCAGGCACGAGGCCCCCGCGCGTAATACACACGATGGCCTCGAACGGCGCGCCATCTGGGCCCTTGTCGGCAAGCCGCCAGGCAAGCGCCCGCGCATCGCGGTGAAACTGATCCCACGAAACCGGAAACGCCTTTGGCGACATTGCTTGGGACATGAACATCGATCCTGATTATCGGGCGCACAGGTCATAGCGGGCCGCATCCGGCAAGACTAGCCCTCCAGAGATTTCTGCAGCGGCTCGCTTGCAACCATGGCAGGCAGATAAGCCCGCCGCGTGAGAGATTGGAACCGCCACACCAGCAGTCCGGCATAAATCGTCAGGCCCAAAGCGAGCCCAATCCATACGCCAATCGCACCAAGTGAGCTGTGAAGTCCAAGGCCATAGGCAAAGACGAACCCGATGCCCCAAAAACTGAAAGCGGCAAACAGCAACGGCACGCGGGTATCATTTAGACCGCGCAGTGCACCCCCTGCGACGGTTTGCAAGCCATCAGCGATGAAAAATGTTGCACCAACCACCAACAACTGGGCTGCGAGATCAATCGTGGGTTTTGCTGCCGCAGCGCTCTCTCCCAAGAACCAACCGGGAATTTGACCGCGCAGCAAAACGATCAGGACGACCATGCTTGCCATGAAGACCATGCCAAGCACCAAAGCCGAAAGTCCGGCACGACGCGTCGCCTGCGCATCGCGCCGTCCGACCGCCTGGCCGACCCGAACGGTTGCCGCCATCGAGATTCCAAACGGCACCATGAAGATGATCGATGCGACTTGCAGCGCGATCTGATGGGCAGCCAACTCCATCGCCCCGAGGCGACCCATCACCAGGGCGGCCGCCGCGAACAACCCAAACTCAAGCAAGAAGGCACCAGACATCGGCAGTCCGATCGCTAGCAACTGACGCATCAGAGCCCAGTCTGGACGCCAAAACCGACCCAGCACCCTATATTTCTTAAACGGCGCCTGGGCATAGGCCACCGCAACAGCCGCTAGACACATCAAGATGTTGATAATCGTCGTCGCAACTCCTGCCCCCAACACATCGAGGTTTGGCAATCCAAATGCCCCATAGATCAGGCCATATGCCAGCAGCGCATTGAGTGGAATGGCAGCTAACGTGATCCAAAGTGCCGGGGCCGGTCGATTGACCGCTGCCATGAAGCCGCGCAAGGCCATGAAGATCCAGGTCGGGATCAAGCACCACGACAGGCCCTCCAAGTAACGAGCGGCCAAGATAGCAGCCTCTGGCGCCTGCCCCAGCGCAATCAGACCCTCGGCACTCCAGCGTTGCGCGAATGAAAACGGTAACCCGAGGCCGATTGCAAGCCAAATCCCAACCCGCACCGCACGCCGCATCATGCGCGGCTGTCGCGCGCCGTAGGCCTGCGCCACCAAAGGGGCCACCGCCGACACCAGCCCAAGTCCCAAGACGAAGGCCGTAAAATAGATCACGTGGGCGAGCGAAGCTGCGGCCACGACTGTCGACCCGAGCCGTCCCAGCATGGCGAGATCGGTCGTCATCATCGCAATCTGGCCGAGCTGCGTTAGTGCCATCGGCCACGCGAGGCGCAGCGTTTCGGCAAACTCGGTGCGCCATGCTTGTTTAGTTGCGGGGGTGTTGATGTTTGGTTCGGCGGCTGTCGTCATCGCCGCTGCCTAGCACATCCGGTGCGCTTTGTTGGTGCGCGCCCGTGTGCTAGGAATTTGTACCCACTACCGAGGTCCAAAACATGCTTAAAATTCATGGTCGCGCCAACTCAAGCAACGTCCGCAAGGTAACTTGGGTTGCCAGCGAAATCGGCCTGCCTTTTTCCCGGGATGATTGGGGCCGCGGATTCCGCTCGACCGACGAACCAGAATTTAAACGCGTGAGTGCTTTCGGCGTTGTACCCGTGATCGATGACGACGGCTTCATCCTGCGCGAAAGCAACACCATCACGCGCTATCTTTGCGCAAAACACGGGCGCACCGATTTGTACCCGACCGAACTGAAAGCCCGCGCCCTGGTCGAAGCCTGGATGGATTGGGGTTCGATCGATCTTTATCAGGGTGTTAGGCCGGTATTTTTGGGCCTTACCGTCAAAATGCCGGCGTTCCAGGATCCAAAAATTATCGAGTCTGGCATTGCCGACTGGACCAAGCAGATGCAGCGGCTCGACTCGCAATTGGCGAACAACGGGCCCCATCTCGCCGGCTCCGCGTTCACACTCGCTGACGTTCCAGTCGGCATCGTTGTAAACCGCTGGTATCACGTCGAATTCGCCAAACCGGTCCTGCCAGCCGTCGCCACCTATTACGAACTGTTGTCAAAGCGAGCGCCCTATCTCGAGCACGTTCGCAACGGCACACCGTGAACGGCCCCATTATCGCCGGATTCAGGGGTGACTTCCAACCTATGATTCAATTGAACGGCAATCAAGTTTTGTGTGCCTGGGTCCGACGGGCGGGCGGTTTCAGCGTGCTTCTTGCGCTAACGGTCGGCACGTCTGCGGTTGCCCAAGAAGCCTGTGTTGTCTGCGCGGCTCCAGATGCCGTTTACCGCTGTACCGTTGAGAAGTCAGACAAACTTGCCCGCTTCGGGAGCGCTGGCGACAAGGCGCTGCAGCATGTTTGCGCCAAGGAGATGGCGCGCTTAGGCAAACATGAGAAATGTAGCGTTCGCCGCGATACGGTTGGCGCGACCTGCGATGGGGTGCCACGCGTCATAACGCTGGCTAGCATCCTTGAAGCCGTGACAGCACCGCCGCCCGCTGTCGTGAGCCCGGCTCCAGCCGTGCAGCCACCCGTAGCATCAATCGCTGCAAAGCCGACCGATGCCAGCCCACCGCCGCCGCGCACAATGCAGGAACTGGCCGAACGGACCGGCGAGTCATCGAAGCAGCAAATGAAAGACGCCGGTGACAGTTTCAGCGATTCAGCCAAGCGCACCTGGAAATGCATCACCACGCTATTCCAGAAGTGCTGATCGGCGACCCTGGCGATTAGTGCTTGGTCATCCACTCGCGCGCGAGCTTTTGAGCGCGGGAGACGTCGACCCGGCTCATTTCCCGTGACAACTCGGTGCGATAGCGCTTGGCGTCATCATTGCCGCGCAATGCTGCAAGATTGAACCATTTGTGGGCGGCAACGAAATCGACCTCGACCTCGCGCCCAGCGCAATACATGAGACCAAGCTCGAAAAGGGCATCAGGCGCACCGCCCTCAGCTGCACACTCGACCATATCGAACGATGAAAACTCGAACCGCGCCATGTTGTAATCACTCCGAACACTTAGATCTCGTGCCCCCGAAAAATGCGACTGTAAACATCATCAGTAGCCGCCTCGTTGCACGCGTTTACGATGTCAGGCGAATGATGATGACAGGTAAACAGCGCAGATTTTTTTCAGTAGTTTCAGAATGATAAGGATGAAAAAATGATTGTGGCTTGGTTCAAGCTCGGCCGTTAGTATCGCGGCGACACAGATCGTCCGGTGGCGTATATGGTTGTGTTAGAAATTAGCTAACCTTGACCGCAATTTACGCAGCTCGCATCGTCTCCCGAATGACTCGCGCTCGAACGAAAAATTGCCCACAGAAAAAATGCCGTTGATCAAAAATTAATGCTGTCCGCGTGATTGAATGGCTGATCGTGCAGCTTCTATTCAGGTGGACTGTGGCACTTTCCAAGCCATAGGGGGGCAGAAATGCTCAACTGGGTTGTCCGAGGGGGCGCAAAGTGACTTTACGGCTCATATCGATTGCAGCGGTTTCACTCGCACTGGCAGGCTGTGCCAACGATTATACCAGCGCACAGGGCCAAAAATCGCACCTTGGCGCAGGTTCAGCCCAAGCCTCACCACGAACGCCAACTTTGGCCCAGGCCGAGCAGGACGCAGACTTGCGGCGCGCGGCCAAACAGACCACGTCGTCGAAGATGCTGTCAGCGATCGCGCTGGAACGCGTCACAGGTCGCAAGCCCGATCCGTCACGGTTCGCTGAATTGCGCTAGTTTACGCAGCACCACCGAGAATGGCTCAGCGAGCCTTCTGCCCGAACAAAATTGCCTGAGCTTCCTTGTCGGTTGCTAGATTGGTGTTGGCCCGCAACTCCTCGGCGACCTTGACGCCAATTGCCACGGCTGGACGCGCTTGGACGCGTTTGAACCAGGCGTCGAGATTCGGGAACTTCGAAAGTTCCTGGCCCTGGTTTTTATACGGGCGCACCCAAGGATAGATCGCCATATCGGCGATGGAGTAATCACCGGCGAGGTAGTCGTGGTTCGCCAAGCGTCGGTCCATCACGCCATAAAGCCGGTTGACCTCGTTGGTGTACCGGTCGATGCCATATCGAATTTTTTCCGGCGCGTAATTGCGAAAATGGTGCGCTTGGCCAGCCATCGGACCCAGACCACCCATTTGCCAGAACAGCCACTCGTCGACCGCCACGCGGGCACGTTCGTCTTTTGGGTAAAACTTACCGGTCTTGCGCCCCAGATATTGGAGGATCGCGCCGCTCTCGAACACGGAGATCGGTTGGCCACCGGGGCCAGCGGGATCAATGATCGCCGGCATCCGGTTATTTGGTGCAATCTTCAAGAACGAGGGCTCGAACTGCGCGCCCTTGTTGATGTTGATCGGCTTGATCTCGTAAGGGAGCCCGCACTCTTCCAGCATGATAGTGATCTTGAAACCATTGGGTGTGGGCCAATAGTAAAGTTCGATCGGTGCTTGGGTCATCGGCGAGCTCCCGTCAGGGGTTTATATCAAGGCAGCAGGATGATCGATCCGGTCGTCTTGCGGGCTTCGAGGTCGCGGTGCGCCTGGGCAGCCTCCTTCAGCGGGTAGGTGTGATTGATGGCAATCTTGACGATGCCCTTCTTGACCACGTCGAACAGGTCGTTTGCGGTTTCGACGAGATCAGCGCGCGAGGCAACGTAGCTCATTAACGAGGGACGTGTGACGTACAGTGAGCCCTTGGCCGCGAGCGCACCTGGATCGATGCCAGCAATCGAGCCCGAAGCATTGCCGAAGGTGACGAACAGTCCAAGCGGCTTGAGGCAGTCAAGCGAGGCAGGATAAGTGTCCTTGCCCACGCTATCGTAAACGACATCGCACATCTTGCCGCCGGTGATCTCTTTAACGCGCTCGGGGAAATTCTCGGTCTTGTAGTTGATCGTGTGGGTCGCGCCCGCGTCCTTGGCGAGTTTGCATTTTTCATCTGAACCAGCGGTGCCGATAATGGTCGCACCGAGGTGCTTGGCCCACTGGCAGGCGATCAATCCGACGCCGCCAGCTGCTGCATGCCACAACAAGGTTGTATCGGGGCCGACCTTGTAGGTCTTGCGGATCAGGTAGCGCACCGTCATGCCCTGCAGCATCATGGCGGCAGCGGTCTTATAGTCGACGCCCTCGGGCATCTTTACAGCCCGCTCGGCAGGCATCAGGCGCTCGGTCGCGTATGCACCGATGGGCTGCGCATAGGCAACGCGATCGCCAACCTTCAAATCGGTGACGCCAGCGCCAACGGCCGTTACATCGCCGGCACCTTCCATACCGAGGGTAAACGGCAATGCCGGCTGCTTGTAGAGGCCGGTGCGGTGGTAAGTATCGATGTAATTAACGCCTACGGCTTGGTGCTTGACCTTGATCTGCCCTGGGCCTGGAGCGCCGACCTCGACCTCCTCCCACTTCATCATTTCAGGGCCGCCGTACTCGTGAACGCGGATCGCATGGGCCATAGGGATCGTCCTCCTGAGGGAAACGAGAATGTAGTTTTCTGACGGGTGTTCAGACGCTGCTGACGCAGTTGGTGGCGTTCGGCGAATCTGAGTATGTAGCGAATCATCTGATTGCGACTTTGGATCGGCGCAAAGGCGCCATACCGCCGCCACCACTCCGATTTAAGGCGTTGTTCGGTAGTTCACAAGAGGCGAACTTTATGGCGGGGAACTTCAATAAGTGGTGCGCAATCGGGCTCGCACCGCTGTCGGTCGGGCTGTTGCTGTCTGGGTGCGCCGGCAACGACATCGCCACGCCTGCGCCGAAAGCAGGGCTAGGTTGCGTTGACGACAGCCCCCAGTGCATCGTCGAACGCGGTAACGCACTCAAAGGGTTGATGGCCGACAAATCCAAGAGCTGGGTCCGCCAACCAACATCTCCTGCTGCCTATGCGTCAGGCGTGCGGATTTGGGCATTCAAGCAAAAAAAGCGCGAACTCACCTGCGACGAACTGAGCCACGCCCGCCGCGAGGCAGATGGTGCGGCGCCAACCTTGCGTGGCGCCAACGGTAGTCTGACGCCAGCACAGATTTCGCGCGGCATCATGCTGGCTCAGGACGTCTCAAAGGAACTCGGCAACGAGTTCGGTCGCCGCTGCCGGGCTTGATGACTTGGCGACGGCAGAGCCAATTGCTATAGGCCTCGCCCATGGCGCTCCCGACCGGTCAATCAAGTTCGAAACAGGCAAGCTCAAAACAGGCGCGCGCGAATGCAGCCGTCAAGCTGGCCCAGGCCGGTGACTACAATGCTGCAAAAAGCGCCTTCGAAGCCGCGCTCTCGCTTGATCGACGCAATGTGTCGCTCCAATTCAACCTGGCCGTCGTCGAAGAACAACGCGGCGACATCGATCAGGCTGCACGCTGGCTAACGACGGTGTTGGATGAAAAGCCGGGTTACCCACAGGCAGCACCACGATTGTCGCGCCTACTCGCCCGATTTCAGATCACTGACTTTTCACAGCTGGTCCCAGGCGGACTGAGGGCTGCGCTACTGGCACCCGACATATCCCATCAGCCAATCGTGGATGCCGCCCTCGACTGGTTGTTTTCACCGAGCACCTTATGGGGCAAAGCCGCAACTGCATTGGCTGCTGGCACGGATGACGAACGCCTTATCGGGGCCAGACTGATTGCAACACGCACGACGGAGCCGCTGCAGAACGAACTTCTGGCCCTCGCGCTACGCCAGGGCATCGTCAAGCGCGCCAGCGTCGAGCGTGTGCTGACTGGTGTTCGTGCAGCGCTGTTGCTCAATAGCGCGTCGGACCGCTTCGATGATCGCCGTCTGATGGACATAGCACTTGCTCTACTTGTCCAGGGCTGGAACAACGATCACGCCTGGGCCGAAACCGTTCAGGAAACGAAAGCGCTGGATGCGCTGCCTGTTGATCGCGTGGCCTTGGTTACTGGTGATCGCGAAGCCGCACGCCGTTTCTTTTTGCAGGCGCTCTATCGCCCGCTGTCGACGATGGTCTCACCGCATCTTTCGGCTGAGGAAGCCCGGCAGATCAAGCCGCGCGCCTTGCGCGACGTGATTGAGCCGCACATCAAAAGTCAATTACACCAGAAGGAACTTGCTACTGGCATCAAGATGCTGCGACCGTTGTCGGATCAGACCTCGCTGAAGGTTGCCGGTCAATACGAGGCAGCCCCCTATCCACGCTGGACGAGCTTGCACAAATCACCACCTGGCGCGTTGAAGGCTGCCCTGTCGAAACACGCAGATCCTGAGCGCCTCGCCTTCATGGATGCCCCCTTCGACGTGTTGATTGCCGGTTGCGGCACAGGCCGACAGGCCCTTCAAGCAGCATCCGCCTATGGACCGCTGGCCCGCATTGTCGGCCTGGATCTGTCGCTCGCAAGCCTTGGCTACGCTGCCGATCAAGCCAAATCTCATGGCATTGATACGGTCACGTTGCAGCAGGGTGACATCCTTGATGCCGCCTTGCTCGACCGCGACTTCGACATCATCGAATGTGTCGGCGTATTGCATCACATGGCCGACTGGCGGCAGGGTTGGCTCGAGCTTCTGCGACGGCTGAAACCAACTGGGATTATGTATCTGGGCTTTTATAGCGCGGTGTCGCGGGCCGATCTCAAGGCACTGCGCGCTGACGCGACCTACCCTGGTCCCGGTTGCTCGGATGCAGCCGCCCGCACCTACCGTCGCGAATTGATGTTGCGAGGCGATGATGTTGAAGGCTCAACTTTAAAGACTAGCCGTGACTTCTACGCCTTGAACGCCTTCCGCGATCTGGCCCTGCACGAAAGCGAAGCTCACGTTTCACTCGCAGAGATTGAGGACTTTCTGCAACAAAACAATCTCGTCTTTCGCGGCTTTACGCTCGAAGGACAGGTCGCAGCCGACTTCAAAACAGCGTTTCCCGATCATCCATTGCCTGGCCGACTGATGGATTGGGCGACCTACGAGACAACGCACCCCCGCACTTTCGATGCGATGTACCGCTTCTGGGTCGAGCGCCGAAACTGATCGCCCACGCCGCAATCGTCTTGCAAGTGGCGGTTTTTGTGCCTAGCACACACTTACCCTCCCGATGAGCCAACCCTCAGAGAGTGATTATGAGCATCGCTGAATATGCAGCCGTTGTGGTTGAATTCGTCAAAACGAATGAAGGGTGGGCTGCGCCGATCGTATTCGGGCTGGCCTTTGGCGAAAGCCTGGCATTCTTGTCGCTGCTACTGCCAGCGTCCGTCATCCTGCTTGGAATCGGCGGACTTTTGGGGGCAAGCGGCATCCCGCTGGTGCCTGTATTTTTCGGGGCAGCAGCGGGTAGCATCCTGGGCTATGGCGTCTCCTATTACATCGGCCTCTATTTTAAGGATTCGATCCACAAGATCTGGCCATTCTCGCGCAATCCCGAAATGATCCCGCGCAGCAAAGCGCTATTCGACAAGTGGGGCGCGCTCGGCGTGTTCATGGGCCATTTTTTTGGACCAGTGCGCGCCGTGATCCCCGTCGTTGCCGGCATGTACCAGCTCCAGCCCTTCAAGTTCTGGGCAGCCAACATCATTTCCTCGTGCCTGTGGGCGTTCGGCGTCCTGGCCCCTGGCGCCTTCGGCTTAAAATTCTTCGGGTTTCTTGGATGATCGCGGCCATTTGGCTCTCGACTGAAATCGGCGAGCAAGCGCTTGCCTTCGTGCAGGCGCATGCCTACCTCGCGTTGCCGTTTGCCTTCGTAGTTGGCCTCCTGAAGAGCGTTGTCGTTATCAGCGTGTTCATCCCTTCGACGGCGATGTTTGTCGGCGTGGCTGCTGGATATAGTGCAACTGGCGGCACGTTCGCGCCGCTCTGGCTTGCAGCAGCGTTTGGCGCAACCGCCGGCGACGCACTCGGCTATGCCTTCGGCCACCACTACGGCCACAACGTTGGGCGGATCTGGCCGCTGTCGAAGACGCCTGAGTTATTGCCGAAAGGCGAAGCCCTGTTCAAACGCTGGGGCGTCGGCAGTGTGCTAGGCGGCAAGTTCGTTTGGGCCGTGCGCCCATTCATCCCCGTGATTGCTGGCATCTACCGCATGCCGGTCCCGCTTTTCCTGAGCGCAACATCGCTGTCGTCGATGGTCTGGGCTGGCATCGGTACGGGGGCCGGTTTCGGGCTGTGGCGGCTTTGGAGTTGACGGCGGGGAGCATCATCGCCTAAACGCACACAATGTTCGCTGCGGGGCCTGCCTCGACGCGCTAGATCGCTATATTCAAGGATACGACCATGGCTGCCAGATCATCACGCTCCGCCCGCAACGTCGAAACCCGCAAAAAGAAGGCTGCCCGCGCCGCTCCGCGCGCCAAGGTCACACGCAACCAGGGCAACACCGCTGCCGTCCGCAAGCAGCTAAAGAAGCTCGCTGGCAAGGCACGTGCGGTCGTTGCTGTTAAGGCTTAAATTAGCCGACGCAGTTGTAAGCCTGATTGAATACCAAAAAAGCGCGGTCCCTATATGGGCCGCGCTTTTTGTCGTGGTTGCGTAGTGTTGGGCTAGATCCCCAACTTCTGCTTCAGGATCTCGTTGACAGTCGCGGGGGCGGCCTTGCCGCCGGTTTGCTTCATGACCTGGCCGACGAACCACCCAAGCATCGTCGGCTTGGCAATAACTTGAGCCACCTTATCTGGATTGGCCGCAATGATCTCGTCGCAGGCCTTCTCGATGGCGCCGGTGTCGGTCACCTGCCGAAGACCACGGCTTTCGACGATTTCTGCCGGATCGCCACCTTCGGTCCAAATGATCTCAAACACGTCCTTGGCGATCTTGCCGGAGATCGTGCCATCGCTGATCAGCCCGACGAGACTGCCGAGTTGGGCAGCCGTCACTGGCGACTGAGCAACGTCCTTGCTCTCCTTGTTCAGACGACCAAAAAGCTCGTTGATCACCCAATTGGCTGCCGTCTTACCGTCGCGACCTTTGGCGACAGCTTCGAAATAATCCGCGTTTTCGCGCTCGGCGACGAGCACACCTGCGTCGTACAACGATAGGCCAAGGTCCTTCATGAAGCGGACCTTCTTGGCGTCCGGCAACTCAGGCAGATGCGCCTTGAGGTCGGCAACGAAAGCTGGCTTCAACTCCAACGGCAATAGATCCGGATCGGGGAAGTAGCGATAATCGTGTGCTTCTTCCTTCGACCGCATTGAGCGCGTTTCGCCCTTGGTCGGATCAAACAGCCGGGTTTCCTGATCAATCTTGCCGCCATCTTCAATGATCTCGATCTGACGTCGCGCTTCGACATCCACTGACTGGCCGATGAAACGAATGGAATTCACGTTCTTGATCTCGCAGCGCGTGCCGAGGGCCGAACCCGGTTTGCGCACGGACACGTTGACATCGGCGCGCAGATTGCCCTTTTCCATGTCACCATCGCAGGTGCCGAGGTAGCGCAGGATCGTGCGCAGCTTCGTCACATAGGCCTGGGCCTGCTTGGCCGACCGCATGTCGGGTTTCGACACGATTTCCATCAACGCCACGCCCGACCGGTTAAGATCGACGTAGGAAAACTCCGGGTATTGGTCGTGGATCGACTTGCCGGCGTCCTGCTCCAGATGCAGCCGTTCGATACCGATGGTCAGCGTCTCGCCGTCGACATCAATCTCGATTTTACCCTCGCCGACAATCGGCTGCTTGAACTGGCTGATCTGGTAGCCCTGCGGCAGATCGGGATAGAAGTAGTTCTTGCGATCAAATACGCTAGTCAGGTGGATTTCGGAATTCAACCCGAGCCCGGTGCGCACCGCCTGGGCAACACACTCGGCGTTGATCACGGGCAGCATGCCGGGCATTGCCGCATCGACCAGCGACACGTGGCTGTTGGGGGCGGCACCGAACTCCGTTGACGCGCCCGAAAACAGCTTCGCGCGACTGTTCACCTGCGCGTGCACTTCAAGCCCGACGACGACTTCCCAGTCGCCGGTTGCGCCCGTGATCAGGTTTGACGCCTTGGCTGATTTCACTTTGTCATTCATGTGCCGTGCCTTGCAGAAAAAGGTGTTTCAAACGCTACCTGAATGGGAACCGCGCATCGAAGTCAACCTTTGCGGCGACGTGCCCAAAAGAAGCCGATTGCCACCCAGATCAAGCCGATCAGCACCAGCGCGATGAACATGCCGCCAGCCGCCCGCTCATGCCCCAAACTGAACCCCACGGGGAGCTTCGCAATCAACCCGATCAGGGCCATGCCAGCGATCGCCGCTATCAGCGCCGCAATCGGGATTTTCTGCGGCTGGCTGGCCTTCGCCCCCATGTAGAGGCCGACGATCAAGGTGGCCGGGTTAAGCACGGCGTAAAGCGCGATGAGTTGTATGGCGCCAAGCATTTCGGTGGCCTCATGGGTCAGCGCAGCGCTTGGATCACCAGCAGCATGCCACCGATCACAACCACTGCGTCCAGAATATAGGCATGGGTAGACAGCGACATCCGCCGGGTCAATGCCCGGGCAATGCACCCGGAATGGCGCAAACGCCAATCAGTACGGCCATGATCCAGGAGGCCCACGGCCTACGCGCCGATGATCGACGCGAAAAACGCGCGGTCACCGATCATTGCGTACTGCAACGGCGCTCCGTCAGCCATCACGAAGGCATCACGAATGGTGTCGGATCAAGGAAGCGGCGGACCACGTTTTCGAGCAACTGCGAGATGTTGTTGTCGAACTCGTTGTGCGGCAATGACCCACAGAACGTGATCGAGCCGGTCGAGAAGACGGCCCCCCCCTTTGGCGTTTCAAAGAACGTCATGTCGGCTCTAATGAGTTCCTTAGCTGGACGACCGGGCACTGTGACAAGATGGGTCAGCTGCTCTTCCGGCACCAGAACCCACGGTGCTTCAGGCGGATGCTTTTCCGAGCGCGCGACGACAAGTGCATGGCGCGGGGTGCCCAGTTTCTTGTCGGTGCGGTCGAGTTCGAACCCAGCCGCTCCATGACCCGATAGCCCGAAGTCACCAATCAATTCGTCAGAGACGCCTTTGAACATCCAGGCTGCACGTGCGTCCAACGCTTCGGGTAGCACGCGATAGTACGAGCCAACGAAGTTGCCTTGTGCGGTGAAGCCAACGCCAGCAAGCTTCTGCGGCGGACGACCGTTACGCCGCCATAAACCGCCGTACTGGCCATCGAACTGATTATAGTATTCGCCGGGGTCAGCGGCCCAGGCGCGGATGCCACCTTCGCCACGCCGGATCTCAATGACGCCGGGCGTCTCAGGCGACAGTGCGATCTTCCAATAGAAGCCATTGCCGCCGAGATAGCAAAACCGCCCACCTTGATCGCGATACTGCGTCAAGGCATCGAGCATCTCGCGGGTGTGATATTCGGGGTGCGAACCAGTCAGCAGCACAGGATAGTCTTTCAGCAGAGCATAGCCTTCGTGGTGCAGCTCCCAGTCAGTGATGATGTCGTAGGCGATGCCTTTTTTCTCAAGCCACGCTGTGAGGTGGGTATCTGGCTGGTAGTGCCGAGCTCCGGAGCCACGGATCTCCGGGTACGGATACGTGACGTAGCCAATGCGAATGTTGAGCATCGGCCGATGCCAGCTCGCAATTGAAATGCCGCTGCCATCGGCATGGTAGTTGTACGTCGATAAACCAAATTCCTTGTTGTCACCGGGATGATGCGGATAGGCCCCCCAGGCTTTAGACTGGTCCCGCCAAGCAGCGACCCATTTCGGATCACCCTCCCACTCGGGTCGCAGGTGGTTGCCATAAACCGTGTAGGTGAATGTCGAGACCAGAACGGCGACCTTTGCCGTCGGCTTACCCTTTGGCGGCACGACATAAAAAGGAATGTTGTCTTCGGCACCCCCCGACCACAGCATCAACGCATAGTTGCCCGAGCGCGTGCCGGTCGGCACCGTCCATTCGAAAATTGCAGGCCAGCGGCAATCCTCGATATCGTCGTCGTGGAAATGGATCGCACCGTACTGGTTGGGATTTTGCGTCCAGTGCATTTCCTCGCCGGTCCAGTTCGATCCGGCAACAGCGCGGACCGGACAGTTGACCAACGTCCCGTGTAGTTCGTTCGGCCCGATATCCATGATCCGGCTCGACTGCATGTCCATGGCGAAATTCCACGCGCCGACGAGCCGTGACGTCAGCCACTCCGGCTGCTTGGTATCGAGGTCGCTTGGCTGCACGACCACATTGAAGATCATTGGTTTTTCGATGCGACCATTGAAATTGCTTTGCGGTGTTCCAGGCACTGCGCTCAGGCCGCCACCAATGCGAATATCGCCATTGTGGCCAATGGTGACGACAGCCCTGAGTGTTTCCGCAACGGAGGCGGAGGCCGTCAAACCGTCGACTGGAACGTGAACCAATTCAACGTTGCGGGTCGTGGCATCGTAGCCGCAAACGACATGGTACCAGCGCTCGGGCTCGACGTCCGTCGTCCAGATGCCGAAGGGAGGGGCATCGCCTTGCCCGAAGCTTGCCGCGAAACAGATCCCGCGCGGGCTAGCCGCCGCCGACACAGTGACACTTTGTTTGGGATTGCCTGCCTCTCCCATTGAGATGATCGCACCCGGCAAACCCTTGCCGCCGACCCACACCGTCGCAAATATCGAAAACGAAGTGAGATCGCGCAGCGCCTCGGCTGCCCCGGTCACAACAGCATAACTCCCGCGCGGCACTGTTTGCGCTTCGGGTACGGCGATCTGTTTCGGCATTGCCTCGATGGGTTCGAGTTGAATGCCGGGACCAACTGGATTGGCGTCAGCACAAATAACACGCACCAGACGCGCCGATACCGGCTCCACAACTTGAGACGCCACATGAAACTGGATCGTCTCGCCGGGTCGAACGGAGAGTTTATCGGCATATCCGGCAAGTGGTGTCATGGGGGCCCTTGGCGTGTTCCATCCTGATGATCGCTACAGTCGGGCGGACAACGACCTGCCGTCAAGCGGGGCTGAACGCAGATCTATTCTGCGGCGGTCTTCAAGATCGCCTGTGGCACGTTATAGGCCTTGAGGGATGCCCAATGACGGTCGAGGTCTGCCGCAAAGAAGCTCCGCGTGATACCGGATACGAGCTTCGGCACCGCCGTCGTCATTGCATTGATCGAAGACCCGGATGGCCCAAAGCTCATGGTTGAGGCAATCGAGAACAAGTGGATATTGCCGAGCCACGGCGTCAGTCCTGGCGTCTTCTCGATGAACGCATAATCAGGCCCGAGATACGGAAAGCGCCCCAATCGATTGTCGACCTCCTCCGGTGGAGGTACATACTTGTCGCCCCAGGTCGCAATGTTGAATGCGAACCGATCAAGCTCGGGGCGGCACTTAAAATCCATCTCGACGCCGGTACCGCAGATCAGGAAGTCAGCGTTGTACCGCCCGCGCGGCGTTTCCAGCTCCAGGCCCCCGGCTTTCGTTTCGCAGACCGATTCAATTGGCGCACCGCTTTGCAAATGGAAGTTTTGGTATTTCGCGCACCGGTCATAGGTGTCCTGCGGGAAGCCTTCGCGCATCCCCAGGATCGTGCTCATAAAGCGCCAGCGCCAGGCGTCATCCAGATCAGACATATGGCGCAGGAACCCTGCGAATGTCAGCCAGCGATAGGGCTGCACGACCTGCGGTTCGGCGCGACGGCAGAATAAATGCACCTCGCCGGCGCCATTCTCAAGAGCAGTCGCAGCGTTATCGAACGCCGACGCGCCTGCGCCTAGAACCGCGACTGACTTTCCCTTAAGAGTCATAAAATCGATCTCGTTAGCCGCGTGCGCCCTGAGTCTAGATGGCAGTGCTCGGATATCATCGGGCATCCACCATTCGCCCATGCCGTCCTGGCCGGTCGCGAGTACAATCTTGCGGGTGTAATAGGTCTCGACCACACCATTTGGGCCGACAGCCGTAACGCGCAGGAGGTCGGCCTCAGACTCGATCGCCGTGACGCGGCGCTCATTCTTTACCGGCACGCCTGAACACTCGCGCACAAAAAGCAGGTACTCCGCCCAAAGCTCTTTCGGGATCAACTTTAAGTCGAGCCAGCTTTCGACGCCGAACTTTGCCTCATGCCAGGACTGGTAGGTGAGGCTCGGGATATCAAGGTCCGGCCCGGTGAAGTCTTTTGGGCTGCGCAACGTGCGCATGCGGGCGTAGGTCAACCACGGACCTTCCTGGCCACGAGCTGCGATATCCAGCACCAGTATGTTGTCGACCCGCGCGCGCTTCAATCCGAAGGCCGTGACAATGCCAGATTGACCAGCGCCGACGATCAACACGTCGAGCGCGTCTGTACCATCAGGGGCCTTATGCGGAATCAGCCACGGCATCCGAGGATGCGCGATCAATTCGAGATCGCGTTGAATGCGGGCGATCAGGCTGGCGGTACCTTCGGGGCTCGTTGTCATGACCTTAAAAGTGCCATGACTTCCCCATCGGTGCAGCCTCCAAATGGCCGCAGGTGGCTGTCACGCGCGCTTTTCTATGGCAGGCAACGCAGCATGAGGTGCAAAGGTTGGTGCGCGTCGCCCACCCGTCAGTGCTTCGAATGCCTGTTTCGTTGCACAGACGACCGGGTTCACGAGGCTCGCCGTCAACGTATGAGGCATCGCCGTATGCTCGGCATCTTTGGCAACCCCGAACGTCAATTTCTCTGGCGTCTTGGCTGGCACATGCAGCGTGCCAAATATCCAATCATAGATTGCGAGCACACCGCCCAGGTTCTTATTGAAGTGGGCCGGGTTCATCGAGTGGTGCACCTGATGGTGCGCCGGGCTCATCATTACATGACCGAACAGGCCGGTGAAGGGAATCCAGACGTGTGTGTGCTGCAAATGGACGACCAGATGGATGGCGCACACCACCAGCACGTTGACATCCCATACCGTGAACTGGTGGACGTTCGCACCGAACAAATAACCTAAACTACCGTTGGTCAACCCCAGGCATATCGCCTTAATATTGAAGTAGACAATCGTATCGACCGGGTGCACCCGAAATGCCGTCAGAGGGGTCAGCACCTCTGCCTCGTGGTGCACGCGGTGGAACTCCCACAGGAACGGAATGCGGTGGCTGAGGTAGTGATCAAGCCAGTAGGCAAACTCGACGCTCAGAAACAGCGCAATCGTGAGGATGATCTGCGCTGCTAACGCCGGCAGAACGGTCGGCGATGCTGGACCAAAGGTCACCACCAGCCCATCAACCACGACGGCGCTCACCGCGTTATACGAGAGTAGCGCCACACCGATCACAGTCGCCAGCACCGATGTGTTCAACAGCACAAACGAAATATCAACACGGTGCGATGCCGACCAGAGCTTGCGCCAGGGGAACAGCGCGCGTAGCAGCACCGCGAACTTCAAGTCTTTGCCGCGCTGATGCCGCTTCCAGATCAAAAATCCACTGGCGATCACAAACGCGCTGATGAGCGAACCGATTGACAGCACCGAACTTGGCACGATCAGCAGGGCTGCCCAATGATGAAGAATTTCCAAACAATAGTCGTACATCGCGGCGTCCTTCAGCTAGCGCGACGTTCGACATTAATCGGCAGCGCTTAAGACGGCGTTACGGTTTACGTCGCGCGCGAGCCACAAGTTGCAGCGTCAATTTGCAAGCCACCCGCCATCGACAACGAATGTCGTGCCCGTCGAAAAACTGGATGCGTCGCTTGCCAGATAAAGCGCTGCTTCGGCAATCTCTTCGGGCTGACCAAAACGCTGCATGGCGTGGCGAACGCGCGAGCCTTCCTTGGCAGTCGCCGGATCAGGCCGTCGACCAAATCCGCGCGCCAACAGCGGCGTTTCAACTGCCCCCGGCGCAATCGCATTTATGCGGATGCCATCGGCTGCGTAGTCGAGCGCCATGGTGCGCGTCAGGCTCAAAATCGCGCCTTTGGCTGCAATATACGCCGATGATCCGCGGCCGCCAGCAATCGCCAACTGCGACGCCAGCGTTATGATCGAACCCTTCTTATGAGCCTGCATCGTCGGGATCACGGCGCGCGACCACAGCCACGTCCCACCGATATTGACATTGATCACCGCGTCCCAGTCGGCTGGGTTGGTTGTGGTCACGGTGCCGCCACAGGAGAATCCAGCCGAAGTCATAAGCACGTCAATGCGGCCCCACGCTGACAGGACTGCTGCAACGTCAGCATCGGCCGAACCAACCTTGCCGACGTCGGCTACGCGCGCCATAGCTTTACCACCATTTGATGTGATCAGGCGAACAGTCTCTGCAGCACCGGCCTCATCGCGATCAATGATGGCGACGCTTGCGCCTTCCTTCGCGAACAGCAGCGCACTCGCCCGACCGATCCCAGAGCCGCCGCCGGTGACGATCGCCACGCGCTTATCGAGTTTCATGGCCTTGCTCCAAGCTTTTTCCAGTGGGTCTTCCACCACGCTTCATAGGAGGCAATTGATTGCGTCATCGACGTTTGCGCACACCACCCTAGATCGTCAAATATGCGGGCAGGCGACAACGGCGCCCGATCGGACGGCGCGTGCGGATCGACGTTGATCGCCTCGCCATTGGTCGCGAGGCGGCAAACGAATCCCGGCCGCACCTTTGCGAGCTCGTTGCCCCAATCAAGTATGCTCCAGGTTTGCCCCGGCGAGATGTTGTACAACCGATGCTTCGGTGCCTTGGCCTCGAACACTGCGAGCACGCCAGCGGCCATATCCGGTGCATACGTCCAATCGCGATTGATCGGTCGCGGCAACAGTGCGGGCACACCGGCTTCAGCCGCCAGCATCACCTGCAAGTGCGGCGACAGCGTATCGCGCAATCCAGTTGCATACTCCCACGGCCCGAACACCGAGCACAGGCGCACACTTATGACGTCGAGGTTCCAGAGGTTACCCAAGCGCTCAGCCACGCGCTCGGTCGCGAATTTACTGATCGCGTACAACGACTGCGGATCAACCGGTGTCGTCTCCTCCAATAGCTGAACCCGGTCGCCCGCCGCTCCATAAGCTGCAACCGACGATAAATTGATCACACGGCGCACGCCAACGGCCTTCGCACGGCGCAGAATGGGGGGCAGCGACATGAGGTTCGTGTTGAGCACCAGTTCAGGTTCGGCTGCATCACGAGCAGCATTAGCGGTCACTGCTGTTCCAAAAATGATGCCGTCAGTGCCGGGCGCGATCACGCGTTCAATCGCTGCCACATCCATCACGTCGCCGCGAACGGTTTCGAGTTTCCCTGGATGCACTTCAAAGGCCGCTCGAGCAGCGGTCGGCACTTCCGCGCGATCAAACACGACGACATCACGCCCTCGACTCAACAAGGCTTCGGTAATGTTCAGTCCGGCAAAGCCAGCGCCACCAAAGACGACGGTTTTCATTTCATCGACCCCTGGAAAGGCTTTTGTTGTCGTTTGAAGGCAGCGAGCGCTGCAAGTTGCTCGTCACGCCACTGGGTTTTTGCCGCGTGGTCCGCGCCAGGAGTGGCACCTTCCGTCCAGTCAGCGACGATATTATCGGTCGCAGCCTTTTCGTAAACTGCGGGCTTTGCCGGATCGGCAGCAAGGCGCTTATAAAAACCCGTATACCGATCACAATAGTCGGCAATCCCGCCCGGCGCATTGAGATCGATTGTCTCGAACGGTCCCATAAACGACCAGCGCAGACCAAGCCCATGGGCAATCGTCTTGTCGAGGTCTTCTGCCGAGACGTAGCCGTCCTCGACCAGTCGGAAGGCTTCGGCGAGCAACGCGCCTTGCAGTCGGTTGAGAATGAACCCTTCGATCTCGCGCGTCATCGTAATCGGCACTTGCCCGACATCATCATAGATGCGGCGTGCTGTTGCCATCGTCACAGGTGCAGTCCACGGCGACGGACACAACTCGACAATCGGCACCAGATGTGGCGGGTTCACAGGATGGGCGACCAGACAGCGGGCCCGGCCTTTCAGCCCTTCGGTATATTTCGAAGCCACGATCGCAGATGACGACGACGCAAGTATACAACTTGGCGATGCCACCGCGTCGAGTTCGCGAAACAACGCGATCTTGGCATCGACTGTCTCAGGCCCGCACTCTTGTACGAGATCGGCGCCACTTGCCGCCTCAGCGAGCGTGGCGACGACCTTGATCCGCGCGAGTGCTGCTTCTGCATCTTCCACCAGTCCATGGCGGGCCTGATCGGCCAGCGCGTCGGCAAGCAGCCCCGGAGCCGACACCCGCGCCGCTTCACTGGTATCGGTGAGGTGTACGGTCCATCCCGCCCGCGCAAACACCATCGCCCACGCCCGGCCAATCAACCCCGCCCCGATCACTGCGCATGTTGGCATGTCTTAGACCTCGTTTTGATGCTCGGTGATCCGTCACGAGCGAACCGTCCCCGGCGGCCGGCTACGCGATAGCGGAGTCGTCGGGGGCCAACAAGACGATTCAACCCACATGCCGTTTCAGCGCGGCGACGAGCCGATCCGTATCGGCCTCATCGTTGTACGCGTGCGGCGCAATGCGCATACGGCCCAGCCGCGGGGCGACGTAGATCTGATCCGCCTCCAGCGCCTTGATCAAGCCGTCCGACACGCCGCCCTTGAAGCCGAGGCTCAAAATATGCGGCGCGCGATTTTTGGTCACCGGCACATCGAGACCGAGCCCGCGCACGCCGTCGGCAATGCGCCCCGTCAGCATCGATAGCCGCTCGACCAACGCAGTCGAGCCCCAGGTGCCCACCAACTCCATGCCGATTGACGCCATCTCCATCGAGATGAAATGGTCACGCTCGCCCATGTCGAACCGGCGCGCGTTATCGACGTAGCGCGTGTCAGCCAGATAGACGTTGGCCTCGGCATTGACGCCGCGCCGCCCGAACGCGGTTTGCTCCAACGGCACGCCGCCCTGGCAGCGCTTTGCCACATACATGAAGGCGCGACCGTAGGGCCCGAGCGTCCACTTGTAGGTCGGAAACAGCACCACATCCGGATCGAGCGACTTCACGTCGAGCGCCATGATGCCGACGCCGTGCGTCGCATCGATCAGGAATTTCGCACCGTGACGGCGCAAGGCCGTTGCAACTTTGGCCAGATCGATCACGCCGCCGTCCGACCAGTGAATCCACGAGATCGAAGCAACTCCGACCGGCGCGGCGCCAGGCCGACCGATCGCTGCAAGCACTGCCGCCGTCCAGTCGCCATCGACGGGCTTTGCAACGGTATCGATCGTGAAACCTTGCGCCGCTGCCCGCGTCTGCCACTCGAGCACGGGCGATGAATGATCATCCTGCAGCAGCAGAACGCGCGTCCCCTTTGGCACATCGAGGAATTTCGCTGCAGCGGCCACGCCGTAACCAATGGACGAAATCAAAGCGACGTCGTCCGCGTCCGCACCGATCAGGCGGCTGGCGGCAAGCCGCGCCCGCTCATTTTGCTGGTTACCAAATTGCCGGTCCAGTTTCCACGGCGTGCCCTTGCGCCCGACGGCTGCTCGGCCTGCCTCCTGCGTGGCGATGGGCAATGGGCTCCACCCCGCCGCGTTGAAGTAGGCAACTTCACGCGGTATTTCGAACAGGGATCGTTGCGAGCCGAGCATGGTGAGGTCCTCCTTTGGATCGGCGCTAGACTAGGCCGGATGTAAGCGTGCCGCCAAGCTTTCAATTACCCACAAATATTGTGATCCGCAGCATCGCACCAGCATGGAAATTATTGAATCTCTGGAATCGGTTGTGATTCCTTGTCGAGCACCTCTATTCGCAATTCCGGGTGCTCAATGGCGGCAAAAAACTCCAAATCTGCGTCGGATTGTCGATCTGGCGATCTGAGCGAGCAAGAGAAAACGCAAGGCTGGGTCGACCGTGAAACGGTCGACAGCACATTCAAGGATGAGCGTCTCTGGCGACGTTTCAAGACGCTGTTGACCGACATCGGTGGCGCGATCGGTGAAAGTCTTCCCTTTGCCTGCCAGGACTGGGCAAACACCAAGGCCGCGTATCGCTTCTTCGCCAATGAACGCGTCGACGAAGCCGATATTTTGAGTGGACATTTCCAAGCTACGACCAAGCGTTTTGCTGCGTCGGACGGGATGATCCTCGTGCTGCAGGATACGACGGAGTTCAGCTTCAAGCGCGAGCGCCCCGAGCAGATCGGCTTCACGAAAAGCATACGCACCCGCAAAGACCGCCGCAGGAGCGTGCACTCGGTGTGTGGCATCCTCATGCATGCAAGCCTCGCCGTGACGACCGACGGCCTTCCTCTCGGCGTCGCCGCAATCAAGTTCTGGAGCCGAAAGAAATTCAAGGCTGCGCGTTCCCTGCAGACAAAGATCAACCCGACGCGCGTTCCCATCGAGCAGAAAGAAAGCGTTCGCTGGCTGCAGAACCTTGAACAATCGACGGCGCTGCTTGCCGCACCCGAGCGCTGCGTGCACGTCGGCGATCGGGAAAGCGACATCTACGAGCTGTATTGCAAGGCCCGCGAGCTTGGCACGCACTTCGTCGTGCGAACGTGCGTTGATCGTCTTGCTGGCGATGGCGAACACACAGTTGCCGACGAGATGGATGAGATCGCGGTCAAGGGCCTGCATCGCATCGAGACCCGCGACGAGCACGGTAATGTATGCTGCGCCACGCTCGAACTTAAGTATCGACGCATCCGCGTCTTGCCACCGATCGGCAAGCAGAAGCAATATCCTGCATTGGAACTCGTCGTGATCCATGCCGTGGAGCGCGGCGCGCCCAAGGGGCGCAAGCCGATCGAGTGGAAGCTGATCACAGACCTGCCGGTGCGTTCACGTGCGGACGCCCTCGAGAAGCTCGACTGGTATGCGATGCGCTGGAAGATCGAGGTGTTCCACAAGATCTTGAAATCTGGATGCAAGGCGGAAGAGTCGAAACTGAGGACGGCCGATCGGCTCGCCAATCTGATCTCGGTCTTCTGTATTCTCAGCTGGCGCGTCTTCTGGCTGACGATGTTGAACCGCACCGCGCCGGATGCGCCGCCCCAGATGGCGTTGACTGAGGGCGAGATCAACGTGCTCGATCATCTCGTGCCGGACACAGCAAAGGTCCGGCGAAGGCGCAAAACGCTATCGCACTATCTGACCAAGCTCGCGCGCCTCGGCGGCTATCTCGCCAGAGTCAGCGATCCACCACCCGGCAACATCGTCATGTGGCGCGGCCTGTCCCGCCTGACCGACATCCAAATAGGCGTCGATATCGGGGCCGGAGATGTGGGTAATTGAAAGCCGGCCCGGATGCTTACGGCCGAAACGCGGCAGACCGAGAAGCAGACGCGGCTATCCTAGCTCCGGTAGCGAGAGGGCACATGTCCGCAGGCCATCGACAGCTTTGTCGCTGAACAGTCTCGTTCGTTCCACCAGACGCCAGAGCGGGCACCGGAGACTGAGCCAAGCCCGCAGCCCGCGCTATAACGCGCCGACAAGATCAAGCGCGACATGGCCCAGTGGCAAAGCTGGAAACAAGGCATGGATTTTGGGCACGAGATGTAAGGCCGCTGTTAAGCGGGGCTTCGAGCCAGCACTTCAGTCATTTTCGAGGCGAGTTGCACGAGCGTGAACGGCTTGGCGATGAAGTTCAGTCCAGCATCCAGCTTGCCGCTATGAACAATCGCATTGCGCGTGAAGCCGGTCGTGTAGAG
>JANOYV010000194.1:0-20803 GCA_031429105.1 Hyphomicrobiaceae bacterium | reverse complement strand
CGATCGTGCGATCACTCAAGGGTTCTTCTCGTTCGATTTCGTAGCCGTGCCGCGTGTACCAGGCGATGAGATGAGTCAACGGCTTGCCGGTATAGAGCCGCACGGTGTTGTGCTTCAGACTTTGCGCGCGCTGGTCGGCGGCCTCCAGCATGGCTCGACCCAGGCCATGCGTCTGCGATGAAGGATCGGTTGCGATACTCTCGATCATCAGGTCGCCTGCGCGCGGTTCAAGTATCAGCGCACCGATGCACCGGGCATCAGTCTCCGCAAGCCAAACTTCCTTCTCGCGCAATACGGCGTGGTAATCTGCCTGAAGCGGGATTGGTACGACGCCAAGTATCTTTTGATTGCGCGCGTAGGCCGCGCGTTGCAGAGCGATTAACGTCGCAGCATCCGCTGACACAGCGCGCCGCAGTGACCAAAGGCCAGCATCGAGCGTGTCGGCGGTCAAAGCGAGAAACCACCATCGACCATCATGATCGTGCCGGTCGTAAAGGCACTTTCATCGGATGCAAGGTACACCGCCAGATGCGCCACTTCCTCGGCCGTAC
Source organism: Hyphomicrobiaceae bacterium (assembly GCA_031429105.1). Classification (GTDB taxonomy): domain Bacteria; phylum Pseudomonadota; class Alphaproteobacteria; order Rhizobiales; family Hyphomicrobiaceae; genus JAKFWF01. The sequence continues at coordinate 20,252 of JANOYV010000194.1, read as the reverse complement.
CAAGCCGACCCATTGGCTGACGCTCGATGAACATGGCGCGCGCCTTCTCTGTGCCGCCAACGGTTTTGCCAAGTGTTTCAATTCGATCATCGAGCGAGGGCGATTGCACGGTGCCGGGGCAGATCGCATTACAGCGCACGCCCTGACGGATGTAGTCGGCGGCAACCGCCTTTGACAGTCCGATGACGGCAGCTTTGGTTGCACCATAAACGTAGCGATTGGGGATGCCCCGTACCGAACCAGCACCGGATGCAATGTTGACGATCGATCCTTGTCCCTTGGCAAGCATGCCGGGCAAGAAGGCACGGATCGTGCGGTGCATGGAACGGACGTTGAGATCGAAGGCGAAGTCCCATTCTTCGTCCGTGCAGTCGAGCACGGTGCCGTGGTGTACGAAGCCTGCAGCGTTGAACAAGATGTCGACTGGTCCAACCGCCTTTGCAGTTTTCTCAACTGATGCCGTGTGGCGCACGTCAAGCAGGTGGGTTTCAGCGATGCCCTCATCGCGCAAGCCCTTAAGCTTCGCCATGTCAATGTCGGTCGCGATCACTTTGGCACCTTGGCGTGCGAACTCGATGGCCACGGCGCGGCCGATGCCGGCGCCTGACGCTGTGCAAAATGCAGTTTTCCCCGCGAGGCGGCCGGTCATGTTGTTTCTCCCTTGATCAGTTTGTTGATTGTCGCGAATGGAGCAGCCTCGCGGCCATAGGTAAAGGTCCCGTGGTCGCGCAACTCCTGAGCCCCGCGTAAAAACCCGCCCATTGCTGCCCGCGCCAGCGCACCGCCAACCGAGATGCGCTTGACGCCTGCTGCCGCCAATTCAGCCATCGTTAGTTGCGCATTGCCGGTCGAGACGAGCACGTTGATCGGCTTGGTCACAGCCTGCAGAACCGCCTGGATTTGAGCCATGTCGTTGAGGCCCGGTGCGTACAGCACATCAGCACCTGCTGCCTCAAATGCTTGCAAGCGTTTGATGGTATCGCCTAGATCAGGTCGCCCGTGCAGGAAGTTTTCCGAGCGCGCGCACAACATGAATTGAAATGGTAGGGCGCGGGCTGCTTCGACCGCAGCCCTGACCCGCGCGACGGCTGTCTCAAAATCGTAAATCGGATTCGCCGCGTCCCCGGTCGAATCCTCGATCGAGCCGCCGACGAGCCCAACTTCGGCTGCCATCGGGATGGTTTTTGCAGCTTCTGTCGGGTCATGCGCAAAGCAGTTTTCGAGGTCGGCGGCGACCGGAAGCTCAGTCGCTTCGACAATTTGCCGGGCATTCTCGAGGGTTTCGGCACGTGTGACGGCGCCTGTGCCATCAATTTTTCCAAGCGCGAAGGCTAAGCCAGCACTCGTCGTCGCCAGTGCCTCGAATCCGAGCGTTGCCAGCATTTTGGCCGTGCCCGCATCCCAAGGGTTGGGAATGATGAAGCAGCCGGGGCGTGCATGTAGGGCTGCAAATGCAGCGCCTTTTGCCTGTTGTGACGTCATATGCGCAAATTACCTCCCATTGTCCGGCGACTACCTGGATTTTCCAGTTGTTCTCAGCCACTTTGCAGCGGGATTGTTCGACGTTCAATCGGGGAAACAGAGATGGATCGCATTGCAACCATGCGCGGGCTGATGACAGCGTTCGCGATTGCCGTGCTGCCCATGACAATTGCTTCAGCCCAACAACTGGCGCAGATTAACTGCGGCACTGCCGTGAACACACACGAACTGAACTGGTGTTCCGAGCAGGCCTTGATCGCCGCTGACAAAAAGCTGAATGAAACCTACAAACAGGTGCTCGCTCACATTGCGAAATCTGACGAAGTTGCAAAGGGTAACCGCGAGAAGTGGGCCAATGCGTTGCGTCTCGCTCAGCGCCATTGGGTGGCCTTCCGCGACCAGGATTGCGGCGAAGTCATCGGCTACGTGTGGGGCGGTGGGACCGGCATGACAGGCGCCATGCTCGGCTGTAAGCTGACAAAAACAGAAGTACGCACTAAGGAGCTGGAAGATCTGCTGCCGCAGTGAGTTAGCGCGTCTATCTAATTAGTTTCACGTCAATGCCAACGTTGACATGCTTCCAATTCCGATCGGCGGTTACCACCGTCGCGCCCAGCTTGGCGCCTAGCGCCAGACAATGCCGGTCGCCAATCGACAATCCCCTAGCTTTGGTATCGGACCGAAGCGCCGCCGCCGCATAAGCTTGGCTCTCATCGACGGATTCGACGTCCATGCCGAGCATTGCAATGGTGCGCCGTGCATCGGCGATCGTTTGCCCCTTCTCGACGAGTTTGGTTGCAACCTCGGCGAGGTTGATCGCCGAAATTGCCGCCTCTTTCAGGTGGTCCATCACGACATCAGCGCCAGTCTCGAATTGGAGAACCGCAAGAACTGCGGAAGAGTCGAGCACGGCTCTAGCCACCTTTGCGCTCCTGCAAGACTTCCTGCCGACGATCATTGAGCAACTCGTCGACAAGGCTGACGCCCGCTGGCACGTGGCTGCGGACGATGGCCTGCGCTCGTCGCACCGACTCTGCCAATGAAACGAGCCGCAATTCCCCATTTTCAAGAGTAGCCATCAGAGCATCACCTTCGTTGACGCCTAGCGCCTCACGCATCGCTGCCGGCACGACGACACGTCCGCCCGGACCGATTTTAAGCTTAGCCCGTAGCGGGTCACCTTCACCTAAGCTCACCCGACGGTTGGCAGGCGCTCCTTCAAAGGGGGATTGTTGATTTTCTGCAAATCCTTGCGTCATGACAAATTACCTTATTCTGCCACATGCGCGATATATGACACGAACGCTCGTTGCCTTCAAGTGGTCTTTTCGAACAATTCACGACCAATGAGCATACGGCGGATCTCTGAAGTGCCGGCGCCGATCTCGTACAGCTTGGCATCGCGCAGCAGGCGCCCGGTCGGATAGTCGTTAATGTAGCCGTTGCCACCGAGTAGCTGGATCGCATCAAGCGCCATCTGGGTGGCTTTCTCCGCACTGATCAGAATGGCACCTGCCGCATCTTCGCGCGTTGTCTCGCCGCGGTCACAGGCTTTGGCGACGGTATAAACATACGACTTGCAGGCATTCATCATCACGTACATGTCGGCGATTTTGCCCTGCACCAGCTGGAACTCGCCGATTGCTTTGCCGAATTGTTTTCGTTCGTGAATGTAGGGCAGCACGATGTCCATGCAGGCCTGCATAATACCGAGGGATCCCGCCGCCAGAACGCTGCGTTCATAGTCGAGGCCGGACATCAAGATGTTCACGCCCCGGCCAACAGCACCCATGACGTTGTCTTCCGGTACCTCGCAGTCCTGAAACACGAGTTCGCACGTATCTGAGCCGCGCATGCCGAGCTTGTCGAGCTTCTGATGTGTCGAGAAGCCCTTCATCCCTTTTTCAATCATGAATGCCGTGATGCCGCGTGGGCCCGCATCCGGATCTGTTTTGGCGTAGACCACCAGCGTTTCTGCAACGGGGCCGTTGGTAATCCACATCTTGTTGCCGTTGATGATGTATCGATCACCCTTTTTAACGGCGCGCGTTTTCATCGAAACGACGTCGGATCCAGCGCCCGGTTCAGACATGGCCAGGGCGCCGACATTTTCGCCGGAAATCAGCTTCGGCAGATATTTCTTTTTTTGGGCGTCTGAACCGTTGCGGCGGATTTGATTGACGCACAAATTTGAGTGCGCGCCATAGGACAATCCGACAGACGCCGAAGCGCGGCTGATTTCTTCCATTGCGATACAATGCTCAAGGTAGCCGAGCCCCGAGCCGCCCCACTCCTCCTCGACTGTGATACCGTGCAGCCCGAGTGCACCGAGCTTTGGCCAAAGGTGCCGTGGGAATTGGTTGGTCTTATCAATTTCCGCTGCAATCGGTGCAATCTCATCAGTTGAGAAAGAGCGCACCATTTCGCGCAGTTGATCGGCGGTTTCGCCCAGGCCAAAATTCATGGTCGGATAAGTGTTCACAAGTGTCATGATGGGCCTCGGCTGGTCGATCAGTTGCTAGGGTGCTTCTAACGGTGATGTTCGCCACCTATAAGAGACTATGTGAACGAATGTGCCAACGGGCGAAGGAGCAATGCCAGCGATGAGCCGGGATTACGGCGAGATGGAGCAAGAGTTCATCGCCGGGCTCAAGGCTGATACGGGCCGCGATCTTGCCGAATGGATGAGTGCGCTCGATGTCGGAACATTTGGTCACCGCAATGATATGATCGATTGGCTGCGCCAGCAGGGCTTCCCGTTCAGCAAGGCATCCTGGCTGGAGCGCATCCATCATAATGGGGGCAAGTTGGTTTACGGCGAACGGCGGCCGATAAAGTTACGTGAATCTGAGGCGAAGGATACGGTCGTTGTGCCCGCCGTTGTGCTGCCACCGTCCACCGAGGTTGCTGCCGCTCCGCCTTCAACAGGCAATCAGCAGGATGCGACGTCCTCCGCTCCTGTGGTGTTGGCGGCATTCCTCTCAAAAGCCAAAGGCTACCGGCCATTGGCGGAGCTGCTGTTGCGTCAGGCACGCAATGCGGCTCCGGGCACGCGTATCGAAGTGCATGAAACGCATGCAGCCTTGGGATCACCCGGCGTTTATGGCGCACTGGCGCTGACCGCCAAGGATATTCGTTTGGCGCTAGATTTGGGCGAGCATCCATACGGCAACGATTTGAAACGGTTGCGACTGCCCGGCACGCCAGAAAATCTAACACATACGATCATCCTGAACGACGCGCGACGGGTCAATTATGAGCTGATGACGTTGATTACGCAGGCAGCCAAGCGCGTGAACCAATAGAGTTGCAACCAGTGGTCGATTTACGATTGCTGGCTTCAGCGCAGTGCAAGGGTTGGTTGACAGCGCAACAATGCACCATCGTGTTGCCTGAATTTCACCCCTTGGTCGGCGCGAGCGAGGAGGCTCGAACTATGACAATCGTCGGTCGAACGGCATTGGCGGCGCTACTCATTGGTGGGTTGGCGGCTCCAACCCTCGCGCAAACGGCAAGCCGCGACGCGATTGGTGATCTGCTGTCACGCGGCACACAGGCTGAGCCACGCATTGCGCAAGTGCAACCAGCCCCCAAATCGCCCGGCGCGGCCAAGCCTCAGCCAGCTCCTGCGGCACCACCTGCAGCCGTCGAAAAAGACCCGCGCGAGGGCGAGGCTGCCTTTGAACAAGCCAAAAAGCTGATGGCCGCAATCGATGCCGTTTTGCAAGATACCGCGCGCAACCGTGGAGAAGCGAAAAAACTGCCGTCGAAGGACGAGTTTCTCGTATCGCCACTGTGGACTGAAACCAAGGAGGATCGCGAAAAGAAGATCCGCGATTTGCTTGATGCAGCGCTCGGCATTGTGACCGAGGTACCGGTTGTCGACGTGCAAAAGCGCGTCGAGGAGCGGCGCAAGTCGATCCGTGAAATCGAAGACCGCATCGTTAAATTGCGGGAGAAGCAACTCGGTGCGCCTAAAGATGCAATGCTACCGGGTGTTTTGACGGATACCGTCGATAGTCTGGGCAAAGATATCGAGGATGCAAAGAAGAAGATTGAGCTCAACCGCGAAGATATCAAGACCGCCAAGGGTGAGATCGCGTCGGCGTTGGGCAAGTCGGGCATTCAACTGGCACCTGAGCAAATCGACATGCTGCTCGATAGTGTCCTGTCGGGCGATCTCGTGCGCCTGGTTGCGGTTTTCAACTCGGCCAAACTCGTCGATAGCCAGCTTGGCAAGTTGATGGCGTCGTCCGGCGACAATACGAATGCTGCACGTAAGTACTTCGCCATGCACGCGGCGCTATTCGCAATGCTCGTTCACGCGCAAGATTCACTGATCGCCAAGATCGATACCAACTACCTGCCAAAGCTCGAAGCGATCGGCAAAGATGTCGAAGCGGCGCGCAAAAAGACTGCTGAATTGCTACGCGCCGAGAACCGTCCTGACCAGAAGAAGGCGCTGGAAGCCAATCGTGAAAGCCAGAAGCTCGCCGAGGAGGCAGCCAAGGGGTATCGGCGCTACATGCTCCAACAGCGCGAGCAGATCGCAGCTGCCCGCAAGCGTGCTGCACATGATCTGCGGATTGCCGACAACACCTTTGAGACGGTCGAGGCAAGCTTTCAATTGCGCAACCTGATGCGTGACAGTGCAACCTCGTTCGAGGCGATCCAAAAGCTTGAAGCTCCGACGTTCGAGCAGATTTTCAAGAACGAGGAATTGCGGCGCGAGTTTGAGAATTTGACGCGCAAGCTGGATGCGCCGTCAAGTTGAATTGTTTGAAGCCTGAATCAGTGTGATAATTATGAGGGCCAGTGTCGGGAACTTCAGTTTCCGTTCGTCCTAGAACATAGAGGGCGGCTTTCAAACGCGCTACGCTCCGGGAATTGGATCATGATCAAGACGCTTAAATTTGTTGCAGCCACTCTTGCCGTTTTACTTGCGGTTATATTGATTTACGCCGTGACCAAACCTGACACGTTTACCGTTCAGCGATCGGTCAGTATTAAAGCCACTCCTGGGAAAATCTTTCCCCTCATTAGCAACCTTCGCGTGTTCAATACCTGGGAGCCGTTCTCCAAAAAAGATCCTGCTACAAAGATCGTTCATAGCGGGCCTGACAGTGGCAAAGGTGCCAAATACGAATGGACGGGTAACAACCAAGTCGGCTCTGGGCGACTAGAAATAACCGACACCACCGGACTGTCGCGTATCATAATGAAGCTTGATATGCTGACACCAATGGAAGCCCATAACACTGTCCAGTTCACCCTCGAACCGAAGGGCGACACGACGAACGTGACATGGGCGATGCAGGGGTCGAGCCCTTACATGGCAAAAATCATGGACACCGTGATCGGCATGGATCGTATGGTTGGCCACGAATTCGAAGCGGGCCTTGCGAATTTAAAAACGCTGGCTGAGAAATAAGCCATCGGAGCGGGGACGCCGCGTCATGCCCAAGGTCGTGTTCACACCCAATCTTCAACGGCACGTCGAATGCCCCGAAACGACTGCCGCCGGTGGAACCGTTGGCGAAGTGCTGGCCAACGTATTCGCTAGCAACCCACAAGCACGCAGTTACGTCCTCGACGACCAGGGCGCGTTGCGGCGCCACATGTCAATTTTCGTCGATGGGCAGTTGATCCACGACCGGGCACGCCTGTCCGATGCGGTGGGGGAGACAAGTTCAGTCTACGTTTTCCAGGCACTTTCCGGAGGATAAAGCAATGAGCGACCAACTTCTTGTTTCGACCCGAAAAGGTCTGTTTACGGTCGTGAGGAAATCGAAGCGTTGGGACATTACCAAAGCTGACTTTCTAGGCGACAATGTCACGCTTACACTGACTGATCCGCGCGATGGCCGTCATTATGCGGCGCTCGATCACGGCCATTTCGGCGTGAAAGTACATCGTTCTACTGCCAAGGGTTGGGAGGAAATCGCAGTCCCCGTTTATCCGCCGAAACCCGAAGGTCTCGAAGAGAATGACATGTGGGGCCGCCCCCTCGCCTGGACTACAGCCAGGATTTGGGCGCTTGCCGCAGGTGGCGCAGATGAGCCCGGTGTTTTGTGGTGCGGGACGTTGCCCGGCGGGCTATTTCGTTCAACCGACCACGGCCAAAGCTGGAACATCGTGCGCTCGCTGTGGGATCATCCGAAGCGCAAGCAGTGGATGGGTGGAGGCGCCGATTTGCCGGGCATACACTCAATCATCGTCGATCAGCGCAGTTCCAAACGCGTATGGATTGCCGTCTCGACAGGGGGCATCTGGTTAACGGAGGACTCGGGGGCGAGCTGGGTGCAACGCGGCGAAGGCATGCGGGCGGACCACGTGCCACCTGAATTGACTAACGATCCGATCGCGCAGGACGTGCATTGCCTCGTGCAATGTCCCTCGTCGCCGAACCGGATGTGGGTGCAGCATCACAACGGCATCTTCGTTTCCTCTGACGAAGGCCGTACCTTCACCGAAATCAAGGACGTGGATCCATCGGTGTTTGGCTTCCCCGTTGTGGTTCATCCTCGCGAACCTGACACGGCCTGGTTCGCGCCAGAGATCAAGGATGAGAAGCGCATTCCCGTCGGTGGCAGGTTGGTGGTGACGCGGACGCGAGACGGCGCGAAGACCTTTGAGACATTGACGAAAGGCCTGCCGCAATCGCACGCCTACGATGTTGTCTATCGACATGCATTCGCGATCGATGAGACGGGGGATCGCTTGGCGTTTGGCTCCACCACCGGCGGGCTTTGGGTGAGTGAAGACCAGGGCGACAGTTGGTCAGGCGTGTCGCATACCTTGCCGCCCGTGTATGCAGTTCGCTTCGGCTAACGCTCACTACCGTTTTTTGGCGATGCGCCACGCGGCAAATTCTGGCTTCACGACTGGATCTGTCGCCGGGTAAAGCCCGAGGATCGAGCGACCCTCGTTGACCTTTTCAGTCACGAAGTCCTCGAACGCAGTCATCTCGACGGCCTCGTCTGCGATTTCGTCGGCAATGCCCGCTGGGATTACCACAACTCCATCGCTGTCACCGACGATCACGTCGCCGGGCCACACCGGTGCGTCACCGCAGCCAATTGGTACGTTGATATCGAGCGCCTGATGGATCGTCAGGTTGGTCGGTGCGGACGGGCGGCTATGAAACGAGGGGATGTTGAGTTTTGCGATTTCAGCTGCATCGCGAAAACCACCGTCCGTCACGACGCCCGCCACGCCGCGCTTCATCAATCGCGTGACAAGGATCGAGCCAGCCGACGCTGCACGCGCATCCTTGCGGCTGTCGATGACGAACACGGCACCCGGCGGACAGTCCTCAACAGCCTTGCGCTGCGGATGGCTCCGGTCCTGGAACACCGTGATCGGATTCAAGTCTTCGCGCGCCGGTATATAGCGCAACGTGAAGGCCTCGCCCACCATGGTCGGCTTGCCCGCGTCGAGTGGGCTCACGCCTTGGATCATTTGATTGCGAAACCCGCGTTTGAATAGCGCCGTGCAAATCGTGGCGGTGCTCACAGTTTTGAGTTTATCGCGGGTCGCTGCTTTGAGTTTGCTCATGAAACGCTCCTGTCAAAAGATCACGGGTTCATCGACGGGGGCGCCGAACTGTGTCTCGAGGAAATCGAAGTCACAGCCATCGTTGGCTTGCTTGATATGCCGCGAGAACATCCAGCCGTAACCGCGCTCATACTTGGGGGCGGGCGGCTTGAGTGCTGCACGCCGCTGCGCCAATTCTGCGTCCGGTACATCGAGATTGATGCTGCGCGCGAGTACATCGACCGTGATCATGTCGCCGGTTTTGACGAGCGCCAGTGGTCCGCCGACGTAAGACTCCGGTGCCACATGCAAAATGCACGCGCCGTAGCTAGTGCCGGACATGCGGGCATCCGAAATGCGGATCATGTCGCGCACGCCCTTTTTCACGAGCTTAGTTGGGATCGGCAGCATGCCCCACTCCGGCATGCCGGGGCCACCTTGCGGGCCAGCGTTACGAAGTACGAGAACGCTATTCTCGGTCACGTCCAAATCAGGATCGTTGATCGCAGCTTTGAGTGCCGGGTAGTCATCGAATACAACGGCTGGGCCGGTGTGTTTGAGCAAGCGCTGCTCACAGGCCGAAGGCTTAATCACGCAGCCATCGGGTGCCAGGTTGCCTTTGAGCACGGCCAACGCACCTTCATTGTAGATGGCGTTATCCAGCGGGCGGATCACATCGTCATTGTAGACTTCCGCGCCTTCGAGGCTCTTGGCCCAGGTTTCACCCGACGCATTGACTTGGGTAAGATCGAGGTGCCCCTTCAGGCGGGTCATCAGGCCAAGCAGCCCCCCGGCATAATAAAAGTCTTCCATCAGGTATTTGTCGCCTGAGGGGCGGATATTGGCGATCACAGGCACCTTGCGGCTGGCCGCATCGAAATCCTCCAGCCCGATATTGCGGCCAGCACGTCGTGCCATCGCCAATACGTGGATTACGGCGTTGGTCGAGCAACCCATCGCCATCGCAACCGTGATCGCGTTCTTGAACGCTTGCTCGGTCAGGATCTTTTGCGGCGTGAGATCCTCCCAGACCATCTCGACGGCGCGCTTGCCAGCTGCCGCACACATGCGGATGTGGTTGGCATCCGGCGCCGGGATCGAGGACGTGCCGGGCAGGCACATGCCCATCACGTCGGCTAGCGCTGTCATCGTCGAAGCTGTGCCCATCGTCATGCACACGCCATAGCTGCGCGCGATGCCAACTTCCATCTCGCCCCAGTCCTTGGTCGAGATGTTGCCGGCGCGCCGTTCGTCCCAGTACTTGAAGGCATCAGAGCCAGAGCCCAGCACCTTGCCATGCCAATTGCCACGGAGCATCGGCCCCGCGGGCACGAAGATCGCAGGCACACCCGCACTCGTCGCACCCAAGATCAGGCCCGGCGTGGTCTTATCACAGCCGCCCATCAGCACCACGCCATCGACCGGCTGCGAGCGAATGAGCTCTTCGGTCTCCATGGCAAGGAAGTTGCGATAGAGCATCGTCGTCGGCTTGACCGTGCTTTCCGAAAGGGAGATCGCCGGCAGTTCGACGGGGAAGCCGCCAGCTTGCAAAATGCCCCGCTTCACATCATCGACGCGGGTCTTGAAGTGCGCGTGGCACTGGGCGAAATCCGACCAGGTGTTGATGATTGCGATGATCGGCTTGCCACTGAATTCCTCGACGGCATAGCCCATCTGGTTCATGCGGCTGCGATGGCCAAACGATCGAAAATCATCCGGTGCAAACCAACGGGCGCTGCGAAGGTCGGTAGGTTTTTTCTTGTGTGTCATTAGTGGTCCCGATCAGCCAAGCAAGGATTGCGCGTCACACTACGTCAACTTTTTGTGCCTGGGCTAGCTTCACATGGGATATCCGTGCACCGCACTTAAAGCCGTCATTACGCCGCGGATTTCAGCCAATCCCTTGAGGCGCCCGACGGTTGGATATCCCGGATGCGTTTTCTTGAGCGGATCATCGAGCAATTCATGGCCGTGATCTGGGCGAAACGGTATGCGCCAGCGCGGATCGTCGTTTGCCTTTCGACGTGATTGTTCGCGAAGAAGCGCTGCAACCACTGCTACCATATCAACGTCGCCGCCGAGATGCTCAGCTTCGACGAACGAACCATCGGGTTCCTTCGTGACATTGCGCAAATGGGCAAATTGAATGTGCGGCGCAAAACGGACAGCCATTGTCGCCACGTCGTTGTGTGCGCCGGCACCCAATGAGCCGGTACAGAAAGTAATGCCGTTCGCTGTGGACGGCACCGCATCGACAATGAATTGCAAGTCGTCCGCGTTCGAAACGATCCGAGCCAGGCCAAGCAATGACCGAGGCGGGTCATCGGGATGAATGCACATGCGAATGCCATGCTCTTCAGCGGTCGGGATGACTTCACTCAGGAACGTTTTGAGTGTGCTTCGCAGGTCGGCTGCACCAAAGCCCTGATAGCGGTCGAGCATGGTGCGTAGACCTGCAATATCGTATCGGTCAAAGGCACCGGGCAGGCCGGCCATGATTGTTGCCAGCAGGGTCGACTTATCGCTTTCAGAAGCGCGATCAAACCAGCTTCGTGCACGCGCGACGACCGCCGGGGCATGATCGGCTTCGGCGCCCGTGCGCTCGACCATGAAACAGTCGAACGCTGCATAGGCCACAGCGTCGAATTTTAGCGCGCGACCGCCTCCAGCCATAGGGTGGGCGAGGTCGGTCCTTGTCCAATCGAGGATCGGCATGAAATTGTAGCAAACGGTTTGCACGCCGCAGGCCGCAAGATTACGCAGCGATTGACGGTAATTGTCGAACAGCGGTTTGAGATGGCCCGCACCAAGCTTGATCTGCTCGTGGATCGGCAGACTTTCAACGACGCTCCATCTCAGGCCAAGCGCGGCATCGGCAGCGATCAGCCGTTGCCGAGTTTGAATGTCCTCAATGGACCAGATCACCCCGTAAGGGATCTGGTGTAGGGCTGTGACGATGCCGGTCGCGCCGGCTTGGCGCACGTGTGCCAGCGGAATGACATCGTCGGGCCCGAACCATCGCCACGTTTGTTCCATCACGAAGGTCCTTGGGTGCGCCGGGGCTTGATCGAGACCTTTACTTCACCATGCCCATATGGCGCGGTAGCCAGAGTGTCAGTTCGGGGATGTATGTGATCGCTACGAGGGCGAGCAGCAGTGGCACCAACCACGGCAGGATCGCCATCGTCGTCGCTTCAACCGAGAGCTTTGCAACACGCGCCAGCACGAACAGCACCATGCCGAGCGGTGGATGCAGCAGGCCGATCATCAAATTGAGTGTCATGATCAGCCCGAAGTGAATGGGATCGATACCAAGTTTCAGCACGATCGGCAAAAGGATTGGCACCAGAATGGTGATGGCTGCAATCGTGTCGATGAAACAGCCGACAAACAGCATCAAGATGTTTGCCAACAGCAAAAACACCCACTTGTTTTGCGTTATGCTGAGGATGGCATCAGTCAACAATTGGGCGGCCTGACTGACGGTGAGCAGCCAGGCGAAGATTGAAGCGGCTGTTACAATGAACAGCACCGACGCAGTAGTTTCGATTGTATCGAAGGTCGCTTTGACGACGGTCCGGAGCGTCATGCTGCGATAGCGCACCAGCCCAAGAAACAGCGACCACAGTACAGCTGCAACCGCAGCCTCCGTCGGCGTGAACCAGCCGAGTGTCATGCCGCCGATCAGGATGACGGGTGCCATCAATGCCATGACGGCTGAGAAATCAAAATACCAGTCGATGGCGAACAGCACGATGAGGGCCGAGCCGACAGCAAGGTTAACCGACATGCCACCGTAGCTCGTCAACAGCCATACGGCCAACGGAAAGCTCAAGACGATTGCGATCTCAAGGCCGGCCGATGCGACCTGGGACCACGAGAAGGGGGCATCGCTACCCCAGCCATTTTTGCGTGCGTAGTAGGCGACAGTCGCCATCATCGCGAGTGTCATTACGACACCGGGAATCAAGCCGCCAAGAAACAGCGCGCCAATCGAAACATTGGCCATCATGCCGTAGATCACGAACGGGAGGGACGGCGGGATGATCGGCCCGAGTGTGGCCGAGGCAGCCGTTACGCCCACCGCAAACTCGGTCGAGTAACCGTGGTCTTTCATCGCCTTGATTTCGATAGTGCCGAGGCCAGCCGCATCGGCAATCGCTGTTCCCGACATGCCGGAGAAAATCACCGACCCAATGATGTTGACGTGACCGAGCCCGCCGCGCATCCAACCGACAAGCGCCACGGCAAATTTATAAATGCGCCCGGTGACGCCAGCAATGTTCATCAAATTGCCAGCCAGGATGAAGAATGGAACGGCCAACAGCGGAAAGCTTTCGACCCCGGCGATCATGCGTTGAGCCAGCGTGACGTCCGGCGTGATGCCGGTGAAAAGTATGTACGTGAGTGACGAGACCGCCATCGCCAACGCGACGGGAAGGCCGAGCAACATGAGGGCCAGAAAGCAACCAATCAGGATCAACATTGCAAAATACTTTCGGAACTAGACTTCGGTGCCGTCAAAGGCTGCGGGACGCTCAAGGATGGAGTAGCCGCGCCGCCAATTCTCCCAGGCAACCTGGATCGCGCGCACGAACATCATCACGAAGCCGCCGAGCACGACGTAGTAGAAGATGCCTTTGGGATATTGGATCGTGGTCATTGGTTCATCGGCAACGACACGGATGAATCGCCACACGAGGCGGATCGCGTATCCGAGGAATAAAATTCGAATGATATCGATGCCGGTGGACAGCACACGAGCGGCACCATCGGGCAAGTAGCGGAAGATGAGATCAACCTGGATGTGGCGGGATAGGCGCACGCACATGGCCGAACCCATGAAGACGATAACGACAAGGCAGTAGGTCGCGATTTCCTCGGTCCAGGCGTAGCTGTCGTTGAGGACGTATCGGCTGAAAAATTGAAGGAATACACATCCCGTCATGAGCCAGAATACGGCGAGTGTGATCCAGTCCTCTGGTGCGTACACGCTGAGATCGACGTCGTGAACCTGGGAGTCGAAGGTGTTGGCGATTTCATCGCCGGTGACCTGGGTGTGGACTTCTTTTTCGGTCATCGGGTTCACTTTTTTTGGCGCGGGCTGCGCATCGAAAGCCCGGCTCTGTTGTTCACAGAGCCGGGAGGTTGTTCTGCAATTTATTATTTTACCGCTTGAATGCGGTCCCAGTCGGCCTTGCGATAGCCGAATGATTCGAAGGTCACGTTTTTGATAACCGTGTCGCGGAACTCGTTCTTGTCGACTTCCGTTACGGTCAGGCCCTTTTGCTTGAAGACCTCGACCAGCTTGCCTTCATTGACTTGGATTTCGGCACTGGCTTTGGCGGATGCTTCCTGGGCCACATCGGTGAAGATCTTTTTGTCTTCATCGGAAAGTTTGGCCCACAGTTGTTGCGAGATCACAGTGTTGAGGTGGTCGACGATGTGACCCGTCAACACGATATGCTTTTGCACTTCGTAGAACTTCTTGGCTTCGATTGTGGTCAGGGGATTTTCCTGGGCTTCCACGGTGCCGTTTTGCAGCGCGAGATAAACTTCGGCGAAGGCGATGGGCGCTGTGTTCGCGCCGCAGGCGCGTGGCATCGCGAGGTAGGCTGGCACGTCTGGCACGCGGATTTTCAAACCCTTCATGTCAGCGCAGTTTTTGATCGCGCGGTTCGAGGACGTGTGCCGAACGCCGTAATAGGTTACGGCGACAATTTGGTGACCGGTCTTGTCAGCATATCCTTGGGTCAGTTCCTTGAACACGTCGCTTTTGGTGTAAGCGAGGAGATGGCTCGCATCCCGGAATGTGAACGGATAATACGTCACGCCGATGGGCGGGTAGCTTTTGGCAGCGAAGCTTGACCCGGAAATGATCATATCGATCGAGCCTAGCGACAGGCCTTGATTGATATCCGTTTCCTTGCCGAGCTGGGAAGCTGGGTATACGTCGACGGTATAGCGACCGTTGGTGCGCTTGGCGATTTCGCCGGCGGCCCACACTGATGAGGTGTGGAATGGCTCTGACGTCTCGTAGACGTGCGCCCACTTCAGTTTTGTTTGTGCCAAGGCTGGAGCGCTGATGAGCGCGAAGCCTGCCATTACTCCGAGTGCCGTGCCGAGTTTTTTGAACATGGTCATTTCCTCTGTTTGCTTTTCTTAAGTTGCAACGCTGCCGGATCTGCAGCGATCTCTTTGGTAGTTGTCGCCACGAGCGTACCATCACCAAAACTCAGGGCGAACCGCGCTTGCGATTTTTCAAGATGCGCCGTCATCGCCTTGGTTGCAGCGATTGCGTCGCCTGACTTGATGGCATCGCGCACCGCGGCATGTTCTGCCACAGCGCAGGTCCAGCTATCCGCATTCTCAAAGTGACTGGCGAGTTGGGCAAAGTATGGATTGGCGCGCTGGTCAAATAGTTCACCGACCACGCGCGTGATTACGTCATTATCGAGAATATCCGCCACAGCGATGTGGAAGGCGCGGTCGAGCGCACTGCTTTCGCGACCCGGGTGACAAGCTGCCCGCATGGCGGCGACATGGAGATCAAGGCTACGAATGTGCGAGGGCCGTGCGAGGCTGGCCGCTGTTCCAGCGATTGCGCCCTCGAACAAGGCACGCGCCGAAAGAAGTGCAAAAGCGCCAGGAGCGTCAGAACGACTTTCGGGTGAACTTACTGGGCGTCGCGATGTTGGCTGTTCGACGTAGATGCCAGCCCCAACCTTAATACGGACGTAGCCTTCGACTTCGAGAGCGATCAACGCTTCCCGCACCGTTGGTCGTGAAATTCCCAGTTGTACTGATAATTCGCGCTCGGTCGGCAGCCGCGATCCTGGCGGGTATTCGCCGTTGGCGATCAGTGCGCGCAATTGATCGGCAACTTGCCGATAGAGGCGACGCGACTGGACGATTTCGATCGGCATACTGCAACAACACTGGGTCACACCGTCTGCCCAAAATTGGTCAGACCAATTGACCGCAAGCTAATCTGTCGCACCGATCTGTCAATCGAGCTATCTCGCACTGCACCAAGTGCGCATCTGGTGTCTCAACTGCGATAGTCGGAATTGATCTCGACGTAGTCGTGGGTGAGGTCGCAGGTCCACACGGTGGCAGTTCCACCGCCGATTCCGACATCGACGCGGATCGTGAGTTCACCATTCTTCATGTAGTCAGCAACAGTCTGTTCGTCGTACTTGGCCGCACGTTCACCCTCGCTCGCGACGAGATGCGGGCCGAACCAAATCGAGAGCTTGTCGCGATCGGCCATCTCGCCGGACTTGCCGACAGCCATCACCACGCGACCCCAGTTTGGATCTTCACCAGCTATCGCCGTTTTGAGGATGGGGGAGTTGGCGCACGAAAACGCAATGCGGCGCGCGGCATGGTCATTCTCCGCCCCCCACACTTGAAAGGTGACGAACTTGGTGAGGCCTTCGCCGTCCCTGACGATCATCAACGCCAATTCGTGCATTACGGACCGAAGCGCACCAGCAAAGATCCCACAGGCAGCGTCGGCCATGTCTGATATCATTGGCGCGCCGCGCTTCGCGCTCGCACCCGTCGCAAATGCCAACACCGTATCGCTGGTCGAGGTGTCGCTATCGACGGTAATGCAATTGAACGTTTGATCAGCCAGCGCCGAGACTAATCGCTGCAACAAAGGCTGGGTGATCGCGGCATCCGTGAAGATGTAGGCCAGCATCGTCGCCATGTCGGGCGCGATCATGCCAGCGCCCTTGCAAAAGCCGTTGATGGTGACATCGATGCCGCCAATCTGGATCGTGCGGGTGACGAGCTTGGGGTAAGTATCGGTTGTCATAATCGCGCGCGAAGCCGCACCCCAAGCATCCGCCGTGGCAGATTTCGCCATTCCGTCGAGCAGATGCGCGAATTTGGAAGCGTCCATCGGTTCACCGATGACGCCCGTGCTCGAAACGTAAATCTCGTTTAGGGAGCAACCCGCAGCTTTGGCCGCCGCTTCGGCAGTGATCCGCACAGCCTCCGCGCCCTTCTGGCCGGTAAATGTGTTGGCATTACCTGAGTTCACGACGACGGCACGGGCCTTGCCCGACTTCAAGGCCTCGCGGCACCACAGCACGGCGGCCGAGCAGGTTTTCGATTTTGTGGTGACGCCAGCCACCACCGTGCCCTCATCGAGCACCGCTAACAACAGATCAGTGCGGCCCTTATAGCGGATGCCGGCTTCAGCGGTGGCAAAGCGCACCCCCTCAATGGTTGGCACGTTCGGCTGCGATTTCGGGGCGAACGGTGAAACTTTCGGGGCTTTGGCCATTGCTTACAGTCTCTCTAGTAGTGCGGGGGTATGCACAAACGCATACACGACAGATGCGATCCTGAGTATATGCTGTGGCCAATCAAAATGAAGGAGTTCACGCATGGCCGCTGAACGTGGAGCCACCGAACGCCGCGCCCGCCGCAAGGCTGAGGCAAATGCCGCCGTTCCACAATTGCCTTGGGCGTTGGTGCGAAATCCTTTGCCGCCGCTCGAATTGCTCGACGAAGACGGCATGACGCGCATCGAGAACACAGCGTTCCGCGTGCTTGAGGAACTTGGCCTTGAATTCATGAATGAAGAGGCCTGCCGCATACTTGAGGAGCACGGTGCCAAGGTCGATCACGCGACAGGCCTCGTCAAGATGGACCGGGCGTTGGTGCTATCGATGATCGCCAAGGCGCCACAACAGTTCAAGATGTTTGCCCGCAACCCAGAGCGCAATCTCGTCATCGGCGGCAACTACATCAATTTTGGCCCCGTCGGCGGCACGCCGAATGCATCCGATCTTGAGCGTGGGCGGCGACCCGGATCTTTCTCCGACCAAGTCGAGATGATCAAGCTGCATCAATCGTTGAATGCGCTGCACACCGCCGGCGGCACCATTGTTGAAGCGCAGGACTTGCCAGCGAACACCCGCCATCTCGATCAGCACCGTGCGCAGATCCTGTACTCGGATCGCGTTTGGGGCGGGCGTGGCATCGGCCGTGATCGCATCAAGGATGCGTTGGAACTGGCACGCATTGCGCGTGGCGTTTCGCTGGAGCAAATCCAGCGCGAGCCCTCGATCTCGACGATCATCAATACCAATTCACCACGCCGCGTGGACAAGGAACTGCTGCTCGGCCTGATGGAAATGGCCCAGAACGGCCAGGTCGTCTGCGTCACGCCCTTCACGCTCGCTGGTGCCATGAGCCCGATCACGATCGCAGGTGCATTGGCATTGCAATCGGCTGAAGCTTTGGGCGTGCTGGCCTTTGTGCAGATGGTGAAGCCGGGGTGCCCGATGATCTTCGGTGGGTTCACATCGAACGTCGATATGAAAACCGGCGCGCCAGCGTTCGGCACGCCAGAATACGTGCGCGCGACGATCATCGGTGGCCAGATCGCGCGCCGCTATAAGCTGCCCTATCGGGCCAGCAACGTGAATTCATCGAACGCGGTTGATGCGCAAGCGACCTACGAGAGTGCGATGTCGTTGTGGGCTTGTGTTATGAGCCACGCCAATTGGATACACCACGCCACTGGTTGGCTCGAAGGCGGACTTGTCGCCTCGTTCGAGAAAGTCGTGATCGACGCCGAAATGATCGACACCATGCGGGCCTGGATGACGCCGCTCGATGTCAGCGATGACGCGCTTGCGTTTGACGCCATCGCAGAAGTTGCCCCAGGCGGGCATTACTTTGGTGCAGCCCACACCATGGCGCGGTTCGAACACGCGTTCCACCGGCCGATGATCTCGGATATTCGCCCGTTCCAGACCTGGGTCGAGAGCGGCAGTCCGGACGCGACGCAACGCGCACACGTCATGTGGAAGCGGTTGCTTGAAAATTATCAGCAGCCGCCCCTTGATCCGGGCCGAGCTGAGGAGATGGAGGCCTTCATCGCAAGGCGGCGCGAAGAGATTGGCGCGAAGGGTTTGGCATAGGAGTTGGCCGCAATGACAGTTTCCAAATCAGTCACAGAATTAGTTGCCAATGCCAGCACGCCGTTTACGCAGGCGCGCGCGATGCCGCCGTCGGTCTATACGAGCCCGGAGTTCCTCGAACGCGAAATGAAGGACGTTTTCGCCCGCGACTGGTTCGCGGTTGGTCGTGCGAGTTCGCTTGCAAAGCCAGGCGACTACGTGACCCTCGAACTTGCAGGTCAGCCGATCTTCGTCATCCGCGATGATGACGGGGCGCTGCGCGCCATGTCAAACGTCTGCCTACATCGGATGTCGACGCTGCTCGAAGGTAGCGGCAACAAACGTCGCATCGTCTGCCCCTATCATGGATGGACCTATGGTGCGGATGGAGCGCTGCGGGCAGCACCTGCGATGACGTTAAACGAAAGCTTCTGCAAATCCGACTACAAGCTGCCCCAGGTACGTTGTGAGGAGTGGCTGGGGTGGATCATGGTTACACTCAACCCAGATGCGCCGCCGGTCAGCGCGCAATTAGCAGAAGTCGAAGGCCTGATCAGCGATTACCAGATGGAGACCTACGTCGAGACGTTCCGCGAGACACACGTCTGGGACACCAACTGGAAAATCCTCGCCGAGAATTTCATGGAGAGTTACCACTTGCCGGTCTGCCACGCAGGCACCATCGGCGGTCTGTCACGGCTCGACGAAATGGTATGCCCGCCAGGAAGACCCGCCTTCAATTTCCATACGATCCTCAAGGACGACAAATTGAAGATTGCGCTAGCTCATCCGTCGAACACGCGGATAGTCGGTGACCGTCGCCGCACGACGTTCCTGCTCGCGATTTATCCGAGCCTGTTGATCACACTGACGCCGGGTTACTTTTGGTATCTGTCGCTGCATCCCAATGGCGTAGGCAAGGTCAACATCATCTTCGGCGGCGGCATGTCACCCGACTTTGCATACTCGCCCGAGTCGCAAGCGCACTTCGCTCATCTCAAGACCCTACTCGACAAGGTCAACGTCGAGGATCGCGGCTGCACGGAGCGCGTTTTCAAAGGCCTCAATGCTGGTGCCGCCACGCCCGGCCACCTGAGCCACCTTGAACGACCCAACTTCGATTTCGCGCAATATTTAGCCGAAAAGACAGGTGGGTTTCTCCGGACGTTCGAAGCAGTGTCACCCGATCTAGTTGACCATAGCTGAATTGAGTGAGTTTAGTGAGTTTATAAGAATTCTTGCATACATTGATAAACTCACCTAACTTCGCTCAAGATGGATGAAGTTCGCAACCCTTTTGCACCTGGA
>JANOYV010000193.1:0-4753 GCA_031429105.1 Hyphomicrobiaceae bacterium | reverse complement strand
AGGCGGTTGCCGCCGACTACATCCGTCAGGGCGTGCGCTGTAATGCGATCTGCCCCGGCACCGTGCAATCGCCCTCGCTCGATGATCGAATTGAAACACTAGGCAAAACCGTTGGCGGCACCGAGAAGGCGCGCGCCATGTTCATCGAACGTCAGCCGATGGGTCGACTCGGCACGGCTGAGGAAGTGGCGCATTTGGCCGTGTACCTTGCCTCCGACGAGAGCGCTTTTACGACTGGCACGATTATGATGGTCGATGGCGGTTTCTCGCTTTGACAGCCGACACGCTCGATACTGGCATCTGGTCCCTCCGGCGCGCTACGTTGGCAGACGCTGCGGCGTTGATCGCCGTGCAACATGCGGCCTACGCACGAAACCAAAAGATACTTGGCGTCGTGCCGATCCCCCTGCAGGCCGATTACCATACCGTGTTGCGCGAGAAGGAAGTTTGGCTCGCCGAGACCGATGGCCGGTGTATCGGTGCGCTCATTCTCGAACCGCGCGCGCACGATCTGATGATCGAGAGTATCGCAACCGATCCTTCATCGCAGACGCATGGCCTGGGTCGCGCCATGCTGGAGGCCGCCGAACAGCGCGCGCAAAGTCTGAAGCACAACACCGTGCGGCTCTATACCGGCAAGCCGTTGACTCATCTCATCGCCTGGTACACGCGGCACGGCTACGAAATCGAACGAGAAGAACCCTTGAGTGATCGCACGATCGTGCACATGGTGAAACATCTCGATACCTGAACCTTCTGAGTGAGCCCAGCCGATGCTACGCTTCGCCGCCAACCTCTCCTTTATGTTCAACGAAGTGCCGTTCCTCGACCGTTTTGAAGCCGCAGCTAAAGTGGGTTTCAAAGCCGTCGAGTTCTTGTTTCCCTACGAGTGGCCTGCCGCCGACATCGCTTCACGGTTAAAAGCCAACGACTTGACGCAGGCGCTGTTCAACCTGCCGCCGGGCGATTGGACCAAGGGTGAACGCGGCCTTGCCGCCATGACCGGTCGCGAAGCGGAATTCGAAGCGGCTGTGCGATTGGCCCTGACCTATGCCGAGACATTGGGCTGTGGCCGGGTTCACGCCATGCCGGGTCTGCGGCACCACGGCGCGCATCGCGCGACCTACATCACGAACTTGCGCAAAGCGGCCAAGATTGCTGCCGATGTTGGCGTCGACATCATCATCGAGCCGATCAATACGCGCGATATTCCGGGTTTCTTCCTCAACACAACTGCCGAAGCACGCGCCGTAATTCACGAGGTTGGGGCCGCCAATCTTGGGCTCCAGTTCGACCTCTACCATCGCCAGATCCAAGAGGGCGACGTTGCCATGGCAATTGCCGAGTTCGGACACTTGGCGCGCCATTATCAAATCGCCAACCCACCGGATCGTGGCGAGCCGGATGATGGCGAGATGAACTACAGATACCTGTTCAAGAAAATAGACGAGAGCGGCTTCAAAGGCTTCGTCGGCTGCGAGTATAAGCCCAGGCGCGGCACGGTCGAGGGCCTCGTGTGGGCGAAAAACTGCGGCGTGGTGCTTGGTTAGGAGAGCCACATGATTGCGAAATTAATCCATGATATCCCCGCGTCCAACGCAGAGCCATGCGGGCTTAACGCAACGCTGCGATCACCAATTTCACCAGATGGTACGCCAGAGTTGGGACACCTCTATCAGGTTCCAGCGCGACAGGGTCGCGCCGTTCGCGTCGCGAAAGGCCAGACGATCGAGGTGATCAATACCCACGGCACGCAGGTTTGCGACTTCTGGGCGTTCTCGGCCACGAACCCAGCCGAGTTCATGTCGTGGGAGCATGGCCGCGGCTTTCTCAACCGGGTGATACCGAAAGTTGGCGACGGTCTCGCCACCAACCGCCGACGGCCGATCCTGACGCTTACCGAGGATACGTCGCCCGGCATCCACGACACGCTGATGGCTGCCTGCGATCTATTCCGCTACATCAACTTCGGCGTGAAAGAGTATCACGACAACTGTGCCGACAACCTGCGCATGGCGATGATGGCAATCGGCGTTCCGGTGCCGGAAGTGCCGCAGCCGTTCAATCTGTGGATGAACATTCCAGTCAGCAAAGACTGGAGCGTCGATTGGCTGCCGCCCGTTTCGAAAGCGGGCGACAAGGTTCGCATGCGCGCCGACATGGACTGCATCTGCGCGATGTCTGCCTGCCCTCAGGATATGATCCCGATCAACAACATGATGCCGGTGGATGTGGGATTTCGGGTGGTGGGGTGAGGAAGTGGCAAGAGTTCCGGCGCGAGTGATTTTTCGGGAAGATTCGAGTGCAGTTGTCGGGACTCGCGATTGACTTGACTCCACCCACCATTCGCATTTTATTGCCGACTCCAATTTTGATCACCTATCACTGCATCCCCGCCCCGCTTCCCTGCGCTTGCGTGCGCGAACGGGTGCGACTAATCGATTGGGAAAGGCATCAGTCAGCTCAAAAAACATAAGGAAACGTCACATGCGCGTACTCATCATCGGCGGCGCCGGAATGGTTGGCCGCAAGTTGGCGGAACGTCTCGCCAAGGACGGCCGCCTCGGCAATAAAGAGATTTCACACCTCACATTGCAGGACGTGGTTGCGGCACAAAAGCCGGTCGGCGCCAAATTCCCGGTCGAGATCGTTACCGGCGATTTATCGGATCCCGCGGCTGCACCCAAGCTCATTGCCTCAAAGCCCGATGCTATCTTTCACTTGGCGGCAATCGTGTCTGGCGAAGCGGAAGTCGAATTCGACAAGGGCTACCGCATCAACATGGATGGCACCCGCTATCTGCTCGAAGCGATCCGCCATGTCGGCCACAAACCGCGTCTCGTGTTAACTTCATCGATTGCCGTGTTCGGCGCGCCGTTCCCTGACAAAATCGGCGATGAGTTTTTCACCACGCCGTTGACGTCCTACGGCACACAAAAGGCAATCGGCGAACTCTTGATGGCAGACTACACCCGGAAGGGCTTCCTCGATGGCGTCGGCATCCGCCTGCCCACCATTTGTGTGCGGCCCGGCACTCCTAACAAGGCGGCATCTGGCTTCTTCTCCAACATCATCCGCGAGCCGCTCGCCGGACACGAGGCCAACCTGCCGGTCTCAGAGGATGTGCGGCACTGGCATGCGAGCCCCCGCTCCGCCGTTGGTTTCCTGGTTCATGCCGCAACCATGGACACGGCTGAAATCGGCCCTCGCCGCAATCTGTCGATGCCCGGCCTGTCGGTCACCGTTGGTGAGCAGATCGCGGCCTTGCGCAAGGTCGCCGGCGACAAGGTCGTGGCCCGGATCACTCGGAATGCCGATCCGGCGATCGTCAGAATCGTCGATGGCTGGCCACGCAACCTCGAAACAAAGCGCGCCGAAGGCCTCGGATTCAAAGCTGAATCCTCATTCGAAGAGATCATTCGCATCCACCTCGATGATGAACTCGGCGGAAAAATAGCGTAGCGGCACTAACACCGAAGGACCGCAACGAACGAAAATGAGACTTTCGTTAAGGGCGCGAATGTGACGCGGCAGGCGGCGGTAATTTTATTTAAGCTCGGGCCCTTCCCGCAACGACCGCATTAACGATTCGATAACCATATGAAACTTATGAGGATAACGGCCGGATCAAGATCCGTCCCGACCAAACCGGCCACCAACAGCAATCGAAAATCGACAGCATCAGCCACCGATACTCGCGACTTTCGGAACAAATTGATGCCGCCAGCCGTTGAACCGATGGTCGTTAAAGTGCCATAGAAGTACGCCAGTAAGGCTTTGAGATATAACGGACTCAACCGTAATGGGTGACCCGGTATCAACGCAATACGCGAAGGTTTGGGAAATCGCATCTGAACGGATCGTTCAGCTAAGGTTCATCCAGAAAGTCTCACCGTCCGAACGTCTCTAAGATTTTTTCAGACACCACACCCCCAAACAAAGGTTCCCCGTGCGTTCGCGCACTTCGACATCGAGGCCTTAAATGACGAATGCCAATTTCTCGGTCCAGCCGGCTGTGCGGGATGCTCGATCCCTCGCGAAGGACACGGACCCCGTCCGGGCTAGCTCCAACTTAGTACGCATGTTGAGGTCACCGCGAGGTGATGCTGCGCTGACGAATGGTTCCGCCGCAAAACTTCGCGCTGAAGAACCTATTTTCCGCGACGTTGCACACACGATCCTGCCGATGGAATTCAATGGTAAAACTTTGACGATGGAAGCGCACGCTTATGAGGACGATAGCGCGTCCTATCAGGCCATGGCGCTGGTTTATCGCAAGCCTGGCACGAAACAAGACGCTCCGTTTGTGCGCGTGCACAGTGGCTGCGTGACAGGGGACATTTTCCATTCGCTGCGGTGTGACTGCTACCAGCAACTGCAAAAGGCGATTGAAGCCGTCGTCGAAAGCCAGAACGGCATCATTTTGTATTTCCCCTATCACGAAGGCCGCGGCATTGGCTTGGTCGCCAAGCTCAAGGCTTACGCTGAGCAAGACCGCGGACTTGATACAGTCGACGCGAACCTCGCTATTGGTGAGCCCGTTGATGCCCGCGACTATGAACTCGCAGCAAAAATCCTGCGCGACCTCGAAGCGACGGATATTCGGTTACTGACCAACAACCCGTTGAAAGTAGATGCCATGAAGGCTTACGGCATCAACGTGGTCGAGCAAGTGCCCCACGTCATTGAGGCTCAAGAGCACAACGAGCGCTACTTGAATACCAAACGCGAACGAATGGCCCACAAGATCTAA
>JANOYV010000192.1:0-5021 GCA_031429105.1 Hyphomicrobiaceae bacterium | reverse complement strand
TGCGAGGTACCGAGCCGGTGATCGCGACGGCGATGACAACAGGTTTCATGTCAGTCCCTTCAGGAAGATCAGATGAACTTAGATTCAGCCAAGGTCGCCGCCGCCGACGGGCAGGATGGTGCCTGTGATGTAGGAGGCGGCGTCGGAGGCGAGGAACAAGATGGCGTCCGCCTGTTCATCGAGCGTGCCGTAACGATGCATCAGGCTGGAATCGACGGTCTGATCGACCACCTGTTTGATCCACTTTTTATCTTTAGCCGTCTGCTTGTGTGTGCCGCGCGAGATGGCGCGCGGCGGCGCATCAGTGCCACCCGGCGCCGTGGCGTTGACGCGGATGTTTTTGCCGGCCACTTCAATTGCCAGCGACTGGACCAGCGCGTTGACGCCGCCTTTCGCTGCCGAATAGGGCATCCGGTTGATGCCGCGCGTGGCGATGGATGAGACGCAGACGATTGATCCGTGGCCCTGCGTCAGCATGTAGGGGAGCACCGCACGCGTGCCCCAGAGCGTGGGAAACAGTGAACGGCGGATTTCCGCTTCGATCTGGGCTTCGTCGAACTCCTGGAACGGTTTCATCCAGATGGCACCGCCGACGTTGGTGACAAGGATGTCGATTGAGCCATACTTTGCGTGTGCCGCTCCGAGCGCCGCCTGATTACCGGCGTAGGTTTCCAAGTCAGCCAGCGCTGTGATCGCCTTGCCGCCTGCGGCCTTAATTTCAGCTGCCACATCGTCCACCAGAGGCGAGCGGTCGATCAGCGTCAGCTTTGCGCCCTCAGCCCCGGCTAGCAGTGCGACTTGGCGGCCGATACCTTGCGCCGCCCCTGTCAGGACAAAGCTCTTGCCCGCAAACCGCTTGGTCATCACACTGTTTCCGACGCCGAGAATTTCTCGAAATAGAAGTTGGCGGGCTTGATGCCCTTGGCTTCCAGGTAGGTGCGGACGGCGTCGACCATCGGCGGCGGACCGCACAGGTAAATGTCGACGTTGCCGCCATGGAGCAGGTTGTCGGGCATGTGGTGCGTGACGTAACCCTTGCGGGAATGGCTGCTGGCGATATCGACCACCACGGTTGAGTACGTGAACGCCGGATTGGCGGCAGCAAACGCCTCGATTTTCGCCATCTCGACCAGATCAGCGTCAGTATTGACGCCATAGATCATGTGGATGGGCTGCGCTGTCCCAATCCGCTGGATGTCCTCCAACATGGCGAGGAACGGTGCCAGCCCGGTGCCGCCCGCCAGGAACAGCAGCGGACGCTTGATCTCACGAAGGTAAAAGCTGCCGACCGGACCGGTCATAGTGACGGCGTCGCCCGGCTGCACTTTGGCGGTGAGGTAGGTCGACATCATTCCGCCGGGAATATTGCGTATTAGGAAGTCGATCTCGCCACCCTTCGCCATCGAGCTGAACGAATAGGAGCGATTCTGGGTAGTGTTGGGGATGCCGACTTTCATGTATTGGCCCGGCAGAAAGGACAGGTTCGCGCCGGGCTGCAGCGAAACCGTTAAGCCGACCGTGGACGGCGACAGCTGGCGGACCTCCTTGACGGTCATTTTCAGCACCACCGGCTTGACCTTGCACACGGCCGATGAGGCCGCGATGTGGATCACACAATCCGACTGCACTTTCATCTGACAGGTGAGGACGTAGCCTTGCTTGGCTTCATCCTCGGTCATTGCGTCGTCGATGTAGCTGCCTTTGGTGTGCGTGCCTGACTCGCAAAAGCTTTTGCAGGTGCCGCACGCGCCGTCACGGCAGTCCATCGGGATGTTGAAGCCAAGCCGGTAGGCAGCATCCGCCACCAGCTCGTTCGGCCCCATGTCAATGAACCGGGTGACGCCGTCTTCGAATGCCAAAGCTACTCTGTGACCCATGTCACCCTCTCCATGTCAGCGGACCAAACAGCGGGCTCAGATGTGATAGATGTCAATCACGTGGTGGATGTAGTCGTTCTTCAGGATCACCTTCTTGTTGGTGATCTTCATCTCGGGATTTGAAACATCGAGCGTGTAGAACGACGTCCCGAAGTATGTATCGACCGTCTTGTAGCGGAAGTTCAACGTGAACCAGTTGAAGCGGAGTTTGCAGGTGCCGCCCGCGACTTCCAGGATCTCGACATTGCTGATGTTGTGCGATGTGCGCGGCACTGGCAGGCTGGTCGCGCTCGACCGGTCCGTGCGGATGCGGAACACCCGATCCTCAAGCCCTTGTTTGGTGCCATAGTAGATAAGCGAAATCTCGGTCATCGGATTTTCGACGAGCGTGTCGTCATCGTCCCATGCGGGCATCCAGAATTCGACGTTGGGTGCGTATTGGGCGAGCCAGCCGTCCCAATCCTTGTCGTCGAGGTAGCGCGCCTCGCGGTACAGAAACGCTTCGACGACCTGCTGGTTAATAACCTGCTGCTTTACATTGGCGAGCGCTTCAGCCGGCGCAATAGTTTGAGCTTCAGACATGTCAGTCTCCTGGAATTGGGTTCAGCTCTTTGTCGGCCTGCTTGCGGATGGCGCTGACCAGCGCATCTTTCCAGTACTTGTGCTGAAGAACGAACAGCCCTTCGTCTTCAGTTTTGGCGCCGGATAGCAGCGGCTTCAGGCCGATTGCCTTTGCCCCCTCGTCGGCACCATCAATCCAGTGCGTCGCACCACGGCTCAGGTCGTTCCACTGTGCTTTGTTCGCCATGTAGCCGAGCTGGCAGGAGCGGAATTCCTCGAGATCATCAGGCGTCGCCATGCCCGACGCATTGAAGAAATCCTCATACTGGCGGATGCGGCGGGTGCGCATATCCGCAGCCTCGCCCTTTGGCGCGATGCAGTAGATGGTCACCTCGGTTTTATCGACCGAAATCGGACGATACGTGCGGATCTGTGAACTGAACTGGTCCATCAGGTAGACGTTCGGATATAGGCACAGATTGCGTGAGCGCTGGATCATCCAGTCCGCGCGGGCTTGGCCAAAGTCCTTGGTCAGTTCTTCGCGGCGCGGGTAGTTCGGGCGGTCTTCAGGGTTCGACCAGTTCGTCCACAGCAACAGATGGCCGTTCTCAAACGAGTAAAACCCGCCACCCTGCTTGGCCCAGCCGCCGGCATCCATGGCGCGGATTTCGTCCTTGCCAGCCGCCGCTTCGGCCGCCGCCTTGCGGGCATTGGTGGTCGCCGCGTAATTCCAGTGCACGGCCGACACGTGGTAGCCGTCGGCGCCGTTCTCGGTCTGCAATTTCCAGTTGCCGTCGTAGATGTACGACGAGCTGCCACGCAGCACTTCGAGGCCCTCCGGCGACTGATCGACGATCAAGTCGATGATCTTCTTGGATTCGCCGAGAAAGTCGGACAACGACGATACGTCAGGATTGAGGCTGCCGAACAGGAAGCCGCGATAGTTCTCGAACCGCGCAACCTTCGTCAGGTCATGCGAACCTTGCTTGTTAAAAGACTCCGGATAGCCAGCGCCGTCGGGGTCTTTTGCTTTCAGCAACTTGCCGGTGTTGTTGAACGTCCAGCCGTGGAACGGGCAGGTGTACGTTGATTTATTGCCGCGTTTATGACGGCAAAGCATGGCGCCGCGATGCGAGCAGGCATTGATGACCGCGTTTAGGTTGCCGGTGCGGTCACGCGAGATGATGATGGGCTGGCGGCCGATGAAACCGGTGAAGTAGTCGTTGTTCTTCGGAATCTGGCTCTCGTGGGCGAGATAGATCCAGTTGCCCTCCCAGATGTGCATCATTTCGAGTTCGAATAGCTCGGGGTCCGTGAAGATGTCGCGCTTGCAGCGGTAGGCCCCGGTCTTCGAGTCTTCCTCAACCGACTGCTCAAGACGATTGAGGATGGCTTCGGTTTTGCGGGCTTCTTCAGTCATTTGTGCTGTCGACATGGGTGCCTCCCGGCGTGATTGTTGAAGCGTGAAAGTTCAAGCGGCGCTGGCGTGTTCGCGGTGAACAATGGTCGACGGCGCACCGGCAACGTCCTTGATCACGGCGAAGTCGAACGTGATGCGCGCGAATGGCTTGTTGAGTCCGGCCTTGTGGATCGCGGCTGCGTCGGTGATGCGGGTCACGGCGGGGATCAGGTCGTCGCGGGTGCCGAAGGCAAAGTCATCGTGCAGGTACTTGTCGCCATCGATATTGATCTGCGTGGTGAGTTGACGATAGCCGGGGGCCGTCACAAAGAAGTGGATGTGGGCGGGGCGCTGGCCGTGGCGGCCAAGCTTCGTCAGCAGCTGCTCGGTCTGGCTGCCTGGCGGGCATCCGTAGCCTGACGGCATGATGCTGCGGAACTTGTAGCGGCCCTCGCCGTCCGTTTCGATGCGGCGACGCAAGTTGTACGGCGTCTGCGGCGGGCCGAAGAATGAATAGTTGCCCATCGTGTTGGCGTGCCAGACGTCAACCATGGCGCCCGGGATGGCTTTGCCGCTCGCATCGCGGACCTGCCCTTCCATGAACAGCACTTCGCCGTCATCCGAGCCGTCATCCAGGCGGGCTTCGTGTTTGACCACCGGTGCGCCAGCAATGTACAGCGGCCCCTCGATAGTGCGGGTAGTGCCGCCTTCGATGCCAGCGCGGCGTTCGGCTTCATCGAGCCTCAGATCGAGGAAATGTTCGAGCGCAATGCCGGGGACCAGCAGGCCGAGTTCGTTCGCCTTGCCCGTTTCGCCGAGGTAGCCGACACCGGCCCAAAACTCGTCCATGGTGATATCAAGCTCATCAATGGCCTTGCACAGATCGGTCAGCAGCCGATTGACGACCAGCTTCAAGCGCGGGTTGCCGTCGCGGCCGTCAAGGCCAGCGGCGCGGGCGCTCAATTGCTCAATCACGGCTTTCGACATCAGGTTTGCGGGCATGGGACGTTCCTCCGTTGATGTGATAGTTGTCGGTTGTTATTTGTCAGTGTCGTGAATTGAAGAGGGGTGGCGGCACAGCGGCGTGACAGTGATGTCCATGAACGGGAACAGCGGCAGCGTTGACAGAATGTCGTGCAGCTCCTGGGGGCTTGCGACATCAAACACGCTGATGTTCGAGTAGC
>JANOYV010000191.1:0-26452 GCA_031429105.1 Hyphomicrobiaceae bacterium | reverse complement strand
GCGACCGCCAAGTGAGCGCTGCCGATTGCGAGGCCGATCAGCACCGCCACTAGTCCAAGTATCAGCCGGCGCACGTCCGGCGCCTCACGCGCGCAGCTTCATATTCTTCAATGGCAGCGACCGCACCGGCTTGCCGGTGGCGGCGAAGATCGCATTCAACACGGCGGGTGCCGCAACCGCAATCGTCGGCTCGCCGACGCCTCCCCAAAAGCCGCCGGACGGCACGGTCACAGTCTCCACGAGCTTCGGATAGTCGGCCATCCGCATGATCTCGTAGCTGTCGAGATTGGTTTGCTCGACGGCGCCGTTCTTAAGCGTGATCTCCTCGAAGAACGATGCCGATAGACCGTAAGCAACCGAACCGACCACCTGGGCATCAACCTGATCCGGATTGACGACATAGCCGCTGTCCGTCCCCATTACGAGACGATGCACGGTGACCTTACCCTTATCGCTGACGGAAACCTCGGCCGCCGCCGCAATGTAGCTGCCATAGCCCATATGTTGGGCGATGCCGCGGAACTGCCCGGCTGGCGGCTTCGACGTTTCCCAACCGATCTTGTTGGCGACCGCATTCAGCACTGCCAAATGCTTCGACGTGCGCGGGTCCTTGGTCATCAGTGCCCGGCGGAATTCGAGCGGATCACGACCGGCAGCCTTCGCCACCTCATCCATGAAGCATTCGAGATAAACCGCGTTCTGATTGTTGTTAACGCCCCGCCAAAAGCCTGGCGTCACGTGTGTGTTGCGCATCGCATAATCGATGTAGAGGTTCGGGATGCTGTAGCCGATCGAGCCTTCCTTGACGTACTTGCCATCAAGCGGGTTGAGCCCCTGGAAGGCGATGAAATCGACGCCGTTTTCCATGCGCGCTGGTGCCACCGACGCCAGGATCGACTGGCCCGATATGCGCATCGTCAAACCGACGAGGTTGCCCTTGTCATCGAGCCCAGCCTGCAACTTGCATTGGCTGATTGGCCGGTAGCGGCCCTGCTTCATATCTTCTTCACGGCTCCACAGCAGCTTCACCGGCACGCCCGGGATCTGCTTGGCGAGCAACACAGCCTTCGTTGTCGGGTCTTGGAACCCGCGACGGCCAAAGCCACCGCCCAGATGCACCTTGTAGACATCGCACTGGGAGGGCTGCAGTCCGGCCGCTTCAGCGCAAGCTGCCAATGCCGCATCGCCGTTTTGCGTTGGCACCCAGACTTCGCACTTCTCAGCGGTCCACTTCGCCGTGCAGTTCATCGGCTCCATGGTTACGTGGTGCCAGTAAGGCGCCGTGTAGACTGCATCGATCTTCTTGGCAGCGCCTGAGATCGCGCCCAACGCATCGCCGACCTTGTTGTAGGCAGCCACGTTCTCGGTTGCCTCAAGTCCTTCTTTCAGAAGCTGAGCAACGGACGCGCTCGTCACCTTCGTATTGGGATTGTCCTCATAGACAACCGTGACCTCGGCCAATGCTTTGTTCGCCCGCCACCACGTGTCGGCAACGACTGCGACCGCACCCGCCCCGACCTGCAGTACATGGGTGACGCCCGGCATTGTCTTCGCCTTGGCACCGTCGAAACTCTTGATTTTGCCGCCGTGCACGGGCGCATCGCGGATCGATGCGACGACCATGCCCGGCAGTTTGATGTCGATGCCGTAGACCTGCTTACCGCTCAACTTGTCAATCGTATCGAGACGCTTCAGGGGCTTACCTGCCAGCTTCCAGTCCTTCGGCTCTCTGAGCACGATGTTTTTCGGTGGTTCGAGCTTGGCAGCAGCGGTCGCAACCTTGCCGTAGGTTGTCTTGCGCTTCGATGGTGTGTGCGTGATGACGCCAGCGTCGACGGTGCATTCGCCCGTTGGCACTTTCCAGTCGTTGGCTGCCGCCTGGATCAGCATTTCGCGCGCCGCAGCGCCACCCTTGCGCACGTAATCTTGCGAGCCGCGAATGCCGCGACTACCGCCGGTCGACATGTCGCCCCAGACGCGATTGCGTGCGAGGTTCTGGCCCGGCGTCGGGTACTCCCACTTGACCTTTTTCCAATCGCAATCGAGTTCCTCGGCGACGAGTTGGGCGAGGCCGGTCAGCGTACCTTGGCCCATTTCAGAGCGAGCAATGCGAATGACAACTTCATCATTCGGTTTGATGAAGACCCAGGCGCCAACTTCGTTGCCTGTGGTTCCCAATACTTTTTGAGCCAGCGCATCGCGGACGCCGGGAATGTTGAAACCGATGGCCAAGCCGCCGCCTGCCGCAGCACTGCCAATGAAGAATTTTCGACGTGAGATCTTTGTGGTCGCAGTCATATCATTTGCTCCCTTCACGCCTTGACCTTCGCCTTGGTGCCGCCGGCCATTTCAGCTGCAGCCATCTTGATGCCAGCCCTGATCCGTTGATAGGTGCCGCAGCGACAGATGTTGGTCATCGCTTCGTCGATCTGTGCATCGGTCGGGTTGGGTGTTTTCTTTAGCAGGGCGGCTGCCGCCATGATCTGACCCGACTGGCAGTAACCGCACTGGGCAACTTCGAGAGCGAGCCAGGCTTTCTGGATCGGATGCTGTCCGGTCGGCGACAGCGCCTCGATCGTGGTGATCTTATCGGTCGCCTTCAACGAACTCACTGGCACTGAGCAGGAGCGCTGCACTTCGCCGTTGATATGCACCGAGCATGCACCGCACTGCGCCACGCCGCAGCCGTACTTGGTGCCGGTCAAACCGATCTGCTCACGCAGCACCCAAAGCAGTGGCGTATCATCTTCGACCTTAACGTCGAGCGATTTTCCATTCACGTTAAGCTTTGCCATCGGCCACCATCTCCTGAAGCATTCGCAGTTGAATTTTTCTTAGTCCAATTATAATCGAAAAACCTGATCCCGACCAGCGCTCGGGTCGTTAGGCCGCGGCCTCATCGCTCGAACGAGCGACACCGCGGTGACACAAATCTGTGATTTCGGCCTCGGAAAATCCGGCATCAAGCAAGACGGTCCGCGTATCAGCGCCGAGGCGCGGCGGCGCGATATCAGACGACACTGCCAGGTCTCGGAAATGGATTGGTTGCTTCAACGTTCGCCCGACAGGCGTTGGCCCTTCGAAGTTGGTGTCGAACATACCGACCGCCGCCAGATGCGGATCCGATAACAAATCCTTCGGGCTATTGACCCTGCCGCAAGGGATATCGATCGCCTCAAAAATGGCGAGCCACTCGACCGTCGTTCGATCAGGCAGCACTGCTTCCAGCACCTGATAAAGCTCTGGCGCGCGCTGATTGCGTTGACCGCCATCTTTCAGCCAGTCAGCGCTCACCAAATCATCACGACCGACTGCTGTGAGCGTGCGGCTCCAATGAGGAAAAGTATAAGGCAGCACTGCAATCCAACCGTCACGCGTGCGATAGGGTTTGCGTTGCGGGCTCAGCGCGCGGGCATAGCCGACCGATCCATCTTCAGCGAAGGTCGCCCGATCCAGATGCTCGTTCATGTTAAAGGCCGTCATCGCCTCGAACATCGGTACTTCGATTGCGATGCCTAAACCGCCGTTGCGTTCTCGGTGAAGCAGAGCTGCCAATACTGCATAGGCGACATGCAAACCGACGACCTTATCAGCGATGATCGACGGCGCGAGCGACGGTGTGTCGTCACGCATTGCGCCTAAGCCTGCGAAGCCCGACATCGACTGGATCACGTCGTCGTAGGCTGGACGCCCCGCGTAGGGACCGTCACTGCCGAAGCCAACCGCTGCACAATAAACGAGCTTAGGGTTGATCGCCTGCGCTTCCTCGACACTAAAGCCCAGCCGATCGAATGCTTCCTGGCGCATATTGTGAATGAGTACGTCGGCACGACCGATCAGGCGGCGCAGCACCAGTTTGCCGTCGGGCTGTTTCAGATCAAGGGCAATCGAACGCTTGTTGCGATTGTTGTTGGCGAACAGTGCCGAGATCGTCGCTTCCGCCACCGGCGGAATGGCACGCATGCTGTCGCCTTCAAGCGGTTCGACCTTGATCACCTCGGCACCAAGGTCGCCTAGGATCTGGGTCGCATAAGGCCCCAATATCACAGCAGTCACATCGAGGATGCGGAAGCCTTTGAGAAGTGGCAGCATTGAATCTCCGGATCGGGGCCTTCAGTTCCGCCGATGCTAGCCGGGTTGCGCGTCGATTGCGCTAGCCAAATCGATATACGTCCATAGCCAAAACGCTGTGCTCGACGCTCGCATGCAAACGACGGATCGACTCGCCAGGATGCGTTGCCCCGAGGGCCACGAACAACGGCAGAATGTGCTCGGCCTCTGGGTGGTTCTCGACCGCGAACGGAGCAGTCTCGCGATAGGCAACCGTCGTATCAGGATGCGTTGACGTCAACTCCCGTTCCATCCACGTCGCAAACTCAACCACCCAGGGTGCTGCTGGCGCATCGACTGGCTGACCGCGAAAGGCTGCTAAATTATGCGTCATTGAACCTGATCCGATGATCATAACGCCATCGTCGCGCAATGGTTGCAGGGCGCGACCCAGCCGCAGATGATAGGCGGCATCGGCGTCTGGCTGCATCGAGACCTGAGTCACCGGGATATCATGATCCGGATAGAGCAGGTGCAACGGCGCCCACACCCCGTGGTCGCGGCCCTGGTGCTCGTCCAGACCCGTCGTAAACCCGGCACCCCTCAATAGATTGGCAGCACGTTCTGCCGTTCCAGGATCCCCGGGAGCTGCGTAGTCGATCAAGCGCAGACGCGGATCGAACCCGCGAAAATCATATACGGTTGCCGCGGTCTTGCCGCTAGCAACCATCGGGTGCGCTGTTTCCCAGTGCGCTGAGACGACGAGGATCGACCGGGGGCGCGGCAAATCAGCTGCCAACCCGCTCAGGAACCGATGTGCTGGAGACTCTCGTACAGCCATTTCGGGCGAGCCATGTGAAATAAACAGCGAGGGCATTTTGCTCATGCGTCACCTTTTTTGCCATTGTCACACAGCACTTGACATTGGATTTCGAAAAAACAATACGAGCAATTCAACACTTATCGTCAACGTGGTATTGACAGATGGACACACTCGACTTGATGCGTACCTACCTGGCGGTGGTTGATACCGACAGTTTCACCAGTGCCGGGCAAAAGCTCGGCAAGTCGAAAGCGTTGGTATCCAAGCATATCTTCGAGCTGGAGGAGCGCCTTGGTGCCCGCCTACTCAACCGCACCACGCGCAGCGTCGGCACTACGGAGATCGGCCGCGCCTACTATGAGCGGGCACAACAAATTCTAGCGGACTTCGACAATCTGGAAGAGCAGGTCCGCACCCAATCTGGTAGCCCGCGCGGTCGCCTAAAGCTAACTGCACCGCAAACACTCGGCGAGCTTTCGGTGATGGACATGGCAACCGCCTTCCGAGCAAAATACCCAGCCGTCGAACTCGATATCTTGCTGGCCGACCGCACGGTTGATCTTGTTGCCGAAGGATTTGACGTGGCGCTTCGCGTCACTGCAATGACCGACAGCGCGCTCATTGCCCGCAAATTATGCGACATGCGTTTGCCGCTGTGTGCCGCCCCCGGTTACCTTAAAATGCACGGCACTCCAAAACGACCAGAAGATCTCGTCAATCATCATTGCGTCATCGACACCAACATCCGTTGGCGCGAAAATTGGCGCTTCGACCGCGATGGCCGCCCGCTCAATGTTCGCGTGCAACCAGCTTTCAGTGTCAACAGTGCGAGCGCCGTGCGAGATGCCCTCGTCGGCGGGCTCGGTATTGGCTTTTGCCCCGACTTTGCCGTTGCGGCTGCCATCAAGGCAGGCCACCTCGTCACACTGTTCGACGACATGATCGAGACCACGTTTGGCGTCTATCTCGTCTATCCGCATCGACATCATCTCAGTGGCAAAGTGCGCGCCTTCTTTGACTTTGCAGTCAACTGGTACACGCCGGTGCCGCCATGGCGGCTAGCGTGACAGCGCTTCGGCCCGCAATGGAAAGAACGTGCCATTGCTCCAAACGCCAAGCTCGACAACCCCGGCGTCAGCGCGCTCAACCGCCAATTCAACGAGATCGTAGTAGATTGCGCGCGTGAGTAGTGCTTCCAGTCGTCCGCGCACCATCACATAGGGCTTCAATCCGCCACTGCCGGCTTCCTCGACGTAGCGCAGCGGGTGATCTCCACCGCACACAACAATGTCATCGACGTTGGTTCTGAACGTCAGCGTTTGCTCTTTACCGCTGCCTGTGACGTCCATTTCAACCGCCAGGAATGGCGCATCACTGACCGCCACATCGACCTTTTCGACCGGCGTCACGAGATAGTATCGGCCATCGACATCGCGCCGTAGCACACGTGAAAACAGGCGTACCAAGGGCTTGCGACCAATCGGGCTGCCTTGATACATCCAAGTCCCGTCGCCCCGGATCAACATGCCGATGTCGCCACAGTAGGGCGGGTCCCACTGATCGACGGGCGGCAATCGGTCGCTACCCGCTTCAATCAGCATCGCCTCCAATCCGGCGATACGAGCGGGGTTGCTGTTGGTGACAACCTCGGCCAAGCTGGTGCCTCACTTTCAAATTGCTAATGTGATCGCATTCATATTGTGACCACTTTCAAAGCAACAGTGTTTCACGACTGCCAAAGCCAGCATATAGTGAGCGCATGAGCACACAAACAGCGACATCGACCATCACCCCCGGTTCAAGCGACATCGTCGCACGGATCGAGGGCGCCGCCGAACGAATGCTGCGCGTCCATAAAGCGGCAGGAGCTGTGATTTTTGGTCAGGATGTCGTGATCGAGCGCACGCTCATCACGATCCTGTCTGGCGGGCACGCGCTGCTCGTCGGTGTGCCGGGCCTTGCCAAGACCTTGTTGGTGGAAACGCTCGGCCGCGTGCTCGGGCTCGATGCCAAACGCATTCAATTCACGCCCGACCTAATGCCCTCGGACATTATCGGTGCCGAAGTTCTCGAAGACAACGCAGCAGCTGCAGCTGGCCAGCGTCGTTCGTTCCGCTTCATCAAGGGCCCAATTTTCACGCAGCTTCTGATGGCCGACGAAATCAACCGCGCCTCGCCGAAGACCCAGTCGGCCTTGCTGCAGGCGATGCAGGAACACCACGTCACGGTGGCCGGTCAGCGCCATGATACGCCGATGCCGTTCCACGTGCTCGCCACCCAGAATCCATTGGAGCAGGAAGGCACTTATCCTCTGCCCGAAGCGCAGCTTGACCGGTTCCTGCTGCAGATCGACGTGACGTACCCGGATCTTGCAGCCGAGCGCCGAATGCTGTTTGCAACCACCGGCACAGAGGAACGCAAACTCGAAGCGATCATCACCGCGCAGGAGCTGATGGCGACCCAGCGGCTTGTTCGCCAGATCCCTGTGCCTGACAAAGTTGTCGAGGCGATCCTAAAACTCGTCCGCTCGGCGCGCCCCGGTGCTGGCGCCGAAACCGATCACCTGATCGCCTGGGGTCCAGGACCGCGCGCCAGTCAGGCCTTGATGCTCGCGGTCCGCGCGAAGGCGCTGCTCGATGGCCGCTTAGCGCCGTCCGTCGACGATGTCGTGGCACTGGCCGAGCCGATCCTGAAGCACCGGATGGCACTTACCTTCGCTGCCCGCACCGAGGGCCAGGACGTCAGTTCAATCGTTGCCCGGCTTGCCGGTCAGTTGGAGTGACGGCTTTGGCTGGCACCGGTCAATCGACACGGCTGGCACCAGACAGCAAGGCCGCGGCAGCGATCCTGGGCCTTGAACCGGTCGCGCACGGGTTGGCCGAAAGCCTGCCGGATCTTGTCGCGGAAGCGATGCGGATTTCTCTCAACGTATCACACGGCATTCACGGTCGACGCCGGGCCGGTCCCGGAGAAACCTTCTGGCAGTTCCGCCAATACCAACCGAACGACGCGGCCACCCTGGTCGATTGGCGGCGCTCGGCAAGTTCGGACCATCTATTCGTGCGCGAGCGCGAGTGGGAAGCCGCCCACACCATCTGGCTCTGGCCCGATCTGTCACCTTCAATGGACTTCAAGAGTCACCTCTCGACGACGACCAAGCGCGAGCGGGCGCTAGTACTGATTTTGGCTGCCGCCGAATTGCTGGTGCGGGGTGGTGAGCGCGTGGCGTTACTCGGGCTCACCCGTCCAAGTGCTGCACGCAAAGCTGCCCGCAAACTCGCCGAAGCGATTGTGAGCAATCTGGCAAATCCTTACCTCACGAATAGCCTGCCGCCGCCTGAGCGCCTGTCGCGGCTTTCTGGTGTCTTACTAGCGAGCGATTTCCTCGACCCATTGCCACAAATCGAGGAGCGTCTGCGTGTCCTCGCCGCCAGCAACGTTTTCGGACATCTGATCCAGATCCTCGATCCTGCTGAGGAAACCTTGCCTTACGATGGGCGCACTGAATTCACCGACCTTGAAGGCGATGATCGCTGGGTCGCGGATCGTGTCGAGAGCCTGCGTCCGCAGTACATCGCGAAGCTTGCTGCCCACCGCGCCGGGCTCGCTGACATCGCAAAGAAACTCGGGTGGTCGCTATTGACCCATCGCACGGATCGTCCTGCCGCCGAGCCGCTGTTGGCGTTGATCATGCGGATGCAGTCGGGCGGTCGTGATTACCGTTGGGCTGGCACAAGCGGGGGCAAACCATGAGCCTTGGCGCGCTGGCGTTTCTCAATCCCTGGCTGCTCGCAGGCCTGCTGAGCCTTCCCGTAATTTATTGGCTGCTGCGCACGGTGCCAC
This sequence comes from Hyphomicrobiaceae bacterium, assembly GCA_031429105.1. GTDB lineage: Bacteria > Pseudomonadota > Alphaproteobacteria > Rhizobiales > Hyphomicrobiaceae > JAKFWF01. The sequence continues at coordinate 17,736 of JANOYV010000191.1, read as the reverse complement.
CACGCCCCAAGCAAGTCGCATTCCCTGCGACGCGCATTCTGGTTGGCCTTGAGAACAAGGAAAAGACACCGGCTAAGACACCGTGGTGGCTGACCCTCATTCGGATGCTGGCGGCGGCGCTGGTGATTTTTGCACTCGCCGATCCGGTGTTGAACCCCAATCGCGAAACCGCGTTGAAAGGCACCGGCCCAGTCATCATCGCGGTCGATAACAGCTGGGCCTCAGCCGCCAACTGGGCTGAGCGCACGCGCATGATCGATCGCCTGGTCTCGGAAGCCGAAGGTCAAAACCGGGCAGTGATCATAGCGCCGACGGCGTCGCCGTCGAAGTCGTTCCAGTTCCGCATCGAGCCACCCGCCGCAGCACGCTCAACCGCGGCAGCCCTCCAACCGCAACCGTTCGCACCGCAAAGGGCAGATTCTGCATCAGCGATCGAAGCAGCCGTTGGCTCGGCCGTTGGTGCATCGACGGTCTGGCTGACCGATGGCCTCGATCACACCAACGACGCGCGTGCCTTTGCTGATCGCTTGGCAAAGATCGGTGCAAGCGGGTTTTCCGTCATCGAGGCCGGCATGGGCCAGGAACCGCTCGGCTTGACCGCTGGCGTCGGCCAAGGTGGCAAGCTCGAAGCGACCGTTTTGCGCGGCGGTGGGGCACCGCGCGACGGCGTGCTCCACGCATTTTCCGTGCGCAACCAGCGACTTGGGGAAGCCCCGTTCAAGCTAGGCGTCGGCGCGACGTCAGCAGCGGCTGCCTTCGAGTTGCCGCTGGAATTGCGCAACCAAGTCACGCGCGTCGATATTGCAACGGAGCGTTCGGCAGGCGCGGTCCAGTTGCTCGACGCCTCGTCGCAATGGAACCGCATTGGCTTGCTGTCGGGTGAAAATCGCGAGCAGGCCCAGCCCTTGTTGGCCCAACTCTATTACGTCCAGAAGGCGCTCAGCCCGTTTGCCGAATTGATCCAGCCGCGCGACAGTAACCTCACGCAAGGGATCGAGACCGTCATCAAGCAGAACGCGACCGTGATGGTGTTGGCCGACATCGGCACCATCGAAGGCGATCTCAAGACCAAGGTCGATGAGTGGGTGCGCAAGGGCGGCGTGCTGGTGCGCTTCGCCGGCCCCCGCCTCGAAAAAGGTGGCGACGACTTGCTACCGGCCCCCTTGCGGATCGGCGGTCGCACACTCGGCGGCGCACTGTCGTGGTCAACCCCGCAGGCGCTCGGATCGTTCACCGACGATAGCCTGTTCGTTGGCCTCGACATTCCGCGCGACGTCCTGGTGACGCGTCAGGTGCTGTCCGACCCGGCGCGCCTCGACGCAAAAGTCAAAGTCTGGGCTCGACTGAAAGATGGAACGCCGCTTGTCACAGCCACCACGCGCGGCGCAGGCCAACTGGTACTGTTCCATGTGACGGCCAATTCCGATTGGTCGAACCTGCCGCTTTCGGGCTTATTCGTCGAAATGCTGAAGCGGATCTCGACGCTGGCAAAATCGGGCCCCGTCGCTGGCAATGCACTCGACACCGGACGGGCGGCTGAACCCGCTGCTGCCCCAGAGACCACGGCTGCTGCCGCGCAGCCAACGGTCCTTGCGCCGATTCAAACGCTCGATGGATTTGGCAACTTGCGCAATCCCCCACCAACCGCCCAGGCATTGACCGCAGACAAGCTCGCAACAACACGACCCTCGGCCGACCAGCCGCCCGGCTATTACGGATCACAAGCAACACCGCGCGCCCTCAACGTGATCGGCCCCAAGATGGTTTTGAAGCCTCTGCCCAACCTGCCAGCGTCCGCCGAACGCCGCGCCTACACCAGCCAAACCGCGACACCGCTCAAGCCAACACTGCTGGCACTGGCCCTTGCGTTGCTCTTTATCGACGTGATCGCCGTGTTGCTATTGCAGATGGGATCGCGCGCCTGGAGTGCGTTGCGACCGGCGACACGCGCAGCAGCATTTGCAGTTACAATACTCGGGCTAGGTACGAGTGCATCCGATCAAACCCTTGCTCAATCGAACCCGCCGAGTTTCAATCAACCGGGCTTTCAAATCCGTCCGGACGGTGGCATCAACCCGCGCGATCTGCTGGGACCGTTCGGCCAATCCAATCAGCAAACGCAAACGGTGCGCCCGCCCGGGTTGGCCCCGCTTGATCTGCAAGCCTTGAACGCCACAGGCAAAGTTTCGTTCGGCTATGTGCTCTCCGGCGATCTTGCAACAGACCAGACCAGCCGTCAGGGCCTGCAAGGCCTGAACAAGGTGCTGATTGGCCGGACCGCCGTTGATCCCGGCGAACCTGTTGGCGTCAACATCACTGCCGACGAGATTGCATTCTTCCCGTTGCTGTATTGGCCGGTGCTCGCCAACGCTCGCGCGCTGACCGACCCGGTCCTCGCCAAGATCGACGCCTACATGAAACAGGGCGGCCTCATCGTGTTCGACACCAAGGACTACGGGCAAGGCATGCCATCGGGCTTCAACCTGCAAAGCGGTGGACGCGATGGGACGGCGCTGCAACGCCTGCTTGGACGCCTCGATTTGCCACGCCTTGAACCGGTGCCAGATACCCACGTGCTAACGAAGTCGTTTTTCCTAATGCGTAACTTTCCCGGTCGTTGGGATGGCGGTCAGATGTGGGTTGAGGCCGAAGCGCCGGAAAACTCCGCCCAGGGCAAGCGCGCGAAACGCGCCGACGGTGTCAGCTCTATCATCATCACCTCGAACGATCTGGCATCAGCGTGGGCGCTCGATGACGCCAACCGGCCGATTTTCCCGGTCGTTCCCGGTGGCGAAGGGCAACGCGAGCAGGCATTCCGCACCGGTGTCAACATCGTGATGTATGCGCTCACCGGCAACTACAAGGCCGATCAGGTCCACATCCCCGCACTCCTTGATCGGTTAGGCCAATGAAAAACTGGTCGATCGATTTCGCACCGATGCTGTCTGCGCCGCTGTTTTGGGCAGCAAGTGTTGTTGCGCTGATCTTGATTGCGCTTTTGTTTTTCCGGCGCACGCGCGGCGCCTTCTTCCGTGCCGCAGCGCTTGGCACACTGCTGCTGGCACTCGCCAATCCCACCTTGCGGGAAGAAGAACGCGAGAACCTCGGCAACATCGCCATCGTCATGATCGACGACAGCACCAGCCAATTGCTTGCCGGACGCCCCGCCCAATCGGCCGCGATCAAAACCGACATCGAGGCGAAACTCGGCAAAATCCCCGGCCTGCAGATCAAGTTCGTGTCGTCCTCGAAGCCTGACGGCGAGACGACCTCTGGCACGACGCTGTTCACCGATCTCAACAAGGCGTTGGCGACCGTGCCGCCAGACCGCTTGGCTGGCGTCATCATGATTACCGATGGGCAAGTGCATGACGTGCCGAAGTCGGCAGCGGCCCTGGGCTTCGATGCCCCCGTGCACGCGCTTCTCACGGGACGGCCAAACGAGTTTGATCGGCGCATCGAAGTCGTCACCGCGCCGAAATTCGGCATCGTCGGCCAAAGCCGTGACATTGAGTTGATCGTCCGCGAAACCGGACGCTCCGGCCAAGCCAGCAACGCCGTGCAGCTCAACGTCCGCCGCGAGGGCCGCCCCGATGAGATCGTCCGCAGCGAGATCGGTCGGCCATTGAAGGTGCCGATGCCGTTCCCGCATTCGGGCCAGAACATCGTCGAGATTGAGCTTGCAGGCGTGCCGGGCGAATTGACATTGGCCAACAACCGCGTGGTCGTGGCCGCCGAAGGTGTGCGCGAAAATCTACGCGTGCTACTGGTATCGGGCGAACCGCACGCAGGCGAGCGCACATGGCGCAACCTGTTGAAATCGGATGCCGCCGTCGATCTCGTGCATTTTACGATTTTGCGCCCGCCGGAAAAACAGGACGGAACACCAACGAACCAGCTCTCACTGATCCAGTTTCCAACGCGCGAGTTGTTCTCGCAAAAGATCAACGAATTCGACCTGATCGTGTTTGACCGCTATCAACATCGCGGCATTCTACAACTGCCCTACTACGACAATATTGCGCGCTACGTGAACGATCATGGCGGCGCCTTGCTGGTCGCAGCCGGTGACGATTATTCGGGTCCACAGAGCCTCGTGCGCACGCCGCTATCGCCGGTGCTGCCGGCCTTGCCGACGGGTCGCGTGCTCGAAATTCCGTTCAAGGCAAAAATCACCGAAGTTGGCACCAAGCATCCGGTGACGCGCGGGCTGCCCGGTGGCGATGGCCCCGTGCCAACCTGGGGGCGCTGGTTCCGGCAGGTTGACGTGCGTCCCGACCGGGGCCGCGTCGTCATGAGTGGTGCGGAAGAAAAGCCGCTCCTCGTGCTTGACCGCAAGGGCAAGGGCCGCGTCGCACTGTTGACGTCCGATCACGCGTGGCTTTGGGCGCGCGGCTACGAAGGTGGCGGACCACACACAGACTTGCTGCGCCGCCTGTCGCACTGGCTGATGAAAGAGCCAGACCTCGAGGAAGAGCGCCTCATCGCTTCATCGAAGGGGCTGAAGTTGACCATCGAGCGGCGCTCGATGGAAGTCACCGTGCCGCCGGTTGCAGTGATGGCGCCGGGCGGCACTTCCTCCGAAGTTCGCCCCGACAAAAGCACGCCTGGCCTGTGGCGCTCGACCATCGATGTGACGGAACCTGGTCTCTACAAAGTCCAAACGCCGGGTCCATCCGGTCCGTTGACTGCTGTTGCTCACGTCGGCGCGGAAGATGCGCGCGAGATGTCGGAAGTGACCGCGACCGATGAGAAGCTGAAGACTTTGGTCGAAGCGACCGGAGGTGGCGTGTTCTGGACCAAGGGTTCCGGGTTGTTCGCCAGTGCTGATCCAACCTCGGTCGACGTGCCGCGCGTGACGATGATGTCGTCGGCGAAGGTGCTCGCAGGCTCGGGCTGGCTCGGACTCAAAGACCGCGAGGCCTATGTAACACGGGGCGTTAAGCTGACGCCGATGTTCACTGGCCTGCTGGCCCTTGCAGCCCTGCTATTCCTGATCGCACTCGCTTGGTGGCGCGAGGGGCGCTAAGATCCTCGCCAACAAGCTTCAATCAGGCGAGGAACGCGACGTGGCTTCAGCACATCCAATCGGCTTCATCGGCATCGGCAATATGGGTGCGCCGATGGTGCGTTGCTTGGCGAAAGCTGGCCACCGTGTCCTGATGCACGACCTCAATCGCGCTGCGATGGAACCGGTGGTGGACGCTGCCAAGGGGATCACAGCCGCGAGCAGTTCGAGCGACATCGCGAGCCAGTGCCAAGTCGTCATCACGATGCTGCCCGAGAGCCGCCACGTGCGTGAGGCAATCCTCGGTGAGGCCGGGATCGTTACGAAGGGACTGCCGAAGGGGGCGATCATCATCGATATGAGTTCGTCTTTCCCGCTCGACACGCGATCATTGGGTGAAACACTGACATCCAAGGGCGTCGGGATGATCGATGCGCCCGTCTCTGGTGGCGTCGGCAAGGCGATCACTGGTACGCTTGCCATTATGACGGGCGGCGACACGGCCCAGATCGACCGCGTAGAACCCGTGCTCACGGCCATGGGGACAATCCATCGTACCGGAGCACTCGGCTCCGGCCATGCCATGAAGGCGCTGAATAACTACGTATCGGCGGCGGGCCTCGTCGCCACCGCCGAAGCGCTGATCGTCGGCCAGAAATTCGGTCTCGATGGCGCGGTGATGACCAAAGTGCTGAACGCCTCGACCGGGCGCAACAACACCACCGAGAACAAGGCCGAGCGCTACATGCTGTCGCGCAAATTCGATTCAGGCTTTGCCCTGGCGCTGATGGAAAAAGACGTTGGCATGGCGCGTCGGCTTGCGGAAGAGTTGAGCATCGGAGCAGACGAGTTGGCGTTCGTCAGTACCTACCTCACCCGCGCGTTGGCGAGCCTTGGCAAACAGGCAGACCACACCGCCGTCTTGCAGTTTGCAGAAACCATCAAGGCTTGAAGTCAACGGCAGTCGTGTTGGCGCCGCATAACAGCACGCCAACACGCTCGCCCTTGGCAGGCTTGTAGGCGCCGCTCAGCAGAGCTGCGAACGAGGCAGCCCCGCCCGGCTCAAGCACAAGTCGAAGCGACTGCCACAGCCTCAGCTGCGCTTCCTGAATGGCCGCATCGCTGACCAGCACGACTTGCTCAACGAAACTGCGCGCGATCGGGAACATCAGGCTGCCAACGCGGCGCGCTCCCAAGCTGTCAGCAGCTAAACCTGAAACGTCAACGTCAACCGGGGTTTGCGCAGCAAAGGCTTGGAACAACGCATTGCTGGTCGCCGGTTCGACACCGACGATCCGAACGCGGCTTTCATACCAGGCAGCGATGCCACCGATCAGCCCGCCACCGCCAACCGCCACCAGCAATGTATCGATGCCGGGCGCCTGGGCTTCCAACTCAAGTCCGACCGTGCCCTGACCGAGGAGCGTTTCAGCTTGGTCGTAGGCGTGAACACCGAGTGCGCCGGTTTTTTTGCCGTGCGCCTCGCATGCAGCCAGCGCGTCTGCGTAAGCCGCACCACCAACAACAAGATCGGCGCCGAAATCCCGGATGCGTTGGATCTTCGCTGGCGATGAAATCTCGGGCACGAAGATCGTTGCCTTGCGACCGAGCTTGGAGGCGGCATAAGCGACGGCGGCGCCGTGATTGCCACCGGAGGCAGCCGTGACACCTGCTTTCGGCACATCTCGCATCAACAAATTGGCGAACGCGCCGCGCGACTTGAACGAGCCGGCATGCTGCAAATGCTCGAGCTTGAACGTCAACATCCCAGCGTCGATGCCGAAATCGCCGGCTGGGCTTTCGATGATGGGCGTTTTGCGCACGTGTTGCCGCAACCGGTTATAGGTCGCCGCAATCGCGTCGCGCGAAATTTCCTGGTCGGCCATTGTGCTTCTCCAGCGTGTGCCTGCTAATTGCCGGGAGAGAGACCAAAATATGCGAGGCTTGGCAACGATTTATTCAACCGCAGATGATGGTTAGAGTGTTATTGCCACGCGACTGAAACGGGAGTGCGACGCGAATGTCAGCAGAAGGGTCGACCAAGGTCGTCTTGATCGCGCTTGGCTGCAATTTTGGCATCGCGGTTGCAAAGTTTGCGGCAGCCGCCTTCACCGGCTCGTCGGCCATGCTGTCGGAGGCGATCCACTCTCTCGTCGACACATCTAACCAGGGTTTGCTGTTCCACGGTATCAAGCGGGCCGCACGGCCAGCCGATGATCGCCACCCGTTCGGCTATGCGATGGAGCTCTATTTCTGGAGCTTCGTGGTTGCAATTGTGCTGTTTTCACTCGGCGCCGGAGTGTCGATCTACGAGGGCGTCGATAAGCTCTTTCATCCGCACCCGATCAGCAACGTCGAGGTGAACTATGCCGTGCTCGGCATCGCGCTGGTTCTGGAAAGCATCTCGACGCGGCAGGCGCTGAAAGCGTTCAACAAATCGCGTGAAGGACGCAGCGCGATATCGGCGCTGCGTCACTCGAAGGACCCGGCGTTGTTCACGGTGCTGCTTGAGGACCTCGCGGCACTTGCCGGTTTGACGGTTGCCTTGATTGGTATCGCCGCAGCACACATACTTGAGTTGGACTGGGCGGATGGTGCCGCGTCGATCCTGATCGGCTTGATCCTGGCCTCGGTGGCAGCCTTCCTCTCGATCGAGATCAAGAGTTTGCTGATTGGTGAGGCTGCATCCGAAGAGGTGCAGACGAACGTGCGCAACCTGCTCAGCGCGGAAGGTTGCAAGTCTGGGCCGGTTCGCGCAATCAATGAAATTCGCACGATGCAGTTGGGTCCAAACGACGTGATCGTCGCTGCCAGCGTCGACATGGAGGACACAGCAACCGCCGCCGACGTCGAAGCGGCGAACGCTCGCCTCACGAGCGCCATCAAGGCGCAGCACCCGGAAGTCCGCTACCTGTTCATTGACGTCAAAGCGGCAAGTTCAAAGGCGGGTGAAACTGGCTCAGCTAAAATTGCCATCATATCCGGGGAAGCGGACTCGAATCCGAGCACACCCCACGTCGAGCCCGTACCGTTCACCGCCCTGACAGCACCGCATCTTTCGGCAACTACCGCTCCGGTCACCAAGCCACAAATTACGGCGAGACCGGCCACGGCACGCAAAGGCAAGGGCGGCAAGCGGCGACGGTAGCATCGCCGTCGCCCGCACAACAAACCTCGAACGTGAGGCCTCAAACTTGCGCCTCAGAACGGAATTTCGTCGTCAAGCGGCTTATCAAAGCTCTTCGACGTGGCACCTTTGGCAGCTCGCTTCGGCTCGCCATAACTGCTGCCACCACCGGACGATGAACCACTGCCACCGTAGCCGCTATCAGGAGCGCCGTAGCTCGATTGCCCGTCTTCCTGCATGCCACCACTGGCGCCAGCGCCAGCCCGCCCGTCGAGCATCGTCATGGTGCCGCCGTAGCCTTGTAGAACAACCTCAGTCGAGTACTTCTCGACGCCATCCTTATCGGTCCACTTACGGGTCTGCAGCGCACCTTCGATGTACAGTTTCGCGCCCTTCTTGACGTACTGCTCGATCACTTTGCATAGCGGCTCGCTGAACACGACGACGCGATGCCACTCGGTCTTTTCTTTCTTTTCGCCGGAGTTCTTGTCGCGCCAGCTCTCGCTGGTTGCAATCGAGAGATTGGCGATCGGCCGACCGTCCTGGGTGCGGCGGATCTCCGGATCCTTGCCGACATTGCCGACCAGGATCACCTTATTTACGGAACCAGCCATGGGAACTCCTTCTGGCGTTACGGCGCTCGATGCTTCGATTACGCTCATGATTCTAGTTGCATAAGCTTAGTCGGGACCGGGCGTCACCTGTATGCGAACCTCAGCTTGTCCACGTCTTTGTGACGGGACAGCATCACAATGTTCGCTATTCGTTCTAAATTAGCAGAACGCCGTCCGTTTGCAAGCCCCTTCGCCGTTGCGCCGTCAATAGCGCGTGGAATTCAATTGCCGCGCACAATGTCCACTTGCGCCGCAAGGTCACGAAACGACTTGCGAGCCACGGTCTCAGATGCCGCGCATTCCTTTGTCTTCAACCGGTCGTAAATAATCGCGACATCGCCGCGAAAGGCTTGGCCCAGCGCGCGTTTTGCGATGCCTGTCGCGACTGCACCGTTGCTCCATCTGGCTTTGCACATCAATCGAGCCAGGAACTCCGTGATCTGGCCCTTATAGGCATCGGTTGCGACCGAGCCAGAGGCCGCCGATAGCGCTTGCCACTTCTGCGCGTCGGCCGTCGCCGCCCATTTTTGGGCTTCTGCAAGGGTCATGATCGCTTTAAGGCCATCGCGCATTTGCGCTTTTAAGGCCCCCTGATCAATCTTATCGATCATAGTGCCGAGCCGGGCGACCTCCGTTGCATCAAGCGGTTGGATCAGCAGTTCCGAGAAATCCGCCAACTGCAGAATGTCGTCGGCTGGAAGAAGTGTCTTCCAGATTGTCGCCCCCCGCATGTCAGCCGCCCGTAACTTCGCCCGCGTGAAATCTGCCCCCTGTAACTTGGTGCGCCCAAGGTCCGCGCCCTCGAGATCGGCATCGCGCAACAGAGCGCCTTGCATTTCGCTATGGCTGAACACCACACCTTGCATCTGCGCGCTGGAGAAATCAGCCAAAAACAGGATCGCACCGCTGAGGTCTGCGCCCTGCATCGAGGCAATCAGAAAATTCGCGCCCTGCAACTGCGTGCCGCCGCTGAAATCAGCCCGCTCCAGATGCGCGCTGGAAAAGTTCGCGCCCGATAAGAGTGCGTATGTCAAATCCGCTGCCTCAAGTCCCGCTTCCTCGAAACGGGCGCCGCGCGCATCGATGCCAGCCAGCCGCGCGTCCTTCATCTTCGCCCGCGTGAAATTTGTGCCACGCGCCGAGACGCAGCGCGCTGCCTCCCGGTTATCCGACAAATAAAGTTCGTTGATGTCGGCACACTGCATCTTGACGTTGGTCAAATCGGCGCCGACGAAACTCGCACCATCAAGATCGGAGTTGGTCAGGTCAGCGCCCCTGAAATCGGTTCGATCAAGCTTTGCGAAGCGCAAATCCCGATTGCGCAGCGCGATCCCGCCCTCGCCGGGACGCGCATCCTTTGACAGGACAAGATCAGCGTCGGTCGCGACGATGTTGCGATGAAACAGGCCGAACAGCGAACCATCGCTGCGCGCACTGGCAAACGGCAGCGAAAACCCCTGTGCCTTGGGCACTGCTTGGCTCGCGATCCGCGACAAAGGCTGCGTGATAGGCTGGTTTCCCGTCGCCCAAGACATCGGCGCTGATAATCGATCAAGCCACTCGCCGGGAATGGTCGCCACGAAAAACGAGAAGAAGGCAACTGCTGCCATCAATCCGGTCGTACCAACAAAAGTGAGCGGATGCTCCTTCGTCGTATGCCACAGAGCGCTTGGAAACGATGCTTCAGCGCGGGTGAGAAAAATCCCGATCATAACCAGCATTCCAATGTCAGCGACGAGCGCAATGCGGTGCGACCAGGTAATGATTGCATCGTGGAACGGCAGATAGCGGATCTGGATGAACAGCAGCAAAATCACCGGTACAACGACGAGTGTGAGCCACGACATACCATGCAGGAACGCGCTCATAACGTAACTGCGATGGGGGCCTGCGACCGCCTGGACGAAGAAGAAATTATGCAACTCTAGTCGCAACGGATGCGTACGCAAATCCGTCGCCTCAAGTGAACGAACGGCCTGATCGAACTCAAGCGTCTTGCGGGCTAAAAGCACCAACTGCGCAACGACGCCCAGATGCAGCAGCACCAGCAGGATTGCTGCAAATTGGAAGAATTGCGCCTGCTGAATGCTCACTTGCAGCAACGGCAAGGCAACCGGCGTCTCAAGCAGCAAATCCTTGTGCGTCACGCCGGCAACTGCAATCATCAAATAGGCCATCAACGCCAGAAACAGTACCCAAGCCGTATGCGCCGTATCACTTGAGTTGTTGACGGCTTCAAGCAGGCTGTAGGGATTGACCGGGGTCTCTGTTCCCTGGCCGCCACGCACGGTCTCCGACATTCCGCCCCGCCTCGTTTTTCACACCCACGCCATCGTGAAGATTACCAGATCATAGCGGAGAAACTGTGGCATTTGCGCAAATCATCGTTAGCGTCGACAGTCCGGATTTAGACCCAACCTAATGATTTACATCGTAAAATTAAACCTGCAAGGTCTGTCCACGCGATCAAACAGAGTACCTCGCGGCGTTTTCGCAACATATCAATCGATAGGTCTGATGGTTTGGGCAACACTTGGCCTTAGTCCCCAGCTATTGACCGGCACTGCGAATTCAACACATCTGAGGTTCGTCTGATTGAACTGGTGATATTAACCGCCGATGCCGACCACCCGCCGACTTACAGCTCTCCTTGCCCTGCCGTTTTTGCTGGGCAACAGTGTTTTGGCGCAAACAACTGGCCCTATCGCTGGCACAGATCCAACAGCATTCCGCGCGCAGGAAGGATCGGCGGCGCTCGTCAAGGGCAGCGCATCGTCGGCCGTCTCGCTGTTCACCGAGGCCTTGAAGGATCCAGCACTCGGCAACGACCGACGTGCTGCTATCCTGAATGATCGGGCAGTGGCTTACGGTCGCGTCGGGCAAGCGCGCCTTGCCATCGAGGATTTCAACAGGGCAGCCCAGCTATTTCCTGAATATGCAGCGGTCTACAACAATCGCGGTAACATGCTGATGGTGATCGGACAGCCCCGCGAAGCCATCAAGGACTTTGATCGTGCGATCTTGCTGACGCCGGGCTACGCCGTTGCGTTCCACAATCGTGCGGGCGCCCACATGAAGCTCGGCCAGACCCCAGAAGCGATCCGCGACTATACCAAGGCGATCGAGTTGTTACCATCAAGTGCCGCGCCTTTGTCCGGTCGCGGTCGCGCCTTTCTGGCCGAAGCCCGCCCCTATGCCGCCATGCGCGATTTTACCCGTGCCATTTTGAGCGATGCCCGCTTTGCGAGCGCCTATCGATCACGAGCCGAAGCCAAGATCGAGGTCGAGCGATTCGAGGACGCGGTGGAAGATCTCAGCCGTGCCATTGCGTTCGATCCAGGCAACCCAGAAGTGTTCGTGCTGCGCGCACAGGCATATCTGGCGAACCGCAACGCGACCTCGGCGATCAAGGATTTTACCCGCGCAATCGAACTCGATCCCAAGTCGGTGGCAGCCCACCAAGGCCGGGGGTTGGCGCACGCCAAGGCAGAGGCGTTCGAAGAGGCAGAAGCCGATCTTGCCCGCGCCATCGAACTCGATCCACGAGCGGCAACGGCCTTTGCCTATCGGGCTTACGTATACAAAATCACGGCGCAGCCCGAACTTGGTCTTAAGGAAATCGACAAGGCGCTGAAAATCGATCCCAACCGGGCGGAAACCTACTGGGCGAAAGGCGAAGTCGAAGAAGCACTGGGCCGTATCGATGAGGCGGTTGCAAGCCTAAGGCGCGCACTCACCGTGAAACCAGGCTTGAAGGACGCGATCGAAGGCCTCGACAGATTGGGTGCGACACCCGACAACACCGGCGATGTCGATGTTCCAGGCGCTGGCATCGGCCGCTGGCGAGTGTTAGCACGCGCTGGCCGCTACGTCGCGATCACCGACGAGTACCCCAAGGTACGCGTGCCGCTCGAAATGATGGGCGAAGGCACGCCGAAGTTGGTCGAGTGGGACTTGCGCAAGGCACCAACGCAAGGCATCGGCACCTTGAAGTTCAGCGCCGGACGCTCGGGCACGCTCGAGATCGAGCAAGTCGCAATCGTCGACACGCAAACCGCGTCCGTCATCGGCGTGCAGCCGCACCGCGTTGGTGATCGTGTGTCCGAATGGACTTGGGGTGAGGGCCGCGTCACCGTTGCCAGCATCGACGGCGTGACCGACGATTTCACGTTGCGCACCATCAAACCGAAGGAAGTGCCGGTGGCAGCAGTGCCGCAACCGCGTCGCGTGTCGAGTTCGAACGAAGGCAGCAGCAACGGCACGCCCTCATGGGCGCCGTGGGCTCAGTCCGGTTGGGGTGGCGGGGGTGGCGGATCGCAGCCGCAGCGCCAGCAACAACAGCGCCAGGGCCCGAAGCCTAAAACGTTGTTTGACATCCTGCTCGGCAATTGATGCGAGCGGAATAGATCTGGCCCGGGCTAATCTGCGTTTCATGAAGGGCGCAATCGTTCCGCCTGAAACCCACTCGTCGACCGGACAAATCAATGACCGCCCAGCCAACAATCATGTGGTTTCGCCAAGACTTGCGGCTGGCTGATAATCCGGCCCTGGTGCACGCCTGCCAGGACGGCGGCCCCATTATAGCGCTCTATATTCTCGATGAGGAGTCTCCCGGCACCTGGACCATGGGCGGGGCCAGCAAATGGTGGTTGCATTATAGCCTCACATCGCTCGCTCAGGAATTGAAGCTGCGCGGGTGTATGTTGAACCTGCGACGCGGACCTGCGCGCGATGTGATCAAAGCGGTGGTCGCGGAAACGGATGCAACTCGCGTCGTCATGAGCCGGTGCTATGAGCCATGGGCGCGCAAACTCGAGGCAGAGGTTCACGACGACTTGAAGGCCGTTGGCGTGCCACTCAAGCGGTATGTGGGTACGTTGCTGTTCGATCCTGATCTGGTGCGCACGAAGACCGGCGTACCCTATAAGGTGTATACGCCGTTCTGGCGCCAGGTGTCGGCAACGGACTTGCGCGAGATTGTAGCAGCGCCAAAACACATTGCTGCTCCAGCGAAGCTTCCGAAAAGCGATGCGCTGGCAACATGGGACCTGCTGCCCACCGAGCCAGACTGGGCAGGTGGCTTGCGCGAGGCTTGGACGCCGGGCGAAGCTGGCGCTTCAGCCCGGCTCGAGACGTTCCTCGATGAGGGCTTGCGCGACTACACGGATAAACGCAACCGCCCCGATCTGCCGGGCACGTCGAAACTATCGCCGCATCTGCGCTTCGGCGAAATCAGCCCGGCCATGTGTTGGCATCGCGCACGCGGGTTCGCCGATGGCAATCCGAAGCTCGACAAAGGCCTCGAAACGTTTCTCAAGGAACTAACCTGGCGCGAGTTCTCCTATCACCTGCTGTTTCACTGGCCGACCTTGCCAGAGGCCCCGTTCCGGCCTGAGTTCGCGAAGTTCCCGTGGGCTGGCACAAGTGCCCAACTCAAGGCGTGGCAGCGCGGGCAAACCGGCTACCCGATCGTCGATGCAGGCATGCGCGAACTATGGGCGACCGGCTGGATGCACAACCGCGTACGCATGATCGTCGGCTCGTTTCTGGTCAAGAACTTGCTGATCTCCTGGCGCGACGGCGAAGCCTGGTTCTGGGATTGCCTCGTTGATGCCGACCTCGCGTCCAACTCCGCAAGCTGGCAGTGGATCGCTGGATCTGGTGCCGACGCTGCCCCCTATTTCCGTATTTTCAATCCGCAAAAGCAGGGCGAGACCTACGATCCAGACGGCGCTTATGTACGGCAGTGGGTGCCTGAGATCGCGAAGCTACCGGCCAAGTATCTGCATGCGCCGTGGACGGCACCGCGCGAAATCTTGAACCACTGTGGTGTTGTGCTTGGCCGCACCTACCCGAAGCCCATCGTCGATCACAGCGAAACCCGCACCGCAGCACTAGCTGCATTCGCGACGATCAAGTGCGGGGTTGAGGTTGAGTGATAGCCTGCACCTGTTTTAACGGTTTATGGTGTCACGATATGTGAACCATGGTTGACATATCGCGATAAAACCGGCACTGTTTCGCAATGGTCGATATTGTCGAAAGCGACGTTTTTATTGACTGGTTCGCGGGACTTCGGGATAGCCAAGCCAAAGCCAGAATTCTCGTGCGCATTCGGCGGTTGGCGATCGGCAACGCTGGCGATGTAAAGCCCGTGGGCGCGGGCATATCGGAAATGCGGATAAACTACGGCCCCGGCTACCGAGTTTATTACAAGCAACGCGGCACGGAACTCGTGATCCTGCTTTGTGGTGGCGACAAAGCCACTCAAGCCTCCGACATAGCGACGGCAAAGACCATCGCGGACCAATGGAAGGAATGAACCGATGAGCAACGCTACAGTATCATTTCGGCGCTTCGACGCGGCAGCGTATCTGACCGATGAAACGATGATCGCCGAATATCTGAATGCCGCCGCCGAGGAAAACGATCCAACGCTTATGGCGTTGGCGCTTGGCGACGTCGCCAAGGCGCGCAACATGAGCCAGTTGGCGCGTGATGCCGGGCTTAGCCGCGAGGGACTTTACAAAGCTCTGTCAGAAGACGGAAATCCCAGCCTCGCAACCACCATGAAGGTCGCAACAGCACTTGGATTTCACCTCGCATTCCGCCCCATCACGATTGCCGAGTAGATCAGAATTTGAGTTTCGCGATCGTTCAAGAGTCGTAGGTTGGGTTAGCGCGTTGCGCCGCATGCGCCACGCACTCCGCTGGTTCACGCGCGGAACCCAACACTTAACCGCGGCCAGCTCTGTCGGGCAGCGGCGGCATGTCATCGTCACCCCGCCCTCTCGCAGCTTCTGAACGGCAATGCCGCTCTTTCGCCGGAAATGGCCATGCGGTTCGAGAAGGCGTTCGCCGTGAAAATGGATACGCTGCTGAAGATGCAGGCCCGGTATGACGCGTGGCACATGCGTACCCGCGCCGACGAAATCAACGTCAAACCCTCCGCGCCTGCACAGGGCTGAAAGCTGATCCGGCTAAAACGACGACGGCCTTGCCACTGCTCATCCCTACCTCACCGGATACCCGGTCATCGCGCGCACGGTGCGGATGGCGAGTTTGGATTGCAGGCGGCTGATATGGGGCAACTCGGCCAAGTGTTCGCGGTGGATGCGCTCGAAGTCGGCGAGGTCTGCGGCGACCACCCGCAATAGATAGTCAGTGCCGCCAGCCATTAAATGGCATTCGAGAATTTCGTCCATCCCGGCGACGGCACGCTCGAAGGCGTCGAAGGCATCGCCCGACTGCGAGTTGAGCGACACCTCGACGAAGAACTCCATCGTCAGCCCCAGCGCGCGGCGATCCAGCCGGGCGGCATATCCGGTGATGATACCGGCCTCCTCCAGCAGCTTGACGCGGCGGTGACACGCCGATGGCGACAGGCTGACTTCGGCCGCCAGCTCGGCGATGCCGAGGCGGCTGTCGCGCTGCAAGGCCTGTAGAATTCGCCGATTGGGTGGGTCGAGGATCATTCGGATATTTTCCGATTTTGTACGTGAAATTCAGAATGACATTCGCAAGATCGCGCGTCTAGGTCCACTGAATGGGACGTAATTCATGTCAACTTCGATTATTCTTGAACTGCAATCATCCCCCCAACCCGGAGACTCAACCATGCTGATCGGCGTGCCAAAGGAGATCAAAGTTCGCGAATACCGGGTGGGTTTGACGCCCACCAGCGTGCGCGAAGTCGTCGGCCACGGCCACAAGGTCGTCGTGCAGACGGAAGCTGGCCTCGGCATTGGCGCCACGGACGCCGACTACATCAAGGCTGGCGCCACAATCGCCAAGACAGCGGCTGAAATCTTCAATGCAGCCGAAATGATCGTGAAGGTAAAGGAACCACAGGCCGCCGAGCGCAAAATGCTGCGCCGCGATCAGGTACTTTTCACCTATCTTCACCTCGCGCCCGACCCCGAGCAGACCAAGGATTTGATGGCGAGTGGGGCAACCTGCATCGCCTACGAGACTGTCACCTCGAACGCTGGCGGATTGCCGCTCTTGGCCCCGATGTCCGAAGTTGCAGGCCGCATGGCCGTTCAGGCTGGCGCCTACTTCCTCGAGAAGGCGCACGGCGGTCCGGGCATGTTGCTCGGCGGTGTGCCCGGTGTGCCATCGGCTAAGGTCGTCGTTCTCGGCGGCGGCGTTGTTGGCACGCACTCGATCGACGTCGCGCTCGGCATGGGTGCCCACGTCTACGTGCTCGACCGTTCCGTCGATGCGCTGCGCCGCCTTTGGACCCAGTTCGGCGCGCGGTTGAACACCGTCTATTCAACCCGTGATGCGATCGACCATCATCTCGCCGACGCTGACCTCGTGATCGGAGGCGTGCTGATCCCGGGTGCCGCCGCGCCCAAGCTGATCACCAAGGCGCACCTTAAAACCATGAAGCCGGGCTCGGTTATCGTTGACGTTGCCATCGACCAGGGTGGCTGCACCGAAACCTCGAAGGCCACGACCCACGACGAGCCGACTTACGTCGTTGACAACGTCATTCACTATTGCGTGGCGAATATGCCGGGCGGCGTGCCGAAAACCTCGACCTACGCTCTCAACAATGCGACATTGCCGTTCGTCCTGGCGCTGGCCGACAAAGGCTGGAAACAGGCGTGCAAGGACGACAAGCATCTAGCGAACGGTCTCAACGTTTGGAACGGCAAGATTACCTGCGAGCCAGCAGCCGTAGCACTTGGCCACGCTCACACGCCGCTGGCCGAGGCGTTGGCTTAAGCGCACTTTTGCTTGCGGGCCTCATCGGGCTCGCAAGCAACTTTGCTCAAGCTACGGAAGATGAATTGCTGGTTGCCGTCGCTGGCCCCATGACCGGGCAGTATGCGCAGTACGGCCAATATATGAAGGCAGGCGCGCGGTTTGCGGTCGGTGGCATTAACGCCAGTGGTGGCGTCAACGGTCGCAAACTGAAACTGATCGTCGAGGACGACGCCTGCGACCGGACGCAGGCGGTGGAAGTCGCGGCCCGCCTC
>JANOYV010000190.1:0-17958 GCA_031429105.1 Hyphomicrobiaceae bacterium | reverse complement strand
CGGCCCCAGATGTTCTCGCCAAGGCGACGGTCAATCTTATGTTTTGCAGTGACGCGTTTCGTCATATCTAGCACTCCAAGTTTGGGCGGCGCGGCCTTTGGCCCACGCGTCCCGATTGCAGATTGGAGCGCCCCTTCCTTTGCCGTTGGGCTCACACCCACGGCCGACAGATGAACGGAGAAGACCCGGCATCACAGGCGCGCAAACAAAACGCGGGCCGTTAAGCCCGCGCATCGGTGTCTCATACGTGTGGTCCGAGCTATCGTCAACACCTCAAATGGTGGCTGATCGATGCCGGACCTAAGTTCGATACGACGACCGACGCGTACCGGTCGTCGCTGCAACCTTGTTAAGGTTTCTTAGGCGCAGGCGCAGCGGCGGGTGTTGCCGTAGCCGACGGTGCAACAGCGGGCGGTGCTGCCGCCGTCGGAGCGCCCGGTGCCGGTGCCACGCTATCGATCGACACCGGCGGGCCTGACTTGATGTAGGCGGTAATCAAATCACTGACCTTCTTGCGCTGTTCATCGGTGCACGATTTAGCATCGGCAGCGCGTGTGTCCTCGACCACGGGGCGCTTTTCGCCGCCATCGCCTTCGACGATTTCCTTAATCTTGCCGGTCAGCAACATCACGGTCGTGAGGTGCAGCTGGTTGATGTAAATCATCTGCGGCTCGGACCACTTTTTCTTCTCCGACTCCCGCTTCATCAGCGAGCGATAGTTGAGCACTTGCAGTTCCGTCAGATCGCAGAGCTGGGCGTGCGCCGTCATGCGACCGGCTCGAATGATCTCGCGGCCGACGTCAACGCTGACTTCGATCTTCTCGCGTTGTTTCTTGTCGATCTCAACCACCTTGCCATCCGGCTTGGTGAACTTGGCGGGCGTCATTGTCCAGGCATAGTTCATGAATGCCTTGACGGTGTTCTCGCTGATGTCCTGCGCGCACGTCGCGCCTGCTGTCGCTGACAGTGTGAACGCTGCCAACAGCCCGCCGCAGATCTGTTTTCGCATGAAAGTCGCCATCGGCATTTGGTTCCTGCCCCCGCTAAATCAATGATGGTGCGCGCATAGCCTGTCGTTGAAAAAAATGTTCAGGCCCTTTGATTGCAAGTCGCACGGTATTTTCAGAGTTGGCCGTGCACTATCGCGCTCTGCTCACGGGGTCGACTCCAAAGTAGGCTTAATCATGGCAGGTCATGTGGACGGTTTGCGTGCGGGCCCTTTGCCCTTGGCAAGCGTGGCGACAATGCCACGCAACGTGCGCACTTCCTGCTCTGTCGCATCCATCCGCGCAAACATACTGTGGATATTGCGCATCACCGCTTGACGCTTGTGGTTTTCGTTGAAGAAGCCGAGCCGCTCCAATTCACCCTTCAAATGACCGATAAAGCCAAGCAATTCCTCCTTGGTGGCGGGCTCCGATCCGCGCGTGCGCAGGCCTGTCTCAAGCGGCTGCTCAAAGGTTGTGACACGGCCAAGTGTGCCGCGCTGCGAGGCCTTCATCCATTCGTAGCCGAAGAGAAGCGCTGCCTGAGCAAGGTTGAGCGAGGCAAAACGTGGGTTAACAGGCGCCATCACAATGGCGTCAGCAACGGCGACTTCATCGCCATCGAGGCCGGTGCGCTCTGGTCCAAACAGTACGCCGCAGCGTTGCCCTTCGCCCATCCGCCGAGTGATCTCAGTGACCGCCTGCTCGGGCGTCAGTACCGGCTTCGTCAAATCGCGCTGGCGGGCGGTGGTTGCCACCACGTAGTTGAGGTCGCCCATCGATTCGGCGAGCGTCGGGAAGGCAGGTGCTGCATCAATGATGAAGTCGGCACCGGCCGCTGCCACCAGCGCTTTCTCGTTCGGCCAGCCGTCACGTGGGGCCACGAGGCGCAAATCCTCCAGGCCGAAGTTTGCCATGGCGCGCGCGACCATGCCGATGTTGTCGGCCAACTGCGGGCGCACGAGGATCATCGCGGGCGTCGGCCCGGCGTCGAGGTTGCCAGCCATCCGCTTCGGGCGCGGTTCGAGTTGCTGCTTGCGGCGGCGGATCACCCGGCGGGCGAGATAGTAGATCTCCTCGCCGCGCCATGATCGCGCCAGCGCATCCATGGTGGGCGGCGGCGTTGGCGCGGGAATCGAACCGGGGCCGCGCACCTCAAGGCCGGAGCCCGCAAGCCGGGTTGTCGAATACTGCGCCAGATACGCATCGATGGACGTGATGCCGTCCTGTTCGGTGCGCAGGCGGCAGCCGGTGCAATAGATCGCGGCCTCATCGCAGCTGCGCTTGGCGCAATAGCTCAGCGCCACGTCGACCGCTTCCGGGGTGAGCGGGGGGGACGCGATTGCCATCACCGCATCCAAGCCCTCGGCGTAGGCGCGCGTCACGAGTGTGCCAACCGTTATGCTGGTGCCACCGAGGGTCGGCTCACCACCGTTGACGGTAGGGTTGTTGATGATCAAGGCATCGGTCAAAGGTTTAATGTCCTAGATGGCCCGGACGGTGACTACGCCCCCTTCCCCCCAAATCATACAAACTCCATGATCACGGCATCGACCGCGAGGCTTTCGCCCGCCTTGGCGCGGACGATTTTGACCTTGGCGTCGCGCTCGGCTTTGAGGATGTTTTCCATCTTCATCGCTTCTACGACGGCGAGGTTATCGCCAGCTTTCACATCCTGGCCATCCGAAACGTGGATCGCTTTGATCAGGCCCGGCATTGGACACAACAGGAAGCGGCTCATGTCGGCTGCAACCTTTTCCGGCATCAAGGCTGCCATCGCGGCTTCCCGCTCGGTGAATACGCGAGCGGCCACTTGGATGCCGCGATAGCGCAGGTCGTAGCCATTAAGCAGCGGGCGGATCTGGACGGCTGCCGTTTTGCCATCGACAGTGCCGGTCCACACCGGTTCGCCTGGCCACCACGCGGAGACGATTTCGAGGCTGCGACCGGCCCTGCCGGCGGCATCGATAAACGTCACGTAGGTCGGATAGCCGTTGCCGCCGGTGACGTCGAGACGTTGCGCCGCCGACCCCAGATGCACCACCCGGCGCGAGGCAAAACGGACATTCGAGCCACCCATCTGGCCGGTGATGTCACGGCGGCGGTTGTTGTGCAGATGATCGATCGCGGCCGCGACGCCAGCCAAGAGCTCGATTTCGAAGCCTGCCGCCACGCGTGGCTTGAAGCCGCCTGGATATTCCTCGGCAATGAAGCCTGTCGATATGGTGCCGGCGCGCCAGCGCGGGTGCTGCATGATGGCGGTCAGAAACGGAATGTTGTGCTGAATGCCATCGATGTAGAAGGCATCGAGCGCCTCGGCCTGGGCATCGATTGCAGCAGTTCGCGTGCTCGCGTGGGTCACGAGCTTGGCGATCATCGGGTCGTAGAACATCGAAATTTCGCCGCCCTCGCCAACGCCGGTGTCGTTGCGCACGGTGATGCCGTTGGCGGTCCCCTCGCGCGGCGGGCGATACTTCACGAGGCGGCCAATCGAGGGCAGGAAGCTGCGATTAGGGTCTTCGGCATAGATGCGGCTTTCGACGGCCCAACCCTTCAACTTGACGTCCGACTGTTTGATCGAAAGTTTTTCGCCAGCTGCCACCCGGATCATCTGTTCGACAAGATCGACGCCTGTGATCAGCTCCGTAACGGGGTGCTCAACCTGGAGCCGCGTGTTCATTTCGAGGAAGAAGAATGAGCGGTTCTGGCCGGCAACGAATTCGACCGTGCCAGCGCTGTCGTAACCGACGGCCTTGGAGAGTGCGACCGCCTGCTCGCCCATTTTGCGGCGGGTGACCTCGTCAAGTAGTGGCGAGGGCGCTTCCTCAATCACCTTTTGGTTGCGGCGTTGGATCGAGCATTCGCGCTCGCCGAGATAAATGACGTTGCCGTGCTTATCGCCCAATACCTGGATTTCGATATGGCGCGGGTTGACGATGAACTTCTCGATAAAGACGCGGTCGTCGCCAAACGACGACTTGGCTTCACTGCGTGATGAGTTGAATCCATCGGCAACTTCGGCGCGCGAGTGGGCAATGCGCATGCCTTTGCCGCCACCGCCTGCCGACGCCTTGATCATCACTGGATAGCCGATTTCGTCGGCAATCTTGGTGGCTTGGGCGACGTCGGCGATTTCGCCGAGGTAGCCGGGAACGGTCGAGACCTTGGCCTTGGCGGCTGCTTTCTTACTCTCGATCTTGTCGCCCATGGCAGCAATTGCGCCGGGGTTAGGCCCAATAAAGACGATGCCGGCCTTGGCAAGAGCCACCGCGAACGCTTCGCGCTCCGACAAGAAGCCGTAGCCGGGGTGGATCGCCTCGGCGCCGGTTTGCTTGGCTGCTGCTATAATCTTGTCGATCACGAGATAGGACTCGGATGCGGCGGCCGGGCCGATGTGTACGGCTTCGTCCGCCATTTCGACGTGCATGGCGTCGCGGTCGGCGTCGGAATAGACGGCGACGGTCTTGATCCCCATCCCTTTGGCAGTTCTGATGATCCGGCAAGCGATCTCGCCGCGATTGGCAATCAGTATCTTCTTGAACATCCAAAATCCCCAAAGGCAGCCAGCGGCAAGCCCTTGTCCTAACCGAGTGCTGCCTAAGGTTCTAGCCCGCACCGATGGAATTCGTGAACGGCATGTGGACCTTATACGAAGGGCTAAGGTGTTGGGACCCTTCCAGTTTTGAAGGTGCTGGCCTTGCGAGCCAACACCGGACCGACGATCCAAATATATTCGCGCAACTGTGCACGGTTGAAGATGCCCATCGATTGTCCCTCCGGCGCGGGTATGACCGCCACGCTTGATTGCTGCCCCCCGGCAGTCGCAGGCCCGCTCAGTACAGATGAATGGGCCTGCGGACGATCTCGCAGCCGCGAATAGGTGTTGAAAAGTCATCATAATATCCGCCGCCAAAGGTTCTTTGGCAGCGGATGCGATTTTGCGGCGATTTATGGGAGTTTTCAGGCAGCGCGTCTGGCCGTGTCCACCAGGTTCTGCAGCATCGGATGCAACGGCATGGCCTCGCGCTGCAGATAGGACAGCAAGGTCAATTCACGGCAGGTCGCCTTTTGGTTGCGCAAAATACGCTCCGTCAGCCAAGAGGCGTCAGCGCAGGAGGGTTCTTCATTGGTAATGATTTCAATGCGTTGTCGTTCGAGGCGCGCCAGTGCGCGGCCTTCTGTCGTTGGCTGAGCGTAGGCTGAAGTCAGCTGCGCGATGAAGTTTGCCGGGCGCAGATGATCCGGTGTTGAGGTCAAGCGCTCGCTTTGCAGCGCAGTCTGTCGCGATGGTACGCTGTAGCCCGAGGTCGCCAGCACAACGCTCGCGATGGCCTTCATGAATAGCTCCTGCCATTCGGCGGGCTGGCTTATGTCAGCGATGGCATCCTCGATATCAAACAACACATCAGCCTCGCGGCGCGTGACGGCGATCCGGCCTTCACTGCCAAAAGCGAGGAGAATGCGCCTGATTTTCATGACGTCATCGACCGTGATCTGACCAGCAGATCCTGCACCTTGGGCGCGCCGCAGCGGCCCCTGGCCGGTGATGATGGCAGCCTTCATCTGCTCAAGGGCGATTTGCGCCAAGTTTTCAGGCGCCCATCGAGCCTTCTCGAGAACTGCGACCAAAACTTCGAACAGTCCAGGCGTTTCGACCCGGCCCGTGGGTGCAATGCGCTCGACCAGCCAGCGGGCGTTCGAAGCTGTGACGTAGCCGGACGGCGTCATGTCATTGACGAGAAAATCGACTGCCGCATCGATCATAAACGGCTGCCACGTGGCGTCCTGCGGCTGCGTTGTGTGCTCGATCCGAAATAAAGCGTCGATGTCTGTCGCATCGATCGTCGTTTGCTCGTTGAGAGTGCGTTGCAACGCCGCGACGTCGGCGCGCGTCACAGATCCGCGAATGCAGATGTCATCAATCAAATCGGCAGTGGTAAAGGCCATGGTGCGGGCTCGTTGCTGTTTGGCTCTGTGATCTCAAGCTAGGGTCCGGACCTTAACCGTCGGCTAACGGCGGCACTGAAATGAAACAGCTGTGGCATAAGAGC
The DNA here is from genome assembly GCA_031429105.1 of Hyphomicrobiaceae bacterium. GTDB lineage: Bacteria > Pseudomonadota > Alphaproteobacteria > Rhizobiales > Hyphomicrobiaceae > JAKFWF01. The sequence continues at coordinate 11,921 of JANOYV010000190.1, read as the reverse complement.
ATCAATCTCCTATTTCATGCCTTCGCGTCATGGCTTGTGGCGTCAAACTGAATGTCGTTATGTTGGCCAGGGACATTAAATTAATCAGCAGGGGCAATTCCAGCGTGGGTGTAGCTGCACCGTTCGTTGATCATGATTTTGCGCGCGCGCAGCAATCGCGCTGCGTCAACGTCGTGTGCATGAAGTGGGGCACGCGGTATGGACCCGAATGGGTCAACCGGCTCTACGGCATGGTCCAGCGCAACACGACGTGGACCGTTCGGTTCGTTTGCCTCACAGACGATGCGACGGGCATTCGCCCCGAGGTTGAAGTCAAGCCGCTGCCAGAAGTCAAATTCGATCCGAGCCTCGGGCGCTACTGGCCAAAGCTCGGCCTTATGCAGGCAGACCTTGGCGGGCCAGACATGCCGCTGGTCGGACTGAGCCTGTTTCTCGATCTCGACCTTGTTATCATCGGCAGTCTCGATCCATTCTTCACTTATCCGGGACGGTTCTTGATCATCAAGGAGTGGAAGGACCCGCAGTTGGGTTATGGCAACTCGTCCGTGGTGCGCTGGAGCATTGGTCGTGAGGCCAATATCCTTGAGCGGTTTTATGCAACCGATCCCAAGGTCATTCGCGACACCTACGCGTCGAAGGAGCAGAATTTTCTGACGAAGGCCGCCGACGAAGTGACATTCTGGCCGTCGGCGTGGTGCGTGCCGTTCTCCCACGCCTGTTTGCCGCGCAACCGGGTGCTGCGCTTTTTCTCGCGTCCTAAGCCGCCCGCGGATGGAAAAATTCTCGTGTTTTTCGGGTCGATCACGCCTGCCAGCGCGTTGCGCGGTGAACATGAAATCAAAAAGCGCGTGAGTGAGGGCATGAGGCTCAATCTAACGCAACGGCGGTTCAGGCCGGCGAACTGGATTAACGATTATTGGCGCGAATAGGGAACGGTTTTAAGTGGATCAGCGCGTAGACATGGACTTGGCCGAAGATTTGATCTGGCTCGATGGTGGCCAGCGCTACGTTGTGTGTGCGTTCTATACACCGAATTATCTGCCGCAAATTCTGACGTTGAAGGCATCACTCGACGCGCTGGGCCTTAATTATTACTTCAAGCGCTATGAGCCGCGTGGCGGGTGGGAGGCGAACACACGCATCAAGGCTGAATTCGTGGCGCACGCCCTACAGCGCTTGCCGAAACATGACGTTGCCTATCTCGACGCCGATGCGATCGTGCGCCGGCCACTTAAGTTGTTCGAGACGGCCGAGGCCGACGTCACGATGCTGTTCGACCATCGGCGCCGAAATAAACTTAATATGCTGCGGATTGCAGCGGGCACGCTACTGGTGCGCAACACGCCGGGCGGGCGTCGGTTCGCCGAGCGGTGGGCTGCAGAATCAGCAAAAGCTGGTGCGCTCGACCTTGACGAGGATCTGATCTACCGCATGTTCCCAACGCTTGAGGGCGTGACGTTGGCGGTTCTGCCGCGGCCCTACTCAAAGATCTTCGATGCGCCGGGCGTAGACCCGGTGGTCGAGCATTTCCAGGCAAGCCGCGGGCAATTCAAATGGCGCCGTTTCGCCCGGCAAGCGCGACAGGTTGCAACCGTGGTTGGCATCATCGCGCTGGCCGGGCTCGCATGGTGGCTATCGAGCCGGGTGTCGCTGGTGTGGAAGTAGGGACTAACCGACGCGCGCAATTTTTGGTGTTTCGGTTTTTTGCAGGTCTCTCGCTGTGCGTTCCACTTGCCGGAATACGCGCAAAAAATTGCGGCCGGCGATCTTCGCGATCGCGCCATCCGACCAGCCGCGCCGGATCAATTCGGCCAGCAGGTCGGGGAACTTCGACACGTCCTCTAAGCCGTCCGGCACGGCGCCACCGAAGAAATCAGAACCGATACCGATGTGATTGATGCCAGCGCGATTGGTCATGTACTCGATGTGGCTGCACAGTTGTTCAAGTGTGGTGCGTGGCGCGGGGCCAGCGCGTTTCGCCTGTTCTTCGGTTAACTCATAGCGCTTCGCACCCGGAGGCGCCTTGCCATAGGCATCGGTCAACGGGCGTTGCCAATCACGAAGCTCCTGCGAAATGAACGGCGGCACGAAGGTCACCATTGCCATGCCGCCATTGGCTTTCAGGCGATCAAGAATATCGTCTGAAACATTGCGCGGATGATTGCACAGCGAAAACGCATTCATGTGGCTGAACACCACCGGCGCGCGGGTGGCGTCGAGCACCTTGTGCTGGGCCACATTCGAGGTATGCGCGCAATCAACGATCATGCCGAGGCGGTTCATTTCTCGCACCACATCGACGCCGAAGGTGGTGAGGCCATCGTTGCGCGCAGCGTCGGTGGAGCTATCCACCCAATCGAGGGTTTCATTGTGGCACAGCGTCATCAGGCGGACGCCGGCCGCGTACCAAACGCGCAAGGGCGCAAGGCTGTTCTCCAGGCCGACGCCGCTCTCGACGGCGACGAAGGACGCAATCTTGCCAGCCTTCTTGGCCCGCGCGATGTCGCTGGCTTTGGTGGCGGCTAGAAACACATCTGGATGCGCGTTGGCAATTTCGAGTGCCACATCGATCTGTTCCAATGTGACGAGCCCGGGCTTTGTCACCCGCGTCGGCACAAACGCTGCCCACCACTGGGCGGCCAACCGGCCCTCCTTCATGCGCGGAATATCGGTGTCGTAGCCCTGGTGCGCCTTGGTGAGATCAAACGAGCGCACATCGCAGTTGGCTTTCGAGCGGATGATGATCGGCAGGTCATTATGCGCGTCGATCAGCGGCACTTTGTCGAGAATGCGATGGGCATGTGCGAGCGCCTCAGCCTTGGTCATTGCCGCCATGTTTGGTTGGTGCCTTCGATTTGAGTTTTGACGCGATTGACCGTGGTCCCGCGCCAATTGACTTGATGAACGCTGCCTAAATCCCTCGTTCAGAACGGGTTCAACGGCAAGCGTGCAGTATGAAATCACATTCAACGACCACCTTAGAAATCAAAACCGTAACAGTCCAACCCCGCCCCAGGAGAACGTGCCATGTCGGAAGTGAAGACCAACAAGATTGCCCTCAAGTCGATCCTTACCGCAACTGTCCTCGGCGCGACCCTGATCGCGACGGCTAGTGGCGCCAATGCTTACGGCCAGAAGACAATCGATGCCAACCTTGCCAAGGAGGCTGCTGCCATCGAGCAGGGTCGCTACAACGGCGAGCTGACCAAGCGCGAATATCGCGACTTGAAGGCCGAGCAGGAGAGTATCAAGGCGATGGAGCGCCGGGCACTCGCTGATGGCCACATTTCGAAGCGCGAATACAAGTCGATCCACGAAGCCCAGGCCAACGCCCGGCAGCACGTTCGCGAGGAAAACAATGACGGGCAGAAGTCCTGGTACCGTCGCTGGCTGTACAATCATCGCTACTGAAGTCGAGCTAATGCTCGATTTTTAGAAAAGAGGTCGCCACGGGCGGCCTCTTTTTTTTATACTTTTTCGACGACGGGAGGGGCAGGTCTCAAACGTTGAGTCGGTGTGCAGCAGATCGACACCGCTGGCGGGAGCGGTGACATCAGGGGACGCGCGGCGAATTCGTAAGGCTTGAGTTTTGCCTAAACAGATTTTGCCATCGGCACCCTCACTCAACCCCAGAAGGGACTTTTCATGAACCGCACGCTACTCACTTTGAGCATTCTCATCAGTACGGTTGCCGTTGTTGCCGCACAGACCAGCACGCCGGGCATCGACGCACGGCAAGCAACTCAGGAACAGCGCATTCAACAGGGCGTCGGCTCCGGCCAGTTGTCCCCGCGCGAAACGTATAAGCTGGAACAGGGCCAAGCCCGGGTCCAGAAGCTCGAAAATAAGGCCAAGGCTGACGGTGTCCTCACCAACGCCGAGCGCGCCCGGATTCAGGGTGCTCAGGACGTGCAGAGCAAGCGGATTTACAACCAGAAGCACGATGCGCAGACGGTGGGCGGCGTCGCCCCGGCACCGCGCGGCACGACGCTCGGTCAGGCAGCCGCAAACGCTGCAGCTGTCGATACCCGGCAGTCGAATCAAAGCACGCGGATCCAGCATGGCGTTGGCTCGGGTCAGCTAAATCAGAAAGAGACCTATCAGCTCGAAAAGGGCGAGGCGCGGGTCCAGAATATGGAAACAAGAGCCAAAGTTGACGGTGTCGTGTCCAACGGGGAGCGTGCCCGCATCAATCAGGCGCAGAATGTGCAGAGCCGCCGGATCTACAACAAGAAGCACAATTAAGCCTCTGCAGTTGATCGTTAGGGCTCCGACATCCAGAACTGCGGGACGGCCAAAACAATATCCCGGCTAACCGTCCCACAGAGCTCCCCGGCGCCCCCCGCCGGGGAGCGTTTACATTTTGTGGCGACCTTCCATCAGTTCAGGCCGCTCGTTTCTATATCGATCATTCGTACAATCATGGCACGCTTTGGATCGAAGGGGAGATCCTGAAAGCCGTGCGCGCCATAGAAGTCTCGCAGACTTTCTTCGAGCGGATGGGTGATCACACCGATGCTACCAATCATCCGCGAGGCCTGGAAAGCGGTCTTCAAGGCAAAGTACACTAATGACGATGCGTAGCCACGTCTCTGATGGTCTGTGTGGATGGCAAGTTGGCCGAGCAATGTCACCGGCAATGGGTCGGGACGATTGCGCTGCTGGGATTTAGGCAGGTATGCCCGCTCGATCTGACCAGAGCTGAGCGTGACGTACCCGACGATTAGTGCGGTTGTGTGATCACACAAGACAGTGACACGGGACGCGCCGTTCGCATGGTTGGCCCAGGCATGACGACAAAACCAAAAGTTCATGGAGTCGCGCCCGCACTCAAATGTGCTGCGATGATCAGTTTCGGCGAGTGGGCGCGGTGCGTCTACTTTGCCCATGGAAGCGGCTTGCGCGCCAGTTTTTGCAAGGCCGGGATAGCTCGTGCGGGCTTTGCGACCCAGGATTCAAACGCCAACCAGTCGCGCGCGGAGATCGTCACGACGTTCCGCTCGAGCAAGCTGAGCTCGGCAGCATCAAGTGCCTTGCGCCGAACGAAGTCGCTCAAATTCGTCTTGGCCTGCTCGCTGGCGTGTTCCAGCAAAGCACGCTCATCAGCGCTCACCCGCACACTAAGGACGGATGTCGTCGAAATCGGATCGCGGGCGCTGCGGTGTGGCATGTGTATGACATTGACATACAAAGTTTGAATTTTCAAGCGCTAACCACCGCTGCAAAGATGAACGGCACCTATTTTTTCAGTTCAGAATGGGTTCAGCGCGAGTGGCGCAATGTTGTCCTCAAGACCGGCGCGATTGTCGCGCTCAAGCCAGAGGAGACCCCTAGTCATGAAGCGCACTATTCTCACGATCGCACTCATTGCAGCTGGCGCTGGTGCTGCCAATGCCTACGGAACCTCGACCCGCGACATCGACGCCGCTCAAGCAAACCAGGCTGCCCGCATTCAGCAGGGCCAGCGCGATGGCTCGCTTACCCGCCGTGAAGCCGCCCAGCTGCAACAGGAACAGCGCAACATTCAGTTGCTTGAGAGCCGCGCTAAGGCCGACGGTCATGTCTCGCGCTCAGAGCATGATCAGATCCGCCGCGCCCAGGACAATGCGGGCCGCCATATCGCCCAGGAGCGCAACGATAGCGAGCGTCGCGGTTGGGGTGGCTGGCGCCGCTGGTGGTAACACCACCTAACTTTGATCTCACTTCAGATCTCCCAGTCTCAATCGAGGTCGCCCTGATCAGGCGGTCTCTTTTGTTTGTTGAGTGGGCGTCCGAGGCCAACTTCGCGAATTTAACTACGGCATTTAACTGACGCCGCTTTGATCTTTCAAAATGTCGCCGAATGGTTCTATTGAGGTTCGATCAATTGAACACACAGGGTCCGGGTCGCCGATGGCACGTCTCGATGGTAAGATTGCACTGGTCACGGGAGCTGGTGCTGGAATTGGTGCTGCCATCGCAACGCGGTTCGCTGCCGAAGGCGCTCACGTTTACGTGAGCGATGTGGACGCTGCGGCGGCAGAGGTCATTGCCGGACAAATCACAGCACGCGGACAGGCGGCCACTGCTCTCGCTCTCGACGTGACCCGCGGGCAGGATATCCAAGCCGCATTCCGGTCCATCGAGACGGCTCATGAGCGGCTCGATATTATCGTCAACAATGCGGGTCTGAACGTGCGCGGCGACTTCCGCCACATGTCGGATGCCGATTGGACTAGAATACGCGAGGTCAATCTCGACGGCGTGGTGCGCATTGCCCGCGATGGATTCAGCCTCCTCAAGGCCTCGGGCCGGGGATCGCTTATCAATCTCGCCTCGATCATGGGCCATCGCGGTTTGCGCCAACTTGCCGGGTACGCGGCGACCAAGGGGGCAGTATCGGCGTTGAATCGCGCACTGGCTGTCGAGTACGCGCCGTTTGGCATTCGCGTGAATGCCCTCGCGCCTGGATTTATCGAAACGGCGCTGACCGATCGCGTCCTGCGTGTGCCAGCCTTTGCCAAGGTGTTGCTCGATCAGACGCCAATGAAGCGATTTGGCACGCCCGACGATGTGGCAGCCGCCGCCTTGTTCTTTGCCTCCGATGAGAGTGGCTTTGTCACAGGGGCCGAGCTTGCTGTCGACGGCGGGATGGCAGCTGGACTATAAGCGCTGGATGATTACAAACAGAGCGACCCGCCTCCTGATCAACGTTTTAGCTGTTGGCCTCGTTAGCCTTTGCTTTTCAGGTCTCGCACGCGCCGACACCTGGGTGTTTGACAAGCAAAACACGGAAATCCGCTTCAGCTGGGATTATCTGGGTGTGTCGCGCCGATCAGGCCGCTTCGTCGACATGGACGGTACGCTCAATTTTTCGCCAACCGAACCGGAGGTGGGCGACATCGAGCTGACCATCCGCTCCGCCAGCGTTTCGACCGGTACCAAGGAACTCGACGACGCCTTGAAGTCAGCTGATTTTTTTGGCGCGACCAACAATCCGCGGATCATGTTCAAGAGCACCGGAATCACGAAGACTGGCGAAAAGTCGGGTGATATCGCGGGCATGTTGACGCTGCTCGGCCAGTCACGCCCCGTGGTCTTGGCGACGACGTGGAACTTCACCGGCGAGCATCCGCTTGGGACGTCGAACGTCAACTTCCAGGGCAAGTGGGTGTCGGGATTCTCGGCGACGACCAAAATTCAGCGCAGCGACTTCGGCATGAAACGCGGCATCCCGTTGCTGTCGGATGAAATTCGCATCGATATCGAGGCCGTATTTATCCGCAAGTATTAGGCCGCAGGTCACCCCGTGTGCGACCAATAGCAGGCAGTTTGCTGCACAGGGCTGCACCGCGCGCCCCAGACTTGACAGAAAGCCTGTCTTTCGTGTCGTTGGTGCAACCATTTTCTTAGTCGCTGCAACCATCGGATACCCAATCATGCGCTCCTTCCACTTTCCAGGTCGCTCCTCCGTGCATGCACGTCGTGCCATGGTCGCGACGTCGCATCCAGCTGCCAGTCTCACCGCGATCGAGATCCTCAAGAAGGGCGGCAACGCGATTGACGCTTCGATTGCAGCATCCGCCGTTTTGACGGTGGTGGAGCCGGCCATGACCGGGATCGGTGGCGATTGCTTCGCGATTATTTCGAAACCGGGACAAAAGTTGATCGCGCTCAATGCCTCTGGCAAAGCGCCAACTGGTGCGACACCTGAATGGTTCGCTGGCAAGGGCATCAAGCAAATCGAGATGCAGAGCCCGCATTCAGTGACGGTGCCAGGCGCCATTGATGGTTGGGCGCGGCTGCTCAAGGATCACGGCAGCATGAGCTTTGCGCAAGTGTTGGAGCCGGCAATAGAGCTTGCCGAAAACGGTTTTGCGATCTCCCCGCGCGTCGGCACCGACTGGGCGGGTCTTGTCAATAAGATCAAAGCCAATCCGGCCGCCACAAAGTTGCTACTGAAGGATGGCCGCAGTCCCCGTGTGGGCGAGATGTTCACCGTGCCAGCACTCGCCGGCACGCTGAAAGCGATCGCCAAGGACGGCCGCGATGGCTTCTACAGTGGCAAAGTCGGCGCCGACATGGTGGCCGAACTCAACGCACTGGGCGGGCTACATACCCTACGCGACTTCGAAACGCAGTCTTGCGCCTATGTCGATACGTTGAGCGTCGGCTACCATGGCGTCGACCTGCACGAATTGCCGCCGAACAATCATGGCATCGTTGCACTCATCATGCTGAAAATGCTGGCGAAGATGGGCCGTTTGTCGGACAGCCCGACGGCGCCAGAGCGCTATCACGTGATGATGGAGGCGGCGCGCCTTGCCTACGGCATGCGCGATAAGTTCGTCGCCGATCCTGCCATGGCGAAAGTGCCGGTCGCGTTCATGTTGGCCGACAGCACAATCGACAATCTCGTGAAGCGCATTGACCGTAAGCGCTGCACACCCGATCTCGGGCCACTCCCGTCGCCCGCTGGCTCCGATACCGTGGTCCACTCCATCGTCGACGAGAAGGGCATGGCGGTTTCGTTCATTAACTCCGTGTTCTCAGGTTTCGGTTCTGGATTGGCAGCGGCCAAGAGTGGCGTCGTGTTCCATAATCGCGGACAAGGCTTCACGCTCGATCCGAAGCATCCGAACTGCATTGCGCCTGGAAAGCGGCCGATGCACACGCTCGTGCCAGCGATGGCGATGCAGGGCGACAAGCCGTTCGCTGCGTTCGGCGTCATGGGCGCTGCCTTCCAGCCGATCGGTCACGTCTACATGATGACTAATATGATCGACTACGGCCTCGATGCGCAGGAAGCGGTTGATTGCCCCCGCGTATTCTTCGAAGGCACCGATGTGCAGATTGAATCAGCGGTCCCGGCAGCGACTGCCGAACGGTTAGCACAGATGGGGCACCGGGTTGCCGTTCGGGCCGAGCCGTGGGGCGGCGCGCAGATTGTTGCCTTCGACCGCGTCAACGGCACACTGGTCGGTGGCTCGGACGCACGCAAGGATGGCATTGCACTGGGCTATTGAGAGGCAGGTCCTTGGACGTTTGCTCAGCGCAGGGCTGTGACGGCCTTGCGCAAGCCTTCCAGGATAGGCTCGTACGCCGCTTCATCGCGGGCTTCGGGATAAACCATGAAAACCGGATAGACAAATTTACGCGCCCGCTTGTTCAAACGTAGCCGACCGCGGGCGATGTGGTTCTTGACCAGCCGGAGGGGGAAGTAACCCGAGGCTGAATTGGCCAGCAGGAAATCGATGCTGCGCGAGCCGATATCAAGGTTAAGTCCGCTTTGCGCCAGTTCCGGATAAGCGGCCGCATGGTCGAGTTGGAAGTCAGGCCCCCAGTCGACGAATATATAGTCATCGCTGGCACGTCGTGAGGCGGTTGGCTGGCTCGAGACCTGCACGATCTGTTCGTCAAACAGGTGCTCTGTCATCAGGCCGGGCGGATGGCTCGGCCGATACATGACCGCGAGGTCAAGCGTGCCTTCAACCAGGCGCTGGGTCAGATCTGCGGTCGAGGCAGCGCTTGCCGACACAGCGATATCTGGGATGTTGAGCCGCAGCCAAGACACCCACTTCAACAGGAAGCCATCCCATAAACTTGGGCCGGCACCGACTGCGAGGTGGTCGCGATGCTGCGCCGACAGGCCAACTTCGAGCTGGGCGCGCTGCCAAACGCGAACCATGGCGAGTGCGTGCTTCTGGAACTGATTGCCTGCCGCCGTCAGCGTCGCACCGTTGTTTGAACGGTCAAACAGCGGGCGCCCGAGTGAATCCTCAAGCCCCTTGATGCGCGCGCTCACGGTTGACTGCGTAACGTTCATTTTGCGCGCAGCGTCGATGAAGCTGCCAGTGTCGGCGACCATCAAAAATGTACGAGCGACGATGATGTCCATGATGCAATCAACTTGTCGCGCCTGATGTCAAAATGCGTGGCGCTGTCCCTTGGCTTTTGCGCAACTTGTCTAGCGTCCGTAATTCGGCCATAACTGAAGCATGAATTCATCTATCGAAAACTTCGATAGCGGTCACCGGAAAAATCCGTTTGCCCGCACATGTGAATCTCTTGATTGTGAAAAACAGCCTGAGTCGCTGATCTCAGGCGAATAGTCTCGCTCTACGACGAGGCATCATAAACGAGAGAGAAGGACGACTGATATGAAAGCTCCTGCAAAGAAGACCGCTGCCAAGAAGCCAGCTGCCAAGGCCCCGGCCAAGAAGGTTGCGGCGAAGAAGAAGAAGTAAGCTGCCGCAAGGCATCAGGTGAAGGAACCAACGCGTATGAAGTTCGTGTTTAACCGACGCTCTTCGTCACCCGTTGGTTCCTTCATCTTACTCTCGACGTGCGCGACTGTGGCGCTGGTTGTCGGGATCATCACGGCGACGCCATCTGATGCAATATCGATCACGAACCGCGATGATAAGGATCACAAGATCACCGTGATCGAGGGCGAGGCCAAGACGGATCACGCCTTGAAGGCTGCAGCGGTCCTTGAAAATCTTTGCATGAAGGGCTGCGTCGTTCGCCTGAACGACAGCGAAAATGACGAATACGAACTCGAAGGCACGGAAGTTGTGTCGATCGAGGATGGGTACCTATACTACGATGGTCCCGATACGCCGACCGAACCGGCACCGCCTGCAGCACCGGGCGCTGCTCCAAAACCGCAGTGAGGGCAGAGCCGTACGGTTAGGTTTGCAGTTATCCACTGCTTTGTGATTACCTTTTTATGGTTTTGCTCTGTTGTGGTTTCACATCTGTCGGTGAAACACGACTTGGTGAAACACGACGGCTACGCGCGAGGTGGATCGACGCGACGAACGGGCGCTATGACAGCGGTGAATGCGCTCTCCAAAGCCATGTCAACATCCACCATCGATAGAACGAGACCCAGATCGACAAGACTGGTCACGCCATGCTGGGTGACGCCGCAGGGCACGATGCCACTGAAGTGCTCCAGGTCTGGCTCGACGTTCAGGCTGAGGCCATGAAAGCTAATCCAGCGGCGCAGTCTGAGGCCGACGGCTGCAATCTTATCCTCTACGCCCGCGCCCCGCTCCGGTCGTGCAACCCAGACGCCGACACGGTCCGCGCGGACCTCTCCCTTAACGTTGAAGGCCTGCAGGGTTTGGATGATCCAACTTTCGAGTTGGGTGATGAACGCGCGCACGTCGCGGCCCCGCACGCGCAAATCCAGCATCACATAGGCGATCCGCTGGCCCGGCCCGTGGTAGGTGTACTGTCCGCCGCGACCGACTTCGTGCACGGGGAAGCGGTCAGGGGTCAAAAGATCAGCTGATTTAGCGCTGGTGCCGGCGGTATAGAGCGGGCGGTGTTCCAGCAGCCAGATCAATTCCGGCGCGGTGCCTGCAGCGATCTGTTCAATCCGGCGCTCCATGATTGCAACCGCAGTCAAGTAGTCAACCGGCGCATCACTGATCGCCCACTCGACGACGGTCGGATTGTGGCGTGTTGGCAGTGACTTCGGCGGCTGTGTGCTGCTCATGGTGTGACAGCCCTTTCAAACTGTGAGGCCGCCTGGTTGTTCGGTCTTGCGTTCGCCATTGCGGTCTGTTACTCGACCGCACCTCTGAAGGGCAAGGCTGATGCGTTGCCGTTCAATTTTCGTGAGACATATTAATGTCTCACGGTCGCGGCCATGGCGGAATTGGTAGACGCACTACCTTGAGGTGGTAGCGGGGCAACCCGTGGAAGTTCGAGTCTTCTTGGCCGCACCAAATTCATATCACACCAGTGCGCCATCCCGGACGGGATGTGTCGCCTCAGCGCTAGTCGATTGCACTGCGGCGCAAGCGGGGCGGGGGTGTTGGTGCGACGGTTGTGACCCACCCGCCTGAGAACGGCATTGTCCAGCCACCGGCAGACGGCGGCTGGACCGGTTGCCGGACGCGCAAGGGCTGGCCCGAGGCGGCAGCGGT
>JANOYV010000189.1:0-20288 GCA_031429105.1 Hyphomicrobiaceae bacterium | reverse complement strand
TGGCCGTGATCCACACGGCGGTCTTGCCGCATTGTAACAAGTGGCTCAGAGCCACCCCAGCCGGACGGATTTTCGCTAAGGTCCCACCGCGTTTTAGGCGAGGTTGGTTCAGGCCGTTCTAGACCTGTTGGCTGGCCCCGGTCTCGCTACAGGGCACGCGGAACCCTCCCAGAATTCCAGCGCGTTGCTGGATTAATTCCCGGACCGTCCTATTCTGCCTCCGCACTCAGAACGCCTTCGAAGCGCGCCCTCGATGAAGCAGAACACGTGGAGTATCTCATGGGGGCGCCAAGCGGGGATAAGTCTGGGTGCGTTTTCTCGCTGCTGTAATTTTCAACGTGGTGAATTTTGGCACCAACCTCGTAATTTTACCACTTGGGACCTGCCCAGAATTGCCGTCATCCCGGCGAAGGCCGGGACCCACGACAGCCCTCCACCGGACCGGCTTCACGATTGAAATGAACGCGTGCAGCGGCTTGCAATCTTCCGCCAGCACTGCGCCCGTTGATCCTTGCCGTGGGTCCCGGCCTTCGCCGGGATGACGGTTGTGGGGAGGTTAGCTCACGACAACGCGAGGGGCCCGTTGCAGGCGATTTCGGCATCAGGATCAAGGGGGACAGTCACTGATTTCGGGGAATCGCCAATGTGTGGCGGGCTTTTCGGGGAAATCAGTGACTGTCCCCGGAGTCCCGGAATTAGTACCCACGACTCTTGGCAAAAATATCGCTACGCCGGTTGAGATCTGCCACAAGTTTTAAATCTTCTTCGCTCATAGGATGAATTTTTTGCCTTAATGCAAGTACCACGTTTCCAAGGTCAACCAAGTTCGCCTCTGGTAAAACCTCTTTCGCAGACATCTGAAGTAAGTAATGCATTTGCGAATCATCCGAAGGGCGACTCGTAGTGCCTTTGATCCATCCAACAACTTCAGGAACATTCCCCAGTATATGTTCGGCAGCTCGATCATGATCCTCTGAGAAATAGTAACATGCCCAAGGGCGCCTCCGGTGCCATGTTTTACTTCATCGCCCATCACACCGCCCTCACATCCCGATCTCCATCCTTCACCACCAGAATCTTGATATCGCGATCCGCAAACACGGCGGCTTTGAGACTCTTGGAGACAGTTACCGATTTTGAGCATCTCATTGTAGCAACTAGCTATTCACCTGATCGGTAACTGTCCCCGATCGCACTTGCCCACACCCCTCACTTCCGCTGATCAAATCTCCGCCCGACCAGCGCGGCGGCAATGTTGATTTTTTGGATGTCGATGGTGCCGCCGGCGATCCCCCAGCCCCAGGCGTCGCGCAGGCGCTGCTCGGCCTTGTAGGCTTTGGAGTAGCCGTAGCCGCCCATCAACTGGAGCGCAGCGCCCGTGACCTCACGCACCATTTCGTTTGAAAAGCACTTGGCAATCGAGCTATCGGCAACCGAGGGGAAGCCATGCTCGGCGCGCGTCACGGCGCGGTGGATCAATAGCCGCGAGGCCTCGACCTTCATCACCATTTCGGCGAGCTTCATTTGTACGGCCTGGAAATCGACCAGCGGCTTGCCGAATTGCTGACGCACCTGCACGTAGGCCAGCGCATCCTCCAACGCACCAGCTGCGAGCCCCAGACACATCGTCGAGTTGCCGCAGCGCTCGAGGTCGAACGCCTCCATCAGCTTGGGGAAGCCGCCAGCCGGCACAATCAAGTGGTCGACCGGGACTTCGACGTTCTCGAAGAAAATGTCGGCGGTGGTGGTGCCGCGAAAACCCATCAACTCTTCGCGCTTACCAAACGTCAGACCGTTGACGCCGCTTGGCACATAAACCGCGCCGACGCCCTTCGCGCCTCTCGCGTCGCCGATCCGGCAGTACACGACGTAGCCATCGGCTGTGCCACCGCCCGTGCACCAGCGCTTGGTGCCGTTGACGATGATCTTATGGCCTTTGATGTCGGCACGCGTCTTGAGATCGGTGAGTGCTGTGCCAGCATCGGGCTCGGACATGGCGACAGCGACCACCGTATCGCCGCTGACCACCTTCGGCAGCAAGCGGGCTTTCAGGCTGGCCGTACCAAACCGCTCAACCGCCTTGATTGGGCCGACGGCGCTCTCAAAGATCGGGAAGGCGACGGCTGGATGCACCTTGGCGAATTCTTCCAGCACCAGCAGCGCTTCGAGATTGCCGAGCCCCATGCCGCCGTACTCGGTCGGCATGTTGATGCCGAGATAGCCCATCGCGCCAAGCTTGTGTTTGAAACTGCGGGGTGGCGGCGCGTTGTTGGCCTCACAGGCGATGGCAACGTCGGCTGCCTCAGCGTGGGCGAATTTGCGGGCAGCCTCACGCAAGGCCAACTGGTCGTCGGTCAGTTCGAAATTCATGGGCAGCTCCAAGGGGACAGGTACCGATTGCTGGCAGGATATTGATATAGCGCGCAGTCAAGCCAATCGGTACCTGTCCCCTGGTACCGATAATCGTGTTGCCCGCCAGCGTAGAACTATGCCGCCAACCTGTGAATGCCCCATCGCCCCGGCACACCTTTGAGTACATGGCGACCGGCGCTGGAAAATTTCAAGCCCGAGCCGGCGACGAGATCTTTGACGGTTTGCGAAATCATCACCGACTGCGGGTCGGCCAATGCCGCCACGCGCGCCGCAATATGCAGCGCCATGCCATACAGCTGATTGTCGCGCCGCTCGCACTCGCCGGTGTGCAAGCCGGCACGGACGCCTAATCCTCGGTGCTGCATCGCCGCTGCAATCGCTGCGGCGCATCGGATGCCACGGGCAGGGCCGTCGAAACTCGCAACCACGCCATCGCCGACCGTGTTGACTTCGCGGCCGTTATAAACCGCGAGTTCGCTGCGGACGACTTGGTAGTAGGCCTGCAATTCATCAGTCCAACGCTGGTCGCCACGTTCGGCGGCGAAGTTGGTCGAGCCTACGACATCGACGAACATGATTGTCTGCAGGCTACTTTCCCGAACCAGCGACAGGCGCGAGCCCGTCACGAATTCCTCGATCAGCTTCAGCATCTGGTCGGCGCCCTCGAAGAAAGGGACATGATCGATCGTGTCAATCATCTCCAGCCGGGCATGCGGGATGAGCTTGGCCAATTCCACAGATGCCTCGGGAGGGACGGTCTGATCATGGGTCGCGTGCAAAATGAGGGTCGGTGCCTGGACGGCCGGCAGCAACGGGCGCACATCGATGTCGAAGTTTGCCCGTGATAAAGCACGAGCCGCCGCCGGGCTGGCGCTCATGCGCAGATATTTAGCCCACCACTCGCGTACTGCCTTGTCCTGCGCCACCGAGGGCATTCGGATGTCCATGCCGACCGGCCCGCCCCAACCGGCCATCATGGCGTCCAAGCTCGCAATCGCCTCCTCCATGGTCGGCCCTACGGGGTAGTCGTCACCGCGGACACGGCGCGCAAAACAGCCGGCCATGATCAGGCTATGGACCCGTTGCGGATGGGTGCCTGCAAACATCGCGCATAGCGTTCCACCCTCGGAGTAGCCGAACAACGCGGCCTTCGACGAGCCGACGGCATCCATGACGGCACGCACGTCATCCATACGCTCTTCCAGCGTGGCAGCCTCAACCACGCGGTCCGAAAGCCCGGTGCCGCGCTTGTCGAATAGAATCAGCCGGGAGAACGTGGCCAACCGTTCAAGAAATCGGCGAACGCGCGGTTCCTCCCAGAGCAACTCAATGTTCGAGAGCCACCCAGGAACCAGAACGAGATCGACCGGCCCCGATCCAATCGTCTGATAGGCAATGCTGATATTGCCAACGCGTGTGTACTGAGTTGCAGGCACCATGACGCCACCTCGACTACGCTTTGGCGACAGCTTACACGCCGAATGGCGCAATAGCGACGGCGATGATCGGTGTTCGGCCTTTAAAGGGACAGGTACCGATTGCTGGCAGGATACCAGTGTAGCGCGCAGTCAAGCCAATCGGTACCTGTCCCCTTTTACTCCTATTGCCGTCGCGGGTCGGCGGCGTCCTCGATTGTTAGTTCGATTTTTTGACGCCCACCCCAGGTATCGCGCTTCAGGGTGCCGACGATGTGCAGCGGCAATCCACCGGGCGTGGTCAACAAGTCGCCCAACGGCTGGCCGTTCGCCCGGAAGGCCACCGCATCGAGCCGCGAACCGTCAGCGGCTTCCAACACGCAACGGATGTGCGCCGCGCCGACGACCTTGGCGAATTTCACCCGGGTGGAGGGAAACGCGAAACGAGGGTTGGGGTTGCCCTGGCCGTAGGGGCCGACACGTTCGATCAAGGTCATCAGCGCATCGTTGACGGCGGCGGGCGTCAACGCACCATCGATTTCAAGGCCGGATTGTTCGCGCGCACGGGTGGAGGTGTCGCGCAGCCGCTCGGCAAAGAACGCGTTGAGGGCGTCGAGCTTGTCGCGCTTCACGGTGATGCCAGCGGCCATTGCGTGGCCACCGCCTTTGACCAGTAGGCCAGCCGCCACAGCTGCCCGTACAGCGCCGCCGATATCGACGCCGGCAATCGAGCGCAAGGACCCGGTGCCCTCGCCCTTGCTCTCCCAGGCGATGGCGCAGGCCGGTCTGCGGAAGCGCTCGACCAGGCGGCTGGCGACGAGACCGACGACGCCCTTGTGCCACGCCTCGGAGCCGGTGATCAGCATCGGCAGATCGGGCGCGGCCTCGACCATCCGGTCGGCGTCAGCGACGGCCTGTTCCAGCATTTGGACTTCAATCGCCTTGCGCTCGCCATTGAGCTTATCGAGAACGGCTGCAATTTTGGTCGCTTCCAAGTCGTCCTCGGTCGCGAGTAGCCGTGCGCCGAGCGCCGCGTCGCCGATCCGGCCGCCAGCGTTGATGCGCGGGCCCAGCACGAAGCCGAGCGCATAGGGGTTCGGCGCGGTATTGAGTCCGGCGACATCGAACAACGCGCGCAAACCGACATTGTGGCGCTGGTGCATGACGGCCAGTCCCTTGGTCACAAACGCGCGGTTGAGGCCGATCAGCGGCACCACGTCGGCGACCGTTGCCAGAGCCACAATATCAAGTAGCTCAAGCAGGTTAGGCTCCTTGAGAGCATCGCCGTAGACGCCACGTATGCGCAGTTCGCGCGTAGTGGCAACCAGAACCAGGAACACGACGCCCGCCGCACACAGGTGCCCCAAGCCCGACAAGTCATCCTGGCGATTCGGGTTGACCACAGCCTTCACCTTCGGCAGTTCGGCGTCGGCCTGGTGATGGTCGATGATGAGCACGTCGGTGTTGAGTTTTGCGGCCACCGCCAACGGTTCGAAGCTGGTCGTGCCGCAGTCAACCGTGACGATGAGGTTTGCCCCCTCCTTGATCAGCAACTCAATGGCCGCCGCATTCGGGCCATAGCCTTCGAAGATCCGGTCGGGGATGTAGATCCGGCTCTGCACACCATGATGATCGAAGTATCGCTGCATCAGGGCGGACGATGACGCGCCGTCCACGTCGTAATCACCAAACACGGCCACCCGCTGCTTCTTGACGATGGCATCAGCGAGACGAGACGCGGCCACATCCATGTCGCGCAGGGTATGGGGATCAGGCATCAACGCCCGGATGGTCGGATCGAGGAACACCGGCACGCCTTCAAGCGTGATGCCGCGTGCAGCCAACATCCGGCCGAGTAGATCGGGCAGGCCATGACGTTGGCTGATGGTGGTTGCGACCTTGAGGTCAGCCGGCTTCAAACGCTCGCGCCAGACCTGCCCCTTGGCGGATGACGTGATGCCAAGGAACGGTGTATCCGCCGCAGGCGCCACTTCAGGATCTTTCGCGCGCAGCGTCTTGGCGGCCGCAGGCATCATTGCTCTCCCTCGTCGAACTCAAGCTTGAGCCCTACGGTTAAGATGATTCGAAGGGCATCTTGCGGCAGAGCGGCATAGAAGGCGTGGTTATGCCCAGGTTGCACATGCGGCATTCAACGACAGGGGCCATAATGAACGAAAAACGGCACCCACCAGGAGCGCCGTCGATCATATCGTATGAATTCATCTAGTTCAGCGTTACGTCAATTTCGGGCAGAAAAGCCAGAGCCGTAACAGCCATGATCAACGCTTGTTGACCACATCCTTCAGTGTCTTCGACGGCTGGAACTTCGGCACATTCGAAGCTGGAATCTTAATTTCCGCGCCCGTCGATGGATTGCGGCCAAGGCGCGCTTTGCGCTTCGTAATCTTGAACTTGCCGAGGGGGGGAAGCGAAACTTCGTCGCCCTTCTTCAAGGTCTTTTCGATGTAGGTGATCAGGGCGTCAAGCGCGATGCCCGCCTTCTCCTTGGTGAGCTCTGCGTGCTCGGCGACCGCGTCGATCGCATCTTTCTTGCTCATTTTCTTCATCCTTGTTGTGATTGTGATGACAGAGATTGCAAGCCTTAGGTCCGTTCCCTGATGCAGCCGCAGCTGCTGGCCAGACCCGCGCCGGACAATCCCACCGCATAAAGTGCAGCAGAGCCCGCAAACAACGCGTTCGGGCTATCTTCGTCAAGTGGAAAAACTGTCAAAAACGCCCGAAAACACAGGGAAAAACATGAATCTGGATCAGGAACGTGCAAAAACAAAGACCCCCGACCGTTAGGCGGGGGTCTTGACTGTTGTTCGGCTCCAATTGACCCCGAATCGTGAACAGAGCAAATTGCTCAGTGCGCTGTCACTCGACCACCGGCTTTGCCGTCCTCGACCGGCGTTTCGACGGCCGCGACCGTTGCTGCCGGATCGACATCCCAGGCGATTGGATCTGGCATCCGAACGAGTGCGATCTTGAGAACTTCATCCAGACGCGAGGCCGGAATGATTTCCATTTTGCTTAATACTTCGGCCGGAATTTCGGCCAAGTCCTTCACGTTCTCTTCGGGGATGATGACCTTCTTTATGCCGGCTCTGAGGGCTGCCAACAGCTTTTCTTTCAATCCACCAATCGGCAGCACGCGACCACGCAGCGTGATTTCACCAGTCATCGCGACATCCTTGCGCACCGGGATACCGGTCAGCACCGAGATGATTGCGGTCGCCATGCCGATGCCGGCCGACGGACCATCCTTCGGCGTCGCACCTTCCGGCACGTGCACGTGGATATCCTTCTTCTCGAACATCGACGGATGGATGCCAAAGTCGACCGACCGCGAACGCACATAGGCTTGCGCCGCCTGGATCGATTCTTTCATCACATCACGCAAGTTGCCGGTAACCGACATCTTGCCTTTACCCGGCATCATCACGCCTTCGATGGTCAGGATCTCGCCACCGACTTCCGTCCAGGCCAGACCCGTGACGATACCAACGGCATCCTCGAGCTCGGCTTCGCCATAGCGATACTTGGGCACGCCCAAATACTCGTGCAGATTTTCAGCCGTGAACGTCACCGACTTTTTGCCGGTCATCAGGATTTCTTTCACAGCCTTGCGGGCGAGCTTGGCGATCTCGCGTTCGAGCGAACGAACACCGGCTTCCCGCGTGTAGCGACGAATGATTTCGTGCAGGGCGCTGTCATCGACCTGCCATTCGCCCGGCTCCAAACCATGGTTCTGTTGCAGGTCACTTAGTAAGTGACGCTTGGCGATTTCCACCTTCTCGTCTTCCGTGTAACCGGCGAGACGAATGATTTCCATCCGGTCCAGAAGGGCCGGCGGAATGTTGAGGGTATTGGCCGTGGTGATAAACATCACGTTCGATAAATCGTAGTCGACCTCAAGGTAGTGGTCGGCGAACGACGAGTTCTGCTCTGGATCGAGAACCTCAAGCAGGGCCGCGGCTGGATCGCCACGGAAATCCTGGCCCATCTTGTCGATCTCATCGAGCAGGAACAGCGGATTGGTGCGCTTCGCCTTCTTCATCGACTGGATGACCTTGCCGGGCATCGAGCCGATGTAGGTACGCCGATGACCACGGATCTCGGCTTCGTCACGCACGCCGCCAAGGCTCATCCGCACGAATTCGCGGCCCGTCGCATTGGCAATCGACTTGCCAAGCGAGGTCTTACCGACGCCTGGCGGTCCGACGAGGCACAGGATTGGTCCTTTCAACTTCGTCGTCCGGTTCTGGACGGCAAGGTATTCGACAATCCGCTCCTTCACCTTCTCCAAACCGTAGTGCTCTTTGTCGAGCACGGTCTGCGCTTCGGCCAAGTCCTTCTTGACCTTGCCGCGCAGCCCCCACGGGATCGACAACAGCCAATCGAGGTAGTTGCGAACGACCGTCGCCTCGGCCGACATCGGGCTCATCTGCCGCAGTTTCTTGAGTTCAGCTGTGGCCTTGTCCTTGGCTTCTTTAGACAGCTTGGTGTTTTCGATCTTCTCTTCGAACTCGGCGATGTCGTCGCGCTCGTCAGTGTCGCCGAGCTCCTTCTGGATCGCTTTCATCTGCTCGTTGAGATAGTACTCGCGCTGCGTCTTCTCCATCTGACGTTTGACGCGCGTGCGGATTTTCTTCTCGACCTGGAGCACGGAGATTTCGCTCTCCATCAACGTATAGACCCGCTCAAGACGCGCCGAGACAGTGGTCGTCTCCAGTACTTCCTGCTTGTCCGCGATTTTCACGGCCAAGTGCGACGCGATGGTGTCGGCAAGCTTCGAGTAGTCCTCAATCTGGCTGATGTTGCCGAGGACCTCTGGGCTGATCTTTTTGTTCAGCTTCACGTAGTTTTCGAACTGCCCGAGCGTCGAACGCGACAGCGCCTCGATCTCGTCCTTGGAGCCAACCGTCTCGGCGACGCGCTCCACTTCGGCTTCGAAGTAGTTCGGGTTATCGACGTAGCGCACAATTTTGGCGCGCGCGCTACCTTCGACCAGCACCTTTACGGTGCCGTCCGGCAACTTCAATAGCTGCAGAACCGAGGCCAGCGTGCCGACCTGATAGATCGCATCGGTTTTGGGATCATCGTCGCCCGCACTCTTTTGCGCGACCAAAAGAATATGCTTTTCGGCGCGCATCACTTCTTCGAGCGCTGCGATCGACTTCTCGCGGCCAACGAATAGCGGCACGATCATGTAAGGGAATACGACGATATCGCGCAGCGGCAGGACTGGATACAGCTCCTTGCCCGGTGCCTTGGTCTTTGCTTCTTTTTCTTCGCTCATGGGTTCTCTCGTTTTCATCGCAGATCCCGGGCACTCCCGTCTGCGCGCTTTATTCACCCAAACAGTCAGCTCACCTCGACCCGCATTGGCTCAATCGTTCTGCGTAGAGCGCGCCGCAGCCAAGGCTAGCATCGTCATGTTGTCTTGAGGCTATATCGTGGCTTGAGCGCTTTAGTGTTTCCAGATGTTCACCGACCGCTTGCCAAATGACATCTGGAACAATTCAACGCCCAACTTAACTTATGTGGGGGAGGAAGACCGCAACTCCAAGCCTCCCTTTCGTTGATGTAATGTCGCCAACTGTCAGACTGACACCGCCGCTATTATGCGCGACCGATCAGGCTGTTGAACCCTTTTCCTCGGCCCGGTCGGAATAGATCCGCAAGGGCTTGGCGCCGCCATCAACCACTTCCGGCCCGATCACGACTTCTTCGACACCCTTGAGACTTGGCAGGTCGAACATCGTTTCCAGCAGGATACTTTCCATGATCGAGCGCAAGCCGCGCGCGCCTGTCTTGCGATCAATGGCGCGGCGCGAGATCGCCTTCAACGCGTCCTGGGTGATGGTGAGCTTGACGTCTTCCATCTCGAACAGGCGCTGATACTGCTTCACGAGCGCGTTCTTCGGCTCGCTCAGGATCTGCATGAGGGCGTCTTCCGACAGATCTTCCAGCGTGGCGATGACCGGCAGTCGACCGATGAACTCGGGGATTAGACCGAACTTCAACAGATCCTCGGGCTCGACCTGACGCAGAATTTCGCCAGTGCGGCGTTCATCGGGCCCGATCACAGCCGCGCCGAATCCAATCGATGTGCCCTTGCCGCGGCGCGAGATGATCTTTTCGAGACCTGCAAACGCCCCGCCGCAAATGAACAAGATGTTGGTGGTGTCGACCTGCAGGAACTCCTGCTGCGGATGCTTGCGGCCGCCTTGAGGGGGAACGCTCGCGACGGTGCCTTCCATGATCTTGAGGAGGGCCTGCTGCACGCCTTCGCCCGATACGTCGCGGGTGATCGATGGGTTGTCCGACTTGCGACTGATCTTGTCGACTTCGTCGATGTAGACAATACCGCGCTGAGCCCGCTCGACGTTGTAGTCGGCGTTCTGGAGCAGTTTGAGAATGATATTCTCGACGTCCTCGCCGACGTAGCCCGCTTCGGTGAGCGTCGTGGCATCGGCCATCGTGAACGGCACATCGAGGATGCGGGCCAACGTCTGCGCCAGCAGGGTCTTGCCGCAACCCGTGGGGCCGGCGAGCAGGATGTTCGACTTGGCAAGCTCGACGTCGTTGTTTTTCGCTGCGTGATTGAGCCGCTTGTAGTGATTATGGACGGCAACCGAGAGCACGCGCTTGGCGTGGTCCTGGCCGATCACATAGCTATCGAGCACCGCTTTGATCTCATGCGGCGATGGCACGCCGTCGCGTGACTTGACGAGAGTGTTCTTGTTCTCCTCGCGAATGATGTCCATGCACAGCTCAACGCATTCATCGCAGATGAATACTGTCGGGCCTGCAATCAGTTTGCGCTCTTCATGCTGGCTCTTGCCGCAGAAGGAGCAGTAGAGGGTGTTTTTTTCTTGCTGTGCCATTTGCTTCTCTCACCCTCTGGCGGACATGGCCTCAATCACCATCGTCCAGCCAATATCTCGGATCGTTCACGCCAAAAACTTACAGCAGGATTCGTAAATCCCTTACCTCGATCAGAGCACGCATGGGCTGCCATGATCAAGATTGGATTAACAGATCCTTAGCCTGCCAATTGAGCTGGACTGCTCGATTTCGACAGGAGTGTGACAACTCGCCCCTGCTATTGATCCAAAATGGAGAACTTTCGCAGAACTGCAAGAGCCATGCAACGATTCAGCATAGCTGATTACCGGTTCGTATCATCATCAATGTTCTTTAAATGTTCTTAAATTTACAACCCGACGCTCCCGCGCCGGGTTGTAAATCATGTTTGGCGAAATCGACGCTGTGGGGCTCAGGACTTCGATTCAATGACGCCCTGCATGTCCTCGCGCTTGCTCAACACCTTGTCGATCAGACCGAACTCCAGAGACTGTTCGGCGGTCATGAAGTGGTCGCGATCCAACGTCTTGTCGATAAACTCGTAGGGCTTACCGGTGTGTTGAACGTAGATCTCATTGAGGCGGCGCTTCATCTTGATGATGTCTTCGGCGTGACGCTCGATGTCGGACGCTTGCCCCTGGAAGCCGCCTGAAGGTTGGTGAACCATGATCCGTGCATTCGGCAACGCGTAGCGCATGCCCTTTGTGCCGGCTGTCAGCAGCAGCGAGCCCATTGACGCTGCTTGGCCCATGCACAGCGTTGCAATTGGACACTGTATGAACTGCATGGTGTCGTAGATCGCCATGCCAGCTGTCACAACGCCGCCCGGAGAGTTGATGTACATCGAGATCTCTTTTTTCGGGTTGAGAGATTCGAGAAACAACAGCTGCATACAGATCGACGTTGCCATACCGTCCTCGACGGGGCCCATCACGAAGATGATTCGGTCTTGCAGCATCCGCGAGGGTAGATCCGAGCCGCGATCCATTCGGTTCGACGGATCGATAACCATCGGCCAGAAGGTCGCAGTCGGCTGTGGGACGATCGTGCGCATGGGGGCTGTTGGCTCCTGTTGTCGGGCGGTGCGCCCGTAATTTTGCAGCCTCGCTGCGGTGCGTGCAGCGGGGCAAATCGAATAAGCCGAATGTCCGCCCGGCGACGTTACAATACAAGGGGCGGGCAAAATTAAGTTGCGGGCAACTTGCGACTGGTTGCCCGCGTGGTGAGCCTCAAACTGCCTCGTCGGCCGCCGGTTTGAACAACTCATCGCGACTGACTTTGCGATCGACAGGCTTCGCCAATGCGACGATATGGTCGACGACCTTATCCTCGAAAATCGGGGCGCGGAGCTGAGCAACGGCACCTGGCGTCTTTTCATAGTATTCGTAGACGAACTTCTCCTGGCCCTGGAAACGGCGCGCCTGTTCCATCAAGGCCATGCGCATTTCGTCCTGGGTAACCTGGATTTTGTTGGCTTCGCCCACTTCACCGATGATCAGGCCCAGACGCACACGGCGCTCGGCGATCTTCCGGTATTCGGCGCGCGCACCCTCTTCGGTCTTACCTTCGCTTTCGAACGTCTTGCCCTGCTGCTGAAGGCCAGACGTCACCTCCGTCCACACGCTTTCGAACTCGCTATCGACGAGCGACGCGGGCAGGGCAAAATCATGCTTAGCCTCAAGTTCGTCCAACAACGTGCGCTTGAGACGCTGCCGGGTGACACGATCAAATTCGCTCTGGATCTGGGCCTTCACCAGTTCCCGCAGCTTTGCCATGTCGGTTGCACCAAGGGTCTTGGCGAATTCATCATCGAGGACCGGTTTCTTTGGCACCGCGACTTCCGTCACCTTGACGTCGAACACAGCGGTTTTGCCGGCCAAGTGGGCCGCCCCGTATTCAGCTGGGAAGGTTGCAGTGACCGCCCGTTCCTCTTCGGCACGTGCGCCTTTCAAGCCGTCTTCAAAACCTGGAATGAAATTACCCTGGCCGATGACCAGCGCAACGCCTTCGCCGGTGCCGCCCTCGAAGGCTTCGCCGTCGATCTTGCCGACGAAATTCATCGTGA
Organism: Hyphomicrobiaceae bacterium; assembly: GCA_031429105.1. Classification (GTDB taxonomy): domain Bacteria; phylum Pseudomonadota; class Alphaproteobacteria; order Rhizobiales; family Hyphomicrobiaceae; genus JAKFWF01. Next base: position 7,562 of record JANOYV010000189.1, on the reverse strand, counting down.
CGCGGTCAGCGTCGGCAGCACCATAGTCGGGCATCGCCTCGTACGTGGTGCCGCGATCAGCGAGTTCGGCGACGGCCTTGTCGATTGCCTCTTCATCGACTTCCGCCACCATCCGCTCCAGCTTGAGGGTTGCAAAATCGGTGACGGTGAACGTCGGCAGCACTTCAAAGGTCATGCCGTAGGCAAGATCAGCTTTGCCATCGATGACCTTTTCGATTTCAGCCGCATCCTCCGGCAAATCGATCTTTGGCTGCAGGGCCGGGCGCTCATTGCGGTCGGTCACGGCCTTGCGACTGGTTTCCTCGACGGCTGCCTGCATGACTTCAACCATCAACGACCGGCCATAGACCTTCTTGATGTGGCTGACCGGCACCTTGCCCTTGCGGAAGCCCTTGATCTGGACCTGATCCTTGACCTGATCCAGCCGCGCAATGAATCGCTCGCCGAGCTCGGCTGCCGGCACAACCACCTTGAGCTGGCGCTTCAACCCATCGGAATTCGTGACATCGACCTGCATTTGACCCGACCTGTGCTCTACTCATTGCGCGTTAGTGCACGACCGTTCGACGGCCATCGCACCGCATTTTTAGTATCATCCGTCCTGCGAAAAGGCCGCTGGTGCGGGCGGAGGGACTTGAACCCCCACGACCAAGGTCACCAGAACCTAAATCTGGCGTGTCTACCAAGTCCACCACGCCCGCATGCCGACGGGCACCCGCTCTAGGGCATCCATCAAAATCAAACCGCCCTTCGCAGAAAGGTTCGCGCCGACATATATCCGGCCAAGTTGCCTGAGATCAACGGATAAGTGTGGCGTTCTCAAACTCGATTCTGCCGGATGTCGTCGGCAGCGCGCTCAATGGGAGCCGTTATCCATGTTTATGAACGTTTCCGCCTATCGTTTTAATCGCCTCGGATCACTGGCCTTTGCTTGCACAATGGCAATACTGTCAGCGGTCGCGGTCGGCGCGACCGATGCGCGACCGGTTGCCATCGTCGAACAAGTCCAAGGCGATGCCCGTGTCAGCAAATCAGGCGAAAGCCAACCCCTACGCGTCGGTGCGGCAATTTCTCGTCACGATCGGCTGGAAACTGCGAGCGGCGCCCGGTTGGCGCTGACCTTCAAGGATGGCAGTCGGCTTGTCTTAGGCGAAAACGGGCGCGTCATCATCGAAGACTGGCGCCCGGAACAGGGCCGCTCAAGTGGTGTGCTCCTGCTCGATCTTGAAAGCGGGGCCGTACGCCTGACCGCTTCGAAGTCCACGAAAGCCCCTGATAAGCGGGTCGAACTTCGCACGCCGGTTGCGGTGATCTCAGTGCGCGGGACCGACGTTTGGAGCGGACCGATCGATAGCGCGACCGGCGTCATGGTGCTGGCTGGCACCATCGACGTGCGCAATGACGCGGGCTCGGTCCTGCTGGACAAGCGCCACGTCGGCACCGTGATCAGAGATCGCAACAGTCCGCCCGAACGCGCGCGTGGCTTTGGCGCCGACCAAATCATGAAAGCGATGGGCACGATTGATTTCAAATAAGTAATGTGACTGTCAACACATGAACTCCGCCACCATATGAACACGACACTGTCGCATCGCGTGACCACAGCTATAGTAAGTGTCATATCGAGCAGATCGGTGCGGGGTTGGATTGTGGAGGGGAAAACGTGGTGCAGACTTCAATCTTGAGGCAGGCATGGCGGTAAAGCAGTCGGCGTTGACGAAGACTTGGCGGCAAGCCGTCGGCTCGTTGGCGAGCTTTGCCATTGTCGTTGGCCAAATCGCGCCGGCCCTGGCTCAAACGCCTGCACCCCAGCCGATCACACGGGCCGACTACGAAGCCTGCCAAGCTCGCGACGAGGCGGGTTTCAAGACAGCCATTGAGACCCTGACTGCCAAATCCCTCGCCCGGGGCTTAGCCAATCTCGATTACAAGGCGGTCGTCGCCAACGAATGGCGGCGCGGCAACCTAGATGAGGTGATCGACAAGCGGGTCGATCTGGCGCTGAACGAGGTCAAGGACGAAACCAGTTGGGCTGGCCTGTTGCAGTCGCTTGGGTCCAAGGAAAAAGCGGCTGAACTTGCAACCGCCGTCGCCGAGCGCGTTTACAAATCCGAGCAGCTCAAAGTCGCAATTGAGGGCCTCGCCACAGGCGTCGGCTTACAAATAGGCAAAGCCATTGAATTGGGCACGGTCGATGCTGGCGAACCGGCACTCCAATGTATGAAGGCGTTTCTCGGCGCGCGATATGGGCGCACCATTGCCAGCGTCGTTGCGCGCGATGCTGGCCGGGAATTCGCAATTGAACCTGGCAAAGGTAGTGCTGGCGTCTCAACCGGCGCCGTACTGGCCGAGGGCGGCGAGGGGATCGCTGGTGCGGTCGTTCTATTGGTGCGCCGCCAAATGTCGAATATGGCCGGACGGATCGGCCAGAGAATTGTCGGCGCTCTGCTCGGGCGGCTCGTGGCCGTCGTGGCCGGTGGTGTCGGCGTGGTGCTGATCGCGAAGGATATCTGGGATTTCCGATACGGCGTGTTGCCGATCATCGCCACTGAGATGAAATCCATCGAGACGAAGGATAAAGTCAAAGCTGAACTCGCCAAGACCATTCAGGAGCAGATCGGCGAGCACGCGAAGGAAATCGCCGCTAAAACCGCCGATCGCGTGGTTGAAATCTGGCAGGAGTTCCGCCGCGCCCACGCCAAGGTCCTCGATCTGGCCGAACGCAACGAAAGCTTCCGCGGCTTTCTCGATGTGCAAAAGCCCGAGCAACTGTCGCGTGTCGACGAAGTCGTCGCCTTGGTGCTGGGCGTTGAAGGCGAGCCAGGGGTTTTAAAGCGGCTCGAGAACGGCACGCTGCATCAGGCGATCAATACGCTTTCCCCCGTCGTCCTCGATATCGCCCGCGAGCAACGGTCGTTGGAAACAGCGCTCCAATGGGCAGCACTGGCGGGCGATGCCTTACCCAAGGTTGTCGAATTCGAGATCCATCGTCGTTCAAAACCGGACAATTTCAGCAAACCAGCACTGACGCGGATTTTGAACCTTGGCGACCGGCTGCCGATCACGCGGCTGTCCGGCATCAAGGCTGCCGCCCGTGATGTGCTGTTCGACCTCGAAGACAGCGAACTGAAAAGTCTCGGTCGCGGGCTGACCGAACCGGAGCTTGAAACGCTGGCTGGCTACCTCACCGGCCTTGAACGTTCGGCTGGCCAGCGCGTGCTGCGCGCCGTAGCGCTCGCGCCACCGAAGATGCAGGCTCTCGCCTCCGAGCGCGTGCGCCGCGCCGTAGTCGGCAGCACCGATCAGCAGGCCGCCGTGACCATGATGCTACACTCCACCTCAAGCCTCGATCCGGGTTCGGTGATCGAAGACTTCGATCTTGCCTGGAAGGGTCGCGTCAGCCCGATCCTGATGTGGGAGAAGCACCCGGAGGCGCTTGGCGTGCTAGCTTTTGTGTTGCTTTTGCTGCTGCTGCTGATGCGGCGCCTGTTGTTTGGCCGCAGGCTCCATCGCCTGCCAGCATCCGCCGGGGGGCGCTAATGCTACTTGTGACAACCGAAACGATCGGGGGTGATGTCGCCATCCGCCAGGGCGCGCTGGTGTTTGCGTCCGCCGTTGCAGGTGCCAATATCATTCGCGATATTCGCGAGGCCTACACGAACTACGTGGGCGGCAACATGACCCGCTACGAATACATTCTCGACAAGACCATCGAGCGCTGCTTCGAGATCCTGACTGAGCGTGCCAAGGCCAAGGGCTACGATGGAGTACTCGCCATCCGCGTGTCGCACCCGATGATTACGACCGGCGCGTTGGAAGTCGTGGCGGTCGGCACCGGTTTCAACTACGTCACGCGGCCGCAATCCTGAGGTTGAGCACTAGGATCCCGACTTTTAAGCTGTGGGCAGTGTCGGATCGACACATGCAATGATGAGTTGCCGCTGCTAGCTTTTGCAGTATTCGAGTCGCGGGCATGATATCTTGCGACCAAACTTTAGGAGGCGCCGATGGGCCGCGCAGTATCGCAAGCTCGCGTCGAAGGGGAGACGGGTTTCATGGGTCTAAGAGCGCCGGGTCTATTGACGTTCATGCTGTCGGTCATTCTCACCGTTTGCATTCTGGTGGTGAAGTTTTTCGAGGCCCAGATCCCGCTGATTCAAGGCAACGAATTCTGGGCGCTCCTTGCCTCACATTTGATTCTGCTGATCGGCTGTGTCTGGCGCGGGGTCTAGGCGATTATCGACGACCAAATGCTGCGCGCGGGGCGCTGCCTGCCATTGTCGCTCCTGTCATTTTTGCACTGCGCGGTGATCGCAGTGCCGGTCCAGCAGAAACTGGGCTGCGTGCAACCGTCGGCACAAATGAAGTCTCGGCCCGCTTAACCCACGCATCGTCCTCTCGCGGCTGACTGGTAACGGGTGATCCATCGGCTGGCGTCGTTGTGCCACCGACGCGACGACGAAATAGCATGAACAGCACGCCAATTCCGATAACGCCTAGCCAGAATATACCGCCCCACCCGCCGACCCCCGAAAGATCCGTTGGCCGCTCGGGTACCGGCGGCAATGCGGTAAATTTTGCAAGCCGCAACGCTTTTTGTACACTCTCGGGCGACCATTTATAGTACGTCGTTTCCGACACCATGCCGACCCATTGGCCTTCGCCGTTGGTCGGCCAATAATACCCCAAATCAACATGGCGTCCCTTAGGGTCGGTAAACGCAGGGCCCTCGGGCAGCTCCAGAACTTTGACAACGCTCTCGCCCTTTGAGAAGGACGGGATCGGAATGCCGATCCGCCCGCCGCGTCGGGCCTCTGCCACGCCTGATGTGACCGCCAACATTGTAACGGCGGCGAGTAACAGGCTGCATAATTGGCTCAATCGACGCACGACTGCCCCTCCCAAGGCCAATGTACCGTGACGAGCAGTCTACAGCCTTTACGTAACCAGCCGGTTTCCCCGCATCGTAAACGCTTGGTTGCCATGCGGCCCCGATTGGACCAAACCTCGCGCTCGACGCGGCGCCGTGGTAGGTCCTGCACGAACCCGAATTTGAACCCCAAAGTCTGAGCCGGACCATGTGCAACAAACCCGCCACCCGCACCGAAACCGACACGTTTGGGCCCATCGAAGTTGACGTCACCCGTTACTGGGGCGCGCAGGCGCAACGCTCGCTCGGCAACTTCAAGATTGGCACGGAGCGGCAGCCACCGTCGGTCATCCGCGCGCTCGGCATCGTCAAGCGGGCGGCGGCCGAGACCAACCACGCACTTGGACGGCTGGATGCCAAGATCAAGGACACCATCGTTGCTGCCGCTCAGGAAGTGATCGACGGCAAGTTGGACGACCACTTCCCGCTGGTCGTGTGGCAGACCGGGTCCGGCACGCAATCCAACATGAACGCCAACGAGGTGATCTCGAACCGCGCTATCGAAATGCTGGGCGGCGTCATGGGCTCGAAGAAGCCTGTGCACCCGAACGATCACGTCAATATGAGCCAGTCGTCGAACGACACTTATCCAACGGCCATGCACATTGCGTGCGCCGAGGAGATCCACCATCGGTTGTTGCCAGCGTTGCGACATTTGCATCTGGCGCTTGATGCGAAGGCCACATCCTGGGAGCACATCATCAAGATCGGCCGCACGCACACGCAGGATGCGACGCCGCTAACGCTCGGCCAGGAGTTCGGCGGATATGCAGCCCAGGTCGCCAGTGGCATCAGGCGCATCGAAAGCACGATGCCGAGTTTGATGGAGTTGGCACAAGGCGGCACCGCAGTTGGCACCGGGCTCAATGCGCCGGTCGGCTTTGCCGAGCAGGTCGCTGAACGGATCGCCGACATCACACACCTGCCCTTCACCACCGCGCCGAACAAGTTCGAAGCCCTCGCCGCACACGATGCCATGGTGATGAGCCACGGTGCGATCAACACGGTGGCTGCCTCCCTGTTCAAGATCGCCAACGACATTCGCTTTTTGGGATCGGGTCCGCGCTCCGGTCTCGGCGAGTTGAACTTGCCTGAGAACGAGCCGGGCTCGTCGATCATGCCGGGCAAGGTCAACCCGACCCAATGCGAAGCCCTGACGATGGTGTGCGTGCACGTGTTCGGCAACAATGCCGCGATTACGTTTGCCGGTGCATCGGGCCACTTCGAGCTGAACGTGTTCAACCCGGTGATGGCCTACAACTTCCTGCAGTCGGTGCGGTTGATGGCTGACGCAGCGGTTTCGTTCACCGACAATTGCGTCGTCGGCATCGAAGCGCGCGAAGACAATATCAAGCAAGCGCTTGGCCGTTCGTTGATGCTGGTGACCGCGCTCGCACCGAAGTATGGCTATGACAAAGCTGCCAAGATTGCCAAGACCGCGCACAAGAACGGCACCACCCTGCGCGAGGAAGCGCTGAAGGAAGGCATCACCGCCGCCGACTACGACGCCATCGTTCGCCCAGAGAACATGATCGGCCCGGGTTAAGGGGGGAAGGAATGCAGAGGTTTTGGCATTGAAGCGCCCACCCTCACGCCTCGACCAAATATGTGCCCTCGTAGATCGCTTTGAGCGGCAGCATATAACTGATGCTGGCGAGTGTCAGCATGCCTTCGTGTTCAATCTTCGTTGGGTCTGGCGGCCAATGGCCGTCGGCACCGCGACGTAGCAGCTGCGCTTCGATGCGGGTGCTGGCGAGGATAAGAATTTCTGTCACGGTGGGGACCGTGCAGTAGGCCCAGACGTTGTCCCAGGTATCAGAGCTGTTTCCAGGCGACAGGATTTCGACCAGCAGGATCGGCTCAGGCAGCGCAACGTCGCCCGCTGTAATTTTCGCACACGACACGCCGACGTCTGGAATACGCGTGTTGATCTTGGCGCGCGTGCGCACTTCGATGGCGGGCTCGGTGTAGGCACGGCATCGCCCGCCCAGTGTCTTCAGATGAACATTCAGCAACGTCCCGACGTTGTTCTGTATCGCCCCATGTGTTGCACTTGCTGGCGACATGGCGCGCAGCTCACCATCGACGAGCTGGTACTTCCCGCCTTTGCCATCGCCGGGCCACTTTAGGAACTCATCCGCCGTCGTCGGTAAACCAGATTTTCGTTGCGCACCCAAGGTTAACTACTCCTGCGATCGGACTCTCTATATCTTACCATATCGACTGACGCCATTATAGTGCGAAGCGAGCCCCCCGCCCCTTCGAGAAAGATGTCGATAGCGGAGCGAATTGCCGATAAGCAGGCGGCATGACGACAGCCGATGACTTCGAGATCTTTCTGGCAACTTTCCCAGGCTTGGAATCCGTGCTCTGCGCGGAAGCGCTAGCGCTTGGATTCGAAGACGCAGCCGTTGCCAAGGGCGGCGTGACCGTCAGCGGCGGCTGGCCGGAGGTCTGGCGCGCCAATCTGGAGATCCGGGGCGCCGGCCGGGTCGTTGCCCGCTTCGCTTCATTCCGTGCCCTCCATTTGGCGCAACTCGATAAGCGCGCACGCCGACTGCCCTGGGCCGAAGTCCTGCGCAAGGATGTCCCCTTCCGCGTCGAGGCAACGTGCAAAGCCTCTCGCATCTAT
>JANOYV010000188.1:0-22640 GCA_031429105.1 Hyphomicrobiaceae bacterium | reverse complement strand
ACCAACCCGTGGTCGCTCGCCGTGCCCGATGGCAAGGGCGGTTCTGCCTTCGTCATTGACCAAAGCGCCAGCGTCGTTGCCAAAAGCGAAGTGATGAAGCGCGCAAAGGCTGGTGAGGCCCTGCCGCCGGGCTGGGCACTCGATGCCGATGGCAAACCGACGACCGATAGCGCCGTTGCGCTGAAAGGCACGATGATGCCGTCGGGCGGCTACAAGGGCGTCGGCGCGGCGATTTTGGTGGAGGTGTTAGCTGCTTGCTTGTCGGGTGCAACGCCTGGGATCGAGGCCAGCACGTTTGGCACCAACGTTGGCGGTCCGCCGAAAACCGGTCAGTGCTTCATCGCGATCAATCCGGACGCGACATCGGGCGGTGCGTTCGCATCGCGGCTTTCGACCGTCCTTGCCGCCCTCACCATGGAAGACGGCGCGCGGCTGCCCGGCGCGAAGAAAGCCACAGCGCGCAGTGCCTCGAAGCGCACTGGCATCCAAGTTGATCGCACGCTGTACGACACCGCCGTCTCCCTCGCAGGGGGCACGGCATGATGACACCACTGTCAATACGAACCAATGCCCCAGCCATCGTACTCCTCCCCTCCCCCCTTGAGGGGGAGGGTCAGGGTGGGGGGGATGGTAGGACGGCGCAGTTCGTGCGCGTCGACGCACAACTTTTCTGGCGCAGACCAACCGCAGAATTTTCGAACGACCTGAGCCGATCACTACCCCCCACCCCAGCCCTCCCCCTCAAGGGGGGAGGGAGGGAAAGCGAGGGTGAGGTGCGGTTGCCATGATGACCAGTGTTAAGGAAATGATGCGATCACCCGATACCGTTATGCGGCTTGAACGCATGGGGGCAGCGCACCCGACGCGGTTGAGCTTTCTGCGGTCGTTGTTGCGTCGGGCGACCCGCGAAGCATGGGTCATCACGCGGCCCATTTGGAATATCGGGACCGATGGCTACGGCCACGCAGTCTACCGGGTTGAAACACCCGATCGCACGCTGTCGCTGGTCGCATTTTCAACCTACCTCGCACCAGAAAATCGGACCGACCGCGTGATCGCCGAAGCTTGGGATGCGAGCTACGTGCTGTACGATGGCATACCCAGTGCCGCCGAGATCGAGCGGCTATCGCACGCAGCCCCCCGCCAGGAAGCCGCCCGCTACACGATGCGTGATTTAACGCTTAGCCGCGCCAACAAAAGCGTCCGTCTGTTCGATCACGTGGTTGACGCCCTCAGCACCGGTAAACAGCCCGACCGCACTTTGGTCGACAAGGTCGGCTACCTGATGCGCACGACCGCCGTCTACGGCAATGGCAAGTTCGGGATTGCTGACCGCGAGCAGGTCATCGAACACCCAGCGCTGCGCGGTCCCTTCCAGGCCGAAATGCTCACCGTGTGGCTGATCCGCGGCTTCACCGTTGATCTGGCAGAACATTGCGCGCGGGCGAAATCACCGGCGACTGCCGTGCCGCTCGATGCCGAAATCAAACGTGGCCTCGGCGTCGGCAATGCCACCGGCCTCGGCATGGCGCCTTTTCTCGTCAAGCATCCGACTTTGATCCATCGGTGGGTTGCAGCGCGCGAAACCGCACTCGCCCGCGTTCGCCAACTCAAGGCCGCAACACCTCAAACCGTTACCGGGTTTTACGAAGCGCTCGCGCGCGCCCAACGCTTGGTTGACGTGTGGGTCGTTGACGAGCCGATACAGGCCGCAGCGATCAAAGTGCTCGCGAGCGATCTCGAAACGCTGCGACGGCACAGCCAGATGTTGCTTCTGACATCGCAGAACATGCCGTGGGATACGCTCTGGACATGGTGCGATGCCAATCTCTCCATCGAAGGCCAGGAGATGACGCTTGCACTTCTGCTTGAGCCGCATGGCGCGCTCGTTGATGAACTTGCCGACACCATGGCAGCCGACGAGGATGCGACGTTTCCGATCGATGGCCGGCAATCGTGTGCCGCCTTGCGCCATCTGCTTGATACGCATGCCCACTGGACAACGCCGCTCGACTTCTCGGTCGCGACCGCGCAAGCCCGCTTCTGGTACGTATCGGAAGAAAAGCTCGAGCCGCGACTAGGCGAACGCTTCGATGAACCCGGTGCCGATCTTGAATTGCCACTGGCAACCGCGCGTGATCTCAAGGCCCTGAAATCGACTCTCGACGCACTTCAGTTCGACACGTTGATCGCCGAACTGCTCCTCAAGCACCCAAGCCACCGCCACACGGTTCGCCGCTTGCAGCAAACGGCTGCCGCTCCCTACGGCGATATTCGCGACAACCTGATCGATGCCGCCATGCGGCCGATCGATCTACTACGTCTCAAGCTCGCGTTCTTCGGTGCCAGCCGCTTCGACCCGCGCTCGGACCGGTGGCTGCGGATCACGCTGTTCCGCGACGAGCCGTTTCCTGACGCGTTTATGCCCGCAGCCCAAGCGTCTGCTGCATGATCGACGCATCATTGAACGAAGTTGATGCCCTGGCCGCCAAGGCCGCACGCGGCGCTGGCTTGCCGTGGGGGCTGTGCGAAGAAACCGGCAAGGCTGCCCGCTGGCTCGCGGGTAACGGCTTCGAGTGGGCGCCAAGCTTGCTCGCACTCCTGTCAGCACCGGACGAACAACAGGTCGCCTCGCCACTCCTCGCTGGCACCCATTTGGCCGATCTTGGTGCACAAACACAATCGATCGGTCCAATTGCACAACCGCTTTGGCTGCTGCCGTTCGTGGCCCGGATTGCGGCCACCAACGGCCAAGCAATCCGCGTGACCTGGGACGGCATCATGATCGACGTCTGGCCATTTGGCGGAACGATGATGGGGATGCAGGATGCGCTCTTTCGTGCCAAAGTTCCCATCGTCAACCTGACGCCAGTCCAGGCCGGAACAGGAGATGAACTCCAAGCCGTTGCCTTTGATCGCGCCATGCGAAGTTCAATTCGTCTGGAGAGCTGGCAGGCACTCGAAGTATGGGGTGCGCGCACCTACGTGCCGGCAAGCGAGCAATCCAGATCGAAGGGTGCCGGGGCCGGTGTGACCGACAACGACTGAGGCCCTCAGCCCGACTTCTTCGGCGACAGAAACGTCCGCGAATACCAAAAGAACAGCGGATAAGGCAGGATACGCGCGAGCTTCAACAGGCTTACCAGCTGCCACGGGAAAGCGATCTCGAATTTGCCAGCCTTTAGCCCGGCAATGATACGTCCTGCTGCATCTTCAGACTTGATCATAAACGGCATCGGAAACTTGTTGACGCTGGTCATCGGCGTCTCGACAAAGCCCGGATTGATAACGCTGACGTTCACGCCGTAGACCTCAAGATCAGGCTTCAAAGTTTCAGCGAGGCTGATCACAGCAGCCTTCGACGGCGAGTAGCCTGCAGCCTTTGGGAGTCCGCGATAACCAGCCACCGAAGCGACCATTGCGAGGTGGCCGGCCCGACGCTTGATCATCAACGGCATCAGTGCATCAATTGCGTTGGTGATGCCGAAGTAATTAACGGCGATCGAGTCCTTGGCCATCTGTCCGTTGAAGTCCTTGGCGCCCATCGGATGCCAAACGCCAGCGTTCAAAATCGCAAGGCTGATTGGTCCCAGCAATGACTCGATTGAATTGACCACTGCGGCCACAGCTGCTGAATCGGTCACATCGAGTGGAAACGCAGTGATGCCGGGGTGCTCGGCTGCGAGCGCCTTCAACCCTTCTGCGGACCGGGCCGAGGCTGCAACTTTGACGCCGGCGCGGGCCAGTTGGAGCGCCATATCACGTCCGATCCCGGAGCTTGCCCCGGTGATCCAGACCGTTTGCCACGAAGCGGTCGCTGCCATCGTGCTAGAGGCCGGTCAATGGTTGCATGATGCGTCCGAACAAGCCCTTGAACTTGGCCGGCCGCTCGCTTGCGATTACACAGACGCAGCCAAACTTCGGATGGGCCATCGGTCGATGCTCCACCAGTTCGTCCAAATCAGCGACATCTCCCGGCCAATACTCACCGAACTCGTCGCTGTAACAGCCGCGCAATATGAGAGTTAATTCACTGCCGCCATGGCCGTGTTCAGGCATCGCGCGGCCAGGGCCAACACGCAGTAGCCGAAGATCGCCGTCGCCCACATGCGACAACTTCAATGGCACATTCCAGATGCCCATGCCGAGTCGCTTCCAGCGGATCTCATCAATGCGCGTGCCAGCCAAATGCTGCAGGGGGGATGGAATGTCACTCAGCGGATCGGCCTCGATGGCGAGTGGAGTTCCAACTTCGGCCTCCATTGCACGCAGCGCCATCTGGGGGCATGCACGTGTCAACGACGCTGGCGCCAGCGTCTCCATCAGCGCGACGCCGATGCGCTCCATTACGCGAACTTCGTTGCGACAGGTAGGGCACATGGCAATGTGAGCGCTGACAACAGCCGCCAGCGACTCGGCCAAACTGCCAGCTGCATACGACATCAATGTCGCATCGTCAGGGTGGTGTGTGATCTTCATTTCAAGTCCTCAACCGCCTCGCGGATTTTCTGATACGCAAGACGCATCCGAGATTTAACTGTTCCCAGAGGGAGCTTTAGCCGATCAGCAATTTCGCTATGCGATAGGCCTTCTAAGTATGAGAGACCAACGACAGCGGATTGGTCCTGCGGCAATGTTGCCAAAACGTCCTGGACCCGCTTCTGCCGTTCCCGCTCGACCACGGCGACATCGGGTGGTGTGTCGGTCGATTCTTCCTCGTCATGACCCTCTGGCAGCTCCTGCCAGGGAACTTCTCGCCTAAGTCGGTCAATGCGCAGGTTGCGTGCGATGGTAAAGATCCACGTGCTGGCACTGCCCTTATCGCTCGAATAGAGCGCGGCTTTCCGCCAAACCATCAGGAGCGTTTCCTGGGCCAACTCTTCAGCGGTTGTCGCATCGGCGCCCTGACGCATCATGTAGGATTTGACGCGCGGCGCAAACATCTGAAATAGTTCGCGAAAAGCCTCGGCATCTTTGCGTGCGGCCACCCGATTGATCAGTTCAGCCATGCTCCCGCGATCCAAACTGTCGACGACGGCACGAAAGGGCCGCCTGAGCTGTGCAGTGTCGATCATTATCGGCATGGTTTGAATCATGCAACTGTTACGCACGATAAAGTACGCTAGATCATAAGTGCCTAGGTGCCGCCACCGTGCGACCATTCTGCCTTCGCTATCCCTGGGGCTTGTTCCATGTGACGCGATCCGAGGTGGCGTCGGTCAACAAAACTGGGTACGACGCAGTATGCAAATTTCACTGATTGAAATCGCTCTGTTGCTGGCGGCCGCAGCCATCGCCGCACCGATTGCCAAGTGGCTGAAGGTCGGCACGGTTCTGGGCTATTTGGCCGTCGGCGTCCTCGTTGGCCCATTTGGCGCAGGCAAGGTCTTCTCAGTTTACGAAGCCAAGGAGATCCTTCATATCGCCGAGTTTGGCGTTATTCTACTTCTGTTTCTAATCGGCCTTGAACTCAGACCAAAGCGGCTTTGGTCGATGCGCGCATCGATTTTCGGGCTGGGCGGTGCTCAAGTTGCAGTAACGGCCGCACTCATTGCCGTGATAGCGGTCGCTACCGGGGTTCAAGCCAAATCGGCACTGTTCATTGGACTGGCCTTATCGCTGTCGTCCACCGCGTTCGCACTTCAGGTTATCGAGGAACGGGGCGAACTGACCGCCAGGCACGGTCGGTCAGCGTTTGCCGTTCTGCTGTTTCAGGACCTGGCGGCGATCCCATTGATCGCGCTCGCACCATTGTTTGCCGTTACGCAAATCGCCAACGCGACGCCCATGGATTTAGCATCCGCTGCCAAAGCCGTCGGCACCATCATTGGCGTCATCATCATCGGCCGCTTCGCGCTTGATCACGTGCTCAAGTTTGTCGCCTTGGCTGGCGTCAAGGAGGCGATGACGGCAACGGCGCTGCTCGTCGTGGTCCTGGTCTCGGTCGCCATGCAGCAAGCAGGTTTGCCGGCCTCCTTGGGTGCATTCCTGGCTGGCGCGCTGTTGGCTGAATCATCCTATCGGCATCAGCTTGAGGCCGATTTGAAGCCGTTCGAGGGCCTGTTACTCGGCCTATTTTTTACCGCCATCGGCATGTCGCTCAACCTCAACCTGCTGATCGAGCAGCCACTTCTGGTGCTGGCTCTGGTGGCAGCCTTGATCGCCTTGAAGGCCGCCGTCTTGTTCGGGCTCGGGCTATGGCAGAAACTGGGCGCATGGGGATCACGGCGACTCGCGATCGCGATCAGCCAGGGCGGCGAGTTTGCGTTCGTGCTGTTTTCGGTCGGTGCCGCCAGTAGTGTCCTCAGTCGCGCGCAGATTGATCTGCTGGCAGTTGTCGTGACCTTGTCGATGGCCGCAACCCCGCTTCTACTGCTGCTCGACGATTGGCTTGGCAAACCCAAGCCGGTCGCGCTGCGCGCCTTCGATACGCTACCTGAGAACAATGGCCATGTGATTATCGCCGGCTTTGGCCGGTTCGGCCAGATCACTGCTCGTATCTTACGCGCCAAACGCCTGCCGTTCACAGCGCTCGATATCAACGCCGAACAAGTCGACTTCGTGAAAAAATTCGATTCGAAGGTGTTCTACGGTGATGCGAGCCGCCCCGATATTTTAAGCGCCGCCGGTGCTGACAGCGCCCGCGCCTTTGTGCTGGCAATCGACGACGTGGAGGCCTCGATGCGAACCGCCGAAATGGTGCGGCAGCACTACCCCCGGTTACCGATCTTCGCCCGCGCCCGCAATCGCGTTCACGCACACAGACTAATGGACCTGGGCGTCCAGGTCGTTCATCGCGAAACCTTCGGCTCGGCGATCGAGATGGCCGGCGACGTGCTGCGCGGCCTCGGCCACACGGAGCGGGACGTCAAACGCGCAATGCTGATGTTCCGAACCCACGATGAGCGCCGCCTGATTGAGGACTACAAACTCTACACCGATCAGGAAAAAATGCAGGAACGCGTGCGCAGTAGTACGCAGACGTTGGAGCAGCTGTTCGATGAGGATGCGGCCGACCAGGCAACGTCAGAAGGCTTGGCGTCACCATTACCAGCCGCTCGACCAGGCGCGGCGTCACAAGGGGCCTTGAAGGCTCAAGCCAGTGCGTCGACACGCACGCCGCTCGTGACGCAAAAGGAGACCGCATCATGAGCCGCATCATCTGTGTCGGGCACGCAGCCCTCGACCGGCTGTACCGGATCGAAGCCTTTCCACCGACACCCACCAAAGTCCGGGCCATCGAGCACATCGAGAGCGGCGGTGGTATGGCGGCCAATGCCGCAGCAGCAATCGCGCGCCTCGGTGGCAAGGTCGAACTGTGGAGTCGGATTGGAGAGGACGATGCTGGCGTCAAGATCCGCACCGGCCTCAAGGCTTACGGCGTCGATGCCCGCTACGTGCAGATGTTCGAGGAGGGCCGCTCGTCGACATCGGCGATCATTGTCGACGATCAGGGCGAGCGCCTGATCGTTGGCAATCGTGACACTAACATGCCGTCTGGCACGAGCTGGCTACCATTGGAGCGGATCGCCAAGGCGTCAGCCGTACTGGCCGATGTGCGCTGGCTCGAAGGTTTGCGCGCGGCCTTCACGGAGGCGCGCGCCAACTGCGTGGCGACAATACTGGATGCAGATTTGGGCGCGCGGGAAGCACTTGGTGAACTTCTGGCGCTTACCGACTACGCCATTTTTTCCGAACCAGCGCTAAAGGAATTTGCACCCAGTCTCTCACCGGAAGCTGCCCTCTCGCGCGTGCGCGAGTTGGGCCCTCGCCATGCCGGCGTGACGCTCGGCGCGCGGGGCTACCAGTGGGACGATGGCGCCGGGGGTCACCACATCAACGGCTTCAAGGTTGATGTGGTTGACACCACGGGTGCAGGTGACGCCTTCCACGGCGCATTCACGCTCGCACTTGTTGAGGGCCATGAGACATCAATCTGCGCACGGTGGGCCTGCGCTGCGGCTGCAATGAAATGCACCCGTCTCGGCAGCCGCGCAGGTCTTCCTAAACGCCGCGATCTTGAAGCCTTTCTTGCGGCAAATCCAATGCCCATGGCTTAAGAGCGGTTCGCTTGGCGCGACCGGAACACCCGGCCATCAATGATGACCAGGGCAAACATGATGACCGCAGCGCCGATCACCTCACGCAGTGCCAGACGCTCGCCCAGGTAGAGCGCACCACCGATCACCGGCGTGACGGGAAGCAACAGCGTGACCAGCATGGCGTTACTCGCCCCTGAGACGGCAAACAATCGGAAATAGCTGATGGCGGCCAAGGCCGATCCGAAGACGCCGGTGAACAGCACCGCGAGCCAGACCTCGGTCGATGGTATCGGCAGCGTCCAGGGCCGATCGAAATACAGCGACAACGGCAATGATAGCAGCGCGCCACTGGTCATGATGCCGGTTGCGATCACGAGCGGTGGTAGTTTGCTGAAGCGCTTGGCGTAGATGCTGCCAATTGCGTAGAGGAGCGACGCCGCGATTAGAAAAAGTTTTGCCACCATCGATGCCGACGCCCCGGCCCACGCGTCCAACCCGACGACAATGGCAACGCCTAAGATGCCTACGATCACGCCGACAAACTTGTTGGCCGTCAACCGTTCGTCGCGCGTGAAGACGTGCGCTAAAAGGATCGTGAACAGTGGCGTGGTCGCCGTGAGAACCGCCGCCAAGCCGCTGGTGGTGCCCATCTGGCCCTGCAGTACTAGCAAGTAGGGGCCGACGTTGCTCAACATCGTCATCACAAAAAATGATGACCAGATCGACCAGCCCCGCGGCAATGCTTGTCCAGACATGCGCAGCACAACCTGAAGAAACGTTGCCGCAATGATCAGGCGCATCAGCGTGATCGTCAGATGCGGCAGTTCCTTGATGGCAATGGCATTGAACACATAAGCGCTGCCCCACAACATCGCGCACAAGCACAGCATGAGCCACTCGTGCCAGCCCATGCGCAGGCCTGTCTGCGCACCGTCTTGTTGGCTTTCAGCAAGCGCCATCAGCGGGCCGCCCAGAGTTTGCGGATTAAGCGTCCATCGAGAATGACGAGCGCTGCGCCGATGATGGCAGCCCCCACCCATTCGCGCGTACTCAGTCGCTCGCCCAGGAAGGCCGCGCCAAGAAGGATCGGCGTCAGCGGCAGGAGAAGCGTGACCAGAAGCGTGTTGGTGGCGCCTGCCCGCTTCAACACCGTAAAATACAAAAGGGCCGCAACCGCCGAGCCGAAAATGCCCATGCCGAGCACCGCTCCCCAAGCGGACGCACTTGGGATCTCCAGAGTCCACGGCTGATCGATCACCAGCGCCAACGGCATCGAGAGGATCAGCGCCGACAACATCTGGCCTGCCGCGATCACAGAGGGCGGTTCCCGCGATGTCTTGCGCGCAAACAGACCCGATACGGCGTAGGCAGCGGCTGCTCCCAGTAGAGCCAGCTTGGCGACCGCCCCGCCGCTCGCATCTGACGTGATATCGGCTCCCACGAGCAAGGAAACGCCGATGATCCCGGCTGCAATGCCTGCACCCTTGTGGCTGGCAAACTTTTCATCGTCGGTTACGAAGTGGGCGAGGATCACGGCAATCAGCGGCGTCATGGCGTTGAACACAGCAGCGATGCCGCCGCTGACCTGATGCTGCGCGAATAAGATCAGCATCATCGGCAGGACATTATTGGTAAAACCCAACACCATCATGCGGCGCCAATACTCAGCCGTCCGCGGGATGCGATTTCCCGCCATCCAACAAACGCCGACAACGATGATGCACGCTGGGATCAGTCGAAACGCAGTTATGGTCAGTGCGGGCAGTTCGCGAATGGCAATCGCACCGAAGAAATAAGCGCTGCCCCACATGATCGAATGGAGGACGATGAGGGTCCATTCGGTGGCACCCATCGTCAAGGTCGGCGCGGGATTTAACGTGCGCGCAGCCGATTCTGTCACAAGTCGTTGCATGTCATCGACTTAATCCGCTAGCACTGGAGGCAGCAACCAAAACCGCACCGGAGCGATGGCGCAACAGCCGTGCGTGGTGTGCATGTCGCGTGTTTCTTCCAGCAGTGAGACTTGATCCAAATGACGCAATTCGCCTCTGACAACAACGCTGGCATGTGCCCACAAGCGCTCGATGCCTTGATCGCGGCCAATGCCGACGGCCACGCCTCTGGCTACGGCGATGATCCCTACACCACGCGCGCCTGCGATTTGATCCGCGATCTGTTTGAGGCCAAGCCGCAAGTTTTCTTTGTGTTCAACGGCACGGCTGCGAATGCGCTTGCGCTCGCGCAGCTAACCAAGTCCTACAATGCTGTGATCACGCACGCGTTCTCGCACATCGAAATGGACGAGGCGGGCGCCCCTGAGTTTTTCTCAGGTGGCGCTAAGCTCATGTTGGCCGAAACGCCGCACGCCAAGCTGACGCCACAGGCGGTCGAGACGCTGGCAACGAAGCACAGCGGCATCCATCATGTGAAGGCAGCGGTGCTGTCCATCACCCAGGCAACGGAACTTGGCACCGTCTATACGGTCGAGGAAGTTCGCGCGTTGACCCAGGCTGCGCGCACGCACGGCCTCAAGGTTCATATGGACGGCACACGCCTTGCCAACGCTATTGCGCGGCTCGGCTGTCGGCCTGCCGAATTGACCTGGAAATCAGGTGTCGATGTCCTCTGCTTTGGCGGCGTAAAAAATGGCCTCGGCGTCGGTGAAGCCATCGTATTTTTCGACACGGCACTTGCCCACGAGTTCGAATGGCGGGTGAAGCAAGCCGGGCATCTGAACTCGAAAATGCGGCTTGTCACGGCACCTTGGGCTGCACTCTTGCAAAATAACGTATGGCTCGACAACGCACGCCACGCTAACGCAATGGCCGACCGGTTGGCCGCACATCTAATTAAAGTGCCTGGCATTCGGCTGATGGAAAAGGTCGAGGCCAACGCTGTGTTCGCTGACATCCCGTTGCCGCTGCAGGCAGCCATGCGCACCAAGGGCTGGAAGTTCTACACGTTCCTCGGCGACACCGGTTGTCGCCTGATGTGCGCCTGGGATACGACCGCCGCGACCGTTGACCGGTTCGCTGCCGACCTTCTCTCAGCGGCGGGCCATCGCTAGCACCCGGCCATCAATGACCAGCAACGATAGTCCAATGATGACTGCGCCCACGAAGTGCCGCGGCTGCATCGTCTCGGCCAGACGCCATGCCCCCAACGGAATGGCGAAGACGGGGATCAGCAATGTTACCAGCATCACATTCATCGGTCCGGACACCGCCATGATGCGAAAGAAAACAACGTAGGCGAGCGAAGTCGACAGCACCGCGAGCGCCACCACTGCCGCCATCGCCTCGGGCGAGGGCGTTGCCAGCAACCAGGGCTGATCGACGAGCAGCGTGATTGGCAGCAGCATCAGGGTTGAACAGGTCAGTTGGCTCGCGGCCGTCACGAGTGGGGGATACGCGCGCAACCGACGTCCCCACAAACCTGAAAAACCATAAAACAGTGCGGCACCCAGCATGCAGATCATGCCAAAGACACTCGACGCACTTCCAAACATCGCCTCCGGTCCGACCAGCACCGCGACACCAGCAATGCCGAGCAGAACGCCCGCGAGCTTGTTCGCGGCAAGTGACTCACCGGCAAGCCCATAGGCGACCAACAGTGTGAACACGGGCGTCGTTGCATTGAGCACCGAGGCAAGCCCGCTGGCGATCTCGCGTTGCCCGGTTACAATCAGCGCAAACGGAATCAAGTTGTTCAAGATCGCCATCACGATGAAAGGCTGCCAGCCCTCCCACGTCGTCGGCAAGCGATGGCCAAGAGCCAGGGCGACCGGCACCAAAACTGCTGCAGCTAACCCCACTCGCAGCAACACGATGGTGAGGGACGGTAGTTCTTTCAACGCGAGGGCAATGAATAAGAACGATCCAGCCCACAACACAGCAAGGAGCACAAGCAGCGCCCATTGCGACAGCGACATATGCGTGGCGATCGGTTTCATCGGGACCTAACGTTTGAAGCTTTGATTCTGGTAGGACGGGTGTCAGTCCCTAACCAGATGCCGTTGGAGACGCGACCCGAAAACCGATATCAGCCGACCTGCCCAAACGAAAACGGGCAGCTCCCGCGAGAGCTGCCCGTTTTATTTCTCGACGCCCGACCGAACTGATCCGTCTATTCCTTTGAGATCAGCGACTTCAGATCGGTCGCGATGCCGGCAGCCTCAGTGTACTGGTTGGCGTCACAATGACTTTCCATCTTGGTGAGCATTTCCTCGACCTTGTCGAGTTGATCGTTGGGCAGGTTCCGCCCTTCGGCTGCCTGCGCGATATCGAACGCCGCTTTCAGGCAATCCTCAGGCGAGTTGGCCGGCGTCTCAGCGAAAGCCGAGGTTGCGGCAAGTGCTGCAAACACGGCGCTTGCAATGGATGTTCTGATCATGGCTCATATCCTTCTTTGACTTGGGCTGCGCCGTCGGATGTCGCCTCCGCGCACGCTCCCTTAGATGCTGATGAAGCTCGAATATGGCGCTTCAACGACGAGTTACGGCTCATCGTTCCGGCGTTGCAATGTGAACGTTTCGTCGCGCCCAATTCCGGCGCGTCGATCAACGCATAGGCTCACTTTTTTGTGACAGGCACATGGGGCCAGATCCGGGCAGCTGCATCGTCGAACAAGTTGTAATGGCTGATGACTTCGGTTGCGCCAAGCTCAGTCACGGGCACGTCGGTATAACCGAACGTCACAGCAATAGAGGGGATGCCTGCCGCGCGGGCTGTGGAAATATCGGTATCACTATCACCAACCATGATCGCTCGGGCCGGATCGCCGCCCGCCATCGCGATCGCGCCGCGCAGGTGATCGGGATGCGGTTTGCAGACTGCAAATGTATCACGGCCGGCAACCGCCGCGAAATACGACCGCATGTTCAACGTGGCCAGCAACTGTTCCGAAAGCATCGCGCGTTTGTTCGTGCACACCACAAGCCGACAGCCGCGCGCTTTGTAGCGTTCAAGCACCGCCACAACATCCTCGAACGGTCGACTGTGAACCGCGATGTTCGCTTCGTAGTACACCAGGAACTGCCGGAGAAGCTCGTCGATTTCATCACTCGACCGATGGGCACGGCAAATGTCGAGCCCCTTCACGATCAGAGCGCGCGCGCCAAAGCTGATCTCGCTCTGGATCAGATGCGGCGGCACCGCTTCGAGGCCATGGCCGACGAGTACATGATTGGTGGCAGCAATCAGATCGGGTGCGGTATCAACCAGCGTGCCGTCCAGATCAAACGCGAGCGTATAGCCTTGCAGCATGCGGCGACCTATCTCCGGCGACGTTTGATCTTGGAGCCATGCGCAAGTACCGCGATCGCTTCCAAGTGACTCGAGTACAGGAACTGGTCGATCGGTGTCACCCGCTGCAATTCGTAGCCGCCATCGAGCAGGATCGCGATATCGCGGCTCAGCGTCGTTGGATTGCACGAAACGGCGACCACGGTTGCCACGGCTGCCTTTGCCAGCATCTGGACCTGGGTTTCAGCGCCCGCGCGCGGCGGATCGAACACGACCGCGTCGACGTCTTCGAGTTCCTTGCGAGACAGGGGCTCGCGCATCAAATCGCGCTGCCGTGTTTCTATCGGCTTTAACCCTTGTGTGTTGCGCGCCGCCTGAGTCAATGCGGCCAACGCCTGCGCATCACTGTCGATGGCAAGCACGCGTGCGGTTCGGCTCAACGGCAAGGCGAAGGTGCCTAGCCCCGAGAACAAATCACAGACGTACTTGGCTTTGCCAACTGCTTTCACTACCTCGGCAATCATCAGAGCTTCCGAAGGCGCTGCGGCCTGTAGGAACACTCCGGGCGGTGGCACGACGTGCGCGGTGCCAACCGTGAGATAGGGCTCGGCGCGTGTAATCACCGGATCGCCATCGATCGAGACCCGAAGAATTGGCGAATGATCGACGAGGGCGGCAATTGCACTCCGATCAATCGCGCCAACATCGGCCTTGACGCCCTCGAAGCCGACGTCGATGCCACTGTCAGTCCGCGTCACGATCACACGCACTTGTTCACGGCGGGGCACGAGCCGGGCCGCAAGCTGGCGCAACACGGGCAAGGCCTCGACGATCAATGGATCGGCAACGGTGCAGGCCTCGATGTGCACGAGCCGATCACTGCCACGGCGATGGAAACCCAGCGCCAGACCAGCCGGCAGCAACATCGCCGTCATCACCAGCCGTCGTCGCGTACCAGGTGCAATCGACAGAAGTGGCTCGACAACCGCGTTGATATCAGCTGTCTGCAATGCATCGACCAGGATCTGGCGCTTCCAGGTTCCATAAAGCGGCGCACTCATATGCTGCGCGACGCAGCCGCCACAGACGCCGAAGTGCTGGCATGGCGGCACGCGTCGATCCGGGCTCGGTGTGCCGGTCTGCGCATAGCCGTCGCCGGAGCGAGCCCAGCGCTCGCCGGTCAAGGCAAATGGCACGTAGGCGCGACCGGACGGGCCATCGCCGATGCCATCGCCCTGGTGGCCGAGCGCTGAAATGTCAAACGTATCTGGATCAGCCACGGAAGGTTGCCCCAATCAAGAATTCAGCGTTGCCCGAGCCACCCAGGATCGGTGACGGCACTACGCCCTTTGTGCTCCAGCCCCGTTGGGCACCAAGCCAAGCTTCGATCTCAGCCACAACCTGTTGTTGGACCGCCGCATCGCGCACGATACCGCCGCGGCCAACGTGATCGGGTCCAGCCTCGAACTGCGGCTTGATCAGTGCAACGAGCCACGCACCCGGCGCGGCCAAGCCCAATGCGACCGGCAGCGCCTTTGGCAGTGAAATGAAACTGACATCCGCAACAATCGCACTGATCGGATCCGGTATAAGCTGGTGATCGAGCACACGCGCATCGGTGCCTTCAAGCGCTACAACACGCGGATCATTGCCCACGGAGGATCGCAATTGGCCGTGGCCGACGTCAACTGCATAGACGCGGGCAGCGCCACGTTCGAGCAGCAGTTGCGTAAACCCACCGGTCGATGCGCCGACATCGAGGGCAATGCGTCCCGCCGGGTCAAAGGCAAAAGCATCGAGCCCCGACGCGAGCTTTTCCGCGCCGCGCGAAACATAGGTGGGCGCGGCAGCGCTCAATTGCACAACGTGAACCGCTGTGACACTGGCACTGGGCTTCACGCACGCGGTACCATCAAGCGAGACAAACCCGCGCTGGATTAAATCGCGCGCACGGGCCCGCGACGGCGCAAGCCCGCGAGACACCACGGCCTGATCCAATCGTTCTTTCATCGGCACGGGGCCATCCATTCGTCAATCTCGCACTCAGCAACCATGCCATACACGATTTGGTTGCCTTGGCCCATCAACGACAAAGCCCGAGCGGCGATAGCCGCTCGGGCTTCAATTGGCATTTGTGGTTAGCGTCGCGATTACTTCACGGTAATCGTTATGCGCTCTGACATGACAGGCGGATCATGCGGGATGTGCGTCCAGTCGGCGAGCAATAGCTGCAGCGTGTGTGTGCCGGCCGGCAGCGTCACCATCGCTTCGGTCTGGCCCTTGCCGAAATGCACGTGCTTTGCGTCCATCGGCAGTGGCTGTTTCAGCGCATCGCCATTCAATTCGCTATTTACGAGCAGGTGATGATGGCCCGTGTTCGCCGCCAATTCGCCGTCAACGCCTGCTGGAGCAATGCCCATTCCCTTGAGGCCGAACTGCACCAAAACCGGGCTCGATAGGGTATAGCCTGACTTGATGTTAACGAAGTAGACCTTCGCATCTGGCGCCGATTTCGATCCTTGTGCGTTGGCGCTTGCAAGACCGACACAGCTAAAGCCGATCATCAAGGTGGCTAAGGCAAATTTCCGGATCATTCCTAGGTCCTCCTGGGTTCATTTACGTCTCGATCTTGCTGATCGAGTTGGTCGCGCGATGCGAGCAGTACGTGTTTCGATTCACCGACGACAACACGCCAGACGTCGCAGCTACTAAGTTGCTGTTTTGAATTAATTAAAACCGAAAAACTCAGTTCAAAAAATCATTCATCACGGTTTCGTGACCGCAATCGAGAAGGTCCGGCGAAACTTCGCGCGGACATACGCGTAGCTCTCCCAGGTTCATCAACGGACCAGTAACACTCAACGAGGCAACGCTATGAACAGACGCGACAGCTTGAAAGTCATGATTGGCGCCGCAGCACTCGCTGCTGCCCCCAAAGTCCTGTTATCGCAAGCCAGCGCCCAAACGATGCCGGCAACCTTCACCCTACCGCCGCTCGGCTATGCCTACGAGGCGCTTGAGCCACACATCGATACTGCGACCATGAATTTCCACCACAAAAACCACCACAACGCGTTCATCACCAACCTCAACGGCCTTGTCGACAAGTATGCCGACCTCAAGACCAAGCCGATCGAAGACATTTTGATGAATCTATCGGCGGTTCCCGATGCAGTTCGCATGCCGGTGCGAAACAGCCTCGGCGGGCACTGGAACCACACGTTCTTCTGGGAACTCATGACGCCAGGCGGAGCCAAAGCGCCAGCCGGTGATCTGAAAGCTGCCATCGATGGCTCGCTCGGCGGTACCGACAAGATGATGGAAGCGGTTGCCCAGGCGGCGATGACGCGGTTTGGTTCGGGCTGGGCTTGGCTCGTTGTCAACAAGGACAAGAAACTAGCCGTCATCAACACGCCGTACCAGGACACACCGCACATGGAGACGGGTGCGAAGCCGATCATCGGAATCGACGTCTGGGAGCACGCCTACTACCTCAAGCACCAGTACAAGCGCGCCGAGTACGTGAAGTCCTGGTGGAACGTCGTCAACTGGGACAAAGCACAGGCCAACTTCAAGAAGGCAGTGGCCTGACAATCATCTAACCTTTTACGAATTCGATCCATTTCGGACGAGTAAAGCGCGGAGACTTTAGTGGCCTTCGCGCTTTCTCATTGGTCCGGTCCATGTAAGGAGCCGCGATGGTCGACTATTCGCAAAAATTGCCACGTGAACGCTCGGCCATGTCGAGGTGGAAATGGTTTTTGTGGGCGAGATTTGTTTCGGGGCCCAGTGTCGTGCCAAAAATCTTGCAGGCGGCAGTATGGGCCTCGCGTAGGAACCGCGCCTTGCGACTATGCGTGATCGCATCGGTAGACAACATCGCAGGTGCACCAACTACAGGAGGTGCTGACTTTTCCGCTGCAGCTTTCGGTCCGCCAAGCTGGCTCGGGCGGATCAGTCCGTAACCATTGCGCCCTTCGGCGGCAGGCCCCGCCCCTGGTAAACGGTTCGTGATCGCTGGTAGCCCCTCGATGATCGTACCGACCGTACCTGGTGTTGTCGGAACCGAAGTAGCTGACCCAGGCGCAACGCTATTGGCTTGGCCCGGTTGCTGTTTTACCGCCAATTTGGCCGCAACAGCTGCCTTCTCCATGGCAATTTTTTCAGCGGCAGCCTTCTCAGCGGCGACCTTGGCAGCGGCTGCTTGCGCTGCTGCAATCTGCGCCCGAATTTCCCAACCGGTCGGGCCCCAGTCCGCCAGCAGGTAGGTCGCCTTTGCATCTGCCGTCGCGAACCCGCGAATGTCGACCGCGTTCGCTTTGCCATGCTCGCTAAGTTGACCGCGCTTGCGCCCATAGGCATTGCGACAAGAGTAGG
This sequence comes from Hyphomicrobiaceae bacterium, assembly GCA_031429105.1. Taxonomy (GTDB): domain Bacteria; phylum Pseudomonadota; class Alphaproteobacteria; order Rhizobiales; family Hyphomicrobiaceae; genus JAKFWF01. The sequence goes on along the minus strand of JANOYV010000188.1, from coordinate 4,978 downwards.
AACTCATCGTCTCCATCCCGATCACGGCTGAACCGAGGTGCTTCCTGGCGAGCGGCTGGATATCGTCTGTGACCCACTTATGGAGAGCTGCCACCATATCGCAAGTCATCACGGCAGGCGGCGACAAGGCCACTTGCGGGTTCTTGCCAATGCTAAGTAGTTGCACCGGCGCTGGTGTGCCACAGGCACCAGCTTTCATCGGCACTTCATCAACGACTACAACATCGAGCCCCTTCAATATCGCCACGCACCGCGCCCGTCCGGCTGCAACCTCTTCAGCGGAAAATATGTCGGGCTTGGCCGCTTGGGTATCGGCTTTTTCTGTCGGCAGCACTTTCGGCCATGACGCATCAGCCTTGGGCGACTCTGTCGGCTGCACGGCTGGTGGTACAGATACGACTTCTGGCACCGGCGCAGGTGCACTTTGCGCCGGTGTCGCGGACTGTTCGACCGGCTTCCTAAGGGCGTTGGTTTTACCCGTACGCGCCTTTGGCTCGCTTACGGCGGGCGCAATTGGCTCGGTCACTGGCAGCGAACGCGGCTGTTCGACCCGCACCTGCTGCTGCGATAGTTGCATAAGCGAAGGCTGGGCAAAGGTGCGGATCGGGCTTGAGGGCGCATCCGCCGTTTGCGCGTGCAGCGAGATAGCAACCGCAGTCAGCCCCAGGCCTGCGAGCAGCACCTGGGCGGTTCTGACATGATAAATGCGCCGTAGCGGCGGGCGGACCATGCTGCAAAATTCCTGTGAATTCGACACCGCGATGACTTGACGTATTACACAGCTAAGTCTGTTTCGCGAATCACGCGCACTGATGATCGCCTCGTTTTGAGTTGGTGTATAGACCGATTGTGGTGCAAGCAAGCACACTCAATCACCCTGTGCATGGGGCCGGGATAGCCTGTTGACGACACAAACTGGTAAACGATGATCACTGCAAAATCAGACATCTCTGAGCCCAAAGTCGCTGCGCTTGCTCCCGTCAAGATCTCAAGTCGCGATGCTGTGCGCGTGATTGCGCTCGACCGGTCGAGAGCCCACAATGCGCTCGATGCAACCATGACTCAGACCCTGCGCGCCGCAATCCCCCGGATCGCCCGCGACCCCAACGCCTACGCAATTGTGCTGCGCGCCGAGAGAACGGGTCCGTTTTGTGTCGGTGGTGACGTTCGTGAGATGGCGCGACTGGCGATCACCGAACCTAGTGCCGCGAGCCGCGCGCTTGCCGCCGAGTACGAGTTGGTGTGGATGCTCGAGTGCTTTTCCAAACCCGTGATCTCGCTGATTGATGGGGCTGTGATGGGTGCGGGCGCTGGCATCACGAACGTGAACACACATCGGGTTGCAGGGGCCAATTATGCGTTTTCCATGCCAGAGGTGCGGATCGGCTTCTTTCCCGATGATGGCATCGCGGCCGTCCTCGCGCGCATGCCTGATTGCATCGGCATCTATTTGGGATTGACCGGCCGCGCCATCGGTCGCGACGACGCTTTCGCACTTGGGCTGGTCACGCACTGCATCGATGCTGACCAGTTTGCCAAAATTGAACAGAGCCTTGCAAACGCCGATCCCGTCGATCCCCTCCTCGACGACCTGCATAAGCCAGTTGGACCCGGCGAACTGCAAGCTCGACGCGCGCTGATCGCCAATTGCTTCTCTGCAGCCTCAGTTGAGGCGATCCTCGCGCGCCTAACCGATGTTCGCGATGCTGCGCCCCTTGATGAAGCGCGCCGGTGGGCAGAAAGCGTACTTGGTGATCTGGCTCTGGCAAGTCCGTGCGCCTTGAAAATCGCACTTCGCCATATCCGCGATGCATCAGCGCTCGATCTCCGGCAAACGCTGACACTCGACTATCGCATTGGGCGACAGCTAATCGGCGCACATGATTTCCAAGAGGGTGTGCGTGCGCGTCTTGTTGACCGAGACCGAGCGCCGCAGTGGCGTTGGCAGACCTGCGAAGATGTCAGCGCACCCTACGTTGACGGCCTATCCAAACCATCCATTGGCGAAGAGTTGATCTTGCCAACACGAACCGAAATGCAATCTGCACGTGTGTAGTAGCAATGGCTTGCACGCCATACATTCTTAAGGATGTCTTCCGCCGACCCCCGGGAACTATTCTTTTACTATGTGTATTAGCGTAACTTTTACGACATACCTGTAGCTTGCCCCTTAACCCGGACATCGGGATCCTCGGAAAAATTCGAGGCGAATTTTACAGGTTAGGCAAGAGGCAGTACCATGGCACTAGCGTTGGATCTGGCGCGTCATCGCGCGCCCGTCTCGGACGAGACATTCAAGACCGAATATCTGCAGGCACTGCGTTTGATCGAGCGGTTGCATCGCCTGCTGCTCGACGTCATCAAGAACGAATTCGACCGTCTCGGTGGCGCCGACCTCAATAGCGTCCAGGCGTTGCTTTTGTATAACATCGGCGACAGCGAACTGACCGCTGGTGAGTTGAAGACACGCGGCTACTACCTTGGTTCGAACGTGTCCTACAATCTCAAGAAGCTCGTCGACATGGGCTACATCCACTACAAGCGCTCAGAGACGGATAAGCGCTCGGTGCGCGTGAGCCTGACCGACAAGGGCCTCGACGCCTGCGAAGTGGTGCAAAAGCTCTATCAGCGTCAGCTCGGTTCGGTTGAGGCCGTGGCGCAGATTTCAAATGACGAATTGACCACCGTGAACAAGTCGCTGATGCGTCTGGAGCGCTATTGGACGGACCAGATCCGCTATCAACTCTGATCGGTCGGTAATTAATCTGCAAAGTGAGCGTAATCAAGCAGGCTGCCAGAGCAATCTGGTGGCCCGATTTGCTGTTTAGTTGCGCTATGGCATCACCGCGGGCCCAGAGACTACTCGATCATCTTTTCTTGCTTTGCCGACGGCAGCGAATACCGCATTTTGCGCCGTCCACCGTCACTTCGCCGGTTAATCGTCCAGCGCAGCAGTGCTCAACTGCCAGCGCTTCGATGTGGCGCAGTCCTTTAATTTCTATTAACCTCGCATCTCTAGGGTGGGGCGTGCAGGTTTGGAATTTGCCGGAGCAGGCGCAGGAGTGTCCCACGTGAGCCAGATGACCCTTTCGCAGTCCTTGCGGTCCCTCGCCTGGGTCGCAGCACTTGCGATGACGCAGGCCACAAGCGCCAGCGCCAACGATCCGCAGAGCAACTGGATGGCCTTCCCGGGCCAGAACACCGGCAGTGCTGCGAGCCCGGATTTCGACCGCTCGTTCGTCAAAGAGTGGGAGGCCAATCCGCCGAAAGGCTTCCCGACGCTGTCGACCGCCAACATCGAGCCGATGAAGGCTGCCATCAAGCGTTATGCCGAGATTGCCGAAAAGGGCGGATGGCAGATCCTGCCCGAAGAGCAGTTGTCACCCGGCATGAACAGTCCTGCTGTCGACATCTTGCGGCAACGGCTACTTTCATCCGGCGATCTGCGTGAAGCGTCAACGTCCAACCAGTTCGACTTCTACGTGGAAAAAGCGGTCAAGCGCTTCCAGGCCTCGAACGGCTTGACCCCGACAGGCGTCGTCGACAAGCGCACGATTGCAGCTCTCAATGTGCCAGCCGCCGCGCGGCTGCGCCAGTTGCGCGCCAACCTCGGTCGCCTGCAGGAGTTCGCCCGCCAGACGGCCAAGAAGTATGTCGTCGTGAACATCCCCTCGGCACAAATTGAAGCCGTCGAAAACGACCGGGTCGTGTCACGCCACTCGGGCGTTGTCGGCAAGATTGACCGGCAGACGCCGCTGCTACGCTCGGCCGTTCATGAGATGAACTTCAATCCGGTTTGGACGCTGCCGCCCACCGTGATCGACAAGGACCTGATCCCCAAGGGCCAAGACATGCAGCGCCGGAACCAGGATGTGCTGTCAAAGTTCGGCATCGACGCCTACGATGCGAACGGCAAAAAGCTCGACTCGTCGAAAGTGAACTGGTCGGCAGGTGCGGCGAAGAACCTCGTGTTTAAGCAGCAGCCCGGCAAGGAGAACCCGCTCGGTTTCCTGAAAATCAACTTCCACAACAATTACTCCGTCTACATGCACGACACGCCGTCCGAGACGATGTTTGGTCGTAACTTCCGTGCCGCGTCGTCCGGCTGTGTCCGGGTGCAAGGCATCGAGCACTTGGCCGCTTGGCTGCTCGCCGACAACGGCGGATGGAGCACCGAGCGGATCGAGGGCATGAAGAAGTCCGGCGAACGGCAGAACGTCACGTTAAAGCGTCCCGTGCCGCTGTACTTCGTCTACATCACCGCCTGGGCCACCGAAGATGGCATCATCAACTTCCGCCGCGATCTCTACCAGAAGGATGGCGTCGGCGCGGTGGCTGGCGCGTACTGAGGATCGACTGCCTTGCGCATTGCAGTTCTGGCTGACATCCACGGCAATCTGCCGGCACTTGAAGCGGTGCTCGGCGACCTCGAACAGCGTCGTGCGGTCGACCTGATCGTCAACCTGGGCGATAGCGTCTCAGGCCCACTTTGGCCGACTGAGACATGCCAGCTGTTGATGTCTCTTGATTGGCCGACGGTGCGCGGCAATCACGATCGTGCCGTCGCATTCGACGATCCAGCTGGCATGTGGTCCTCGGACGCGTTCGCCCACAGCAAATTGACTGTAGCGCAACGGGCGTGGCTAGGTGCATTGCCGTGCCGTTCCGAGTTCGCAGCCAGCGTTACAGCCTTCCACGGTCGCCCCGATAACGACAACCGCTACACACTCGATGACATCGCGGACGGTCGCCTCATGGCGGCGAAACCGTCGAAGGTTTCTCAACGCCTGGGGGATGTTGCGACACGGACCGGCCTCGTGTTGTGCGGTCATAGCCATCAGCCACGGATGCTGCAGCTCGACGGCGGCCCACTCGTTCTCAATCCTGGCAGCGTCGGTTGCCCGGCCTACGATGATTCAGCTAACAGCGCGCACGTCTCCGAGGTCGGCACACCACACGCCCGCTACGCAATTGCGAC
>JANOYV010000187.1:0-44604 GCA_031429105.1 Hyphomicrobiaceae bacterium | reverse complement strand
CCTTGAGGAAAAATTGAAAGCGAGCTGCTGACAACGTCAATTGTCGCTCCGTAATTAGCACTGTCGCGTATACCAACAATGGTCCCGTCTGCTCGTTGATACCACTTCCCCTCATAACGTGTCGGCGAGGGTACTTCTCTTGCTCCTGCAGTAAGATCGGACTTGAGTTGATCGAACTCGCCTTTCCCCACGGTACGAACGTTCTCACCGGCGCCCGGACTGCGAACCTCCACCGCCTTGCCGTCGGGCATCAGTATGTCTTTCAACGGCTCCTTGCTACGATCTTTGGAGGTGGGTTTGGGAGTTGCGGACGGTGGCTTCGGTGCTGGTGTTGGCGGCGGCCCTTTTGGTCCTCTCGGCGGGGCAGCAATCGGTACCACGCCGCCATCCGGCCCGAAATCGAAACGCCCGTCAGCCGCGTGGTTGGGATTGAATTTGAGCCCTCCCCCGTTCACCCTCGGGCCATACCCAGCTTCTGCCCGTTTCTCGTCTTGGGTCAGGAAGCTTGCGCCGTCGAGCCACGCCCATAGGGCTTCGCGGTCGGGCGCTAATGCGTCAAGCTGATCGAGGTCGGGGCGCAGAACGAGGCCGGACCCCAGCCACCCGGACAACGCCTTTGCCGTTCGTGGTGACGACACACCGAGCGCTATCCCTCAATCGGCCTTAACGTATTTCACACCAGGCTTCGGCAGAGCAAACCAAATACCCTCACCGCAGAGCACGAGCGGGTCATCGAGCATTGCCTGCCATTCTGCGATCAGAGCCTCAGTAATTTCATCCTTCGATGTGCCGTACTGCCTCTGCCAAACCCAACCGTAACCCGTGCCTTTGCCGCCTCGTACAGGAACGGCGCCAGCATCAAGCAATCCGTGGATGCTACGCCGGACGAAATCAACCAAATGATCGCCGGTCAAGCCGAACCCGTCTCGACCAGCGGGAACGATTTGATAAATTCCAACTGCGTCTCGCGGTAGCTCGTTCGGAATAAGCTCGATCCACTCACTTAGTGGCGTACCATAACGCTTATGCAGTGGTTCTTTATTCATTTGCGATGCACCTTGTAACCATTGGGTATGCCACTTGTCCTGCCCTGAACCACTTGCAGCGTTGTACCGCTTCCCGTACTTTCTCTTACGCCAATTCTAGTTCCGTCACGTCGTTCAAACCACTTTCCTTCGTAGCCTTCTGCGGCGGGTATTTCGATTGTACCATCAAGCAAACGTGCTTTTAGGCTTTCAAACTCAGCCGGATCAACGGTTCTCACTTCTCCCGTGGCTCTGCCTGATCGCTCGCCAAGCTCCTTTCCGCCCGTCCGCCCGGCTGAAGAATATCTTCGAGCCTTTGCTCCGATGGCTTTGAAGGCTTCGCCGCTGGAGCAGCTGGCGTTGGCTTGGGGATGGCTGGCGGTGGAGCAGGCCCCTTCGGGCCTCCAGGCCTGCCAGCCACGGGTATCACGCCGCCATCCGGTGAGAAATCGAAACGCCCGTCAGCTGCGTGGTTCGGATTGAATTTAAGCCCTCTCCCGCTCACCCGCGGACCGTAGCCTGCCTCTGCCCGCTTCTCGTCGTCGGTCAGGAAGCTTGCGCCGTCGAGCCGCGCCCATAGCGCTTCGCGGTCGGGCGCTAATGCGTCAAGCTGATCGAGGTCAGGGCGCAGAAACAAGCCAGCACCCAGCCACCCGGACAACGCCTTCGCCGTTCGCGCAGCCAGTGGAATAACCGTTTGCCGCCAGAACGTCCGGTTTGCCTCCTGATAATTCGAATACGTGTTGTCGCCGGGCAGTCTCAGCAAAAGCGGCGGCACGCCGAGCATTATGTCTCAATCGACCTTAACGTATTTGACGCCCGGCTCTGGTATGGCGAACCAGATACCCTCACCACAAAGCACAAGCGGATCATTAGGCATGGCCTGCCATTCTGCGATGAGCGCCTCGGTGATTTCATGTTTTGAGGTACCGTACTGCTTCTGCTTCACCCATTCATAGCCGGTGCCCTTGCCGCCTCGTACAGGTACGGCACCTGCATCAAGCAATCCGCGGATGCTGCGCCGGACAAAGTCGGCGAGTTCGTCACCTTCGAGACCGAAACCGTCTTGACCAAGGGGAACGATTTGAAAAATCCCAACCGCATCAAACGGCAGCTCGTTTGGAATTCGCGCGATGGCTTCGCTCAAAGGTGTACCATATCGCTTGTCTCTAGGCTCTGCTGTCATTTGAGGTGCACCTTGTATCCTTTGCGAAGCCCACTGTTAGCACCATCCACCACGTCCAAAGTAGTTCCACTTTTGACGCTTTCTCTAACGCCAATAATAGTACCGTCGGAACGTTGATACCATTTACCTTCGTAAATGTCTGGAGAGGTGATCTCTTTTGATCCTTCGAGCAATCGAGTTCGAAGTCCTTCAAAAGATTCCTTATCAAGTGTTCTTATCCCATCACCAGCTCGGCCAAGTGACTCGCCCAACTCTTTTCCGCCCGGCTAAAGAATATCTTCGAGCCTTTGCTCCGATGGCTTTGAAGGCTTGGCCGCTGGAGCAGCTGGCGTAGGCTTGGGTGCGGCTGGCGGTGGAGCAGGCCCCTTCGGACCTCCAGGCCTGCCAGCCACGGGTATCACACCCCCATCCGGCCCGAAATCGAAGCGGCCGTCAGCTGCGTGGTTCGGATTGAATTTAAGCCCTCCCCCGCTCGCCCTCGGACCGTAGCCTGCCTCTGCCCGCTTCTCGTCGTCGGTCAGGAAGCTTGCGCCGTCGAGACGCGCCCATAGCGCTTCGCGGTCGGGCGCTAGTGCGTCGAGTTGATCGAGGTCTGGGCGCAGAACGAGGCCGGACCCCAGCCACCCGGACAACGCCTTTGCCGCTCGCGCAGCCAAAGGAATAACCGTCTGCCGCCAGAACGTCCGGTTTGCTTCTTGATAATTCGAGTATGTGTTGTCGCCGGGCAGTCCCAGCAACAGCGGCGGCACGCCGAGCGCCAACGCGATCTCGCGCGCGGCCATCTGTTTCAGCGCGATGAAGTCCATGTCGCGCGGGCTCAGACTCATCGCCTTCCAGTCGAGCCCGCCTTCAAGTAGCAGCGGACGACCCGCATTGCGCGCACCTTGGAAGCTCTCCTCGAGTTCAGCTTTCAAACGTGCAAACTGCGTCGGCGACATGCTGTCTGACGCGCCGTACACCAGCGCGCCAGATGGCCGCGCCGAATTATCCAGCAGCGCCTTGTTCCACTTCGCCGCTTCGTTGTGGATGTCAATTGCGGTTGCCGCCGCTTCGAACGGCGACAAGCCATAGTGATCATTCAACGGATGGTAGAGCCGCATATGCAATATGCGCGGCACGCCTTCGGTGGTTTCGCCCTCAAGAGCAACCGACTGCCCCCCCGCCGTATAGAGATAGCCGTTGCTCCACCCGGTCGCACCCGGCACAACCTGCACCCGGTCCGAACGCAACACGTACAGTTCGCGCACTTCATCGTGAGCGGCGACCGCCTCGATGAAGGCATTGCCAGAGATCAGCAGTGTGCTGAAAATAGCTTCGAACAAATCAACATTGGTTTGCCCCGGCGCTGGAGTGCGCAGCAGATCGAGCAGCGGATGCGCTTCTATTTCGGCATCGCGATCATAGAGCAAAAGCGGCACGGACGCCGCCGCCTCCGCGATCATGCGGACCGCTCGATAGGCGACCGGGTTCTGCATCAGGCCCTCGCGAGCAAACGTCGCATAGTCGCGCGGCGCCCACTGCGGTGCACGGTGACCATCGAGCGCCATCAGTGCGCCAGTGCGACTGGCTTTGGCCTCGGTCACCGGGGCCCCGCGACCAATGACCGTGCTCAGCGCACGGCTCATCCATCCCCGCCGCTGGGGTGCAAACTCATTAACCTGCATGGAGTACCTCATTGTCGTTGGATCAAGCGCGATCAACGCGCACCAACAATCTCGTCACAACATCCGCACACGTGGCCTTGCCTTCGTGTCGAGCATCAGCGCCGTCAGCGCCCACACCAGCGCATCGAGCCGGTCTGGACTGCGACCGGCAAATCCGCCGCCGCCAAAACTGCACATCTGCTCTTCGAGTTGCGGCAAGCGTCCAACGTGCGCGACCCGTCCTTCAGCGTAGAGTGCTGCCACCGGCTCGGCGCGCAACCACTTGCCGCGTGTCGCGTGAACTTTGACGATCGGCACCGTGTCATCAACCTGGCGCAGCACCGACACCACCATGTCGCCGCCTTGGTTGGCTTCGGCGACAATGCGGTCGGCATTGAAATCCCGGTACGCGGCAATCGTGGCCCTCGCCCACACATGCGGCTGATGCCCCTGAATGGTGCGATCAGCCAACACGTAGCCGCGCCCATCCTCGCCCAAGCCTGCAACGACAATGCCGCAGGCATCCGACGATTTGGTCGAGGTCACCGGCGGATCGAGTGCCACGACAATGCGCACAAGGTCAGGCGCCTGTTCGACGCGCATCCGTTCGATCCAGTCCTGCCGCCACAACGCGCCGGCAATCTCTGTGATGATCTCACCGTCGAGTTCCTGTCGACCAAGTGCGGTCCCGGCATAGCGACGCTGCATTTCGGCCAGAAACGAGGGCGCGAGGTTGGCAGCGTTGGCAGCCGTCGCAGATCTGGTCGTAATCGTCATCGGATCGGCCATGATCCGTGTCAGCAGCGGACAATTGCGCGGCGTCGTCGTGATCAACTGGCGCGGCCTGGAGCCCAGTCGCAATGCAAACTGCAGCATGTCGAAAGTGGCATCACCGCGCCGCCACTTGGCAAGCTCATCGCACCACGCCGCATCAAACTGGGGACCACGCAAGCCATCGGGATCATCGCCCGAGAACAATTGCGCAATCGACCCATTCGGCCAAGTTAATTGCCCCTTGGAAGGCTCAAATGTCGGGCGATCATCGGCTGCGTGCACCGACATCAAACCCGAAATTCCTTCGACCATCACACTGCGCGCATCGTGCTGGGTTTCAGCAACAAGCGCGATGCGCCGCGCCGGTTGGTCGGTCGCATACGTCTCGCCTAACGCCATGGCGCGGACCCACTCGGCGCCGGCCCGCGTCTTGCCAGCACCGCGGCCACCGAGCACCAACCAGCTACGCCAGCCGTCATCTTCAAGTAGCGGCGGCAGTTGATCGTCGCGTGCCCAAAGCTGCCAATCGGCGTGCACCGCTTCGAGTTCGGCATCCGACCAATCGGCGAGGATGGCTTCAACGAGGGTTTCAGCCTGGGCGTCGTTCGCGCAACTTATGAATGCGTGCCGCAAGCTCGTGGCGCAAATGCTCCGGGTCGATCCGGCGATCCTCGGGCTTTGTGCCGGACTTTGCGGCATTGGAAGCACTGGGCGCGGCCCCGCCGGCTCTATTGACGTCATCGGCCAACTCCACACTGCGCAGAAGGGTTCCTATGATGCGCGTCTCGCGCTCATGGTCGGCGGTCGGGATCGGGTCATCGGAGGACATACAAAACTCCAGTTGTTCGAACTTTCGCAGGACAAGGGCATAGACGCGCCGAAACAAATCGGCGCGCATTTCGGCAGTGAAGTGGAACGGTACGTCCAGCACCGGATCGCTTGCGCACTCCAACGCGGCGATGGCGCTATCAACCGTGACAGATGTCGGCGGCACTGGTTTGGTCGGACCACAGCGCACCCACTTCTTGTCAAGCGCGTACCGGCGCAGCGTCTTTTCGGTAATATTGTTTTCAGCGGCCAAGTGCACGAGTTCGCCCGTGTACGCTTCATAGGCACGCCGAAGCGCGTCCCAGTCGCGCGGCGGCGCGAACGGTCCGTTGGTTCGTTGGGTCAGGGCGGATTGTCCTTTTGAGTTCGACGCGCGGGCGATCACAGAACGGATCGGCCCAGTTGCGTAACCTGGCGGCTAATACATTAACGACACGCGGCCTCACCGCGCGTCGTCGCCAGAGACACAGTTTTCGCTTATACCGTATTTATGCCAGAAGACCGTTGCGGTGTCAACAGGTTATATTTATGAACTTCATTTTTAATCTTGAAAGATCTTCAAGAATTAAATTTATACTTATTAACGCGCAGCGCTTCCAAGTATATCATAGTTTCGCCAAGCGGGGATAAGTTTTTGTCGACCAGCGCACCCAATGTTGCTGCGCAGCATGCGGAATGTATTGCTCCGCAGCATGAAATAATTGGAACAATTCAACTCTAACTGCATTGTCAAAACATGGTTGACGTGAGACATTTATGACGCGTTTGGAAGCTGCGGGTATAGTTAACGCTGTGTGCACAGGTCGATGTGGGGCCGACAGCGTAATGGGGCGTGATGATATGGGCCGAAACCGGACCAACGGTCTCGATAATTTAGCAAACGCAGCGAAAGCTGCAGGTTTTGCGATGGCAACCCCCGATGACCGCCCAGAAGATACACCGTCTTCGAACAGACGTCCTGCAGCCGTCTCCAAGTCTGGCTGGACGTCGGCTGAGCCGTCTCGCGCACTCGTGCTAAACGGCGCGAGTGTTCGCAGCGCCCAGACATCCTGGCGCGAGTGGATGGCGTCATTCTCATGGCGCGCGCCCGCTTAAGAACACCGCCAATTTACTGGTGCGTTTCAACCAGCCAGCGCAGGACTTGGCCGTGATTGCGCGCGATCCAGTAGTGGCCGTGTGGGCCAAGCCGGATTAATGCGGCGCTTGGGATCTGGTCAGCCAAAGCTTCGACCGCTGACAATGGTACATTGCGGTCTTGATCGCCGATCCAGATTTGGGTCGGGCACTGTGTTGCCGCCAGTTCGACGCCCCACGCGCAACTAAATAGTTGCATATCGATCACGGGCCCACGCGTGCCATGCACCATCCCGACCGCGAAGCTTTGGCCCAGCGTTACGGCGAAGTCGCGATCACCCAAGATAGCACGATCGGCTGGCAGCGATCGCCCACCAGCAACACGCGCTGCCCACGTCGGCTGGCGCTTTGCCACCTGGCGAAACGCTGCGAATGCAACGGCGATTGCACCTGGAATCCTCGGCAAGACTTCAAATGACAAGCGATGCATGGCATCAAGCGTCGGTCGTGGCCTTGACCCGAAGATCGGGCCGACGGGCGCCACCAAGGCCGCAGCGCTTACTCGGCCACCAAGCTCGGCCGCAACCGCCGCAGCGTATGGTCCGCCCCCTGAGATACCCAGCACAGCAAACCGCCCGACACCGAGTTGATCGGCAACTTGCGCTATGTCGGCTGCATATTGAGCAAGCGTAAATGCCTCGGGCTCATCGGTGTCGCCATACCCCCAACGATCAACCGCAATCAGCGCCAGCCCAAGTTCAGCTGCCGTCTCGTTGGCAATCGCAAACTTCAAATGCGAGCCCGGCGTGCCATGGAAGGACAGCACCGGGCGGCCACCTGGGCGGCCGTAAATCCGATAACTGACGCTTCGGCCATCAAGCAGCCGCAACGCCGAGGCAAGACTCTCAGTTCCAGGCATCGCGGCCTTCCTCCGATTAACCCCTTCGAACACAGTATGCGCAAGTCAGTGACACCCGTATAAGACGTTGCTCGATCCCCATCAAAGCCTGGACCTCACCCAATGCGTTTGACGACCGCCCTACTGACCCTGCTGCTTGCATTCGCACCTCATAGCCTGCGGGCGGCCTCCCTCGATGGCCTGGCCGTCGATGTGCTCAACAAAAGCGAGCCGGTGCTTTGCGCCGAGAAAGACAATGTGGCGTTGGCGCTATCGAACAACAAGGTGCGCAGCTTCCGCATCGAAGCCGCCCACCCGGTCTATGTCGGCATGTTGGCGCGTGACAGTTTCGAGGCCGACTGGGCGGCTTGCGATTTTGCAGCTGATCCAGCCTTCAAAGCGCCAAGCCCGCCGCGCCGCACAACATTCTACGAGGACATCGAACTGTGGGTCGTTGGCTACACCTTCCCGACCTTCTGGCGGCCAGCGACGGTACCGGTCCGCATCGGTGATCGGGTCGAGACCGGCCTGCACCTGATTCAAATCTGGCTGCTGCGTAATGATGGCGCGGAAGAAGTCCTCGTTCTCTATCCGCAGGACGGCTACTGGCGGCCGCGCCCGATGACGCCGGCTGGCATGCGTGCGACCTCCTACGGCTCATCGTTCCTGATTGGCCCGGTCGAGGAAGATGGCCGCCCGATTGTGCGCTTCAAGGAAGTCGTGTTCGATCCAAAATCGCGCACCTTCACGTTGACCTTCGAGAAGGGCGGATCAGCCACGGTGAAAATCGCCAAGGCCGACCAGAACCGGCTGGCGCTCGATGTCGCCTTCGATAAACCAATCGCCGGTCGCCCGTTCGCGATGATGCGCTCGATGTACGTGACCGAGTTCAACAACGACGTGTCACGCATCGCCGTGCGCGAGACCGGTGCGAAAGGCTGGCGCGAAGACAACATCATGAAATTCGACAAGGCAACCGCGACCGACATCTGGGCCGGACGCCTCTCACCCTCGCAACACAACACCGCCTCGCCCGACCTCGTTTTCAACAGCTTCTCCGATACGCAAAGCCCGAAGCGACCAAAGTCCGAAGCGCCGGTGGTGCCGAAGTAGGTAAAACGTTCAGCTGTCGTTGCGTCGCACAGAACCGCGCACAAACCACCACGCTTGCTTTCCCGGACGCCGCGCGTTGGTGCGGCGAGCCGGGATCTTGTCCAGCCAAGTGTGGCGCGCGATTTACTAATCACAACCAGTGCAAGATCCCGGATCGAAGCTCCGCTTCGTCCGGGAACGCATGAGGCGGCGCAGTCAGCGCCCCCACCCAGCATGTGCTGTAGATCACATCCCGGTAAAACGAAACGGGTTTAGCTTGGGGCGATCAACCCCTGAGCGATCACCGCGACAGCGGCATCGCATTGCACACATGAGTGCCAGGGGGCGACCCGGCAAGCAGCAACAACAACTGCCGGTCACGAACCGAATGCAGATGCGGGGCCATCGCATCGGATGTCAAGCCAAAACCACACGCGTCGATCAAGGCGCAGCCCACAGCAACGAAGGATAAAAACATGACACAGATCAATCAGGATAAACTTCATGCGTTCGTCGGCAAAATGCTTGGCGACCTCGGCGGTGCGTATAGCGTTCCCACCGCGCGCATCGGCTTTCGCCTCGGGTTGTTCGATGCGCTGCACAGCCAAGGCCCCGCAACCTCGGTTGAACTGGCAAAGCGAGCCAGCGGGCTTTCGGAGCGCTACGTGCGCGAATGGGCGCTATCGCAAGCAGCCAATGGCTTCGTCGACTATGACGCTGCAAGCCAGCGCTTCAGCCTGTCACCCGAACAGGCGATGGTGTTTGTGGTGAAGGACAGCCCGGTTTATCTCGCTGGCGCTTTTGACCTTGCCGCCGCGATGATCGAAGGCGAGTCGAAGGTCGAACACGCGTTTCGCCACGGTGGCGGCGTCACATGGGGCCACAGTGCGGGTTGCCTGTTCTGCTCGGTCGGGGCGTTCTTCCGTCCGACCTATGTGAACTCCATCGTGCAGAACTGGCTCCCGGCGCTTGATGGTGTCGAGGCCAAGCTCAAGGCCGGCGCGAAAGTGGCCGACATCGGTTGCGGCGTCGGCTTCTCGACGCTGTTGATGGCACAAGCCTATCCGAACAGCCAGTTCGTCGGGTTCGACTTCCATGAGGCGTCGATCACCGAGGCTCGCCAGCATAGTGTAAAGCACGGAGGCCAAGCCAACGTGCGGTTCGAAACCTCAACAGCCAAGCACATCGCGGAACGGGATTTCGATCTCATCACGATGTTCGATTGCCTGCACGACATGGGCGATCCGCGCGGGTGCGCGACGCACATGCGTAAACTCCTCAAACCCGATGGCACCTGGATGATCGTCGAACCGATGGCCGGTGATACGGCGTCTGACAACATGAACCCGGTCGGCCGCCTGTACTACAATGCCTCGACGATGATCTGCGTCCCAACCTCACTCGATCAGGAAGTCGGCGAGGGATTGGGCGCCCAGGCTGGCGAAGCCAAACTGAAGGAGGTCGTGACAAGCGGTGGTTTCGCCAGCGTTCGTCGCGCCACGCAAGGGCCGTTCAACATGGTGCTCGAAGCGCGGCTTTGACGAAAGACAAGTCGTAGACTTTGAAGCGAGTAAAGCATAGCGCTCGTCATAAAGCGCGCGCAGAGCCTCGCAACGAAATGTCCTCCTCGGGTCAAGCCCGAGGAGGACAATAATGTTGAATTCGCTGTCCGCTGATCGTTGCGCTGGCCCACCGACCTATTCGTTTCGCAGCGACGTCAAGTTTACGCACGACCCATTCACTTCACACCACTTCCCACCAACCATCCCAATTCGCAACATTTTGCCTGCTTGCTAAACCCTTCGTTTACGGTTGTGGGGCAATCTCATCATTGTTGAGTGAGTTGCCGATCACTGAGTGTACGGAAACGGATCAATCAAACGATCCACGAGTTCCGCCCCCGGCCCGGCACGTATCTGTTGCGTCAGTCCCAGAGTATCCCATGACCAAGCGCGTTCTTGTCGTCGATGACGATCCCGTACAGCGTCGCCTTTTGGAAGAATCCATTAAGCGCCTCGGCTTTGAAGTTCGTACCGCCTCGACCGGCGAGCAGGCTGTCGCCATTCTCGAAGGCCCAGAGCGGTCGTCGATTTCCCTCGTCCTCCTCGATCTCGTGATGTCCGGCCTCGATGGCATGGGTGTGCTTGATCGCGTGGCATCGAAGCCCGGCATTCCGCCGATCATCGTGCAGACCGCGCACGGCTCGATCGATACCGCCATTCAGGCGATGCGCGCAGGTGCTGCCGACTTCGTGATCAAGCCAGCCAGCCCCGAGCGGCTTGAAGTCTCGATGCGTTCGGCCTTGAAGATTGAAGCGCTCGCTGTTGAAATCGTGCGCATCAAGAAGAAGGTCGAAGGCACGCTGACGTTTGCCGATCTGATCGTGCAGGGCGATGCGATGGCCCGCGTGATCTCGCTCGGCAAGCGGGCGGCAGCCTCCAACATCCCGGTGCTGATCGAAGGCGAAAGCGGCGTCGGCAAGGAATTGATCGCACGTGCCGTCCAAGGCGAAAGCGAGCGGGCGGGCAAGCCCTTCATCACGGTCAACTGCGGTGCGATCCCCGAGAACCTGGTCGAGAGCATTTTGTTCGGCCACGAGAAGGGCTCGTTCACCGGCGCCACCGACAAGCGCATTGGCAAGTTCCAGGAAGCCGATGGCGGCACCTTGTTCCTCGACGAGGTCGGCGAACTGCCCCTTGATGCCCAGGTCAAGCTGTTGCGCGCCTTGCAGGAAGGCGAGATCGATCCGGTCGGCTCCAAGCGGCCGGTGAAGGTCAACTTCCGCCTGATCTCGGCGACCAACCGCGACATGATCCAGCTGGTGAAGGAAGGCAAGTTCCGCGAAGACTTGTATTACCGCCTCAATGTGTTCCCGATTTTCGTGCCCCCCTTGCGCGAGCGCATCGGCGACGTGCCGGAATTGGCGACCCACTTCCTCGCTCGTTTTGCGGCGGAAGAAGGTAAGCGCATTTCCGGCTTGACCGAAAATGCCCAGCGCCTGATTTCGTCGTACAGCTGGCCGGGTAACGTCCGGCAGTTGGAGAACGCGGTGTTCCGCGCGGTGGTGCTGGCCGATGGCCCGGTGCTCGGCGTTTCCGAATTCCCGCAGATCGCAGCCCACGTCGAAGGCTTCACCGCCGACATGCCGGTGGCGCCAACCGTCTTGCAAAAGGCCCCGGCCTACACCGGCCCAGCTTTGCTCGGTGCCGAACAGGTTGTTCCACAGACGATCTCCGTTGCCGGTGGCGTCACCCGAACGTCGCTCGGCATCTCGGCCATTGATGATACCGGCGAGATCCGCACGCTTGAAGCAATGGAAGCCGATATGATCCGGTTGGCCCTTGGCCGTTATCGCGGCCACATGACGGAAGTTGCCAAGCGATTGAAGATCGGCCGCTCGACACTCTACCGTAAGATGCAGGACTACGGCCTGGAACAACATGCAAACTGAACGGTTTGCATAGGTATTCTGAGCAAAATTAATGCGTGGCGGCAATCGCCGCGCTTTTTTTGTAAACAATTCGGCAACAGGCGGTATCAAACCGAACCTTGCCGTGTCTGCGCCCCAATCGTCGGGCTGTTCAAGTTTCGGATCGTCGGTTAGCGTCCGGCGTCTCGTCAGGAGTAGTGTGATGCGTACAAAAGCCAACATCGGCCATACGGTGGGTATTGCCCAGACGGTCGGTATTGCATTGTGGGGCCTCGGTGCGTTCACCGGTTCGGTCAGTGCGCAGGCTCTTGATAGCGCGTTGGCAAAGGTCGCCCGCGTTGAGCTGCCAGCACACACGCCTCCCTTGTTGCCTGATTTAAGCGCTGTTGATGCAGCCCCTCCAACTGCGTCCGCCAGCACGACCGTGATCGAACAGCCAGCCGTGGTGCCGACACCACCGACAGAACCCGAAGCTACGCCACCAGCATCACCAGCAGCAGTTGTCATTATCGCCGATCCGATCGTTGCCGACGTGCGCCAGCGGCTCACGCGCGCCCAACCCAATGTTGCCAAGGACGATCGGGCGGCCCTGCAGCGCGCCTATGGTGTTGAAGGCGCAAAGCCGCTCTGGATGACCGAGACCGCTCTATCGCCACGCGGGCGCACACTTCTGGCCGAGTTGAAGCGCGCCGATGACTGGGGTCTCAAAACGTCGGAATTCGATCTGCCGAATACTCCGGACGCTGCCGTAACAGCCGATCAACTGGGCGAAATTGAACTCAAGCTGTCGCTGGCAGCCCTCAAGTATGCCCGCAACGCGCGTGGCGGCCGGGTCGACCCGACACAACTGTCGTCATATCTGGATCGCAAAGCGCAACTCCTGCCGCCGAAGCGGATCATCGACGAGGTGAGCGTCTCAGCTGAACCGGATGCTTACTTGCGCGGGCTTCATCCGCAGCATCCCCAATTCGAAAAACTGCGTCAGGCTTTCCTCGCCCTACGCGATGCCAAGGTGCCGGTTGCAGCCGAACCCTTGCTTGACGATGTGACGCCAAAGCCGCGCGCATCGAAGGCGGAGCCCAAACCCGAAACCGGCAGCGTGCGCCGCCTGATCGCCAACATGGAAATGTGGCGCTGGATGCCGACAGACCTTGGCGCGACGCACCTGATTGTCAACGTGCCGGAGTTCCAGTTTCGTTTGATCCGTAACGGCCAAGTGATCCACACTGAGCGCGTGATCACCGGCAAACCGGAAACACAAACGCCGATCTTCTCCGATATGATGGAGACAGTGGTCTTCAAGCCAACCTGGAATGTACCGGACTCGATCAAAGTCAAGGAATTGCTGCCCGCCCTGTCACGAAATCCAAGTGCGTTGGCCAGACAAGGTCTGCGCGTGGCCTACAATGGCAAAGAAGTCGATCCGACCACGATCAATTGGGCGACGACCGACATTCGCGCGCTGCACGTATTCCAACCACCCGGTGAAGCGAATGCGCTTGGCGTCGTCAAGTTCCTGTTTCCCAACAAGCACGCGGTTTATCTGCACGACACACCGACCAAGGCGTTGTTCAATTCAACCCGCCGCACGTTCAGTCATGGTTGCATCCGCGTGCGCAACCCCATTCGGCTTGCCGAAGTACTGATGGAAAATGATCGCGGCTGGAGCCCGACCCAGGTCAGGACCCAGTTACAGCCCGGCGCGCCCGACGCCAACGACACGCAATTGACCAAAAAATTTCCCGTCCACATCGCCTACTTCACGGCGTGGGCGAACGATGCGGGCGAAATGCAATACTTCAGCGACGTCTATGGCTACGAGACCAACATCCATTTGGGCCTCGACGGTCGCGCCCACACCATCGTCAAACGAAAAGAGGACCTGGGGCCGTTCCGGGCCGAAGTGGTCGGTCGCATGGTCGAGACCAAGCCGACGCCAGCCAACAAGGATTGGATGAAGTCGGTGTTCAAAGTGGACTGAGCAGCGCCGCGAGGCTCAGGCATCGGCCTGACCTCGTGTGACTTCCCCGGTGTCACTTCCCAAGTTCAAACTTGCGCGCTAGTCTTTCATCATGAAACGAACTCGAAAAGTCGTTCTAGACCCAATACCGCTGCAGTCGCGTGGCGGCCGGGGCGCGCGCGCCTCTGGCCCTGTCGACGCGGTGAAGCCAGGACGTCCGACCAAGAATGGCTATCTGGACGGACAACTGTTGATCGCGATGCCGCAGATGACTGACAAGCGGTTCGCTAGGTCGGTCATCTATGTGTGCACGCACTCGGCGGAAGGCGCGATGGGCCTGATCCTCAATCAGCGGGCCCGGCACATAAGTTTCCCCCAGCTGTTGGCGCAATTGGGGATCGTGCCCAAAAACGCGTCCGAGACAGTGCCACCGGAAATTCGCGTCAAGGAAGTTCACGTCGGCGGCCCGGTCGATACCAAACGGGGTTTCGTGCTGCACACCGCCGACTACTTCGCGGCCAGCAACACCATGGCAATCGACAAAGGCATCAGCCTCACGGCAACCGTCGATATTCTGAAAGCTATGGCGAAAGGCGGCGGCCCTGATCGAGCCATGCTGGCGCTTGGATACGCCGGGTGGGCACCGGGCCAGCTGGAAGCGGAAATCCTGCACAACGGCTGGCTGCATTGCCCAGCCGATCCCGACATCGTGTTCAATCAGAACATCGACCTCAAGTACAATCAGGCGCTATCGCTGATCGGCATCGACATGTCGCATTTCGTCAGCGAAGCCGGTCACGCCTGACGCACAAGCGACCCTCCACCCCACGGTATGTGCGGCTTTGGCCCGGTCTCACGCGTTAGCGGTTCTTGCTGCTTTCGACTTCGCCGCGATCGACCCGGCGGGAGAATTCGGTCTGCCCACCTGCCGACAGGATGCGCGCCTGCTCGACCCAGTTTTCACGCTCGATGCGCCCACGGAAATCAAGTACCTGGCTGACACGATCGATGTCAGATCCCGACCAGTTGGCAATTTGCTGATAGGTCGTCACGCCCATCGAGATCAGTTTTTTCTCGATCAGTACGCCAACCCCGCGCACGCGTTTCAAGTCGTCGGGCGTGCCGGTCGGCTGGTTGTTCGAGGTGTACGCCTCTGATCGAACCGACCGCAAGCCAGACATATCAGACGAACGAACGGGGGGAGGTGCCGAAATCTCGTTACCAGTCTTCGCCGCAACATCGCGGATCGCATCGGCCAATCGGCTTGGGCGGGGCGCATCAGTGACAGCGCCAGACCCACTTGCCGATGCTTTTCGCTGATCAAACTGGCGCGAGTACGCGGTATCGCCGCCGCGAGACAGCATCTGCGCTTGCTCGATCCAGTTTTCGCGGCGCACCCGACCTTCGTGTCCGAGCAGGCGATCAAATCGCATGGCATCATCACCCGACCAACTGGCGACTTGGTTGTAGCGCGTGACGCCCTGGACGTTCAGCAGCTTCTCGACTTCGGCGTTGATGCCGCCGATGCGTTGCAGATCATCCCGGCCCATCGATGCGGCTGCACTGCCAAGACCGGCAGCAGCAGCTGATGCCGCAGCCGCCGCTAAGCCTGGAACGGAGATAGTCGACGCGACAGCCACGACCGGTTGCTGCAAGATCGGCGCTGGAATAACAGCCGCTGCCTTCTGGGCAAATGCCGCACGATCAGCCACGAGTGGTGCCGTTGCTGGATTTTGGGTGGCAGCGACGCTCGCAGCAGCCGGCAGCACTTTCCCAGTCGCTGCCGATGCGTCCGCGACTGGTGCAGCGGCTGGCTGCGCCAACTCCCCCCGATCCTTGCGACGCGAGTAGGCAGTCTCGCCACCGCGCGCGAGGATTTGCGCCTGCTCAATCCAGTTCTCCTGCTCGATGCGACCGCTGAACCCGAGTGTTTGCGACACGCGCGCCACATCGGCGGTGCGCCATCCGGCAATATCGCGATAGCGGCCAGCACCGAGCTTGACCAACCGCGCTTGTACAGCTGTATCGATCACGCGAATGCGTGTCAGGTCATCGCTCGCGGTTGCGGCTTCACCAAGGGGTGTTGCGGTATTGGCAGCCGCGACCGCTGGAACCACGACAGTCGGACCGACAACATTGGGAGCGACGACAATTGGAACGGTAACATCCGGGACCACTACAGGCGGCACCGGCGACTGCCGGGCGGGCGTCTGTAGAATTGGCGCGGCAGGTGCAGCCGGCGCGGTGCGGTTCACGGGTGGAGCGGCAGGAGTAACCGCTGGTGCAGTTGTGGCCTTGGCAACGGTTGCCGCAGCAGCAGCAACAGCAGCCGTTGGCGCCTGCGAGAGCACTTTCTCAAACCGATGCGCGGCGTCGGCTGCGGCCTGAGGCGGTCCGCGTTCGATCGTTTCAAGCGCAATCGGCTTCGGGTCCGGGCGACGAACGGGCGGCGCGATCGGAGACGACGGCACCGCGCTCGCCGCGCGCGATGTTACCGTCACCGGTTGAAGACCAGCGTCAGTCGCTGAGGCTTTGGCTGTGGTGAAGAATGTCCGCTTGACCAGACACGCAACCCACGCTCCGAGAAAGTAGGCACCGAGCAGCAGAAGCACTGTCTCAAGGATCAATCTTGTCATGGGTCAAAACTCGCTGGTGTATCTCAACGCGACGGCGACGGATTTGAATACGACTGCTTTGGTGAGTGCATTGATGTCGAAGGCAATCGCGATGCGGGTTGTCGTCTTAGTCTTCGATGCGGCCGCACGACATCCACCCGACGCAGCCGCCGAGAGCGAACGCGGCTACAATGTACCAAAGCAACTTGACGAATAAATAGTCCACGGCGGCAATCTCCTCAGATTGAAGTATCCTTAAGTCAGCCGGTTCAAAGCACAATCCGCAGGTCACAAAGCCGCGGTGCGCCCGTCACCGGCAACCTCATTCAGGTCGAACCTCAAACTCGATACGACGGTTCTTCGCCCGATCTTCCTTGGTGTCATTACTGGCAATCGGTCGCGTTTCGCCGTACCCGATCGCGGTCAGGCGCGCGGCCTCGACACCAGCGCTCGTGAGATAGTCGGCGACCGATTTGGCACGCCGATTGGACAAATTGGCATTGCGCTCTGGCGTGCCTTCGGCGTCGGTGTGCCCTTGCACCTCGATGCGCGCTGACTTGCAAGTCCCCATAACGGCGATCAACTTATCGAGCGTGGCATTGCTCACTCGGTCAAGCTCGGCACTAGCGCGTTTGAAATTGATGACGCCCTCGTTCTTCACCTGAGTTAGCATCGATTGGCAGTTAAGCGCCTCCTGGCGTGCTTTTTGAGTAGCGTCGATTGCCGGCGCCGCTGGTGGCTGGGCCACGACCGGCGCTGGCGCGATGACGGCTGGAACGGTAACTTGTACGGCTGCGGCGGCAGCGGCTGCACGCGCCTTTGCGGCATTCGCATCATCCAACGCACGCCGGGCTGCCTCATCGGCCGCAGCCTGGGCGCTCGCTGCATCGGCGCGACGCTTCAATTCGACAGCCGACACGCCCGTGAATGAGATTTTGACGTCCGTCGTGCAGGCTTGCCCGGCGGCATTCACAACCTCGACCGGCACACCCTCGGCCAGTCCCTCGTTCTCGGTCGCACCTGACAACGATAGTGTTCGACCTGACATCTGAACGCGGCCCGCACCGAGTCGCCCGAGACCGACAAGTCCGGCCTGTGCACAGGTTTGCCAACCGTCCGGTGCGCCGGTGGCGATCTCAAGCTTGTCGTCGATCCGTTGACCGGCCAAGCGCACTTTTGCTGTCTCGATGATCGCTGTCCGAACGGCTGGTGATGGCGCATAACCCGTCAGGGTCGTCACGCCGCCAACGGCATTGATCGCCATCGTAAACGGATCGACGACTTTGAGCGGGATTTCCTTCACGCGCAACGCATCGACGGTCTTGAACGAAGCAGGGACATCCGCTTTCAGGCCACGGCGGATATCATCGGCGATGGCCGCATCACCGGCAAGACCGGCAATCGAAAACTGCGTATCGCGAATTTCGACGCTGCCCTCTTCCAGCCGCCCGAGCTTGTTCACACCGGCAACGACGCTCTGGAGCCAATCTTTCGGCTCGCCGGCGGCGATCTGCAATCGATCAACGACTGCGGCCTTCGGAAACGCCTTTTTTGCTGCGGCAAAGATTTCATCTCGCGCGCGCTCGCTCGGCACGAAACCGGTCAGTTGAACTTGGGCGCCCGCCAATTTGGCCGACCACAGATAGGGCTTGACGACCGGTGGCGTCACCTTATCGCTGCGCAAGCGAACGCCTTGCGGCAACGTCGTTTGCAGGGCTGTCTTGACACCGCGATAGGCTGCGATGTCTTCCGCCTCGCCCTCGATCAGTAAATTGGTCGCTTCGAGATCAACGCGACCGCCGTTTTTCAAGCTGGCAAGTTGTTTCAGGGCAAAGCTGATGCCACCTTCCCAAGCGGAAGCGGTTGGCGCACCGCGCGCTAACTTGGTCCGATCATCGATGTCCCGACTTGGAAAAATTGCCTTGGCGTTGCCGACAATGGCTTGGCGCACACTTGGCGATGGCACGAACCCGGTCAGCCGCACTTTGCCGTCTGACTGCAGTTGGGCGCCCCAGACGTAGTTCTTCTCTTCGTCCAAGAGCTTCGATTGATCATCGAGTTGGCGCACGCCCCATACGCTGCGCACGACGCCGCCTGCCCGAAGCTGGTCGCTGCTATCGACCGCCTGCCCGAGCAACTGCCCGTTACGTCCATCAAACGCCGTGTTGGCCCAGCCCTGCCCTCCCGTGACCAGCGCGGCATCCGCCTGCCGCTTCAGATCGGCTTCGATATTGGTGAAGGTACCGAAAAACCAGTACATCAGGCCGCTCAGAACCATCAGCGGCAGTAGGCCCCACATCCAGCGTAACGGATTACATTTCATTGCAGCGTCCCTACACCCGAATCCCCGGCGACCGCGCTGCGTGCTCCAACCCAAGGGTCTGCAAACGACGCAGCACACTTCCCACCCATAGCCCTCAACCAATGCAAGCGATGCATAGGTCGCAGGCGAAACTGTCACAGCGTTATAACCAACGGCCGGTCCCATTGGAAGCGGTTGCGCGTAACGGAGCGGTGCCCGGCGGCAACAGAGAGCCCGCAACGTCACGACGGAAGAACGCAGGCAAGACGGGCGGCGAACTTGCAACGCCGTCAATTGAAATAAATGTTGTTCCCTCGTGGCTTAAATCTTTAGGCCGCGCGTCATCGCAGGCCGAGCATACGACTGAGCCGTCCGCGCGGCGTTGCAGCGCCGCTACTCAATAACGGCACAGGCGCATTGAGCGCCGGCGTCGGTTGACCTTTCACTACCTCGGTTGCCGCGTCGGCAACCATTGCCAGGAAATTATACTCATACATTACGCGCCGACGGGCCTCCCTGAGATGAGGCAGGCGTTGCGGCCACGGATCATCCTGCAACAAGCGAACAACCTGAGCGACGGCCACGTCCGGTTGATTGGTGTCGATTGTCTCAAATGCCCCCGCCGGGAAGTAGCTGCCGATTGATTGGGTGCCACTGAAAATCGGCAGCGCCCACCCCAGATAGGCATCCGCCAGCTTTTCACTCCAGTAGTGCGGGTCAGCGCTATTCTCGAGCACCAGATGATACCGGCACGCATTGATCGCGTCGGCTTTGTCGGCCAATGGCTGGAAGCCGTTGCCAAACAACAGCAGCTGATTGCCAATCCGGTTGTGCAGCTGTTCGACGAAGGCCAGCCGCCGACGATGCAGAGCGGTCTTGGTCTTGGTGGAAATAACGGCTGAGACGGCAAGCGTTCGGGGCTGCGGCTCCAAGGCCTCGATTTGAGCAAAATCAAGCGCTGATCGAATGCCGCCCGGATCGAACGACAAGCCATAGAACCAGGGCAAACCGGTTTGCGACTGCACAAGCCGACCACGATACCCCCAATGGCGGTAAGGCGAGATCACCGTGCCGAATTGGTTCAGGTAACTGATCGAATAGCGCTTGATTGCCCGCGGCTCGCCTGTGATCAAAATCCGATTGGCGCGCGGCACCGTTGTCGTCTGCCCTTTCGCTGGCTCGTCAAACACCGCCAAAGCATCAATGTTTTCGGATTGATCAATCAGAAACTGTGCTCCATTGGCGCAGCCATTGCCACGCGCCGTCTGGCGCAACCACAAATTGCTCGCGTGTCGCGATACCAGACCGATCTTCACCCGACGCATTCCTCCCACCAGCCACTTGATTGGACGTTGATCTATCAGCACTGTTGCTCAAGCACATAGAAATTGCAGACAACAAGGGTGCAACAATGGCAACCGATCTTCAGGCCCCGGTCCAGCGCACCGGTCGCGTAGAGCGGCTCTATCGCTATCCGGTCAAGGGTCTGACGCCAGAAGCGTTGCCCCATGTCGACTTGACTGCTGGTGGTACGATGCCGTTTGATCGCGCCTATGCAATCGAGAATGGGCCTGGGCGGTTCGATGCGACCAGTCCACGCCACCTGCCCAAAATCACGTTTCTGATGCTCATGCGCGACGAACGCTTGGCGACCCTCACCTGCCGCTTTGATGACGCGACCCACGTTCTCACAATTCTGCGGGCGGGCAAACAAGTCGCGAGAGGCGATCTGCAAACGCGGCTTGGGCGTTCCATGATCGAGCAATTCATGGCGGCCTACATGAAGGACAGCCTGCGTGGGGCACCGAAAGTGGTGTCTGCCCCCGGCCATAGCTTTAGCGACGTTGCGATAAAGTGCGTGCATATCGTGAACTTGGCATCAGTGCGCGATTTCGAACGCAGCAGCGGTCGCACGATCGATCCGCTGCGCTTCCGCGCAAACCTCTACCTTGATGCCCTTGAACCCTGGGCCGAGTTCAACTGGATCGGCCGCACCCTCGCCATCGGCGACGTGCAATTGATGGTCGAGCGGCGCACGCAACGTTGCGATGCCATCGACGTCGATCCGGCGACCGGTGCCCGCGACACCGCGTTGCCTGCTACGTTGCAGCGCACCTGGGGGCATCGCGATTTCGGCGTTTACGCGACAGTCACGGTCGGCGGACGCATAAGTGCGGCCGATCCCATCATGATTAAAGGCTAAGACAACGCCGCGGAGCCGGTCCTGTCAGTTTGAGACTGACAAGACCAACGCCAACATCCGTTACAGATCACCCTTGATCGGTGGCTCCACCGGCGGCGTCTCGACCGCATCAGCTGCTGGAACCGCCTCCCGGCGCGGCCGACGGACCGGTCGACGCAGGAACTCTGGCTGCTCTTGTGACCCCTCGACGAACCGATCAACCGCCGGTGCGGCTGCACGACGACGCGGCGCTGGCGCCTCACGCACCGGAGCTGGCGCCACCTCGGCTTCAACAGCCGGGGTTGGCACGAATTCGACCGGCACCTGTTCGACCACCGATCGCTCGACAATGGTGCGATCCGGCTCTGGCCGCTCGTAACCCGGCCGATCTCTATTTTGCCGATCTTGACCCTGTCGCTCTTGACCTTGACGATCCGGGTTCGGGCGCTCCTGATAGCCGCGGTCCTGGGCCGGACGGTCGTTCGAACCACGATCCTGGCCGCGCTCGCTCGACCGGTCTGCGCCGCGATCATTTCCGCGATCTGGACCCTGTTTCGATCAAACCGCTCGCGGCGGTCGTCGCGATTACCGTTGTAGCCACGCGGCGCTTCTCCGTAGCGGTCACGACGGCCGCCATCGCGGTTGCCGTCGCTGCGATTTCCGTCATTGCGGTTGTTGCCGCCATCGCGATTGCCGTCATTCCGGCGTGGCTGGCGATCATCGTATCCACGCTGCGGACGCTGCTCATCGCGATTGCCGCGATCTTCGCGTATCGGTTGTTCGGTCGAGCGTTCAGCAAACCGGCCGCCGGGTTGGTCGAACATGCCTGGCTGTGGCTCCTGCCCCCGGATCGACGCATCGGAGGCTTGGCTCTGGTCGCCGCCGTCCTCGTCGCCACCCTGATCTGAGTTGCCGTCCAGGCCATCATTCTGAGAACGTGGCCGAGGCGCACCTTCGGCACCGCCCTGCTGCTCGCGATAGGCCATGATGATACGGTTATAGTGCTCTGCGTATTGCAGGTAGGCTTCCGCCAAAACACTGTCGCCCGAGGTATGGGCATCGCGCGCCAGGGTCGTGTATTTTTCCGCAATGTGAGCAGGGTTGCCACGAATTTTCACATCCGGGCCGTTCGACTCGTAGCTACGCGCCAGGGGATTTTGCCCCTTGCGATTGTTATTGTTATTGCTCTGATTGTGGGTCTGGTGGGAGCTGCTATGGCCGCCATTGTTCTGGCGTCCACGGCCCCTGCGGTTCTGCTGTCCCTGCCTCATAGGCTTCCATTCTCAACGCTGGAGTTGTCTTCACGTTTCTGGCGGTCGGACCCGGTGCTACTCGCCCCCGGCCTCCAAGTCACCAAAGCAAAATCAATCGGTACAACCGCGCAAGCGGCAATCGCCACTCGAACGCGCGGTGCCCAAACGCGCGGTAGTTGTGCTTGTTCCACGCCTACGTACTACCCTGGTACTGGCTTGCGGCGACGCCCCATGGCACGCAACGCAACCGGCCAATGCCAACTGTCCCACGTATTCCCGCAACTCGCTGTGGCTGACCGATTTCGTATCTATCCCAGAGACCGAACACTACACGCCATCGATCAAATTCGAGGGACCGGTGTAGCATATGAATACGTTGCGTTTGATCGAGGCTGCCTCTTCGGGCCCATCCGCGCCGTTCGCGGAGCACAAAATGCATGGGGCAGAGCCGCAACTTCAGAGCGCGAAAGTCCAATGCGACGAATATTACAATAGCTGGAGCGACGCGCGATTCCAATAGAAATTTGGTTCAAGATTGACGAAGTGTTGTTTGTGCCACACAACGTGCGTTTCCACCCAAGTCTTTGACCACTGACGCTGACGGCCAGCCTTGACGACGGGCGTGCTCGCGCAGCAACTGCACAACAGCGGTTGCTTGTGTATGACCAATCTCGAAAATGGCGCAACCATCTGGAATAACTTGATAAATGCGAGGGATAATCCGGCGGTATATATCAAGTCCGTCGGCACCGCCATCAAGCGCTGTGAACGGATCGTAGTTGCGGACCTCTGCGCCCAACTGGGCAATTTCGTTAGTTGCGATGTAGGGTGGATTTGACACAAGCAGGTCAAAAACCTCGTCACACTCCTCAAGTGCATCTGCAATTTTGCACGACAATCGCGTTGAAACGCCATGTCGGGTAGCGTTTCTTGCCGTGATTTCCAGCGCGCCGACACTCACATCCGTGGCAACGCCGCTGGCGTGCGGCAACTCCGCCAGCAGTGTAATCAGCAGGCAACCCGACCCGGTGCCGACATCCAGGATGCGCACTGGTTTGTCGCTCAATCGGCGATCACGAATGAAGGCAAGGGCAACTTCGATGAGCGTCTCGCTGTCGGGACGCGGATCAAGCGTAGCGGGGCTTAGCTCAAACGTGCGGCCGTAGAAATCCCGCACGCCTAAAATGCGTGAGACGGGTTCACGCAGCCGCCGTCGATTGGCAGCGGTCGCCAATGCGTTGGCGCCTGCACCCAATGGCCGATCTGGATCCATGATGAGTGCGGTCGCATCGATATTCAGCACCGCGCAGAGCAGCAAACGGGCGTCGAGATCGGGCGTGTCGATGCCAGCATCGGCGAACAAGTAGCTCATGGCTTTCAATGCACTGGCCCGGCTTACTTCGGGGGCGAAATGAAAAAGGGCGACATTGGGAGATCGGCTCATGCGTTCTCACGTGCGAGGTCGGCAAGCTGGCTCGCCTGAGCGTCAGTCGTCAACGCATCGACGAGTTCGTCGAGGGCTGCCCCTTCCATCATGGCGTCGAGCTTGTGTAGCGTCATGTTGATGCGGTGATCAGTGACCCGGCCTTGACCGAAGTTGTAGGTGCGAATGCGCTGCGAGCGGTCACCCGAACCCACTTGATCCTTGCGCGCACTGGACCGCTCATTGGCAATGCGCTCACGCTCGGCCTCGTAAAGCTTGGAACGCAACACTTGCATCACGAGACGTCGGTTCTGGTGCTGCGACTTCTCCATCGAGACGATCACGATGCCGGATGGAATGTGCGTCAGTCGGACCGCTGAATCGGTCTTGTTGACGTGCTGACCGCCAGCGCCCGACGCGCGCATGGTATCGATGCGGATATCTTCAGTGCGGATTTCGATGTCGACCTCTTCGGCTTCCGGCAACACGGCAACGGTCGCCGCCGACGTATGAATGCGGCCGCTTGCTTCCGTTGCTGGTACCCGCTGCACCCGGTGCACGCCGGATTCGAATTTCAACCGCGCGAACACGCCGCGACCCGTGATCGACGCGACCACCTCCTTGTAGCCGCCAAGATCGTTCTCCGACATCGAGATCACTTCGACCTTCCAGCCCTTGGCTTCGGCGTAGCGCGCGTACATGCGGAACAGATCGGCTGCAAACAGCGCTGCCTCGTCGCCACCCGTGCCGGCACGAACTTCGAGGATCGCGCTCTTTTCATCGGCCGCATCTTTCGGCAGCAGCATCAAGGTGACGGCGTGACTGAGATCGGCAATGCGCGGCTTCAATTCCTCGAACTCGTCGCGGGCGAGTGTTGCCATTTCGGCATCGGCAGACTTATCGACCATCATGGCGGCAAGGTCGGCAGCCTCCCCCTCCGCCCGGCGCATCGATTGAATGGCCTCGACCAATGGCCCCAAATCGGCAAACTCTTTCGAGAGTTTGACAAAGACCGGCTGACTCAACGGACTGGAGAGTTGCGCCTGCAGAGCCTCCCAACGCTGGACGAGGCGGTCTAGTTTTTCAGCAGGTACAGTCATCATGGGCGTGGCATCCAGCACTTGATCATCGACGAGGGGCGTATCGACCGACCCGCTACAATTCGATGCTGTCACCTTCGGCGAACCGATGCAGGTCAACGCGCAGCGACCCGGACCGCTCATCGAGCCAACTTGTCATGCGTTCGGCAAGGCGTACTGCATCGAGTGAGCGCAGCATGGCTTTGACCGGCCCGACCGAAGCCGGTGACATGGAAATTGAACGAAATCCAAGACCGATCAGAGCCATGGCGGAGATCGGACGCCCCGCCAACTCGCCACATAAAGTGACGGGCTTGTCATGCCGATTGCCAGCCTCGACGATCAGGCGCAACGCCCGCAACCCCGGCACCGACAACGGATCATAACGGTTCGAAACCCGCGCGTTGCCCCGGTCGGCTGCGAACAGGAACTGCATCAGATCGTTACTGCCGACGGACACGAAATCGACCCGCGTCATCAGTGCATCAAGTTCGAACAACAGGCTTGGCACTTCGATCATCGCGCCGATCCGGACAGCAAGCGGCGACGGCCATGTGCCACGCTCCGTCATCAGCGTCTGCTCACGGACAATCAAACCGCGCGCTGCATCCATTTCCGCGACCGACGACACCATCGGGATCATCAAATTGAGCGTGCGACCGCCGGCCGCCCGCAGCAGGGCGCGGACTTGTGTGCGAAACAGCCCCGGCCGGTCAAGCGACATGCGGATCGAGCGCCAGCCGATCGCCGGGTTCTCTTCCTTCGGTTGACGCAAGTACGGCAACGTCTTGTCGCCACCGATATCGAGCGCGCGAAAGACCACCGGCTTGTCGTTGGCTTCATCCAGGATCTGCCGGTAGGTGAGGGTCTGGCGCTCAAGCCTGGGGAAATTATCCGAAATCATGAACTGCAATTCGGTACGGAACAGCCCGATCCCGTCAGCACCCGACTCGATCAGATGCGGCATGTCGACCAGCAACCCGGCGTTGATCCGCAAGTCGATCACGCAGCCGTCCTTCGTCACGGCCGGCAGATCGCGCAAAGCCAGGTACTGCGACTGGCGCCGCGCCCGGAACCGTGCCTTGTCGGCGTAGGCTGCAATCACTTCAGGAGCCGGGCGCAAATGCACTTCGCCGGTTTCGGCATCGACGATAACCGCATCGCCGGTCGAGACCCGCTCGATCAATCCTTGCGCATTGCCGACCGCAGCCAAGCCCAGCGCTTTGGCGACAATTGCAACATGACTTTGTCCGCTGCCCTCCTCGATCACGAGACCGCGCAACCGCGAGCGGTCATAGTCGAGCAGCTCGGCTGGCCCCATGGTGCGGGCAACGAGGATCGTATCGGGCGGCAACGCAAAATTCTCGCGCGCAGCACTCTCCCGGCCAGCCAGCAGCCGCAACAAACGGTCTGAGAGATCATCCAGGTCGCGCAGACGTTCGCGCCAATAGGGATCGTTCTGGCGCAGCATCCGCGACCGTGTGGTGTTCTGCACGCGCTCGACGGCTGCTTCCGCCGTCAGCCCTTCCTTGACCGCCTCGCGCATCCGCCGCAGCCACCCTTTATCATTGGCGAACATGCGATAGGCTTCGAGCACATCCCGGTGGGCGCCAGCCATTGCCAGCGTCTCGTGCGACAGCAGCTCATCAAGGTTGAGGCGCAGCTTGATAACGGCTGCGTCTAACTTGAGACTTTCGGCAGCTGGATCATCCGACAGAAGTTTGGTGACGACAACCCGCGGCTCATGCAGCACTACGTGCCCGAGGGCCAAGCCCTCCGACATCGGCTCGCCCTTGATGGCCGTCGTCTGCGTCCGACCGATATCGAGTGCTGCACCGGCGCCGGCAACTTCACCTGACATGATCTGTTCGGCAACCACCATTGCGGTTGTCTGCAGAACTTCGACATCCTCATCGGTATAAACCCGCAGCGTCCGGTTTTGCACAACGAGGACACCATAAACCGTGCCACCGCGAATGATCGGCACCGCCAATAGCGAGTGATAGACCTCTTCCCCGGTTTCCGGTCGATAGGAGAAAGCCGGGTGATTTTGGGCATCGGGTTCGTTGACCGGGGTCGCCAGCTCCGCGCAACGACCAACAAGACCTTCGCCGCGCTTCATCCGCGTATTGTGGACCGCCTCTGGGTTCAAGCCCTCGGTCGCAAATAGCTCAAGCGAGCCTTCTTGCCGCTTCAGGTAGATCGAGCAGACGTCGGCCACCATGAGGCCTGAGATTTGTCGGACGATCTGGTCCAATCGCGACTGGCCATCACCGGTCGCAGCCATGATTTCCCGCAAGCGCCGCGTTATCACACGGAGCGCCGGCTCGGTCGACGATGTGCGCGGCTCATCCCCGCGTCGCGTCTGCATGATCGGCTGCCGTTTGCCCCTCCGCCGGAAAAAGCGGTGTTGAACGTGAAAACCAACAACAGTACCGAGCATCGGTAACTGTCACATGGCCGATTATGACGAAGCACTCGGGTAAAGCCTAGCACCTTCGGCTGACGGCAGCCCCAAACGGGCGCCGCTGCTCTGCTATTCTTTATCGAGACCATAGAGGGTGTGCAGCGTGCGCACGGCGAGTTCCGCGTAGGCTGCATCAATCAACACGCTGATCTTGATCTCGGAGGTCGAAATCGCCAGGATGTTGATGCCCTTGTCGGCCAGCGCCTTGAACATCTGTGCCGCCACGCCTGCATGGCTGCGCATGCCGACGCCGATGACCGACACTTTTACGACGTCGGCTGAACTCTTGACCTCGAAATAGCCGATATCAGCCTTCGCGCCCTTCAGTACGTCGAGTGTCCGGGGCAGTTCGGCTGCCTGCACGGTGAATGTCATATCGGTGTGTTTGCCATCAGCCGACAAATTTTGAACGATCATATCGACATTGACGTTGGCATCCGCCAGCGGTCCGAAAATCCGGGCCGCGATCCCCGGCTTGTCGGCAACCTTGACGATGGTCACCTTAGCCTCGTCACGCGCAAAGGCGATGCCGCTTACTACTTGCTGTTCCACAATCTCATCCTCGTCGCAAACAATCGTCCCGATGTTTTCCCAGTTGGCGCCACTGCCAACCGCTGGCATATCGCCTGGCGCCACGAAACTCGACAGCACCCGGGTGCGCATACGATGCACCATCGCGAGCTCGACCGAGCGCGTTTGCAGGACTTTAGACCCCAAAGACGCCATTTCCAGCATCTCTTCATAAGAGACGCGGGGCAACCGTCGCGCCTTCGGCACGATGCGGGGATCGGTTGTATAAACGCCGTCGACGTCGGTGTAGATATCGCAGATGTCGGCTTTCAGTGCGATCGCAAGCGCGACGGCACTGGTGTCGGAGCCGCCACGTCCGAGCGTTGCAATCCGTTTGCGCTCGGGCTCGATGCCCTGGAACCCGGTGACAACGGCAACTTCACCGCCAGCCAGTCGTTTGCGCAACTCCGCACCTTCGATGCCCAGAATGCGCGCCGAACCGTGCGCCTTATCCGTGATCACCGGGATCTGCCAGCCCTGCCAGGACCGTGCCTGAATACCCAATGATTGCAGCACAATCGCCAACAGTCCCGCCGTCACCATTTCACCGGACGCGACCACTGCGTCGTATTCACGCGCGTCATGGAGGAGGGATGCTTCGCGGATCCAGGCGACGAGCTGGTTGGTCACCCCGGTCATCGCCGAGACGACGACAGCCACCTGATTGCCAGCGTCAATTTCACGCTTTACGTGCAGCGCAACATTCCTGATGCGTTCGACGTTGGCGACCGACGTGCCGCCAAATTTCATAACAACAACAGCCATAGGGATGTCCTTGAGGTCAGCCGGAAACTTGGTCCAGGCGACCATGATTTACTATTTTCAGCCGTACTCATAACGAGATCACCGCCCCCCCGCAACAACCCAACAGCGTTTGACGAAAGCCCGCGCAAGCGCCATGTAAGCAGCGCCATGACCCACTCCCCCACGCCCATGAACATTGATCCAGCCGAACTCGAGCGTTTCGCGAAGCTTGCCGATGACTGGTGGAACCCGGCCGGCAAATTCCGGCCCCTGCATAAGATTGGGCCGGCGCGATTGGGTTTCATCCGGGATACAGCCACGCGCCACTTCAAGTTGCAGCAGCGCGGCATGCGCCCATTCACCGGCCTAACAATGCTTGATATCGGTTGTGGCGGCGGCTTGATTTCAGAACCATTGGCGCGGCTCGGTGCGACCGTCACCGGGATTGAGCCGACCGAGTCGAACATTGGTGCTGCAAAACGCCATGCAAGTTCGAGCGGCCTTGCGATTGATTATCGCGCGACCACCGCCGAGGATTTGGCCACTCAGGGCCAATTGTTCGACTGCGTCGTCTGCCTTGAAGTAGTGGAACACGTGCCGGACCCGAAAGCTTTTGTTGCCGCCTGCGCCAGCCTCGTGCGTCCCGGCGGCCTGATGGTGCTGTCGACGATCAACCGCACGATGAAGGCCTATCTGCTGGCGATCATCGGCGCCGAGTACGTGCTGCGCTGGCTGCCTGTTGGAACTCACCAGTGGGACCGTTTCATCACGCCAGCCGAACTCGACGGCCATGTGCTCGCGGCGGGCATGTCAGCACTCGACTGCCAGGGACTGGTCTACAATCCGCTCGCCGACCAGTGGTCGCTTGGTCGCGACACCGACGTCAACTACATCGGCGCCACGACCAAGCCGTTGTGAGGCTAGAAGCTACTTGCCCTTTTTCTCCAGCCACTTGCGCATGAAGGCGATCTCGCCTTCCTGAGCCAGGATGATGTCTTCGGCCAACTTGCGAAGCTCCGGGTCCTTGCCGTACTTGAGGATCACCTGCGCCATGTCGATGGCGCCTTGATGATGGGGGATCATGCCACGGGCGAAATCGACGTCAGTGTCGCCCGTGAACGTAATATCCATGCCGCTGTGCATCCGCATGTTGGCTTCGTCAAAGGCTTTACTCGAGTCACTCGTGTCGCCCTTAAGGGTCGACGCGCCGCTCCCTGAGCCACTTCCCGATCCGCTGCCGGAACCGCTACCGGAGCCTTTGGCACCCTTCATCGTGCCACAAGAACCTGTTGCCGAGCACGATTTCGAACTCGATGCCGCCCCAGATCCAGAACCAGAACCCGCTTGTTGGGCACTAAGATTAGAAACCAGGCTCGCGCCAACAATGACCGAGAGCACGGCTGCAAGTTGCAGTGATAGGTTTGTTTTCATTGTCCATTTCCATATGCCAAACGGAGCAAGCAGCCAGCAAGCCGCCAGACCGTGATGTTGATGTAACGCTGGTTGGAACCGTTGGTTCAGTGTCGCGGCGGCCGCGGCATAGGCGCTGGCTCGAAGACGTGCGCAGCACTGGCACGCTGCGCGCTGTGCACCGGCTTGCCGGATCGGCCGACAACCACAAATAGTGCCGGCAGATCAATCATCGCGTGACACATCAGCGAGCAATAACAGTTAGGTGAGGCCCCAGCAGCAGCGGTCGTGGCAGCCGGATATAAGTCATCCGACGCGACCTGTTGCCCGGCATCGTCCGTACTTTGACGGGCTTCACCGTGCAGCGGACACGGCGGCATCGGCACAGCGTTATGTGACGGATTCGTTGCCGCAGAAGCGGCTGCCATCACCAAGAGCGAAGACAACGGGGCAACGGCCATCAGCAGCGCCAACAGAAGCGTTGGCCAAAATCGACGACGGATGTTGATCGAACGACGCATCATAGCGTAATTATAGCACAGCCAAGATCGACGCACAGCGTGCTTCTGCCAGTGCTGGTGCCGCAGGCGTTGCCCGCACTACAGCGCATGAATTCGCATGAGTGCTTCAAAATGCCGATCCGCCTGCGGCACCAGCACCTGCCGCCACTGCCGCGCCGTTTCCTCGAGCTCTTTCGCCGGCAACATCTTGAGCTTGCGACCCGTCGACTGGGCTAGGACCTGCTGACGACAAGCCCGCTCCAGGTAGTAGAGATCATCGAAGGCGAGTGCGACCGAAGGGCCGCCGACAGTCACGCCGTGATGTTCGAGAAAGATCACGTCGGCAAACGCGTTTTCGCGTTGGGCGTTGGCGATGCGTTCACCCTCGGTGGCGTCGAGTGCGATGCCACCGAAGCCGAGGTACGTCGTGCGACCATGAAACCGGGCAGCGGTCTGGTGCGCCATCTCAAGTCGTCCATCTTCCAACATCGTGATCGATGTCGCCCAGGGCATGTGCACATGCAGGATGCACACATGTCGAGGATTGGCCCGATGTCCGGCCACGTGAATATGGCGTGCCGACGCTTCGACCTCGCCACTGCCTTCGAGGATCGTGCCCTCGCCATCGATCAGCAAAAGGTCGTCCGGCTTCATCTCCGACCAATGCAAACCATAAGGGTTGATTAGATAGCGCTCGGCATCGCCGGTCGCTGAGCCGCCTAAGGCAACCGAGAAGTGATTGCAGATGCCTTCATTAAAATCGAAACGAGCAGCGAGCCGCAGGGCTGCTGCCAATTCGCGTCGGACGGTCTTCGCATCAAGCATCGCGTGATCCCATGGCTTGTAAACTTACCCCCCGAACGAGCAGGTGCAACGCACCTCGCGCCGTTCCGTGTTGGTCCAGCCAAGCATGAGGAAAAAGCGAACCGTTGGCAAGAAACCACACAGGCTGCCAGCGCAGGCCACTAATGCAGTGTGCGCGACCCGGCGACCCAGCCCGCAGATGCTGCCTTATGTGGTCCATCCAGCGCTGTCGCCGTTGGCTCAGGCGCGCGATAGCCTTCGACGACCCGCGACAGCACCGCCTGGACGGCTGGCAGATCGTCGAGATCCATGGCCTTGCGCAGTGCGACGAGTTCTCCATTCAGCACGTCGACTGCGAGCGAGGGCTCGTCGCTGCGCAGAATCCGCGGGTGATCAGTCTTAGCCCAGGTGCCGCCGATCAGCAGTTCCTCAAACAGCTTCTCACCCGGTCTGAGGCCGATGTAGCGGATCTCAACATCACCATCGGGATTTCCGGTTTCACACACCGACAACCCGGCCAGGCGGATCATCGAGCGGGCAAGATTGTCGATCCGCACAGGTTCGCCCATTTCAAGAACAAACACCTCGCCACCGGTCCCGAGCCCGCCAGCTTGCAGAACGAGCTCGACGGCTTCCGGGATAGACATGAAGTAGCGAATAACATCGCGATGGGTGACCGTCACCGGGCCGCCGGCAGCGATCTGTTTGCGAAACCGCCGCATGACCGATCCAGAGCTATCGAGCACATTGCCGAAGCGTACAATCGTAAAGGCGCACTCACAGCCGGAATCGGTGGCATGAGCTTGCAATATCAACTCCGAGAGCCGCTTTGACGCGCCCATCACGTTGGTCGGTCGAACCGCCTTGTCACTCGAAATCAGAATGAAGCGCTCGACCCCGAGCCGACGTGCTGCATCCGCCAAAATCGCGGTGCCAAAGACATTGTTCTGCAGCCCCGCGACAATGTTCATTTCGACAAGCGGCACATGCTTATAGGCAGCCGCGTGGCAGATCGTTTCCACGCCATGGCGCTGAATGGTCTGATCGACCAGCGCACGGTCAGTCACGGAGCCTAGGACACTGACAATCTCAACGGCCGAAACCGAGCCCGTCGCCTGTTCCGTGAACTCGCGCACTTCAAGATCAATTTCATATAGGGCCGTTTCCGACACCTCAAAAAGGATGATGCGACTTGGCCGCAACCGCATCACCTTGCGCACCAGTTCCGACCCGATCGATCCACCAGCACCGGTAATCATGATCGACTTGTTGCGCACCACTCGTGTCAGCAAATCAGAATTGGCGGGCGCCGGATCGCGGATCAGCAGATCCTCGACTTCGACCGCTCGCAAGGCGCTGACATTGACGCGCCCGGAGGCCAGATCGTCGATGGCGGGCAGAACCTGGACGCGCACCGGAAACGTCTCAAGCCACTTGAGCGTTTCAGCGCGCACCTGACGCGAGGCCAATGACTGCGCCAAGTAAACGTATTTGACGGAATGGCGCTGGATCATGGAGGCGAGTTTTTCCGGTGGATAAACCTTGACGCCGCCAATGAACTGACCGACCAGCGACGGCGTGCGATCCAGAAAGCCAACGACATTGTTATTTCCGCTGCGCCGCAACGCCTCGAGCAATTCGACACCGGTCTGGCCCGCGCCGTAAATCGCCACCGCATTTGCGTTCGACTTCTCGCGCGGCATCGAGATGCCTGCGCCCTTAAGCAACCAAGCTGCGACGTGGCGGCTCGCGTAAATGAAGCTGGTTCCGATGAAGCCGTACAGCAGGATGACGGATCGCGGCACCCCAGTGATGCCGGTCAACAGCACCAACAGCGACCAAAACAGGACCGATAATCCGATGCAGGATAAAACGCGCGACGTACCGTTCGCACCAATGTAGCGGGTGACAACTCTATAGATGCCGCCCCAGATAAACACAGCAACGCCAAGCAAGGGTGCAGCCGCCAAGACCAAGGCAAGTGCGATACTGTCAGGCTTGTAGTAGATGCCGTAGCGAAACGACAAGGCGAGCCACAGGGCAAGCGACAGCAACACGAGGTCGTTGACGACCAACGCAACACGCTTCTTAAAGCGCGGCAGGCCAACCAGCCAAGCGCGCACTAATGCAAAGCGCCTTATGTACCCCGCTGACCCCACTCGCAACCCCAACAGCCCGTCGTTAAATCCGTCTCCGTCTCTTGCAACATAGGCGGAAACCAACTTCAACGACAATAATCAGCTCACCAACACAATTAGATAACACATGCCTGCAAATGTAGCAGATCCGATGCCGAGCCTAGGCATCGCGCATAACCGACTCACGGGCACTGTGGCTTTCCAATTGCCCGATCAGCCGAAGCCCAAGCCAAACGGCAGCAACACCGAAGGCTATGCCACCTGCCATATTGGCAATGAGAATGCCCTTTGGTCCGGCTAACCATCCACCGAACAAGACAAACGGAACCGTACCGAGCGTTGCACGCGCCCAATTGAACCAAGTTGAGTAATGCGCGCGCCCCAGCGTATTGAAACAGGCGTTGGACACAAACAATGCACCAAGGAACACAAACAGTGGTGCAACCCATAAGCAGTTAAATCGGATCAGTTCTGCAGTTTCGCCGGACGCTCGAAAGACTTCAACTAATGGAGTCGAGAGTAGCGCTAATATGGCCCACGCCGCAAGCGTAAAGCCTGCCGTGATCTTCAACCCATCGATAAAACTTCGGCGCACGCGATCAAAATCTCGAGCGCCCAAGTTCTGCCCAAGAATCGGACCGATCGATCCCGCAAGCGCATAAATTGCGCCAAAGACAACGGGCATGATGCGACCGATGATGGCCCAGGCCGCCACCGCATCGTCGCCGTAAGGGGCAATCGCATAAGTGACGTAAGCGTTGCCCACCGGCGTTGCGATGTTAGCTGCGACCGCTGGCAGGGCAATGGCTGCAATCGCTGGAATATCCTGCAAAACGGCAGTAACGGTTGGCCGCGCCATCAGATCATGAATGCGGATCACACCGTACAAACCGATCACCATGATCGCAATCCGTGAAATCGCCGATGCGATGGCCGCCCCTTTAATGCCGAGGCCAAAGCCGAAGATGAAGACCGGGTCGAGGATGATATTCACGATGGCGCCTGCCAGCGTCACATACATTGCACGCGGCGCATCGCCGACCGAACGCAGCACGCCGCCCGAGGCCATGCCAAGCGCCAGCATCGGCAGTGTCGGCACCAGGATCGATAAATAAAGCTGTGCAAAAGCGTGGGTCCGGCCGGCGGCGCCAAGTTTTGTCAACATCCAGGGCATCAACAGCCAAAGAGCGCCAGCCAGCACCGCACTCACGAAGGCTGACGCCAGATGGGTATTGGTCGCCAATCGCCGGGCCCGGGGAAGATCGCGCGCGCCCAACGCTGGTGCAACCAACGCGGTTGCCGCAATTGCCAATCCGATGCCGATCGAAGTTGCAAAAAATAAAATCGACGATGCATAGCCAACGGCCGCGACGATTTCGACATCGCCCAACAGGCTCAGGAAATACATATTGGCGAGATCGCCAATGAAGATGGCCATCAAGCCGACCGCGCTCGTGCCCGTCATCACCAGCAGATGGCGCATGATCGAACCGGTGACGAACTTTGGGGCTCCGTCGCCATTGCGACCGTTGACCGGCGGCACGACCTCCGGCGGTTGCAGCGTTTGCTTTGTCATGACCCAAGTGCATTCCTCAACGTGAGGCCGAGCCCTACCACGTTCGAGGCGCACCGATAGAGGCAGCTTGCCTCAGCCGCCTGATCGCGCCGGATTGTTGAGCCAATCGGCATAGCTTTGACGCTTCATGTCGAAGATCTCGCCCTGGTGGCAATACTGAAAGCCGGCAAGTCGTCCAATGGGGCGGTACTTCTGCGCATCAATGTAGTGCGTCGCCGGGTCAACGAGACCCCCACGGGCATGGACGCGCAGAACTTCGGCAATGAGGATCTCCCGCGTATTCGAAAACGCCAGCGAGACGACCTTCTGGCACTCAAGAGCAAAAGGGGCGGCGGCAATCCGCGGCACCGGTACGCTGACGCCGGGCAGTGTCTTGATGCCGAGCGCTTCGATCTCACCAACGTCAGGGGGAAAGTCGATCGCGCAGTCGTTCATGAGGGCTGCGAGCCCATCGTCGACCATGTTGATGACGAAATGCTTGGCCGCTGCCAGATTGCGCGTCGTATCCTTCGGCGTGCCATCGGCCCGATGTTGCAACCCCAGCGCGATCTGCACCGGATCGTCGGAGAACGCATTGAAGAACGAGAACGGCGCCGCGTTCACACGCCCCGCCTCGTCAATCGATGTGACCAGCGCAATCGGGCGCGGCACGACGATGCCGCAAATAATCTTGTAGCAGTCCTTCACGCCCATCCGGGTGAAGTCGAATTCGAGATCGGCCATATCAGGTCTTACTCCGGGGGCAGGGTCACGCCGGTTTGACTGGTAATGCGACCGTAATGCTCGATCCGGCGATGGCGGGCGAAATCGAAAATCGTTTCCTTGCCAAAACGCGTCGCATCGAGATCACAGGCATGCACGATGATCTCATCGTCCTCGGTCTGGGTTTCAGCAACGATGTGCCCATCTGGATCAACGATTGCCGAACAGCCAAACATCGGATGACCATCCTCTGCGCCGCATTTGGCGACCGCCACGACCCAGGTCGAATTCTGGTAGGCACCGGCCTGCAACGACAACCGGTGATGGAACCGGCGCTGCTCTGGTCCCTCATCTGGCTTTTGCGAATTGACCGAAGGCGTATTGAAGCCGAGCGTAATCATTTCGACGCCTTGCAACCCCATCACGCGATAGACCTCGGGCCAGCGTCGATCATTGCAAATGCACATTCCGAAAATGCCGCCCATCGTGCGATAAACCGGAAACCCCAGGTCGCCGGGCTCGAAGTAGCGCTTCTCCAGGTGCTGATGAGTGCGCTTCGGATCGAACTCGACGTGCCCCGGCAAATGGACCTTGCGATATTTGCCGACGATCTTGCCCGCTGGGTCAACCTGGATCGACGTGTTGAAATGATGCCCGTCCGGCGTCAGCTCGGCATAGCCAAACGACATCGCGAGCCCCAGCGCCTTGGCCCGGTCAAACAGCGGTCGTGTAAGAGGGCCTGGCATCTCAGCCTCAAACCAAATGTCAGCCTCGGCCCGGTCCGCATAATGCCAGCGTGGAAAAAACGTCGTCAAAGCGAGTTCCGGGTAGACGATGAAGGTCGCGCCCTTGGCGTTGGCTACCTCCATCAACGCGATCATGCGTGCAACGACCGACTGCCTGTTATCAGCTTTATGGATTGGCCCTAACTGGGCAGCGGCGACAGTAATAATGCGAGGCATGGAACAGCTGACTCCGGATCTGAGGCGGTCGCACCATGCCATCAGTCGGATCAGTCGTCATCCCTGTCGACCGCAGGGCAGAGCCGCACGGCAAGCACCGTCACATTGTCCTGATGGACTTCGCGCATATCGAGGACCGCACGCACCAGCGCGTCGGCTACCGCCTGAGGTCCATCATCCGCATAACCCGAAACCACGCGAGCAATCTCGGCTTCGCTGATCGCATGAATGCCATCGCTGGCCAGCAGAATATAGTCGCCCGGCATGAGTGCCAGTGGCTTCTGTGACAGATCCACCAGATCAAGATCTTCGCCTGTCACCGCCGAGCGCAACATATGGCGGCGCGGATCGCCGCGGGCCGCCTCTGCCGTTATTCGTCCCTCGGCTGCCATTTGATCGAGCGCTGGTGCCAACGAGTGGTCCTCGTTGAGCAGGGCAATTTCTGACCGACGGTAAAGATAAAGCGGACTATCGCCAACGCTGACCCACTCGAGGCTTGAGTCCCCAAAGGCTGCCGCAATCAACGTCGAGCCCATGCCAGACAGCGCCGGATTATCATCGACCGTCGCCGCAATGGCGTTATTTGCTGCGTCGAGGGCGCTGGTCAGGCGACTTGGCACTGGGCCGGTTGTCACATCGAAGCTGGCGATAAAGCGTGCGCAGACGAGTTCGCTTGCCATCGCGCCGCCAGCGTGCCCACCCATGCCATCGGCTAATACCGCAAGGCAAGCCGGTACTGCGGCCGAACGCACGGAAACAGCCGCCGCATCCTCCTGGTAGCGGCGCGCGCCCTGGGACGCAGCTATCGCAGTCTCAAAATGCGCCATCAGCTCTTTTTATCTGCCAGCTCGGACCAGTCGAACTCAGGTCCGCAAAAAGGTACGAACACAAGTTGGGTTCGCCCCATCACTATCACATCCATTGTCGACAAGGGTACTGCTGACGTCGGGCGTTTCCCGTTCAACGACACGATATTGGTCTTCGCCAGATTGGGCACGAACAGATAACTGCGTTCGGCTGAATCGTAACGGATGTAGGCTTGCTCCTCGGCCGAGATCGCATCGTCGCCAAAATCAATCGGAACGCGTTGGGTGTTTGACCGCCCGACCGTGTTGTTGCCTTCAAAGATCGGGCGGAACGCGCCAAGGCCCGGACCACCGACGATCACCAGCCAGCCGACCACCGGGTCCTGCTCGAACTCGACCGAGCCAACCTTTTGCTTGCCACGTAGTACGCGCGTGCGTTCGTCACCCTTGGTCGGCGCGCCCAAGTCAGCCACCGCAGGGGGCAGCGGCCGCCGGATGACGCGCGTCGTTGGTGCATCGGACTCGGTGACGCCTGCATCGATCACTGTGCGCTTAATCGGCTCCGCAGAACCTGAGCCACCGCGCGCTTCCCGGG
Organism: Hyphomicrobiaceae bacterium; assembly: GCA_031429105.1. Classification (GTDB taxonomy): domain Bacteria; phylum Pseudomonadota; class Alphaproteobacteria; order Rhizobiales; family Hyphomicrobiaceae; genus JAKFWF01. The sequence goes on along the minus strand of JANOYV010000187.1, from coordinate 6,566 downwards.
CAGCATCGGCAGCGCTTGGACCTGAAACTTCAGGTCGCGGCGGCGTCGGGTTCATGGCCGCAGTCATCGGTGACGGCACCATTGCGGCCATCGGTGCAAACGCTGGTATCGCCGCGTCTAGCACCGGCATCATTTTATTGACGCCGATCCCGTCGCCACGTGATCCGCTGTCTTCCCGGCCAGCGGCAGCAAGAGCATCACGAAGTGAGCCGAGGAACCCCGACTGCACGCGTCCAATGGCGTTTTTGTAGTCAGTCATACAGAACCTCCCCTATGCCGCCATCGCTCGGCAGCGCAAAATTGAAGCCGCATCAACTCTTAAGCATTGAGTGCCTCGAACGTCAGCACCTTGGCACCAACCTCGATCCGATCTCCGTTTTTCAACGCGCGCGACCATACGCGCTCGCCATTGACCTTGACACCGTTGCCACCGCGACCGCTCAAATCCCGAACAAAAATGCGCGCGTCGGCGGCCCGATGCACCAGCGCATGATGGCGATGCACGCTTGCATGCTCCAACTGCACGACGTTGTCGTCCTGCCGACCGATGCTGAGCATCTCACGGGCCATGACACGGCGCGGCGGCGTCTCGCCCTCGATTGTAATCCAGGCGCAGGAGGTCGCAAGGTTGTCGGCGGTCTCGACGGGCACTGCAGTGGCGAAAGTTGCAGTCACTTGCTGGGCGCGGCGCCGCGCAATGAAGCCAACAACAACGCCGCCCAACGCTAAGGCCGGCACCAGCATCATCGCAATCAATCCGCTCATCAATGCGGGAGCTGTGGTAAAGCCATCGACCAACAGTTGGCCAAGTGCACCGCCAGCCTGCTGGCACATCCGCAAGGCGTCATCGAAGGTCATGACGCCCCTCGCTGCAACGCATTCAGATTATTGCCCTGCACAACCACCACCGACCTGCACTGCTATTGCACACGACTTAACCACATGGTGGCCATTAGGTCGTGGGCATCGCGGCAGGATGATGGCCGAGGCGGGATGAATTAGATTCAGAGACTGTCGTTAAACCGCGTTGCGGTAGGCCTTCGGCGACACAACTGTCAGGACTACGATGTAGAGATCGAGCCAGATTGACCAGTGATCGATATAGTACAGGTCATGCTCGACGCGCGCGGCCATCTTTTCATCAGTGTCGGTTACGCCACGATGGCCATGAACCTGCGCCCAGCCGGTGATGCCCGGACGCACATTGAGACGACGCGGGTACATGCCGATCCGCTTTTCGAATAGCCGGTCATGTGCCACCGCATGGGGACGCGGACCGACAATCGACATCTCGCCCTTCAATACATTGATGAGCTGCGGCAACTCGTCAATGTTGTAGCGGCGCAAGATTCGACCAATCCGCGTAACTCGCGGATCGTTACGACGGGCCTGCTGGACCTGATCGCCATCGTCCATCGCCGTCATGCTGCGGAACTTGTAGATCTTGAACTCGCGTTGGTTGTAGCCGAGGCGCCGCTGCCGAAAGAACACCGGACCCTTGGAGTCGTATTTGATCAACAGCGCGACGATGGCGAACACGCCGCTCAGTGCGACCAAAGCCAACGCCGCTGTCAACACGTCGAAACTCCGCTTGATCAGGGTTGGCAACGCGCCAAGCGGCGGCTCGGTCAACGACAGCGCTGCAATTGGGCCAATGCGCTCGACTTGAATACCGCTGAACCGCTGCGTCAGGCGGTTAGCATCAAGATGGATCGAGACCGGCAGCATCGAGAAGGCCGCAACGCAAGTATCGACAAACCCGATCTCAGACCAATCGGACAGCAGCACAAGTCCATCAACTTCATGCGCCCTGGCACTGACCACCGCGCGATCCAGAATATCGCGCAGGAGCGCTTCACCGTCAGGGTTTGAGGCTTTCACAGCAGCGGTGGGCACGGCTGCAACACAGGCGACCTCAGAGGCGTTACGGATTGATGCGTGCAAGACATTAAAGCGCTCGATCTCATCAGGCGTACCGATCAGCATAAGCCGTGAACGAGCAATCCGACCCGAGGCCAGCGCTATTCGTGCGCACAGCCGAATGAGGAGTTCCAGGCCGACGATCATCAACCCGCCGACAATATAGAATGACACGACCCAGCCACGTGAAATCGAGCCGGTCGATTTGGTCAGGAAGGCGACGATGCCGAGTGCGACAAAGCTCCAGGTCCAGATCATTGCCAATCGGCCAAATCGCGGTCGATCCCGAAGGTGCTGGTCAACGCCGAATTCACTGCGGAACACAAAGGGGAGAATGTAGAGAAACGCGATCAAGCAGCCGACGGCTGCAAACCGGCGATAGCTGCCTAGTTCTCCGTAAGCGGTCAAATGATAGGCAATGCCCGTCAAAACGCCTACAAGTACAATGGCGGTCGCGATGACCGCTGCAACAGTTAGCGGAAACCCGAGTGGACCAAGCATCCAGCGGTCGGGAAACTTCGCCCCTATCGCTGCTTGTCGGCCGCTCCCCGAACCACCGATGCGCTGGACGCCACTCATAGTTCACCCAAGTTTGTACCACAGCGGTACGTTCGTCGTTTTTTTTCAAGCCGACACCTGTGCCAACTTGAACCTCTCGTCCGCATGCGTCGTCCGTGTGACACCGCAGTTCGCACACCTGACAGTTGCGTGTCTGCCCGCGTGCATCCGGCACGAGTTTCGCATTCTGGAGTGCCACAACCTCCGATGGGCGGTGTGCAATCAAGGCTCGAATTTCGGTGATCATGCAAAGATCAGCGACAGACTAGCTGAAACGAACAAACCCTTTTGGAAAACATTGCCAGAGTGTTAAGCGATGTCGTTAAAACAGCATTGTAAGCTTGGCAATACCTGCGGCTCCAACCATTATCCGTGAGTTATGCGAAACAGTTCAGCGTCAGCATTAAGTATTAGCCCTCTCGCCAGCATCGATGGATGGGGCATCACTAGCCCGACTTTGCAAGCCGCGATCAGCGAAATTGCGGACCGGGCGGAGCGCGGTGATCCGTTCACTGTATTCACCTTAAATCTCGATCATATCGTCAAGTTGAGGCACGACCGCGCCTTCCAGGACGCGTATCGATCAGCCTCGGTCGTCACCGCCGATGGTGCCCCGGTGGCCTGGCTATCGCGCCAACAAGGTGCCGCGATTTCCCGTACCACGGGCGCTGATCTGCTGCTGCCGCTGATCGATACTGCGGCAAATCGTCAAATTCCTGTCTATCTCTATGGTTCGACTGGTGCGGTGTTGGCCAAAGCCTCGCAGGCGTTCGTCATTCGCACCAATGGGTTGATCGATATCGCGGGTACTGATGCCCCGTCCGCACAGTTTGATCCGACCGGACCTGAGGCAGATGCGGCCATCGCTCGAATTACTGCGTCCGGTGCGCGACTGGCGTTCATTGCACTTGGTGCGCCGAAGCAGGAAATTTTTGCAGCTCGCGCCAAAGCGCAAGGCGTTGCCTGCGGCTTTATCTGTGTTGGCGCCGCACTCGACTTCATTGTCGGCGAGCAGGTCCGTGCGCCAATCTTCATGCAGCGAACCGGCACGGAATGGCTATGGCGGTTGGCAACCAACCCGCGACGTTTGGCTGCACGCTATACCAAATGCGCACTGGTTCTGGCTGACATCGCCGTTATTGGTCCCTTGCGGGCACGCGTTAGTCGGTTCGCCTCGCACTAAGATCCTGGCAACGTAGCACTGACACGTTCGCGACGACACACACGTTAGTAACGACACAGACTGGAAAGACTTGCGCCCAGATCTTTCCTGCGCCAGTTGCAGTGTTGAGCTGCCGGTTCCGCCTGAACATCTGAGCAAAACAAGCAGAGATCAAGTTTTCGTGACACGTTACATACCCCTGATCCTCTTTACGGTGCTGACCAACGCCGCGGCGCAAATCATGCTGAAAAAGGGCATGCTCGCGCTCGGGCCATTGTCGATGGAAACAGGGCTCATCGCGACCGTGTTCCGGGTGATCTTCAACCCTTGGGTGTTTCTCGGTCTGACCACGTTTGTTGTCAGCATGGCCTCGCACCTAATCGTTCTATCCAAGGTTGAACTATCGTTCGCCTATCCGTTCCTGAGCCTCGCCTATGTCGTTGTCGCCGCCTATGCCTATTACGTCTTCAAGGAAGACGTGAACTCCCTGCGCGTTGCCGGCATCGGACTGATCTGCATCGGCACCATCCTGATTTCGCGATCCTGAACAGAGCACCCAACATGCGTCACATCATCATCGGCGGCGATGGCTTCGTCGGCAATATCCTGGCGGCGAACCTGCACGCCAAAGGCGAACAGGTGGTCATCGCCGACATCGTGAAAAGCAATCACGAGGTGTACGCGAACGTACCCTTCGTCCATCTCGACGTGACGAGCCCAGAGGCCTTTGCGACGCTGCCACTGACTCCCGACGACATGGTCTACAATCTGTCAGCCAAGATGCTGTCGCCGATCATGCCCAAGGCCAAGCGCTACGACTTCTTCTATCCGGTGAACTATTTCGGCACCAAAAACATCCTCGAATGGATGGAGCGCAATGGGGCCAGACGGCTGGTGCACTACACGACCGACATGGTCTACGGCCACTCGAAGGTGACCCCGCAAACCGAAGAGCACGCCTGCGCGCCGCTCGGCCACTACGGCCAGAGCAAGCTCGACACTGAAACGCTGGCGGCCAACTATCGCCTGAAGGGCTTCAACATTTCGATCTTCCGGCCCCGACTGATCATTGGGCCAGGCCGGCTTGGCATCCTGGAAAAGCTGTTCAAGTTGATCGACGCCAACCTGCCGGTGCCGATGATCGGTTCAGGCCGCAACCCGTACCAGTTCGTATCAGTGTTCGATTGCGCCTCTGCCGCCGAACTGGCCTGGCGCGCGGGCGTGCCCAACCAAGCCTACAACCTTGGCTCGGACACGCCGCCGTCGGTGCGCGACCTGCTTGGCCGCCTGATCAAGGAAGCCGGCAGCCGCTCGATCCTGATCCCAACTCCAGGTTTCCTCGTGAAGTTCACCCTCAACTCGCTCGACGCCATCAACATGCCGTTGATGGACCCCGAGCAATACCTGATTGCCGACGAGGAATGCCTGCTCGATTGCTCGAAAGCCAAGCGTGAGATCGGCTGGGCGCCAAAGTACCGCGATGACGACATGCTGATTGCCGCCTATAAGGAATACCGCGCCAAGAAGAAATTGGGCACCAGCGCGACCGCCAGCAAAGCCCAGGCCGCCTGATCCGACGCCAGATCGCCAACGACTTATCCACGAGAGCACCCCGATGACCGCCCAAAGCGCCGCCAGCCCGACCGCTCATGCCACCTTGAGTGACGGCGCGCATCTGACCGCCAACCGGCTGCCGAAGCCGGCACTGATTACCGTCGAAGAAGCCAAGGCCCTGCCCTCGCAGCAAGTGATCGACCTGTTCGCTGCCCACCTCAATCCGGGCCAGTTGCATTTCATGAAGCTGTTGGGCTTCCACAAGGTGATCATCGATCGCGCCGAGGGGATGCACTACTACACCCGCGATGGCCGGAAAATTCTCGACTTCTTCGGCGGCTTCGGCTCGCTCGCGTTCGGCCACAACCACCCGCGCGTGCTGGCTGCCCGCCAGAAATTCCAGGACGAGAAGCGCCACGAAATCGCAATGGCGTTCATGTCGCAATATGCCTCGGCCCTCGCCCACAACCTCGCCAAGGTTTCGCCCGGCGACCTCGACATGGTGTTCCTCGGTTCGTCGGGCTCGGAAGCGATGGAGGCCGCGCTAAAGGTTTGCGAACAGGCGCAAGGCCCGGATCGCTCGAAGGTGCTCTACGCCGAGAACTCGTTCCACGGCAAAACCAAGGGCGCACTCGCCATCACCGATGGCCCGCTGTACCGCTCGAACTTCGACCTATCGAACAAGAACGTGAAGGTGCCGTTCGGCGACATCGACGCCATTCGACGCGCCCTCGAAGCAGACAAGTCGATCGGCATCGTCTGCCTCGAGACGATCCAGGGTGGTGGCGGTATCAACACTGCGCCAGTCGAATACTGGCAGGAATTGCGCCGCCTGTGCGACAAGCACAACGTGCTGTGGATCGCCGATGAAGTGCAGTGCGGACTTGGCCGGTCGGGCCGCTTCTACGCCTTCGAACACGCGGGCGTCGTGCCGGATGTGACGGCACTTGCAAAGTCACTCGGTGGCGGCAAATGCGCGATGGCCGCCATGATCGCCCGTCGCGAAGTTTACATGAAGGCCTACGGCACGCCGAAGACCGCGCTGATCCATGGACCCGCCACGTTCGGCGGCATCGGCGAAGGCTGCGTCACGTCAATCGAAGCGCTCAATATCCTCTATGATGAAGGCCTGATCGATAACGCCGCCGAACAGGGCCAATACCTACTCGACCGGCTGAACGCCTTGAAGGTAAAGCACCCGAAGCTGATCAAGGATGTGCGTGGTCAAGGCCTGATGGTCGGTCTCGAATTCCAGGATTTCTCGCAGACGCTGCCCTTCATGCTGAAGCAGGCCGTCTCGGTTCTGGACGACAAGCTCAAGGGTTCGCTAGCCGGCTTCATCGGTTCGCTCCTGCTGCGCGATTACAACGTG
>JANOYV010000186.1:0-28824 GCA_031429105.1 Hyphomicrobiaceae bacterium | reverse complement strand
GCCACCGAGACCGATAAGCCCAAGTGTGCGGCCCTGCAACTCGATGCCTTCGCACGTTTCCCATCTGCCGGCGCGGACGTTGCGATCCATGCGGGCAACATCACGAGCAGCGGCGAGCAATAGAGTGAAGGCGTGTTCGGCGACAGTGCGGTCGCCATAGGCGCGGATCGTGCGTACTGCGATCCCGCGCTTGGCCGCTGCCTCCATGTCGACATAGCTAGACGCGCCGGTACCAAGAAAGATGATCGAGCGCAGTTGTGAAGCACGGGCCAGCAGCGCATCGTCCATGGTCGTGTGACCATTGAGTACGATGGCTGCATCTGCGATCAAAGCTTCAAGCTCGGCTCGTGACGGATCGCCGTCGAATACGGTGAACTCACTCAGCTGGCCAACCTCGTCCAGCAAACTGTGCATTAAGGCTGAGCAGTCGATGTAGACAGTCCGGACGCTCGTCACAGCGCCCTGCACAGGCGCATGGAATCGAGGATGGCCGCTTGAACGTTGCGGCTTGCCACCGCATCACCCACTCGATGCAATTCGAACGTTGCAACAGGGTCGATGGTTAGCGGTTGCGCCACCAGCGCCAGCAGTGCATCGATGTCGGTGACGCCAGCGTTCGAAGATTTGTCGCGCAGTTCGTGATAAAGCGCGTCGGCCGGCAGCGTGCCGTGGTCAACGACCAATTGGTCGGTGAGGCACTCGACAGTCTTGGCCGTGGCGAGATTGCGGAAGACGACATGCAATCTGTTGCCGTGCCGTTCGACCTGTTCGATTTGGTGGTCGAAGTGCATTTCGACACCAAGCTCATAGGCGCGCTTTTTCCAGATGATGCGCTCGGCGTAGGTCAACTCTTGCGCTAACTGGTTGTCGATCGAGTAGAATTTGAGTTGCCGACCGTCGCGCGCGGCCATTTCCATGACCTGCGATCCGGGATGACGGCCAGTGCCGTCGTAGACCACGACATCCGAACTCAATGGGACCGAACCAGTGATGATGTCCCAAGCAGAAGTGACATGCTCTGCGCCCTTGATCCACTCGATATCCGGCGTACCGCCTGTGGCGACGATGACCACGTCGGGTTTCAATTCCAGCACGTCTGCGGGCTCAGCGTAAGTGTTGAGTCGCACCTTGACGCCGAGACGTTCGATCTCCGACTTGCGCCAATCGACGATGCCGATGACGTCGCGGCGCCAACTGGCGCGTTGGGCCATCTGCAACTGGCCGCCCAACTGGCTTGCGGCTTCGAGCAGAACAACTTTGTGGCCGCGGATCGCTGACACGCGGGCCGCTTCGAGGCCAGCCGGCCCGCCGCCAACCACAACCACCTGTCGGCCGGCGCGATCCGACCGCGGAATCTCATGCGGGAGAATCGTCTCCCGTCCTGTGGACGGATTATGCAAACAACTAGGTCGGTAAGGCGATTGGCAGTGGGTGGCACCGACGCAGGGGCGGATCTCGCTCTCGCGCCCTGCGGCGATCTTCGAGACGAGGTGAGGATCAGCGATCTGCGCCCGCGTCATCGCCACCATGTCGAGGAGGCCTTCGGCAATGGCGTGGCGGGCGCTCGACGCGTCGGCGACGCGGGCGGCATGGAAAACGGGCAGCTTCATCTCGCGCTTGAAGGCGCCGACCGACTTGAGCCACGGCGCGATGCCGGATGCCATGCCGGGCATGTTATCGACCGCGAGCCCGATCTCTGTATCCATGCGGCCGTAGATTGCATTGAAGAAATCGATGTGGCCGGTCGCTTCGAAAATCTTGGCGATCTCCAGGCATTCCTCGAAGTTCATGCCGACCGGCCCTTCGTCTACAACATAGCGGAAGCCGAGTAAGAATTTCTCGCCGACCTGGCGTCGCATCTCCTCGTAGACCATCAGGCCAAAGCGGCAGCGGTTTGCCACCGAGCCGCCCCACTTGTCGGTGCGCTTATTCATCGACGGTGACAAGAACTGGCCAATTAGATGGCCGCCAGCCAGCGTCTCGATGCCGTCGAGTCCACCTTCCAGGCAACGTTTGGCGGCGGCACCATAGGACTTGATCACGCGCGCGATATCATACTCGTCCATCTCTTTTGGGAAGCTGCGATGCAGCGTCTCGCGGATCGGCGATGGTGCGATCGTCGGCAGCCAATTCGAGGCGTAGGGTTCCCCGCGTCGCCCCAAGTGGGTGATCTGGCACATGATCGCTGCGCCATGGGCATGCACGCGTTCGGAGAACTGCTGCAGATGTGGGATCACCTCGTCGGTACCAACGTTCAACTGTCGAAAAATATTTGGACTATCGGGCGCAACGTTCGACGAACCACCAAACATGGTCAGGGCTAGGCCGCCCTTAGCCTTCTCGGCATGATAGAGTTGATAGCGCTCGGTCGGCATGCCGTTCTCTTCTAGGCCGCAGGCGTGGCTTGTGCTCATAATCCGGTTCCGCAGCATCAGGTGCCGGATCTTCAGCGGCGCCATCAATGGGTCGGCGCGTCGCACTACAGATTGAGCCGTGGCAGTGTCTGGGCGTGTCATGCCGATACCCTCAAGAGCCAGTAGGTTCGAAGACTATGCCGTCTGGTCCGGACAATCTGCAATCTCAGACTAACGCCTAATGTGCAGGTCAGCGTTGCGCGAAAAAGGGGTTCGCACATCCCAAGGTGCTTGGTCGTGTGTGGTCGCTGGAGACGCATGATCTTCGGCGGTCGCGCTCGCTTCACACCGGTCGCGCCAGGAATCAGCGCGCCGATCTTGCATCGCTTCATGACCGACCGTTTCCCGCAACTGAAGGGGACCAAGATTACGCACGCCTGGACCGGCAACGTCGCGTTCACCCGGAATGTGCTGCCGCACACCGGCAAACTCGATGGCATGCACTAGGCGCTCGGCTGCAACGGCATCGGTGTCGGCATGATGACGTACCTCGGCCACCAGACAGCACGACGTATCATCGGCGGATCGAACTCCACCTGTGAATTCGAGCGTGCCGACTTCCCGGATTTCCCACTCTACTCCGGCAATCCTAACTGGGCGCTATCTGGCGTCGGCGCCTATTGTCGGTTCCGCGACCGCGTCAGCCGCGCGCGAGCGGCTATGACATTTAAAACGAACCGCGCCTCATTAACATGTGACATGTGCTAACCACCCCGAATTGCACGCAATGCAGTAACGTCGCAACAAAACTCCTGTTCGTCTCATGCAGTGATGTTTGCGATGCTCACCCGGCTTTTGATGCTTGCAATGTGCTCAATTGCGGGTAGTCAGCTAAGATTTGATTGTAGATCTCGCGCACGCGCTGCGGACTGTTGCGCCGCTCGCCGACAGGCAAACGGTTGATTACCTCGAAAACCTTATGCTTCACAAAGAACCGCCAGTGCACCGGCAAGCCGCGTAGAATGCGGGTCAATTCGGCATAGGCCTCGCGCGTCCACAGCGCTTCAAAGTCAAGGCGGAATTGATTGAACCCATAGAACTGGTTCGGATCGGCGGCTTGCAATGCCGCGCGACGCTTGGCGGTGGCGCCAGAGTCAACTTTGCCCTCGCGCAGCACCACACCATATTCCTGCTCGCCAGCTTCAGAGCTGACGAACCCACGTTCGACATCGGCCAAAACTTTGGCCGGATCGCGCTCCCACGGATTGCCCCAGCCGCCAGCACCAGCACTTTTGAGGTAGATGCGATCACCCGGCTCGGCGCTGTAGATATCGGTGTTGCCGAGGTTGACCTCGCGATTGGTGCCGCGATTGAGCAAGAAGGCCGATGTCTTGCCAGACTGTCCACCCTGCAGACCCCAAGGCGCAAAATGAGAACGGTCACGGTTGCGGGCAGTCACGAACGTATGCGGCGCATGCACCTCGAATTCCATCTCGGTGCCGAGGCCGCCGCGGAACTTGCCAGCACCGCCCGAGTCCCGGGCCAGCCCGTAGCCTAGGATCTTCACCGGCACCTCGGCTTCGCTGATTTCGACCGGTGTGTTTTTCAGGAAGCCGAAGTTCGCCCCTGAACCTTCCGTGCCGTCACGATACGAGGTTCCGCCGCCGCCGCCCGAAATCGGATTAAGATTTGCCATCAGCTTTCGGCCAGTCACGTTATCGGTCGTGCGCACGTTCAGCAGTGGGCCGCCATCACCGCACGCAGCTGGCATCCGACCGGGCAATGCCTTGGCGAATGCACCCAGGATCACGATTTGTAGGCGCAGCGTCGTGAGTGTGCGCATACCGACGGCGGCTGGAAACTCGGGGTTCACCATGGAGCCCTTCGGGAGTATCGAATTGACGGGCCGCAGCATTCCGAAATTGAGAAACATTGTGGGATCGAGCACCCGCAATGCATACATCGTCGAAACCATGATGATTGCATGTCGGCCATTTCCGCCGGTCGGAATGTTGAGCGACGAATTCAACTGCGGATCAGATTCAGAAAAATCGAAGATGATTTCGTCACCTTTGACCTTCATGTTGAGCGCAATGCGGCACGGCTGTCCGCCGACCGAGTCCTCGTCAGTGTAGTCAGCGAAAAAATATTCGCCGTCAGGGATCTGACTGATCACGCGCCGCGCCTGAGCCTCGGCATGATCGAGCAGCGCCGCACGTCCCTCGACAAAGGTGTCGAAGCCGAACCGTGCAATCATTTCGTGTACCTTGCGCTCGCCCGTGTTGAGGCAGGCAACCTGCGCCTTCATGTCCCCCCAGTTTTGCTCAGGCATCCGCACATTTGCCAGCATGATGTCGCGGATCTCGGTATTGATCACACCTTGCTTAAAAAGTTTCACCGGTGGCAAGCGGATGCCTTCCTGGTGCACCTCGGTCAGCGTGCGTGACAGTGATGCTGGAACCGCGCCGCCAACGTCAGTGTTATGAATATGCGTCACCGAGAAACAAACCAACTTGCCCTTATGGAAGATCGGCTTCCACAAATGCGTGTCTGGTGAATGGGTACACACGAAACCCGAATAGGGATCGTTGGTGATGACGATGTCACCTTCCTCGTATTGCTCGATATACTTGATGGCCCGACCGTAATCGAGACCGACGAACCACGTGACACCCAGTTCGTAGGGCGATGCAAAGGTCTTGCCGTCTGGGTCGGCGAGGCCCGTCGTGAAATCCTCAGTTTCCTTCACGAAGGTCGAGTGTGCCGTGCGCAGCAGTGTGTTCGCCATGCTCTCGGCCGCGGCCGCGCAGTGGTTGGCGAGAATTTGCAGCGTAACCTTGTCGACTGTCATGATCGTGCCTCATGGAGATCGGCTAACTAACTGCCATGCTTCAGAACAATGTGACCATAGGCGTCGATCGATCCGACAAAGCCTTCGGGCACACTGGTCGTCGTGTCGGACTGCGCGATCACGGCGGGACCAGCAAAGGTCTGACCGGGCTTTAAAGCTTCACGCATGAAGAGCGGCACCTGAAGGTGTCGACCCTCGAGATAGACTTGAATCTGTCGCGCGGGTTCGGCTTCACCGCCGACATATGGCACGGGCATGAACTCGGGCTTTGGGCTGCTACCGATAATCACCAGCCTGAGGTTTATAATTTGAACCGGTGCTTTGCGGTCGGCATGGCCGTAGATCGCTTCATGCGCTTGGTGGAAAGCGTCAGCCATGGCTTCGACGCGTCCGTCGACAATATCCTTGGCAGTGAATTCGCTTTCGATCTCGTAAGACTGGCCACGATAACGCATGTCGGCCGAATAGATCAGTTTAGCCTCACCATGATAGCCCTGTTCGGTGCGAAGCCATCGCTCGGCATCTGATTCGAGTGCTTTGAAACCGTCTTTGATTTTCGCAACGGCACTCAACTCGACATCGAGATAGACGGTCTTGATGAAGTCGCACTTGATATCGGCGATCAGCCCACCCAACGCCGAAAGCGCACCGGGCGTTGTCGGGATCACAACATGGCCAACGCCGAGCTCGGCGGCTAGAAAACAGGCCATCATCGGACCCGCGCCGCCGAACGCCTGCAGCGCGTGGACCCGAGGATCGATACCCGCCCGCGAAATCAGCTTGCTCACTTCCAAATACATGCCGGACACCGCGATTTTGACGATCGCTTGGGCGGCCTCCTCGACGGTGCGGCCGATGGCCTTGGCGATGTCATTGACGGCGTCGCGCGCTTTGGCGACATCGACTTTAACCGCACTGTAGCCAAGTTCGGCCTGCCCGATGATGCCGAGCACCGCAAAAGCATCAGTGATCGTCGCGCGGGTGCCGCCGCGGCCATAACAGGCTGGCCCCGGCGTCGAGCCCGCGCTTTCAGGGCCGACACGCAATACGCCAAGGCTATCGACGGTCGCGATCGAGCCGCCGCCAGCGCCAATCGAGGTTACAGCGACAGTTGGCAGATAAACTGGAAACTCGCCGATCACTTCGCCGACGCCGTACTGCGGTTGGCCATCACGGATGATTGCGATGTCCGCGCTGGTGCCGCCGATATCCAAGCTCATCGTTTGGGGGAAGCCGGATAGTCTTGCAACATAGGCCGCACCGATTACGCCAGCAGCGGTACCCGACATGATCATCTGAACGCACTGGGTTTTACCGAGTTCGGCGCGCATCACGCCGCCGTTCGACTTGGTGACCTGCGCGATCGCTGGCACGCCTTCATCGGCGAGTGCTTTTTGCAACGAACTGAGATAGTGCGCGACGCGGGGCTGAACGTATCCATGGATCAGCGCGGTGATCGTGCGCTCATACTCGCGTACGATCGACCAAACCTCGCTCGAGCAGTAGACGTGCATCTGCGGATACTTTGCGCGGATGATATCGCGCGCGGCTCGTTCGTGAGCACCATTGCGATAGGCGTTGAGCAGCGCGATCACGATCGTTTCGGCGCCGCGCTTGCGCGCGTCTTCGGTGGCTGCGAGTACACTTGCCTCATCGAGCGGCGTGTCGATTGAACCGTCAGCCAGCATCCGGCCGCGCAATCCAAACACCATGTCTTTCGAAATTAACGGCGCCGGCCGTGTCGATAGAAGGTCATAGGGATCAGGCATCTTCAGCCGTGCCAGTTCGAGCACGTCGGTGAAGCGTTCGGTTGTGAACAACGCCAGCGGGGCGCCCTTACGTTGGATCACGGTGTTGACGCCAACCGTGGAGCCGTGGGTGAAATAGGTGATCTGCTGCGGTGCGATGCCGTACCGGCTGTTAAGTTGGCGGATGCCCTCCATCACCTCGGTGCCAGGCGCATCAGGCCGGGACAGCACCTTCAGCGTATGTAGCCGGCCAGTCGCCTCGTCGAAGGCACAGAAGTCCGCAAAGGTCCCCCCAATATCGACACATACTCGGTATCCCATTACGTCCCCCGGTCTACTCGCAATGACATCAAACATCAGTTGGAATTCGGTCGACGGCAACCCCTCAAATCAGCAGCCCAGCGTTGAACCCGAGCACGCTTGGCAACAAGTCTTCGGCATGACTGATCAACAAATTGGCACTTCTCAAAAATAGTTCTGTATTTTGGCGATCTCGCACCAATAGGCCCGCAGCGGGATGGAGCCGCTGACGGCATCGCAGCGCTCCGTTCCAATCGCGCCATTGACGTTTGCAGCGAGCGGGTGTGTGCCATCGTAGGGCGTGCCATCGGCGCCCTCGACCCACCAACCATGCTGTCCGAATACCGAACCGGCCGCCAACTCGGGCACGATCTTGGCGCGGGCGACAGTGCTGCCGACCTTGGTTGTGATCCGCGTCCAATCGCCAGTCGCGATCCCGCGTTGGGCGGCATCCTGCGATGAGAGCTCCACGATTGGATCCGGCATCAGTCGTCGCAACGATTTGATATTGCGATGCTGGCTGTGACAGAAGGCAACCGATTTGGCGCTGCCCAGCTGCAGGGGAAAGCTTGACTGCGCTGGCACGAGATCACCCGGTTCGAAGGTAGGGATCGGCCGATAGCCGGCATCGAGCAGTCGCTCCGAGTAAATTTCTATTTTCCGTGTCGGCGTCGGGAAGCCGCGTGGCACGCCGTCGACCTCCTCGGTATGTGCATCGAATGCAACATGGCCCGCGACTTGCCGGCCGCCAGGCAACGCGCGCAGAGCCTCAACGGTGAGCCCGGTTTTTGCCAGAACGGCATTGTGGCCCTGATCGGCATCAAGCCCGAACATCTGGTCATGAAGCCCCAGCCGCTCCGCCAGTCCCATGACAATGTCGGTATCCGATCGAGCAACGCCGATTGGAGCGATGACCGGTGGCCGCAACTGCACGTGTCGAAGACCTTCAAGACTGGCATCGAATCCGGTGCGAAGACCTTCGCGCTCCCAGGAGGTCGCAGCCGGTAGGAGAATGTCGGCCTCGCGCGCTGTAGCATTGACGAAGAAGTCGCTGTGAACATGGAATTCGAGCGCTGCCAGCGCTTGGCGCGCGATCGCGGTATCGGGCTGTGACACTAGCAGGTTCGTCCCAAACGACACCAGCATCCGCACTGGATAGGGCGAACGATGTAGCACCGCTTGATAGACGTCGCGTGCCGTTACCCAGCCGTGCAGCCCCGGACCGAGCGGCCGCTCGGCAAGGCCCAGAGCCTTGCCGCGCTGCTCGGCTGACAGCAGATCCTGGCCGGAGATATCGACGAAAGGGGCGGCACCACCCGGCACGTTGCCACCAGCGCTGCCATAGCTCCCGGTCAACGCATAGAGGATCGAGATCGCACGATCGGTCTGCGTCGCCGTGACGCTCTGGCCGACGCCGTTCCACGCATAATAGGCGGCTTTGTCGGCGGTTCCGATGATCTCGGCGGCGTTGACGAGGTCGGCCGGCGCAATGCCGCTCAACTCGGCTACGCGTTCGGGCGGGTATGCGGCAGCGGCCCGCGCGAACACCTCGAGTGCCGTGTTGCAGATTACTGGGCCAGTGAGGGTCTCGATCTCGCCGTGCCACCGTAGCTCCAGCGATGTCGCATTATCGATCCATTGCCCACGCGCACTGTCAAACTTCAGCAAGCGCTTGCAGGCCATCGCCCACGAATACATAACGTCATCACGGCCGCCCGCCTCAACCTCGCTTTGTCTGAGGAAGCGGCCGTTGTCGGCGCTCACCAGCAAACTGGCGTTGGTCCACTTGGCGGCAAATGACTGATCGAACCGGCCGTTCGACAGTAAAAGGTTAGCAAGCCCGAGCGCCACCACTTGGTCCGTGCCAGGGCGCACGCGCAACCACTGGTCGGCGCGCTTAGCGAAGGCTGTCGGTCGTGGATCGATGACGACCAGCTTGGCGCCGCGCTTCAAGCCCTTCATGATTTCAACGTTGCGCGCGAGCCATGTCGTCGACGGGTTGTTGCCCCACAACACGACGCAATCAGTATTTGCGAAATCGGGTGTGCCGATATCGTGGCCATAGGTAAAGCGGGCGGCGTAATCCTTATGCCAGTTGCAAATCTCAGTGCCGTAGACGGTGTTCGGGCTGCCATAGGCGCGAACGAAGCGCTCGATCCAGGCAATCGAATCGGCAATGTGCGTGCCACTTGGCGTTGTCACCGAGAATGCGACCTGCTCGGGCCCGTGCTGGTCTCGGATCGAAGCCATCCGCGCCGCGATCTCGCCCAGCGCTTCATCCCACGAGATTGGCCGCCAGCCCGGATCGGCGGCTCCCTTCGGCGCAGTGCGGCGCAGCGGTTGGGTCAGGCGATCCGCGTGATACACGAGCTCGGTCGCGGCCCGCCCTTTGGGGCACAACTTCTCGCCTGTCGGGTGCCCGGGTAACGGTTCGATCCCGAGCAAACGGCCCTCGGAGACCACCGCAACACATCCACAGCGCGACCGACATTGCGTGCAAAAGGCAGGGATTCGGTTCAGCTCCGCCATCAGTGCCTCCTGCATTTTTATAACGTCTTGTTCTGCGATTATTCGCCGAACGCCGACGTGAACCAATCGCGAATGCTATGTCAGCGGCACGCCCTGGCCGCTGCCAATGTCCCAGTAGAGGCCAGCCATCAGCTCAATCGCATTTTTCGACAAGCCGAGCAGGATATGTTCGTCCGGCCAATGCTGCGAGCACGATGCATAAGAGTGCGGAATCCAGATCGTCGGCAGACCCAGATCGTCGGTGAAGATGTCATTGCAGATCGAGCCGCCCATCGACGGGATGATCGCAGGCTTGGCATTCGACGAACGCTGCACTGAGTTACGCGCGAACATCGCCCACGGGTGGTCAGGTTCGGTTCGGGTCGCAGGGAATTCGCCGTCATTGACGGCCGGGGGTGGCGTTACCTTCACCAGATCGTGGCCCTTCGCCTTCAAATGCCGTTCCAGCACGGGGATTACTTTTGCAGCGTCAGTGCCAGCGATGAAGCGTAACTGGCAGTTGGCCACTGCTTTAGGCGGGATCGCGTTGACCGGCTTCCCAGGCGTGCCACACCAGTAGGTCAAGATGTTGAACGAGTTGGCACCGTAGACGCGCTCAGCCGGCTTCAGATCAGGCTCGCCCCACCACACGTCGACCTGCGGGCCCTTGTCGCCGCCATCGATCTCTACATCGCTAAGCGAGTCTCTTACCGCCTGCGACATTGGTGGCGCTTTCAGTTCCTCGACCAGCAACTCGCCCTTCGGCCCGACAATGGACGCCAGCGCGTGCGCCAGCACGAACCCCGGATTGGCGATTAGCCCGCCCCAATTGCCGGAATGGTGGCCGCCCTCGCGCAGGTCGACTACCAAGTCGAAGTTGACAGCGCCCCGGCAACCGAGCGCGATCGTCGGCCGGTCCTGCTTAACGCGCGGTCCATCCGAGGCGATGAAGACGTCGGCTGCAAAGTCCGCCTTGTTTGCTCGAACGAGTTGCTGCAGCCCCTTTGAGCCTGCCTCCTCGCCCATCTCGATCATGAACTTGGCGTTGAAGCCAAGGCTGCCGCCGCGCTCGCGCATGACCGCCCCGAGTGCCGCCATGTTGATCGTGTGCTGGCCCTTGTTGTCGGCAGTGCCACGACCGTAGAGCCGATCACCGTCGCGCGCGGTAATCCACGGCCCTTGGCCCTTCGTCCACTGGTCCTCGAGGCCACGCACGACATCGCCGTGGCCGTAACCGAGCACGGTCGGAAGCTTGCTGTCCTCGATACGAGTGGCAAGCAGTACCGGCCCCTGGCCAGCAACCGGATTGTCGTAAATCGTGCAGGTGAAGCCCATCGCCGCGAACGCCGGCCGCATTTCCGACTCGAGATAGCGGTGGCATTCGGCGATTGCCGACGGGTCGGGAAACTTCTGACTCTCTGTTTTGATCGCGACACGACGCGCTATCTCTTCGAGGAATGAGGTGTCGAAATAGTGCTGCGCCCGCGATACGGCGCCTGCACGCGAACCAGTATTGACCATGCTGTTTCCCTCTCCGCTAAACGTCGCGCCGTCCGTAGGCAACAGCGCCGCTCACTGTCACCTTGCCATCGGCGATGTCTTGTTCGACGAGCGCGCGATCACGTTTTGCTGGATCACCATAACCGCCGCCACCCGAGGTACCGACAGTGACGCGATCACCCTTCATCAGTGTTGTTACCATTTTCGATGGGATGACTTCCTCACGACCATCGGCGCGGCAAATGACCGAATGCGCGAGACCACCGTCCATACCACCCAAGCGGCCGTGTGCCGGATTGTAGTGCCGTTCGCCGCGATGGGTAAAGCGCACCTCGCCGTGCAGGATCTCGTATTCGCGCTCGATGCCGAGGCCACCGCGATACATGCCGGCTCCACCCGAATCTGGCTTTAGCCGCGTCGAATGGATGCGAATTGGCGCATCCATCTCCATCGCCTCGACCGGCAAGTTCATGCAGTTGGTGGCGTCGGTCTCGATCACGTCGACGCCGTCCTTATCGAGGCAGGCGCCGCTGCCCGAGGCGATCAACTCGCCGGTGACGTAGCGCGAGCCGTCCGGTCGCGCACCACCGAACGCCAGCAGGAGCATTTCGCCGCCGCTGTCGGCGGGAATGCGCTCGGGCAATGCTTTGCCAAAGGCAGCGATGATCGAACCGGTGACGCGCTTGATAGTCGCCGTTCGCGCGTTGACCGGCGCCGGTTCACGCGGATTGACAATCGAGCCTTCGGGCAGGATCAGCTTCAAGGGCCGGAAGCAACCGCCATTGGTTGGTATTGAAGGATCGGTGATGGCGCGCACAGCATAGCAGGCGGCCGCCATACTGCCCGACGGCACGCAATTGAACGGTCCGCGAACCTGTGGGCTGGTGCCCGTGAACTCGACGATGAACTCACCATCTGCGACCGTGACCGCGACTTCGATCCTGATCCTCTGGTCGATATCGATACCGTCGTTGTCGAGGTAGTCGACATATTTGTAAGTGCCGGTGGGAATACTCCTCAGCGCCGCGCGAGTCATCGCCTCCGAGCGATCGAGCAGATCGGCAAAGATGGCTTTGATCTGATTGCCACCATAGCTCTGCGCCAGCACTTTGAGCCGCCGGGCACCGACGTTGCAGGCTGCGATCTGGGCATTGAGATCGCCTTCGAAGGTATCAGGGATGCGTACGTTTCGGCGCAGTATCTTCATCAAAGTGTCGTTGGGCCGGCCTGCATCCATCAGTCTCAGCGGTGGAATGCGAATGCCTTCCTGGAACACCTCGGTCGCATTGGTCGGCACCGAGCCCGGCGTCATACCACCGACGTCTTGGTGATGCGTCATGGTTGCGCTGAATGCGATCGGCCGTCCATCGTGGAAGATGGGCATGATCACCGCGAAATCCGGCAGATGCGTGCCGCCGAGATAGGGATCGTTCATCGTGAAGATGTCACCCTCGCGCATGGTATCGGGGGGGAACTCCTCCAGGATCTTTGCGACGCAGGGAATGAGCGTCGCTAGATGAATCGGAATGGCGACCGCCTGCGCCAGCGTCTCGCCTTCGATCGTGAAGAGCGATGCCGACGCATCGAGCCCTTCCTTCACGATCGGCGAGAACGACGATTTGAGCAAAGTCAGCTCCATCTCGTTGGCAATGCCATCGAGCTTGTTTCGGACGACCTCAACGGTGACAGGATCGAGACTGCCAGCTTGGTTGTTGGTCATGCATGCCCCTTTTCGAGGATCAGCGAGCCCGCAGCGTCAATGCGACCGCGCCAGCCGGGAGAAACAAGCGTCGTGGTATCGGCTTGCTCGACAATGGCTGGTCCAGCGAGTTCGAAGCCTTCTGGCATCGCTGAACGATCGTATATGGTGGCCAACATCGCATCACCACCGGCGACCAGGATCTTCTCTTGTCGCTTGACCGGATTGCCGCCCGATGGGGCCCAAACGGCATCGTCAAGCCCGACTAGGCCTGCCACCGAATGCACCGCACGCAAATTGACGATCTTCACCGGCACCTTGGGCGCATAGCCGTAAACGCGATCGTGCGCGATATAGAAATCGGTGAGCAGGCGATCGAGTGCGCCGGCCTGCTCCATGTCGATCGCGACTTCCAGGTTATAGGCTTGGCCGATGTAGCAGACATCGGCGAAGTGGCGGACCAGGCGTTCATCGGTCAATGCCTTCTCCAGCCGCATCAAGCCGTTGCAGCGCTCATCGAGAATCGCCAGTGTCCGGTTGATCGCGGCCTGGTTGGCCTTGGCGAGTTGCTGTGGAAAGGCGGCTGAGGCTTCGTGCTCGATTGGCGCGGCGAGTAATCCTGCCGCCGACAGCACGCCGGGATGGCGCGAGACGATGATGCGGGTGATCCCCAAATCTTCGGCCAGCGGACAGCCGTGCAGCGGACCGGCTCCGCCGAGTGGCAGCAGGGCAAAGCGGCGCGGGTCATGCCCCTGGCGGATCGACACCAGCCGAATGCCTTCCGCCATTTGCGCATTTACGACGCGGTGAATGCCGAGCGCCGCCGCATCGATCGATAGCCCGAGCGGCTTGGCGATGGTTTCCTCAATCGCCCTATGGGCAAGATCTCGCGACAGTTTGATCGCGCCGCTCGCGAACGACGATGGATTGATATAGCCGAGCACTACCGAAGCGTCGGTGACGGTCGCCCTGCTGCCGCCACGGCCGTAGCAGGCTGGCCCCGGCTCAGAGCCCGCGGACTCTGGACCAACACGCAGTCCTCCACCCTTGTCGATCCAGGCGACCGAGCCGCCACCCGAGCCGATGGTATTGACGTCAACCATTGCGACGCGCACCGGGTATCCTTCGATCGTACCCTCTGATTTGAGTGCTGGTCGGCCGCCCTCGATCAGCGCGATATCGCTCGACGTGCCGCCAACGTCGACGGTGATAACGTCGGCGAAGCCGGAGTTCTCGGCTGCCATTCGCCCACCGATGACGCCCGCCGCTGGCCCCGATAGGAACAGCCTAACAGGTCTCATCCGGGCGGTGCCGGCGCCAGCCACGCCGCCCCGCGACTGCATGATCTGCAGCGGCGCGGTGACACCAGCCTTGGCGAGACCCGCTTCCAGGTTTCCGAGATAGGTATCGACCACTGGCTTGATGTAGGCATCGAAAGCGGTGACGACGGTGCGCTCGTACTCGCGGAACGCTGGATCGACCTCCGAAGAGATCGACACCAACAACTGCGGGTGGCGCGAGAGTACGATCTCGCGCGCGCGTTTCTCGTGTGTATCGTTGAGGAACGAGAATAGCAGTGAGATCGCAATGGCTTCGCAGCCGGCAGCTGCCAGTTCGTCGACAGCGCGCGCGACACTGGCATCGTCGAGCGGCTGCAAGACCTCGCCCTGTGGGCCGATACGCTCCACAACGTCCCGGCGGAACCGGCCGGGCGCGAGGAACACCGGCGTCTCCGGATCGAGAGACAGGTCGTACATCTTGTGCCGCATCTGGCGGCCGATTTCGATGACGTCGGAAAAACCGGCAGTGGATAATAGCCCGACGCGGGCGCCTTTGCGTTCGAGTACGGCGTTGGTCGCGACCGTCGTGCCGTGCAGGAAACTATTGATCGCCTGCGCATCGATATCCCATGATTTGCGCAGTTGCTCGACGGCATGCAACACCGCCATGCTGGGATCACCACGCGTGGTTGGGATTTTCAAGATCTGGGCAGCGCACCCAGGCCTGCGCACCACCACGTCGGTAAAGGTGCCACCAATATCGACACCAACCCGAATTCCCGCCGTCATCCGATCCTCTTGTGCGCTGGAAGCTCGTCGTCGTCGAAGTAGCCGTGGCGGTGGAACATGCCGCGCTTGGTCTTGCCTAATTCGGCGCGCAAGGCTGATGTCGCCGGTACGTCGATGTCGATCATGTTCGCAGTTAGCGCCACGCCATAGTCAACACGCGCGCTCTCAGCCGAAATGAAACCATCAAGAACGTCGTCGCGCACCTGCTCGGCCGGCCGCTCCAGCGGCGAGCCCCAGCCGCCGCCTCCGGGCGTCATAATCCGCACCACGTCGCCCCTCTTCAGCACATTGCCTTCTGACAACGGCTTGAGCAACCGCTCGTCGGCTCGACCTGGGTTGACGATGACGCGCCCCGGACGCCCAGCCATGCCACCGGCAACGCCGAAGGTCGGATAGCGAATATTGTCCATGCGGATGCCGATCACGGCTTCATCGGCGATGATGCGCAGGTCGCGCGTGATGCCGAGGCCGCCGCGCCAACGGCCCGGCCCCCCTGAATCACAGTGCATCCCGTAGCCTTCAATCTGGACACCAAACTCCATTTCGGCGAACTCGACCGGGTAGTTCTTCTGCGCCACGTAGTAGACGGCGTCGATACCATCGCCGAACGGCCGTGCGCCGAAGCCGACCGCCAGCCCTTCAATGCAAAGGTCGAGCCTGCCGCTCTGCTTGTGAAGGCTCCGCAAATAATAGAGCACGTAGACCGCCGAAGCCGCCGCAGCATCGCCACCGGTGGCCTTGGCGAGGCTAGCGAAGATCGCCGAATTCACCCGCAGCACCGTGTGCGAGCGCATGCCGAGCGGTGCTGGCTCGCGCGGCGCCAACAGCGAGCCCGGCCTGATTGCCACCTTGCCCATGGCGCGGCGAAACCCAGCATTCGGCAGGATGCCCGCCTCGCGCGAGGTTAAGTAAAGGCCCAGAATACCTTTCGGCACCGCCGGGTCCATGATGAAGTTGATGGCGCCCTTGGCTTGGTCGTCGGTGGCGGTGAAATCGAAATCAAGCACACCATCATGCTTGTCCATCGTAAGCGCAACCGAATAACTATTTTCAGTGACACAATCGCCATCGATCCAATCGCGGAACGAGAAACGACCATCCGGTATGTTCTCGGCGATCGCGATGCGCGTCGCTCTTTCGGTCTCGTCGATGATCGCTGAGAAAGCCGCTTCGATAACGCTAGCGCCGAATTCGCCTGCGATCTCCTCCATGCGGCGGCGACCGAGTTGAACGGCCGCAGTCAATGCCGAAAAGTCGCCCTTTACCATCGTCGGGAAGCGCGTATTGCGCATGAACATAGCGATCAGATCATCGTTCCAGATGCCGTTGCGCAGCACGCGCGTCGGCGGAATGACGATGCCTTCCTGGAACACATCAGTTGCCGCAGGCGAGATCGAGCCTGGCACCATGCCGCCGATGTCCCACAGATGCCCCCACGCTTCGGTAAAGCCGATCAGCCGTTCCTCGGCATAGATCGGCTGGATGAATACCATATCGTTGTTGTGGCTGACGGCACCCTTGGAGCCGTAGCTATCGTTGTAAATATAGAGGTCGCCCGGCTGCATCGTTGCCACCGGATAGCGTTCGAACACGCAATCGATCAAGTTGCCAGCCGCGAGCGTCAGTGCGGTGGATACCACGAGCTGGCCATCTGCGTCGAAGATCGCAGTGAAGTAATCCTTCTTCTCCCGAATAAACGGGCTCATCGAGGTCCGATCGATGAGCGCTTCCATCTCGCGGCGAGCCGATTGCACAGCCCCCTTGATGAGTTCGAGCGTGATTGCGTCTACTGGTTTGGTTGCGCTCATGACCGATCCGTCCGCCGCAGCACGATGTTGCCGAACTTGTCGACCTCGCCGGCATAGCCGGGCGGAATCAGGGTCGTGGTGTCGAGCTGATCGACGATCGCGGGACCGGTGATACGATGTCCGGCCTTCAGCGTCTCACGGCGGTAGACAGGCGCCATGTCGTGTTGCGTGTCACCGGTATGAATCGTCCGGTGGCTGGCTGCGACCGGCAGCGACCCTTTCGCACTTTCGATCTCGGCAAGCTCGACCTTGTCCATGATGCCGACGGCTCGCACCCGCACGTTGACGATCTCAACCGGCGAGACCCGATCGGCAAAGGTGTAGAGCCGCTCGTGCATAGCGTGAAAGGCTTCAACGATTGCATCAACTGTCGCGGGCGTGACTTCCGCCGACGGCACTTCGAGCGTCAACTCGAATCCCTGCTTGGCATAGCGCACGTCAGCCTGGCGCACGAAGCGGCGGCAATCGACGGCGATGCCTTCTCGCGCCAGATCCGTGTCGGCCTGCGCTTCGAGCTCGCTCCAGGCTGCTGCCATAACGGCCAGATCGAAGTGCGGCGCGCGTTGTAAGATGGTGCGGGCGTAGTCGTACTGGACATCGCTGACCAGCAGTCCCAAGGCGCACAACAGCCCAGGGTAACGGGGCAGCAGCACAGTTTCGCAGCCCAACTCGTCGGCAAGTGCTGCGGCATGTAATGGCCCTGCGCCGCCGAATGCGACCAGCGTGAATTCCCGTGGATTGTAGCCCTTCTCGACAGAGACGACCCGCAGCGCGCCGGTCATGTTGGCATTGACGATACGGATGATCCCCTCCGCCGCCGCCGTGACCGACATGCCGAGCGGGCGCGCGACGTGTTCTAGAATGGCTGATTCCGCCCGTTCGTGATCAATCGACATCTGGCCATCGAGAAGATGCGATGGCACGCGCCCGAGGACTAGATTGGCATCGGTTACGGTTGGAAGCAGGCCACCCCGGCCATAGCAGGCTGGCCCCGGATCGGCGCCGGCACTCTGTGGACCGACGACGAGGCTACCGGTCGCCGTCACCCGCGCGATTGAGCCGCCGCCAGCACCGACGGTATGAATGTCGATGATTGGCAGGCTGAGCGGAAAGGGACCGATCTCGCCCTCAGTCGTCGATTGCGCGCGCCCTTTCCGGATCACACTGACATCGGCGCTGGTGCCGCCGATATCGATGCAGATCGCACTATCGAAGCCAGCGCTAGCAGCGACGTAGCCTGCTCCGATCACTCCCGCCGCCGGGCCGGAAAGTGCCATGTCGATTGCACGGCGTGACGCTTCAGCTGGCCCAAACACGCCGCCATTGGAGCGCATGATCAACAGGGGCGCTGCAATGTCGCGCTGCCTGAGCCCCGCTTCCAGCTTTCCCACATAGCCAGCCACGAGGCGCTGCACATAGGCATTGAGTGCCGTTGCCATCGCGCGCTCGTATTCGCGAAACACCGGTAGCACCGTCGACGACAGCGAAACCTCGGCCCCCGGATATTCATCGGCCACAATCGCGGCCACGCGCCGCTCGTGCGCTGGATTTGCATACGAATGCAGAAGAATGATGGCGATCGCTTCGACACCAAGTGCCTTAAGGCGACGCGCAGCAAGTCGGCAGCTTTCTTCATCAAGCACCGTTTCGATCGTCCCATCGAGGTTGATACGCTCAGTGACCTCCATGATGTAACGGGGGGCAATCGGCCGCTTCGGCTTGATCCAACCGAACAGGTTTTCTTTCCGTGGGATTTCGTGACGGGCAATCTCAAGGACGTACTTGAAACCGGCCGTGGTGATCATGCCGGTGCGCGCACCCTTGCCCTCGAGCACAGCGTTGGTTGCGATGGTTGAACCGTGCAAGACGGCCGCCACGCCAGTTGGATCGACCTTGGCGAGATCCATGATCTGGCTGATGCCGTGAAAAAAACTTTGCGATGGATCAGCTGGCGTCGACGGCGTTTTCGTCGTCCACAGCTTGCCAGTCTCGCGATCCGCCATCACCACGTCGGTGAACGTACCGCCGATATCGAGCCCCAGAGAATATCGACCCATGTTGAAAATTCCGCTCGATTCAACCGACACTTGGCCAAGCGATTGTAGCCGCGACCGCCCCTTGAGCAAGCATTCGATCTAATGGCGGAACCAACATCACCCATGCGCTAATAGCGCAACGACCCGCCCGATTATGTGGCACAGTTGGCAGACATTGGTCATTCGCTAGAGTTGCAGGAGCCATTTGTTTCAGTAACAATGTGGTTCAACAGAATGAGCTGACGGTATTCGGAGCACATTCTGATTTCGCTATACTGCCAGAAACATCGCTTCGGTTTTCAGGGAGGGTTGCGTGGATCCAATAGCCAAAAGTGTGATCGGTCACAAAACACGTCGGACAATTCTAGCGAGCTTAGCGCTGCTTGGCTTTGCCGCAGGCTTTGCTCCAGCCACACAGCCAGCTCAGGCGGCGACGCGGTTCGTGTTCGCCAACGAGAGTGACTACGACACAATTGATCCCCATGCGGCCTTCGATGTCGGTCGCGTCGCCGTCCGGCTCAACATTTACGACGGCTTGATGCGCTGGCAGAAAAACCCGGCGGTGCTCGAACCCTGGCTCGCCGAAAGCCACACGATCTCAACCGACGGGCTCACCTACACTTTCAAGTTGCGCAAGGCAGTAAAGTTTCACGACGACAGCGAGATGAAAGCATCCGACATCGTCTATTCGATGGAGCGCATCCTCGGTGTCGGCAAGGGTGCAGCTTCACTTTTCAAGACGATGATCGCACCAGGTGGCAGCAAGGCACTCGACGACCACACCGTGCAATTCACACTGCTCAAGCCATCGGCTATTTTTCTGTCCGTCGTGCCCGAAATTCACGTCGTGAACGAGAAGCTCGTCAAGAAGAACGAGGTCAATGGTGATCGCGGCGAGGCTTGGTTGTCGAAGAACAGTGCCGGCAGCGGCGCTTACAAGATCACCCAGTTCGATCCGGCAATTGGGTTTGTCGCCGCGCGCTTTCCCGGACACTTCAAAGGCTGGGGTCAAAAATATATCGACGAAATCGAGTTCCGCGGTGTCAAGGACACAAACACCCGTGTGCTTGGTCTGATCAAGGGCGACTACAATGGCATCGGCGGTTATCTGCAGACCGACCAGTTGAAGAAGCTTGAGGCGTCGGGGACGGCCAAGGTACTTCAGGCCGAATCTATGCGCACGATGATGATGCAGTTCAACGTCACCCGCCCACCCTTCAACGACGTCAACGTCCGTCGCGCGCTCAATCAGGCGTTTGACTACGACGGCTTTAACAAGGACATTCTGGGCGGGCTCGTCGAACGCAATCCGACGCCACTGCCAAACACGATGTGGGGCGTGCCAAAGGACGTGAAGGGGTACAGCTACGATCTGGAAGCGGCGAAGGCCAACCTCGCCAAGGCCAGCGTCAAGATTGATCGCCCCCTCGACATTATCTACCTGACCGGCTTCGCTCAGAGTGAGCAAGCGGCCCAACTCTACCAGAACGGGCTCCAGAAGATTGGCATTCAGTCGAAGGTTATCGGCACGCCTTGGCCGACCGTGATCGAAAAGGTCAAGACCGCGGAAGGTGCACCAGACATCGTCGTCTACTGGATCTCGACCTACTATGCCGATCCGCACAACTGGATTGGCGAGATGTTCCACTCGTCCAGCGCTGGCACCTTCAAGAACGCACATCACTACAAAAACCCAAAGGTCGATGCCCTGCTCGACAAGGCACTGGCGATCACCGACAAGGTCGAGCGTGCCAAGCTCTACGAGGAGGTCACACGCATCGTGGTCGAAGACGCACCGGGCCTGTGGATCTATAATACCAAGTGGTACGGCCCGTACTCGAAGAAATTGCAAGGCATCGAGTTCTGCCCGATCGGTAGTGCGCAGGAAATGCGCACCGCTTACTACGAGTGATGCACAGTTGGCCGGCCGCCTTGCCCCCGATGAAGGGACAAGCTGGTCGGCGCTTTGTTGGCTGACGGCCGTCAGCCCAGCGCCGTTCATCTACCTGCGCAACCTCAGGTCCTCATGCGCATCCTCACGTTAATTGCAAAGCGCCTCGCCTGGTTCGTGCCGACCGCGGCGGGGCTAATCGCGATCGTGTTCTTTATTTCTCGCGTCATTCCATCGGACCCGGTGGCGCTACTTGCTGGCGAGACGGCGACCAAGGCGCAGATTGCGGCCCTTCGCGCCAAGCTCGGCCTGGATCGACCTCTGCTTGTTCAGTTGTTCGACTACTATCGCAATCTCCTGCATGGCGACCTTGGCACTAGTCTTTTCACCACTCGGCCGGTCGCTGACGACCTGTTCGCACGATTGCCCGCGACTTTCGAGCTCACCCTCGTTGCTATGATCATCGCCGTGCTGGTTGGCATTCCGCTGGGGGTAATCTCGGCACTGCGCCGTAACACCGCGCTCGATCATGCACTTCGGATCATGACCGTCGCCGGGCTTGCCATGGCAAGCTTCTGGCTGGCACTGATCCTGCAGCTGGTGTTTGCCATGGACCTAGGCTGGTTGCCGTTACAGGGACGCATTACCGGCTTTCCTCCCAAGGCCATTACCGGCTTCATGCTGATCGACGCGGTACTTTCTGGCCGACTCGATCGTCTCGGCAATGCGCTGGCACACTTGTGTCTGCCAGCCCTCACCCTTGCCATTCCGGCCTTGGCGACGGTGGTGCGCTTCACGCGCGCTGGCGTGCTCGACACATTGCAGAAGCCGTTTGTCACCTACCAGACCGCGATCGGCATCCCCCGCGCGGTGGTCGTATGGAAATACGTGCTGCGCAACGCACTGACCTCTACGATCACCCAGATCGGCCTGTTATTTGGCATCCTACTCGCCGGTGCCGTAGTGATCGAGACCGTGTTCCAGTGGCCAGGTATTGGAGCTTACGCTTACGAAGCGATCGTGCAGTCGGATTATGCCGGTGTGATGGGTTTCACTGTCTATGCGGGCGGGGTCTTCATGGTGGTCAATCTCATCGTAGATCTCGTGCACGAACTGATCGATCCGCGCGGGGGGCGGGCATGAGCGGATTGGCATACGCACTGCGCAAGATCATCCAGGACCGCTCGGCGTTACTCGGACTGATCCTCGTCGGTCTGGTCGTACTGGCGGCTATCTTCGCACCTCTCATCTCGACCCACCCCGATGCGGTGTGGGACATGAACCCAAAGCTGCGCCTGCTGCCGCCAAGTTCCAACTGGCTGCTCGGCACCGACCGCATGGGCGCCGACATCTATAGCCGCGTGATCTACGGCGCCCGCATTACACTGATGATCGCGGTCATCGCGGTTGGTGCCTCGATGCTGGTCGGCGTGCCGATTGGCTTGATCGCAGGTTGGCGCGGCAGTTGGCTCGGCGAAATCTTGATGCGCGTGTCTGACGTGTTCCTGGCCGTGCCGCAGATCGTGCTTGCCATCGCGATCGCGCAGACGCTGGGACCGTCGATTGAGAACGTCATTTTAGCATTGTCGATCACGTATTGGCCCTGGTTCACGCGGCTCGTCTACGCAGAAGTCAAGGCACTTAAGAACGAGACCTTCATCGAAGCAGCAATCGCGCTTGGCGTGGCGCCGTGGCGGATTGTGCTGCTGCACGTGCTGCCGAACGTCGCTTCACCGATCATCGTTCGCGCCTCAATCGGTATGGGCTTTACCATCCTGACAGCCGCCTCGCTCGGCTTCCTCGGCCTGGGCGCGCCACCGCCAGCGCCTGAATGGGGTCGCATGATCGCTGAATCGCGCGAGTTCCTACCACAATCTTGGTGGTATGCGCTGGCGCCCGGCGTTGCCATTTTCATTGTCGTCATGGGGTTCAACTTGCTCGGCGACGGCCTGCGCGACATCCTCGACCCTCGCATACGGCGTTCGCATGACCGGTGAAGCCCTGCTCGAAGTCCAAGATCTGAAGATTAGCTTTTCCACCGAGCGTGGCATCGCGCGGGTGCTGGATGGCGTAAATCTAACGATGCGGCCCGGTGCCATAATGGGCCTCGTCGGTGAATCCGGATCGGGCAAAACCACGCTTGCCCGTGCAATCCTCGGCATCCTGCCATCGAATGCCAGCTACGACGGCGGCAGCGTTCGCTTTGCCGGCCAGGACATCCTGGCAATGGACCCCACCGCCTTCGATCGAGACATCAAGGGCCGCCGCATCGCCTTCGTGCCGCAAGACCCTTACGGCTCGTTCAATCCGCTGTTTCGCATCGGCGATCAGATCATGGAACTGATGAAGTGGAAATCGCCAATCCGCGATGCCAACACAGGCTCGCTCGGTGCCTTGCTTACACATTATCCGCGTAAGCGCCGTCAGGCCGACCGGGAGGCAGCACTCGCCATGCTTGCCGAGGTCCAGATCCCGCAGCCCGAACGCGCCTTCAAGAAGCTTCCCGAAGAGTTCTCCGGTGGCCAGCGCCAGCGCCTGCTGATCGCCATGGCGATGATGACCAAGCCAGACCTGATCATCGCCGACGAGCCGACCACGGCGCTCGATGTCACCATCCAGGCGCAGATCCTGAAACTCCTGAAGCGCCTCGCGAAGGATCGCAACGTATCGGTACTCATGACCACGCACGACATGGGAACTGCCTATGAGATCTGTGACGACATCACCGTGATGTATGCGGGCCAAGAAGTGGAGACCGCGCCGATCGGGCCGTTCTTCGCCAACCCACAGCACCCTTACACTGCCCGCCTGCTCGACAGTCTGCCGAAGCCCGGTGCCGAGATCCGGGAGATCGGCGGCGAGATCCCGAGCCTGCTCAAAGCGCCGAGCGGCTGCCGCTTCCACCCGCGCTGCCATCAAGCGACTGTCGAGTGCAGTGCGGCCCGGCCAGGCATCACCGGTAGCGAGCACGTTGTGCGCTGCTTTCACCCTCTGCGCCAAGCAGCCGAGGTTCGGTCGTGAACGCGACATCCCCCATGCTTTCGGTTCAGGGACTGGCGCGACATTTCCCCCTTCGCAATGCATTTGGCATCCGCACGGGCGCCATCAAGGCCCTGGACGAAGTTTCATTCGAGATACGTCCTGGCGAGACGTTGGGCGTCGTCGGCGAGTCCGGCTGCGGTAAGACCACACTCGGCAAGACGCTGGCCGGCATTCATGTGCCAACCGCCGGTCGCATGCAGTTCGAAGGCAAGGAGATCTCCGCACTTACAGGTCCGCAGCGGCGCGCCATTGCACAGCGCCTGCAATACGTGCACCAGGACCCTGGCAACGCGCTCGATCCGCGCTGGACCATTCGCCGCTCACTCGACGAGCCGCTTGCCACACACACCACGCTATCACGCACCGAACGTGACGCGCGGATCGAGGAGATCTTGACCGCGGTGGGTTTGCCGTCGGCCCATCTCGACCTCTACCCGCACGAGTTGTCCGGCGGCCAGCAGCGCCGCGTCGGCCTCGCCCGCATTCTCACTTTGAAGCCTCGCCTCGTCATCCTCGACGAGCCGACCTCGGGCCTCGACGTGTCGGTGCAGGCGACGGTACTTAAGCTGTTCCGAGCCCTACGCACGAAGTTCGACCTCACCTACCTGTTCATCTCACACGACCTGTCAGTCGTACGCATCATGTGTGACCGCGTGGCGGTGATGTATCTTGGTCGTATCGTCGAGATTGCGCCGACGGAAGATCTGTTCTCGAACCCGCAGCACCCCTACACGCGCTCGTTGCTGTCGGCGATCCCGGAGATTGGTGGTCGCCGCGTTACTGAGACATTCACCCTCGAAGGCGAGCCACCGGATGCTGGGCGCCTGCCGTCGGGTTGCCGGTTTCGCGGGCGCTGCCCAAGTGCTGCGCCGCAGTGCGCTGAGATTGAGCCAACGCTTGCCACAGCCGACGGCCGCCACCTGACGGCTTGCCACTTCGCCAGGACATGACATGACCACCCCCTCGCTCGGCCGCATCCTGATCACCGGCGCAGCTTCTGGCATCGGCTTTGCAATCTCGCGGCGCGTGATCGAGGCCGGCGGACGGCTGGTCATGTCCGACCGCACCGCCGCCGACCTCGAAACCGCGCGCGACCGTCTCGCCGCACCTGCCGGTATGATCGACGTGGTCGCCGGTGATCTCACCGACGCCCATGAGGTCGGTCTCGTCGCCGCGGCTGCAGGGCGTATCGACGGCATCGTCAATTGCGCCGGCATCTATCCCGTCACGCCGCTCATGTAGTTGACGGTGGAAGAATGGGATCGGGTCCTGGACCTCAACCTGCGGGCGCCGTTCCTCGTCTCCCAGGCCGTAGCACGCGGTATGATCGCAGCCAACGTGCCAGGCTCCATCGTCAACATCTCGTCGACCGCCAGCACCCTCGCACGTCCCGGTATCGCCCACTACGGTGCCTCGAAGTCTGGACTCAACCAGCTAACGCGCGTGCTCGCGGTCGAGCTTGCGCCGCATGGCATCCGCGTCAATGCCATCCTGCCCGGTGTGATCGCGACCGACCGTGTCACCGCTGGCGTCACGACGCCTGCTGCCCGCGCAGAGATGGAGGCGAAAGTCGCGCGCATCCCGATGCAGCGTCTCGGCACACCGGAAGAAATCGCTGAATTAGCCGTCTTTCTGCTATCGAGTGCTGCTTCCTACTCGACGGGAGGGCTCTACACCGTTGACGGCGGCTTCTCCCTCGGCATGGCCCGGTATTGAAGCAGTGTCGACGTTGCCCTGTGCGTTTACCCCAGTCGCCGCTCGATCAGCGTCGCAAACATCGCCGCGCCATAAGGGGTGCAGTCGTCATTGAAGTTGTAGGCCGGGTTGTGCAGGTCCGCGCTCGGGCCGTTGCCGACATGAATATAGGCGCCTGGCACCTTCTCCATCATGAAGCTGAAATCCTCCGAACCCATACCCGGCTCCCGATTGCGCTCGACGTTCGCCTCGCCAGCGATTGACGCGGCTGCATCCGCGATGGCGTCCACTTGGTCATCGGAGTTGATCAGCGGCGCGAAAATCAGACGATAATCCACCTCCGCTTCGGCGCCGAAGCCCTGGGCAACACCCTTGGCGATGCGACGCATGTTCGTCTCCATCTTCTTCATCGCCTCGTTAGAGAACGCGCGCGTGGTGCCGGACAGCGTGGCTGTCTGCGGGATGACATTATACGCGTCACCACCGACGATGCGGGTCACGCTGAGCACTGCAGTGTCGAGAGGACTGATATTGCGCGAGACGATCGACTGCAGGGCCGTCGTGAGGTGGGCCGCGACCAAAACCGGATCGATCCCAGCTTCAGGCCTTGCGCCATGGCTGCCGAGACCCGTTATCCGGATGTCAAAGAACGCACCACCCGCAGCAGACGGTCCCTTGCGAATGGCGAACTTGCCGATGGGCATGTTCGGGCGATTGTGCAATGCGTAGATTTCGTCACATGGAAAACGTTCAAACAGCCGGTCCTCGAGCATTGCAAGGGCACCCCCCATGCCTTCTTCGCCTGGCTGGAAGATAAAGTTTACCGTGCCCTTGAAGTCTTGCGACTGTGCAAGGTAGCGCGCTGCGCCGAGCAGCATGGTGGTGTGGCCGTCGTGTCCGCAGGCATGCATTTTGCCAGCCGTCTTGCTACGATACGGCAGGTTCGTCTGCTCCTCCATGGGAAGGCAGTCCATGTCGGCGCGGAGTCCGATTCGCTTGCCCTCGCCGCGCTTCAGCACGCCGATGACACCCGTCTTGCCGACGCCGCGGTGCACCTCGATCCCCCAGCTGGTCAGCAGCTTGGCGACAATATCAGCCGTGCGTACCTCCTCCATGCCGATCTCGGGATGTTCATGAAAATCGCGGCGGATGGCCGTCAGTTCGCCCTGGTATCCGCTGATGGTTTCGAAAGCCGACATGTGATGGTCCACTTTATTGCGGTTTATTTCGCGCATCACGAATGGGCGGCTGCCATTAGTCAAGTCGCATCGTGAATGTCGTCGCACCGACTTCTAAGCGCGCGCAGACATACGAACTCGCAACCAATTAAATTTAGACCAAAAAATTCGAGACAGGTTCGTTGTCAGTCGTCCTTGAACGCGACAGGCTCGATGCGGGCGCGGACAAACGCGGGCCGTGCTTTCACGCGATCCCACCAATCATGGCATCTCGGATAGTCTGCCAAGTGCACACCACGCGCTGCATGTTCTCCGATACGGACTAGGGAGAAAGGTGAATGTCGGTCAGCGAGAAAGTGGCGCCTGCCAGCCACGGCCCTTGTCCGACATCAACCCCTGTGAGACAAAACTATCGGCTTGAGGAACGGAGAATTTTGAGCTCATTGTCATCCCCTTAGGAGTGGACATGAGTTTCAAAACCAAGACGTCTGAGACGCCATCCGAGAAGCTCGTTCGCGACATCAGCCGGGTTACCCGCAAGCAATACTCGGCGGAAGAAAAAATCCGTATCGTCCTCGACGGACTACGCGGCGAGGCGACCATTTCCGAGCTCTGTCGCCGTGAAGGCATCGCCGAGAGCCTCTGCTACAGCTGGTCGAAAGAGTTCCTCGAAGCTGGCAAACGCCGCCACGCAAAGCGCGGCCGACACGATCAGCACATAGCCGCCAAGGTATTCTACGGCGAAGCTGAAGATTAGCGGCGAGCCAGCTTGGGCGACGCGGGCATGCGCCTTCGCAGTCTCTCCTCAACGCTTGGTCGCAATCGTATCGATCTCGGCCACATCGGCAGGTGTAAGTGCCCACGACGCGGCCTTAGCGTTGGCTTCGACCTGCTCTGCACTGGTTGCGCCAGCTATGACACTTGGAGCCACCCTGGTGTCTCCGCCTGACCGGTAACGATCGCTGACGCGGGCACTGACCGTCGCGCGCCAAGGGCGCTCGGCTGCTGGTTGTCAGACAACCCAATACCCAAGTGACTGCCCGAATGAATGTCGCATCCGATTGCCCAAGAGCTCTAGAAAATCCAAGCCAGCACCGGCGATAACTTCTTCAAGCTGTGGGACGATTGGTTGGCGCTCCCGCTCGCCGCCCTATCACGCCAGAACGGCGACGACGATGAACGTTATATGGCGATCATGCGTAAGTACGGTCCACGTCTTCCTGGAAAAGATCATCCCGCCGACCACTTCGCCAACGCTCTAGGTGCGTTTATGCGGGCCTGTCGCACGGAAACGGCGCTCAACGGCAGCTTCCCCGATTATCTCGGCAGCATCTACGAACAGGAAGCCATCACCAACCGCTACGCTGGACAGTTCTTCACGCCCGAGCCGCTGTGCAAGATGATGGCACAAATGATCGTAGAGCCGACCCAAGAGGCGATCAGTATCGCCGATCCGGCCTGCGGCAGCGGTCGGTTTTTCATCGCCGCCATGCCGTTGGCTCCCAACGCGACCTTTTACGGCACCGACCGCGATCTTACCTGTGTTCACATGACCGCGTTGAACCTGCTGATGCGCAATGCGAACGCTTACATCGTCCACGGCAACACGCTGTCACTGGAATGCTTTAGCGGCTACGTCACCCGCAGCACCGCACTCGGCGGGGTGATCAAGCCGCTGGATCCGATGACCGCAAAAGCAATTCTGGTTCGAACGGTGGATGCGATGACGTCGCAACAGGCGCCCACAGCGGAACAACCACATAAACTGGTCGCGGTGCATACGGGCGAAACCCAACCAGCGCCGATCTTTGTCGAGGGCAAGAAAGGGCAGTGGGGATTTGATTTCTAAGGGATCGTAAGCATGTCACCCCATTGCGTCGCATACCACTAACAAGTGAGTGGTGCCGTTCTCAACAGTCGTTTGGACGCTAACGCGCTAAATTGCCGTGGCCAGAGTTGGAAGGACGCGCCTACGAAGGAAATGGCTTCAAGTGCCCAGTTCCTTAGGGAACCTCTGAATAGCACGATCGACCAATGCAGTCCGCGACGGTTTTCGTCGTTTTCATCGGATTGAGTGGCCCAAAGCCGTCAATAACGGGCGGCTCGCCCGGCATTCTCCCTCAAGCAGACGCAAGTCGGCCGCGC
>JANOYV010000185.1:0-8242 GCA_031429105.1 Hyphomicrobiaceae bacterium | reverse complement strand
GCCGCCTCCTACATCACAGGCACCATCCTGCCCGTCGGCGGCGGCGACCTTGGCTGAATCTAAGTTCATCTGATCTTCCTGAAGGGACTGACATGAAACCTGTTGTCATCGCCGTCGCGATCACCGGCTCGGTACCTCGCAAGAATGACAATCCCGCGGTTCCGATTTTGCCAGCGGAACAAATCGAATCGACGCATGCGGCGTTCGAGGCCGGTGCCTCGCTGGTTCATATTCACGTTCGCAATGACGACGAGAGCCCCTCGTCAGATCCGGTGCGTTTCGCGGCTGTCCAGGATGGCGTGCGCCGCCACTGCCCCGGAATGATCATTCAGTTCTCGACCGGTGGGCGAGGGCGCGATCCGAGCCAGCCTGGTAACGCACTGTCGCATCGCCCCGACATGGCGTCGCTGTCAACGGGATCGGTCAATTTCCCCACCATCGTCTACGAGAATTCAGCGGCGCTCGTGGTCGATCTTGCGACGCGCATGAAGCAGTATGAGGTCGCGCCGGAAATTGAGATCTTCGATCTTTCGCATATTCATGGTGCCAAGCGGTTGATTGAACAAGGCTTGATGAATGCGACCCCACATGTCCAGTTCGTCATGGGTGTGAAAAACGCCATGCCAGCAGAAGAATGGCTGCTGGATATCCAGCTCGCTGAACTGAAGCGCATCATTCCCCGCGCCACCTGGACTGCCGCTGGCATCGGCCGGCACCAGAGCGAGGTGATGGGTTGGGCGTTGCAGCGGGGTGCTGATGCCGTCCGCACTGGTCTCGAAGACAACATCCGCATCGGTAAGACTGCCCTCGCCACCAGCAATGCAGAACTCGTTCGAGTTGCGGTCGATCAGGTTGCAAAGCATGGCGGGAGACCGGCCACACCAGCGGAAGCTCGTGCAGCACTCGGATTGCGACCGATG
Source organism: Hyphomicrobiaceae bacterium (assembly GCA_031429105.1). Lineage (GTDB taxonomy): Bacteria > Pseudomonadota > Alphaproteobacteria > Rhizobiales > Hyphomicrobiaceae > JAKFWF01. The sequence goes on along the minus strand of JANOYV010000185.1, from coordinate 7,322 downwards.
TAGAGCGCGCAACGCTCGATACCCCACAGGTATGAATATAGACGCAAACGATCCTGTCCTGGTGATGGGGCGGGCAATAAGCTCTCTGAAAATAAGACACAACCGGAGGAAATGCGATGACTAAGGGCACCACCACCAATGTAGGCACGAACCTTGTAGGTATGAGCCGCCGTCGTTTTCTGACAGGCACCGCTGGACTCGCGACACTTGGTGGCGCGTCGCATTTTCCGATGCCGGCGCTGGCCCAGGGCGCTCCGCTCAAAGTCGGCCTGATGCTGCCGTATTCCGGAACGTTCGCCAAACTTGGCAAGTTCGTTGACGACGGTTTCCGCCTCTATGTCGAGCAACAGGGTGGCAAGCTCGGCGGACGTGACGTCAGCTTTGTTCAGGTTGACGACGAGTCGAAGCCGGAAGCGGCAACCGACAACATGAACCGGCTCGTCGGCCGCGAGAAGGTCGATGTTGTCGTTGGCACGGTGCACTCAGGTGTCGCCATGGCGATGGTCAAGGTGGCCCGCGATACCAACACGATGCTGATCATCCCAAATGCCGGCGCCAACGAGGCGACCGGCCCGATGTGCGCGCCGCACGTGTTCCGCACCTCATTCTCGAACTGGCAGGTCTGCTACCCGATGGGCAAGGTCGTAGCTGACGCCGGTCACAAGAAAGTCGTGACGATCACGTGGCGCTATGCAGCTGGCACACAGATGGTCGACGCCTTCAAGGAAGGCTTCACCAAGGCTGGCGGCACCATCGCGGGGGAACTGGCCTTGCCATTCCCCGAGGTCGAATTCCAGGCGCTGATCACACAGATTGCAACCTTGAAGCCGGACGCGGTGTTCGCCTTCTTTGCCGGCGGCGGCGCGGTCAAGTTCGTCAAGGACTATGCGGCGGCTGGCCTCAACAAGAGCATCCCGCTGTATGGCGCAGGCTTCCTGACCGACGGCACGATTGCGGCTCAAGGCGACGCTGCTACCGGCATCAAGACGACGCTGCACTACGCCGACAATCTCGACAACCCCGCCAACAAGGCGTTCCAAGCGGCATTCAAAGCCAAGACCGGCAACGACGGCGATATCTATGCCGTTCAAGGGTTCGATGGCGCCGCCTTGCTTAACGCCGGCCTGACAGCTGTGAAGGGTGATACGGCCGCCCGCGACGCCATGGTGGCGACAATGCGCGCGGCCAAGATCGACAGCCCGCGCGGTCCGCTGAGCTTCAGCAAAGCCAATAATCCGATCCAGAACATCTATCTGCGCGAGGTCAAGAACGGCCGCAACGAACTGGCGTCAATCGCCCAAGCCAACGTCGATGATCCAGCCCGTGGCTGCAAGCTGGCCGGTTGATCTTGTGGCTTGAAAAGGCAGGCCAATGCGCCTGCCTTTTTTGTAACCGGTGTGGAGGCTGGGCGATGGATGGTCTGACGTTTGCTGTGCAGTTGCTCAACGGTGTCCAATACGGCCTCGTGCTGTTTCTGGTGGCCAGCGGCCTGACACTGGTGTTCGGTATCCTCGGCGTGATCAACCTCGCGCATGGCGCATTCTACATGCTCGGTGCCTATCTCGCCTACTGGATTGCCGCGATGACCGGCAGCTTCTGGGCGGCGCTGCTCGGTTCGGTCGGCATTTCCTTCGTGCTCGGCCTGGCACTCGAAAATGTGTTCATCAAGCGGATGTATGGCCGTGATCATCTGGCCCAAGTGCTGTTGAGTTTCGGCATGATCCTGGTGATTGACGAAATCCGCCAAATCCTGTTTGGCAAGGATGTTCATTCGGTCGCCCCTCCTGCCTGGTTGTCCGGCTCGATCAAACTGACCGACGTCCTCTCTTATCCCGTCTATCGCCTTGCCCTGTGCGGGTTCTGTCTGGTGATGGCCATCGCCATTTTCTACGTGATCCAGCGCACGCGTATCGGCATGGTGATCCGTGCCGGCGCTGAAAACCGCGAAATGACCCGTTCGCTCGGCATCCCCTTCGACACCGTCAATCGCTTTGTATTTGCTAGCGGCATCGCGCTGGCGGCGCTTGGCGGAGCCGTCGTCGCACCGGTCTCGACGGTGTTTCCGGGCATGGGCGACAGCATGCTGATCCTATCGTTCGTGGTCGTTGTGCTTGGGGGCATCGGCTCCGTATCGGGTGCCGCGATCGGGGCATTGCTGATCGGCCTGACCGATACCTTCGGCAAGGTCTTCTTCCCGCAGATTTCAAGCATCCTGATCTACGTGTTGATGGCCGGCATCCTGCTCTGGCGTCCGAACGGCATCCTTGGCAAGCGGGAGGTTTGAGATGACTAGCAAGCTGCAAAAACTGTTTGTGCCTCTGGCTTTGCTGTTCGCCGCCATCGCGCTGCCCCTGTTGGTGCCGACGTACTACGTCCAGCTGGCGTCCAAAATGCTGCTGATGGGCATGCTGGCCATGGCGCTCAATCTCGTGGTTGGCTTTGGCGGTTTGGTCAGCATGTGCCACGCGGCTTTCTTCGGCCTCGCCGGATACGTGCTGGCGCTCACATCGCCGGAAGGGCAGGCCGCGTCGGTCTGGCTGTCGCTGCCGATCACGATGGCGGTCTGTGGGGTGGCGGCTGCGATCATCGGGGGCCTGTCGCTGCGGACCAAGGGCGTTTATTTCATCATGGTCACGCTCGCATTCGGCGAAATGCTGTTCTACCTGTTCCACGACACCAAGATCGGTGGCGGTTCAGATGGCATGTACATCTACTTCAAGCCGGAGGTCATGCTCGGCAAATGGCAGCTAATTGATCTCGACAAGGTCAGCACATTCTACTTTGTGACCCTGCTTTGCGTCCTGCTGACGATCTGGCTGCTGCGCACCCTGGTTAACGCGCCGTTCGGCCATGCATTGGCTGCGGCTCGCGATAACGAGCGGCGCTCGATCTCGCTCGGCTTTCCGGTCTTTACGGTGCGGCTGCTGGCGTTCGTGATCTCCGGCATACTCGCTGGCGTCGCGGGCTACTTCTCAGCGGCACAATTTGGCTTCGTCGCGCCGCAACTACTGGGATGGCACCTCTCGGCGACGGTCCTGGTCATGGTCGTGCTTGGCGGCATGCGCTCGGTCACCGGACCACTGATCGGCGCCGCCGTGATCATTGGCCTCGAAGAGGTGCTCAAGTCGTCAACCGAGCACTGGAAGCTCATTTACGGGCTGATTGTGATCTTCATCGTCTTCGCTCTGCCCGGCGGGGTGCAGCAACTGTCCTCAATGATCTTCGGACGCAAAGCTGATGCGCCAAAACCCGGCACCGACGTCTGGAAGGGTGCGCGCAGCATGCAGGAGGTTGCCAATGTCTGAAAATGGCATCGCGCTACGAGCGCACGAACTTGAAAAGCGCTTTGGTGGCCTCAAAGCCGTCTCGAACGTCTCGCTCGATGTCCGTACCGGTGAAATCCATGCGGTGATCGGACCGAACGGCGCGGGTAAATCGACGCTGATCAACTTGCTGTCCGGCGATCTGCCGGTGACCTCGGGCACCATCACACTTGGTGCCAGCGACATCACGACCTTGGGAGCCAGCCGGCGCGGGCTTGCCGGTGTCGGCCGCTCCTACCAGAAGACCACGATTTTCCAGACGTCGACCGTATTTGAAAACGTTAGGCTGTCCGCACAGGCCCGCAGCGGCCATGCGCTGCGGATGTTCGGCAACGTCCGCGACGATGAAACCGTCAATAAGCGCGCAGACGACGCGCTGCAACAAACGGGCCTCACAGCCCGAGCACAGACCAGGGCGAACCTGCTAAGCCACGGCGAGCAGCGGCAGCTCGAAATTGCCATGGTTCTCGCCACCGATCCGCAGCTGATCCTGCTCGACGAGCCGTTGGCTGGCATGGGCCAGTCCGAAGCCAAGCGGATGATCAACCTCATCAAGGGTCTGAAGGTCGGGCGTGCCGTGCTGCTGGTCGAACATGACATGGACGCCGTGTTTGCACTGGCGGACAGGCTCACCGTGATGGCCGACGGCCAAGTGATCGCTTCCGGCGTGCCAGACTACGTCCGCTCCCATCCAACCGTCCGTTCAGCTTACCTCGGCCATGACGATCCTGGTTCGCTGCCGGGTTCGCAGCATGGAGACGCCGCATGAGCGACCTTCTCACCGTCAGCGGCCTGCAGAGCTTCTACGGCGTCAGCCAGATCCTGCATGACCTGGATTTCACGATCAAACGTGGCGAGCAAGTCGCACTGCTTGGCCGCAATGGCATGGGCAAATCAACGCTGCTGCGCTCGTTGATGGGCGTCGTCGCCGACCGGCGCGGACGAATCGAGTATGCCGGCCGCGACATCACCAAAGAAAAACCGGAGAACATTGCGCGCGGCGGCGTCGCCTACGTGCCGGAGGGGCGGGGCGTGTTCGGTTCATTGTCCGTCGTCGAAAATCTGGTGATGGCGCAGCGGCCGGGCCGTGACGGCAAACAACCCTGGACGATTGACCGCGTGTTTGAAGTGTTCCCGCGTTTGCATCAGCGGCGGATGAACGGCGGCCACCAGCTGTCTGGTGGCGAACAGCAAATGCTGACCATCGGCCGGGCGCTGATGACCAGCCCGGACCTGATTCTCATCGACGAAGCGACCGAGGGGCTGGCACCGCTGATCGCGCAGGAAATCTGGCGGACGCTCGGTGTCATCCGTTCCGAAGGCATCGCTACCGTGGTCGTCGACAAAGACTTCCGCAGCCTGTCGAAGATCGTCGACCGGATGGTGATGCTGTCGAAAGGCGAGATCGTTTTCAACGGCCCGCCCGCCACCTTAGCCGCGCAGCCCGATTTGCTTGAACGCCACCTCGGCGTCTGATCGCGCAAACTGCCGGAAACTGAACTGCGACACGATCCCTGTTAGAGCCTACCAAACCTCGGAGGAAGATCATGAAAACCCTCAACGACGTTGTTCTGCATTTTTTGAAAGACATGTACTATGCCGAAACGGCGGTGCTCAAACTGTTCCCGGAGCTGGTCGCTGCGGCGGAGAATGACGGACTGAAGAAGATATTCTTGAAGCACGCCGAACAGACCAAGGCGCAGCTCGTAAGACTTGAGACGGTGTTTGCGGCGCTTGGTCGTCCCGTCGAAGCGGTGACATGCGAAGCGATCATCGGACTGATCCAGGAGACCGACGACGTCGTGAAGGACACCAGCCCCGGCGCGGTTCGCGATGCGGCGCTCGTGGCCTGTGTTGCGGCCATCGAGCACTACGAGATCGCACGTTACGGCACGATCGCAGCGTGGCTGGAGGCCATGGGACATGCGGAGGCGGCGTCTCTGCTTCGGCAATCGATGCAAGAGGACAGCGAGGCTGACGCACAACTGAACGCAATCACCACACGAGTGATCAACTCGGCTCTGGCGAAATCCTAAGTCGTTTTCGACAGATTCGCGACGGATTTGGCGTGCAGCTTGGAGCCGATGATGGGGATGGGCACGGAAAAGCAGACGCTGGTCAGGCAACACCTGATAGATCCGGAAACATGCATCCGGTGCAACACCTGCGAATCCCGTTGTCCGACCAATGCGATTTCGCATCAACGTAACTATGTCGTTGATCCGAAGAAATGCAACTTCTGCATGCGCTGCGTTCGCCCTTGCCCGACCGGCGCGGTCGAACATTTTTTTCAACTGGCGCAGCTCTATCCGGTTGACGAGCAAATGCGCTGGATCGAGTTGCCGCCGGCACTCCAGGTGGCCTCGTCCGAACCGGCGGCGACAGTGGTTTTGCTTCAACCGGGCGCACAACCTAGCAGCAGCGGCGACGACATCGCACCGGCTTCAGCCGCGACGCCCCGCATTAATGTTTTCTCGCCCGATAGCCCGGCGCGGGCGGTCGTAAGCGACAATTACCGCATCACCGGAGGGGCCGCCGAGAATGATGTGCATCACATTATTCTGGAATTCGGCGACGTGCCCTTGCCCTTCCTTGAGGGGCAAAGCGTCGGGATCATTCCGCCCGGCATCGATGGTGAGGGAAAGCCGCATAAGTTGAGGCAATATTCAGTCGCCTGCGCCCGTGACGGTGAGAAGCCCGGTGCCCGCAATATGGCGCTGGCGGTCAAGCGGGTCATGCTGCGCGACGAGCAAGGACGCAAGACTCGCGGCGTGGCTTCGAACTGGCTTTGCGATTTGAAGCCAGGAGACGCGGTCGACGTCACCGGCCCCTTCGGTTCAACTTTCCTGTTTCCCGAGAATCCAGAGGCCGATCTCCTGATGATTTGCACCGGAACCGGCGTCGCGCCTTTTCGAGGGTTCACACATCAACGCCGTCGCACTAATCCGAACGCCAGCGGCAAACTGATCCTGGTCTTCGGCGCGCGTGCGCCGGAAGAACTACCTTATCACATCGCCTTGCAAAAATATGCACAGTCCGAACTACATCGTGAACTGGTCTATTCGCGCGTCTTGAGCAGCGAGCGGGAATACGTCCAGGATCGCTTGCGCCAGCGTTCGCGCGAAGTCGCCTGGTTCCTGCGGCGCCCAACTGCTCACATTTTCCTCTGTGGTTCCCAGGGCCTGGAAGAGGGCGTCGATGACGCGCTCGCCGAGATCGCCTCCGGACGCGGCCTCGACTGGCTTGCGTTGAAGCACGAGATGCACCAGACCGGCCGCTATCACGTCGAAGTCTATTGACCACGTGGCCGGTACAAAATTGCCATCTTCTACTTTCCCGCCCGTTCGACATAATGACAATCGGAATATCGCTCCATATGAAAAGGAGAATTCCTAAACGATGATCCGCACACCAGCCCAGTATTGTAATATCCGTTGCGAGCCCCCGCAACCATCTAAATCTGTCTCAATGAAGTTTCTGTACAATGCCCTGAAAGTCGCTCAAGCATCTCTCGTCTACGATCTGCCAGTTGAATTCCCGACGGCCAGAGAACCGGGTCTTCCAGTTTGACTTTGACCTGCCCCCGAAGTTTCATCCAGGCAAATTAAGAGTCCGCAGTTTTGATACGCTTTCGACTGGGTGGTGGGCAATGGCAAGCTGCAGAGACCTTATCGATCGCAGCAGCTTTCCCCGTTGCGGCCGTCGTTGTGGGCACCTGCGCTGCCGCGAACGCTGCCGGTGCCAGGTAGCCGAGCGCCGAATGGAACGCTCCGTGTTGTAATCATCGACCCATGCAGCGATTTCCTTGCGCGCATGGCCGAGCTCGAAGAACAGGGTCTCGTCGACCAACAACTTAAGTTAGGGAACCTCTGAATAGCACGATCGACCAATGCAGTCCGCGACGGTTTTCGTCGTTTTCATCGGGTTGAGTGGCCAAAAGCCGTCAATAACGGGCGGCTCGCCCGGCATTCTCCCTCAAGCAGACGCAAGTCGGCCGCG
>JANOYV010000184.1:0-10863 GCA_031429105.1 Hyphomicrobiaceae bacterium | reverse complement strand
TTCAACTTGTTCCAGGCGGCAGGCCTCGGCATCGTTATTGCGTTGCTCGGATTAGCTGGCAGTCTCGTGATGGAGGCCGTCAAGCGGGATCGCGGCGTCGAGCAGTGGCGTCGGGCAGGCGAAGCGGAACGCAACAATCCGAGACTGCTTGATCGGCTCGAACGGATTGTGTTCGCAGCACCGGTGTTCTTTCATCTGGTCCGGTTCTGGTGGGCGGCGTGAGCGTGTCCATGTCAAACCGGCCATCCCATCGCTGACGATGAAAGGGCCGGATTGATCAGTCAACAAATTCAGCGGCGAACAGGCTCACCGTAGACTTTGATGATCGCCTTGCCACGGAAGCTCGGGCGCGCGCGATAGGTCATTTCGATCTGACGAATGAAACTGCGGTCGCCCTTGAGATCGACTGCTAGATCGCCACCAGCTGGGATCACTTGATCCAAGCGAAGGTCTTCAGCAAAGCCGTTCAGATAGATGACGCGCAGGGCAATCATGCGGATCTCACTGCGTTGGGCAACCAGGTGCAAGCGGCGGAACGCACGATCACGGAACCATTCCTCGGACTGACCAACCGCGATGATGTCGCGATCAACGCGGAAGCCGACGGACTTTTCGCCAAGCAGGAGCCAACCTCGTTCAGCGTAGGGATCTGACACCGGGCGACCTTCATCGCCGCCGGGACGCCGCGTTGCGAGCAGATCCAACGTCACAGGACCCGAACGACGACGTGGCTCCAGATTGACGGTGACGGCCTCAAGCCCTCGTTGCGCGCCTTCAAGATCGATGACGCGTGATTCTTGACCATCACCCAATTCCTGGTCGACGCGCACGTTTTGCGTTTCGCCGTTGCGAAAGCGGATGGCGACGGTGCGGATCTGAATGCGTTCGCCGCTAGCCCTGAACTTGATCTGGCCAACACGGCCTTCGCCCCGGTTGCCCGAGAAAACAACGCGACTGTCTCGTCGGTCGAAGCGTTTACTGTCGATCTCGTTGAAGCCGCCGCCACCACTGCTGACCACAGGCGCTGGTGCTGGCTCCGGACGACGTTGTACACGCTCGCCGTAGACCTTCATCACGGCTTCCTGAATGCTGATTCCACCTTGCCCAATCGAGATGCCAAGGTTTGAGCTGTACTTCATGTCGATTTGCTTCAGGAAGCTGCGCTCGCCGCGCAAATCCAGCTCAACCTGTCCGCCACGTCGCACGAGCTTGTCGACCCGAATGTCTTCGGCATAGCCATTCAAGTAAATGACCCGAATCGAGATCAGTCTGATGTCATTGCGCTCGGCAACGAAGCGCAACGAACGGTATGCCTTGTTGCGAAACCATTCTTCATTTTGATTGATCGCGATGCTGTCGTTGTCGACGCCAAGCGCTACTTTGCGCTCACCAAGGAATTCCCAGGCATCGGCAGCGGGGCCTCGTTGGGCATGAGTTGCCGCAAACGGCGCGAGTAGCGCCAGCATGAAGCTGAAACCTAATAGTAGCGTTCGCAGGCGCATCCAGAAACTCCCTTATGTTAGCTTTTTTAGTGGTTTACGATGGTTCAACGATGCTCCGACATCATGGAGATATGATGGCATACGTCGTGAAATCGAATCTTGCAACGTAGTCTGAACAGGCCTTCATGCGGTTGCCACAATAAGAGCATGGCTGCGTCGAAATTCGCGCCAAGTCACAGTGCACGTTGCGAGGGTAACTGAACGAAATCACCCAGAAGTGCTGTGCTCAAAAATATCCGTGACCTCGACCTTGGCCCGCCACATCCCGGCGAAATCTTGCGCGAGGATATGCTGCCACGCTTGGAGTTAGCGCCGGGAACTCTGGCCGGCAAACTCAATCTGTCAGTCGAGACAATTGCCGATTTGCTTGGCGAACGGCTGCCCATAACACGTGAGATCGCCGCACAGCTGGCCGCCGTGTTTGGTCACTCCGTGCAGTTCTGGCTTGGTTTGCAGCTTCAGTACGACCGGTGGATCGCCCGCGGTATTCCGCAGGCGATCTAAACTGGCGATCAGCTGCCGAGGGACAGGCCGAGGTCTTTCTCGACCCAACTCTGGCCACGATCAAGAGCCTTGGTCATCGCATCGAAGACGGCGTTAATCTCGTCGGCTGTGATCACGAGCGGTGGGCACAATGCGATGGAATCACCGCCTACTGCCCGGCAGATCAATCCCTCTTCCTGCGCGAACGCCACAACCTTGGCCCCGACGCCCTGTCGGCCATCAAAGCTTTCCTTCGTCTTCTTGTTTTTGACGAGTTCGAGTGCGCCGATCAGGCCGATACCGCGTGCTTCGCCGACCAACGGGTGCTGGCCGAGCGCTTTCAGGCGTGATTGGAACACCGGCGATACAGTCTGCACGTGACGGACAATGTTGATGCGCTGATAAATCTCGATCGTCTTGTTGGCGACGGCACAGGCCACCGGATGGCCCGAGTACGTGAAGCCATGCGCAAACACGCCGAGCTTTTTGCTCTCATCGACGAGTGCTTGATAGACCGGCTCCGATACCGTGATGGCGCCCAGCGGCATGTAAGCCGAGGTAATCGCCTTTGCCATCGAGACGGTGTCGGGGCGAATGTTGAAGGTTTCCGATCCCCACCAGTTGCCGGTACGCCCGAAGCCGCAGATGACCTCATCGGCAATGAAGGCGATGTCATGCCGGGTCAGGACGGCCTGGATCTTTTCGAAGTACGTGCGGGGTGGGATGATAACGCCGCCAGCCCCTTGCACCGGTTCCGCGATGAAGGCTGCAATTGTTTCGGGGTCTTCCCGGTGGATCAGGTCTTCGAGGTTTTTAGCAAGCCGCGTCGCGAAGTCCTCTTCCGATTCACCGGGCTCGGCGTTGCGCCAATGGTGCGGTGCATCGGTATGCACAACGCGCGACATCGGCAAATCGAAATCGGCATGGAACACGGGCAGCCCAGTGAGGCTCGCCGACGCGATGGTCACGCCGTGATAGCCCTTCATGCGCCCGATGATTTTCTTCTTCCGGGGTTTGCCGCGCGCATTGTTGTAATACCACTGTAGTTTAATCTGACTGTCGTTGGCTTCGCTGCCCGAACTGGTGAAAAACACCTTCGATGTTGGTGCGGGCGAGATTTCCTTGATTTTCTCGGCAAGCGCGATGGCAGGTTCATGGCTGCGGCCACCGAACAAATGAGTGAACGACAATTTGCGCATCTGGTCGGCAGCGGCCTGCACCAGTTCTTCGTTGCCATAGCCAAGGCCTGTACACCACAGCCCGGCCAGCCCCTCGATATAGCGCTTGCCGTTGGTGTCATAGATGTAGACGCCCTGGGCCCGCTCTAGCACCAGCGGGCCGTTGACCCGGTGGGTGGCGAGGTTTGTGGTTGGGTGCAGAAGCGTCTCGACGTCGCGCGTTTCAAAGTTGGTCAATTGCCGCATGGCTGTCTCACCCCAGTTTTTGGCCGTAATTTGAGCCGAGCCTAGCGCTGATTGCGGCGCGAGGCAAAAGCTCGATTGTGCCTGCGATGTTACGCCAACGCATGGCAGCATATGGTATGCCGCTGGTGTGCTGATTCACGGATGACAAAAAGCGCGATAAGGTATGGCCTTAAAACTTCCCGATGATCAAAAGGGCTTGAGCCGCTGGACCGTGCGATTTGCATTGTTCAGTGCCGCACTTTTGGCATTTGCGGTGGCAGCCCACCGCGTCTTCGCCATGCCAACCCCAGTTGCCTTAAATATTGGCAAGGCAGCGCTCGGCGGAGCGATCGTCGCACTCGTCTTCGGTATCGCATCAACCTTGCGGATTTGGCAGCGGGGAACAGGTGGTGGCATCGCGACACTATTTGGTATGATTGTCGCCAGCGGCTTGATCGCGTGGCCTGCGTCGTTGCTTCCTGCGATGCGTAGTTTGCCGCGCATTAACGACATTACGACCGACGTGCAGGCACCGCCTCGTTTCATCAGTCTCGCCAAGGCACGTGTGCCGGGCGCCAACAGCATAACGTATCCTGGCGAGGGCTTTGCCACGGCTCAGCTCAAGGCGTACCCCGATATTCGCACATTCCAGATCGATCGTTCGGCTGAAGAAGCTTACGAACTGGTGCTCGCGGCGCTGCGGTCGAAAACCATGAAGTTCAAGCCCGTGAGCGAAGAGCCGCCAAAGGGCCGGTTCGGTCAGCCAGGCTGGATCGAAGTCGTCGACCGGACGCTCGTGCTTGGCTTTACCGACGATGTGATCATCCGGGTCGACGGCGATGCCAACAACGCGCGCATCGATGTGCGTTCAGCCTCGCGCTATGGCAGCCATGATCTGGGGCGTAATGCACAGCGGGTGCGTCGAATTCTCAAAGAGGTTCAGGCCCAGGTCGAGGCGACGGTGCCGAATGCCGACGGCACGCGTGGTCCCCGGTTCAGAGGGCGGGGCCAAAAGGCGCCGGTGCCGAAACGGCTGAAAGATGCCGATCAAACGACAGCTGCCCGTCGCAGTGTACAAGACCGCGGGAAATCAGATGCTCAACGTGCGCCTGTACCGAGAGAGAAGCAGCCTTCACGAGACGCACGTCAAGCCCCTGGTACACGCGGCTGACGATCGTGTTGATGGTGTCGGTGCCATCGCGGATCGCTCCCAAAATCGCCTGTTCCCGCCATGTCCGATGAACGATGAATGCCTTGGTGACACGGCCTGGGTTTTCAATGCGACCGCCATGTCCCGGAAGATAGACATCATCGCCGCTGGCACGCGCCAGCAACACGTTCAACGATGTTATATAGTCGGCCATGTTGCCTTCCGGCGGCGCGACGACGGTCGTGTTCCAGGCCATTACATGGTCGCCCGAAAATAACACCCGCCGGTCAGATAACGCGTAGCATAAATGATCCGGTGCATGGCCGGGCGTGAAGACCGCTTCCAATGCCCAATCGGAACCTGAGATTTTGTCGCCGTGCCGCATAACGATGCCTGGCGCAAAATCCTGATCGACGAACTCTGAGCCCGATGGGCTCACGCGTATATCGCCAGCTTTGAGGGCACTGCGACCATACCCACAAGTGATTGCACCGGTTGCGCTGAGGATCTTGGCTAGTCCGTCGGTATGGTCGCGATGGGTGTGCGTAATCAAAATATGGCTGACGTGTCGGCCAGCAATTGCCTTCATCGTCGCATCGAAATGGGCTGGATCATCAGGGCCGGGGTCGATCAACGCCAGATCGGTAGTGCCGACCAGATAGGTATTGGTGCCCTTGAAGGTGAAGGGACTAGGGTTATTGGCGACGATGCGCACTACGCCCGGCGCCAGCTCCATCGGCACGCCGTACTCGAATTCCATGGTTTTCTTAAAGGTCAAGTCGGCTGACATAGAGCAGTGCTCCGAAAAGTGTATTTAAACGCACGTGGCTTAGCCAATCCGTTCCCAAACCAGCGTGCGATGCTGGTTAATGCCTTGCCACGGGCGGGGCGGGGGGACAAGGCTCATGCGAGCGCCGTCAAACTTAACGGTTCTAACTTGCTCGCCGCCGATCCAACCCGGGTTGGACGAGCCATCGACCCTAGTGATCAACGTTTCGCCGTCGAATTCGAAGTTCCCGGCATAGGAGTTGAACTCGCGAGGCGGCTCGCCGTCGGGCAGATCGGTCCTCCCATCACAGAGCACTGCGATCATCCGGCCATCGGGGCTGAATACGACGATTCCTTGCGGCATGGGTCCATAAGGCTGGCGCATCGGTTGCCCGGCGTCATCCACGGCGCCGGTCGACGCCAATCGCCAAGTGCCAATCAACGAACGGATTTTTTCGAACATCCAGATGGTCCTCCGATAGCCTTTTCTCAGCTATTGAGTGCACCATTGGGCAAAATTGAGCAGCGCTGTCGAGCCTGATTTGTGCAGCCCTTCTGTGCGGGGGCCCTTTAGTTGATGTCGGCAATCGACGTCAGGAACGTCACGCCGGCGGTTGTTGCGGTTCGATGGGCAAGCTGGCAATCGACGTCTAGTCTGCCGACAACGACAAGGCGGAATTTGCCCGGCAACCACGTATGCGGGTTAAGTTCGACCAGCGCGCCCATGGTCGAAATATTACTGACAAGACAGGAAATTTTTTGGCGACAAGGCACCCAAATGACGCCTTCAAATGCAACCTTGCGCCGTCCGAATTGGCGCCGTTCAGGCAGGTCTATGGTGTCGTCCATGGTCTGGGCTCCCACTTGAGTGCCCCCGCAACCATCAGACTACCGTCGATGATTTAAAATTGATTAAAGGATAAAGTTAAAATTCGAAGTGAGTTTTAGGCGCAAGGTTTTGATTGAGGTGATAGGCCTTCGATTCCAATCGAAGGTGTGGATTCCAGAGGCGTGATGACTGGCAAGATCAAACTTAATGTCGGCACCCAGCCGCTTGCGACGGCACCGCCAGTCGACGCGACCGTCGCACCAGCGACTCCGTCGATGGCGCAATTCCTCGAAATCAAAGCTGCAAACCCGGATAGCATCCTGTGGTACCGTATGGGCGATTTCTATGAACTGTTCTTCGAAGACGCGGTGATTGCATCGGCTGCCCTTGGCATTGTGCTGACGAAGCGCGGCAAGCACTTAGGGGTCGATATCCCAATGTGCGGCGTGCCTGTCGTGCGCGCCGACGATTACCTCCAACGGCTCATTCGTAAAGGCTACCGCGTTGCTGTTTGCGAGCAACTGGAAGATCCAGCCGATGCGCGCAAACGCGGCTCGAAGGCCGTTGTCCGGCGCGATGTGGTGCGGCTCGTAACGCCGGGAACGCTTACCGAAGACGCGCTGCTCGACTCCAAAACGCGAAATTACCTGACGGCTGCCTATGCGGCCCCCGGTGGCGGCTATGCGTTAGCCTCGCTCGATATATCGACCGGCGAGTTCGAAGTTGGCACGGCGCAGGCCGTCGACCTAGCAGGTGAGATCGTGCGACTGTCGCCGGGCGAAGTGATCGCGACCGACGACATGTTGCGCGACGCGGAATTCAAGCGCTGGCTCGGAGTTGTTGGTGCCGCTTCGACCCCGGTTGCTAGCCCAAGCTTCGACGCGATGAACGGCGAGCGCACGTTGAAGGAGCGGTTGAAGGTCGTCGATCTCGGCGCGTTCGGCGGCTTCTCTCGTGCAGAGTTGGCAGCCATTGGCGCACTGCTGACCTATGTCGATCTGACCCAGCTCGGGGCAAAGCCTTCGCTGCGCGCGCCCCGTCGCAGCGGGCCGGAGGCGATCCTCGTGATCGATGCGGCGAGCCGGGCCAGTCTTGAGTTGGTGCGCTCAACGTCTGGCGACAAGGATGGCAGCCTGCTCGGCGCCATGGACATGACGGTTACAGCATCGGGCGCGCGCGAATTGGCGGCCCGCATCGCTAGTCCGCTTAAAAGTGCAGTGACAATCAACGCCAGGCTCGATGCTGTCGGCTACCTTGTCGAACGAGAGAGCCTTCGAGAACGGTTGCGCGATCAGTTGCGACAGGCGTCGGACATCGCGCGCGCCAGTTCAAGGCTTGCGCTCCAGCGCGGTGGTCCGCGCGATCTGGGCGCAATTGCGCAGGGTCTGGCGTCAGCGGGTGTGTGCGGACGGCTGTTGCGCGACGAAGCTATGGGCTTGCCAGACGAGCTGGCACGCGCAGCCGATCGGCTCGAAGGTGTTTCGCCCAAGGTTGCGATCGAGCTTGCCCGTGCCCTAGTTGATGAGCCACCGCATCTCAAGCGGGATGGCGGCTTCATCCGCGAAGGCTACCGAGAGGATCTCGATAAGACACGCTCGATGGGTGCCGACAGCCGTCGTGTGCTGGCGGCACTGGAGGCGACCTATATCGAGGCCACTGGCGTCAAATCGTTGAAGGTTCGCCACAACAATATTCTCGGTTACTTCGTCGAGGTGACGCAACTCAACGCGAAGCCGCTGCAGGCGCCGCCGCACGATGCGCTATTCAAGCATAAGCAGACGATGGCGAATGCCATGCGGTTCACGACGCCCGAACTGATCGAAATCGAGGGTGCAATGGCAACCGCCTCAGAGCGTGCACTTGGCATCGAGCACGAGGTGTTCGGCGAGCTGTCGCGGTTGGTGCTGGCCGATGAAGCAGCGCTCGGCGAAGCGGCAGCAGCGTTAGCCGAACTTGATCACGTCTGCGGGCTTGCAACGCTTGCAGGCCAAGAAAATTACGTCCGGCCTCAGATTGATGACAGTGCAGCTTTCGACATTCGCGGCGGACGCCATCCCGTCGTCGAGCAAGCCTTGAAGCGCGCGAAATCCGGCCCGTTCATCGAGAACGATTGTACGTTGGGGCGCACGCCGTCGGCTTCCGTCCCTACCGGTTTTGACGAACCGGGCAACGGTCGACTGTGGCTTGTCACCGGCCCGAACATGGCCGGCAAGTCGACATTCCTGCGCCAGAACGCACTGATCGCATTGATGGCGCAGATGGGTTCGTTCGTACCGGCTAAAAGCGCCCGAATCGGTGTTGTAGACCGGCTGTTCAGTCGCGTCGGCGCGTCCGACGATCTGGCACGCGGACGTTCGACGTTTATGGTCGAGATGGTTGAGACGGCGGCGATCCTCAATCAAGCAACCGATAAAAGCCTCGTCATCCTGGATGAGATCGGGCGCGGCACGGCAACGTTCGATGGGCTGTCGATTGCCTGGGCGACGGTTGAGCACCTGCATGAGGGCAATCGCTGCCGCGCGTTGTTTGCCACTCACTTCCACGAGTTGACCCAACTTGCCGGGCGGCTGACGGAGATCACGAACGTCACCGTTGATGTTCGAGAGTGGCAGGACGAGATCGTGTTCCTGCACAAGATCAAGCCGGGCGCTGCTGATCGATCCTACGGCATTCAAGTGGCGCGACTTGCTGGGTTGCCGAAGGTGGTCGTCAAGCGGGCCGGTGAAGTTCTGGCGCGGCTCGAGAAGAACAATCGCCGGGCAGGGGCCGGTGGCTCGACCCTCGAAGACCTGCCGCTATTTGCAGCGCCACCGGTTCAGCCAAAGTCAGAATCTGCGCCGACATCCGCTGTCGATACAGCACTTGCCGATATCCGACCCGATGAATTGAGCCCAAAGGAATCGCTGGAACTGCTCTATCGACTGAAGGAGATCGCGGCCAAGTCCTGATAGTCGTTAACTGCTCCTTTCGTATTGACAGCGGCGTGTGCGCCATGGGACGCAGAAAGAAAAATAAGCACTCGAAACGAGCGACTTTTGAAACCGGGGATGCGCGCGCGATGGCTAATTGGAAATGTGTGACTGCTTTGATCGCTGGCGTGGCGACCGTCGGTAGTAGTTCTGCTTTCGCCCAAGACGCTTGCAAGAACCGCGGTCAACTCGACCAGCAGTACTGCGATGACGACGGCGATCTCGTCGCCGATGTGCCGAAAGACCCGACCAAGTGGAAAGATCCATCAACGTTGGTTTGGGCATATACCCCGGTTGAAGACCCAGCGGTTTATGCTAACATTTTCAAGCCGTTGTCAGATCATCTTGGCACATGCGTGGCGAAGAAGATTGTCTACTATCCAGTACAATCGAACTCGGCTGAGATCGAGGCGATGCGTTCCGGTCGCCTGCACTTCGCAGGCTTCTCGACTGGCCCAACCGGCTTTGCCGTGAACCTCGCGGGTGCAATTCCCTTCGCCGCCAAGGGGACCGAAAAGGAAATTCGTGGATACAATCTGGTCGCTGTGGTGAAGGCATCAAGCACCTTCCAGAAACTGGCGGATCTGAAGGACAAAAAGGTCGCGCACACGTCACCGTCGTCCAATTCCGGCAATCTCGCACCGCAAGTGCTGTTTCCCGATCTCGGTCTAAAGCCGGGTACGGACTATAAGCCGTTGATGTCAGGTGGGCACGACAAGTCATTGCTAGGTGTCGTCGCCGGTGACTACGACATGGCCGCCGTCGCCTCCGATGTTTACGACCGCATGATCACGCGCGGTACGATAAAAAAAGATGATGTCCGCGTGATCTACCGCAGTCCGATTTTCCCAACGTCATCTTTTGCTCACGCGCACGACTTGAAGCCGGAACTCGCCAAGAAATTACGCGATTGCTTTTTCTCGTTCCGCTTCACGCCGGAGATGACAAAGGAATTCAATGGCGACGATCGGTTTTTCCCGATCACGTACAAAGAAACGTGGTCGGTGGTTCGCGATGTCGCTGAAAAGAGCGGCACGCCTTACAACAAGTCAGCCTATGATGCGGAGAACAAGCGCGAAGCAGAAGCCGCCGCTAAGAAGGCAGCAGAGGCTGCTGCAAAAGCGGCCGCACCTGCCGCTCCGGCAAAGCCTTAAGTCATGATCGTCCGTGGAAAAATCAATGTACGGTTCCCGGTTTCGATCGTTGCGGTCGCGATCCTGTTGCTGTCGACAGTAGCAATTCCAGCAGTTGCCCAGGATGCCTGCAAGAACCGTGGGCAACTCGATCAGAACTACTGCGATGAGGACCGCGACCTAGTCGCTGACGTACCGACAGACGTCGCAAAGCAGAAAGACCCTTCGACGCTCGTGTTTGCATACACGCCGCTCGAAGATCCAGCCGTCTATCAGAACCTGATGAAGCCATTTACCGATTACCTCGGCACCTGCACCGCCAAAAAGGTTGTGTATTTTCCGGTGCAATCGAACTCGGCACAAATTGAGGCGATGCGTTCCGGCCGACTGCACATTGCAGCCTTCGCCAGCGGACCAACAGGGTTTGCTGTCAATCTCGCAGGTGCCGTGCCGTTCGCCACCAAGGGCAATGCGACTGAGCTGCGCGGGTATCATCTGATTGCGGTCGTCAAAGCAGCAAGCCCCTATCAGAAACTTGCCGACTTGAAGGGTAAGAAGATCGCGCACACGTCGCCGTCATCGAACTCGGGAAACCTGGCGCCGCGCGTGCTGTTCCCAGCCGAAGG
>JANOYV010000183.1:0-6880 GCA_031429105.1 Hyphomicrobiaceae bacterium | reverse complement strand
GACATGGTGATTTTCTCCTCGCGCACGATCCCCGGCAACGAGAAGGCCGTCGCCAAAGTGCAGAACGCGCTGGCCGGCATGGGCTGCAACGTCGTCACCGATAGCGATGCGCTGGTGCACGTCACCGGGCATCCCCGGCGCGAAGAACTCAAACAGATGTATGCCTGGATCCGCCCCCAAATCGCGATCCCGATGCACGGCGAAATGCGCCATATGATGGAGCACGCCAAGCTCGCCCGTGAGTGCGGCGTCAAGGATACGCAGGTCGTCAAAAGCGGGCAACTCGTTCGGCTCGCGCCGGGGCCGTCATCGGTGATCGGCGATATTCCCGTCGGTCGCCTCTATCGCGACGGCAAGTTGATCGTCCAGGACGGCGACGGCCCAGTGCGTGAGCGCCGCAAGTTGTCGTTCGTTGGCATCGTGGTGGTTGCCCTCACCCTTGGCAAAAAGGGCGAAGTGATCGGCGAGCCCGATTGTATCATCGACGGCGTGCCGTTCGAGACCAAGGAGGGCGACAGCATGGAAGACGTTGTGCTCGACGCGGTTGACGGCACCATCGAGAGCATTCCATCGGCCCGCCGCAAGGACGTCGAGTTGGTCCGCGATGCGGTGCGGCGCGCGGTGCGTTCCGCCGTTGATCAAGAGTGGGGCAAGCGCCCGATCGTCAAGGTGATGGTGTCGAAGGTCGCTTGAGTTTGGTCGGGAGCAGGGGCCAACCGCTGTTGCGGTCTGTGCTGTTTGGTGATGCAAGTTCAGATTGATGATCTGAATTCACATCGTTCACGCGCCCCTGCACCTTGCCCGTCGACAAGAAGCGGAGTTTTTTGCTGTAGCGGTAGGTTGTTATTCGTTAAATGGAATTCTGAGAACCGCTGGATCAGAAGCCGCGCTTGCGCAGGATCGCGCCCAGGACATTTGAATAGTCATCAGTCCAAGGCGCGCGGGCGGCCACATTGGTGTCTGCCATTTTCACGACCGATGCGCCCTTCCAGCCCTTCACTGCCTCCAGAACCTCTGGCGACTTGGCGAAGAACATGACGTGCGATATCAGGTTGTCGAGGCTAAGCTTTTCCGGTGCATCCACCACCATCACGGCATGAACGCCAGGGATCGAACGGGCTAGCGTTGATGCCACATCATGCAGGTCCATATGCTGGTTGGAAATGTGCATCGCCAATAGGCCGTTCGGCGCTAAGCGCGACAGGTAGAGTTCCACGGCTTCCTTGGTCAACAAATGAACTGGAATGCTGTCCGAGGAGAACGCATCGATAATCAGATAATCGAAGCTTGCAGGTGCAGTATGTGCCAGCGTCAGGCGCGCGTCACCCATGACGAACTGGGCATCGGGGCGGCAGCGGGAGAAATAGGAAAACAGTTTCGGATCGCGGGCGAGTTTAACCACCAGCGGATCGATTTCGAAGAAGCGCCAGTTTTCATTGGCCCGCGCATAGCACGCCATAGAGCCTGCACCTACACCGACCGAGCCGACGACGAGGCCGCCGTCGGCCTTGCCACTCATAGTGCGGGCGACCTCAACGCCGCGCGCCATTGGGCTGCCGGGATAGTAATAGGTGGCGGGCAACGCTGCTTCGACTGGTTTGCCGGCTGCATCCTTGACGCGGATTGCGCCGTGCAAGGTGGTGCCGTGTAGCAGCATGCGGATTTCTTCATCGCCCGTCATCGTCACGCGGTGCACGCCGAAAAACGAGCGCTCCGAGAAACCAAAGTTCATCGCCGATGGCAGTCCTAGCATCACGCAACCCATGACGGCTGCCATCGCGGCTTGCCGCATCGGCTGCTGAATGGTGAGTAACGAATAAGCTGCACAGCCGACCAGCAAAAGGGCTGCCATCGATGCTGCTAGGTTGAGTACAATCAGGCCGCTGGCGTTGGCAATCGCCACGGCTAGAACCATGGCGGCGCCCGCGGCCATGATTGTCAGCGACGTCGTGCGCTCGGTCCGGTCGGCCCAAGCCTTGGCAATGCCAGCGCGCGAGGCGAGGCCAGCCAACAACAACAGCGGGAATTCGTAGATCGCATTGAAGATCTGCGGTGCAATCAGAGCTGCGAAGATGCCACCGAGCACGCCACCGAGCGACATCCACATGTAGAACGCGGTCAAATGTCGGCTTGCCGGGCGTTGGTCGTAGAGCTCCTTGTGGCACACCATCGTCGTAACAAAGAAGGCAGCGAAGCCTGCGACAGCGCCAATGATCCAGCCGCGGCTACCCGAGATCGACAGGCCGAGGAGGGTCAAGCCGACCAGGATTGGTTGGCTCCACAGCAGCACGCGATGCGGTAGCACTGGCTCATCGCGGAATACGAGAATGAAGGTGCCGAGGAACACGGCGAGCGGGATCACCCACAGGAATGGCGCCGAGGCGATATCGGTCGTGACGTAGCTGGTGAACGAAACAAGCAATCCAGATGGGATGGCTGACAGCCAGACCCAGCCAAGCGTGCGTGACCATGTAACCGATGCGAAATCGGCTACCGTGTTCGTCGTGGGTGATGCAACTTTGGTTTCAGTATCTGCCGACGGGGCAACGAGATAACCGCAAACGGCAATCAGCACGCTCAAAACCAGGAAGCCGCTGGTCCACACGCCTGCCTGCCGCGATAGGCCGAGTACCGGCTCAACCAGGAATGGATAAGCCAATAGCGCAATGAGTGAGCCTAGGTTTGATGCACCGTAGAGAAAATAGGGATCGATCGACTGCGGATGACCCGAGCGGGCAAACCAAGATTGCAGTAGTGGTGCGTTTGCCGAGATGGCAAAGAACGGCAAGCCAACGCCAACGGCCAGAACCGAGATCAGCCAGAAATAGGCATCGCCGGCTGGTGGTTCCGCACCGAAGGCCGGCAGGCCAAATGGCAAGGCGAGGGCAGCGATGCCCATCAATGTCAAGTGAACGAGGGGGGCTTGCCTGGCTGGGCAGTAGCGATTGAGCAGGTGAGCATAGCAATAGCCGCCCAGCAGCACCGTCTGGAAGAACACCATCGAGACGGCCCACACGGACGGTGAGCCGCCGAGCTTTGGTAGCACCATCTTGGCGAAGATCGGTTGCACAGAAAACAGCAGCAAGGCCGACACAAATAGGGCGACTGCGAAGATCGCAAGTACTGATGAATGATCGCGCAAGCCCGACAATCCCCGCGAGATCGTCGCGCGTGAAGGCACTGTGCTCATGTACTCAACTCCGGCAGACAAGGGACACACTTTGCCGGGACGTTACCTGCAATAGGTTGAATGATGATTTATGAGGACTGAAGCCGATGCCCTAAAATCGGGTCATCACATTTACACTTGAGTAACGTATGAGCGCTTGAATCAACGTTGGTCGAACTTTGTCGGCAGCGCTGAAATAATGACAATGGCCTGCGCCCAGGGGTGATCGTCCGTTAGCGTGAGATCGATGCGCGCTTCATATCCAGGCGGGGTTAGGTGCTTGAGCTGAGCCGCAGCTCCCCCCGTTAAAACCAACGTGGGGCGTCCGCCAACTAAGTTCACGACTCCCATGTCGCGCCAAGCTACCCCTCGCCGCAGCCCGGTGCCCAGTGCCTTCGAACACGCTTCCTTTGCGGCGAAGCGCTTGGCGTAAGACGCAGCGGGGTTAACGCGTCGGTCCGATTTGGCGCGTTCTGTCGCGGTAAACACCCGATTGAGAAACCGATCACCGAAGCGGGCAATCGAGCGCTCGATCCGCTCGATATCGATCATGTCGTTGCCGATCCCGAGGATCATTAGCGGCGTGCCCTACGCTGTTCGCCGACCGACGCCGTGCGTCCGCGCTTCTTCCATCAACGACCGCATGCGCCGTACCGCTGCATGGAGCCCGCCAAAGATGGCCTCCCCAATGAGGAAATGCCCGATGTTGAGTTCAATCACTTCCGGCATGCGTGCAATCGGCGCCACCGTATTGAAGGTCAACCCATGTCCGGCGTGCACTTCAAGGCCGGCGTCTGCTGCAAGCTTGGCACCTGTTGCCAATCGCGCGATTTCGGCTGCAACGCCAGTTGCGTCGTCCTCCAGTGCCCGCTCGCAATAGGAGCCCGTATGCAATTCGATGATATCGGCACCAATGCGTGCCGAGGCCTCGATCTGGGCGGGCGACGCTTCGATGAATAACGACACGCGGATGCCAGCATCTTTAATCCGCGCGATGAACGGCTGCAGCGCCGCGTAGCCGCCAACGATATCCAAGCCACCCTCGGTGGTTCGCTCTTCGCGCTTCTCAGGCACGAGGCAACAGGCGTTGGGCACGTGGCGCAGCGCAATTTTCTGCATTTCCTCGGTTGCGGCCATCTCGAAGTTGAGCGGGCGCGTCAGCTCGGCTTTCAGCCGCGCGATATCAGCATCGGAGATATGCCGCCGATCTTCCCGCAAGTGTGCAGTTATGCCATCGGCACCGGCTTCGATGGCCAAGTGCGCCGCACGCAATGGGTCTGGATGGCGTCCGCCGCGCGCATTGCGAATGGTCGCAACGTGGTCGATGTTAACGCCAAGGCGCTGGAACGGGAGTGCTGGAGAGAATGCCATGGTTCGACGTCCGAATGCAGGGTGCAACACCGGCAAACTATATCAAGTTTATGGCCCGGTTGCGAGATGTGACGTTCGGCGCACAACCTAACTCGCTTTTACAACACCAGCTTTGCTCAGCACGGCCCAAACGCCCAAGCTCGATACGGCAGCGATGAAGGCGAGCGCGGTACCATGATTTGGCAGCAGGCCGGGCATGACGACGCTTGCCAATCCGAAAGCACCGACACCGGCGACGATCACCGCAAGCCATGGCACCGAACCCGTCAATGATACGTGAGCCGCCAGACACGCGCCTGCGAGCCCCGCTGGCAGGGCCGCCCACACATAGGTTTGCAATGCCCAAGCTCCGGATTTTGCTGCCACATCGGCGAATGCAAGGCCCTTCAAGCTTGGCGGACCCATCTGGAGCACGCCTGACGCCAGTGTTAGCAAGGCCACGATCAGCGCCGCAAAGAACGGTCCAACGAGGGTCGAAATCAGAAATGTCCACAGGGCGCGCTGGCCGTTGGTGATTTTCTGTTTTTTCATGGCAGTATTCCTTTTATCCAGCCCGCTTGATCGCCTGGATTGCAGTCTCGAGTGCTTGCAAAAAGTCTGACCGGTTCGATTTCGAGAACGACGCATTAAAGGTCTGCATGGTGCCAGCGTCGCGCAGGTCCTTCATCAGATCGCGCATCGCTAGTGTCATGCCGATGTTGTTGGTATCGAGCACCTTGCCGTCGTTTCGGATCACGCGCGCGCCAGCCGTAATGCAGCGATGGGCGAGGGGGATATCGGCGGTGATCGCAATGTCAGTCGGACCGACCCGCTCGGCGATCCAATCGTCGGCGGCATCTGGCCCTTCGGCGACCACAACGCGCTCAATCAGCGGATGGTTTGCTAGGCGCATCCAGCTGTTTGAAACCATATAAACGGCAATGCCGTGGCGCTCGGCAACCCGCAGCACCTCGTCTTTCACCGGGCAGGCATCGGCATCAACGTATATTGCCATGGGTTGAGCGCGTTCCAATCATAACGAGCGTGGGACTGTGGACTTCAAGTATTCATGGCTCTGTGGTAGCTTATTTCCGCATTGGCACGGTGCGGCCAGAGGTCACGATGAATATCTATGCTGCAAAGAAAGATGGCTTGGAGTGGATGTCCCTCGACGATTTCGAGGAGATGCTGCCCGACAAGGCAGAATTTGAAAAGTGGGAGCTGATCAACGGTCGCGTTATCCGCGCAATGGTTGGTGCGCGTTTGGAACATCATATTATCATCGATAATCTGGCGTTCTCGATCACGGATCACTTGCGTAAATCAGGTTCGCCGTGTCGGGTTTATCGCGAATCTTTCTATCTTAAGGAACGCAAGCATGACCTTGCAGCACTGCCGGACATCATGGTCCGTTGTGGCACGCTGACGCCCGGCGTGACGTCGTTCAATGATCCCCTAATTCTCGTGGAAGTGGTGTCGCCTGGGAGCGCCGTGCGTGATCGACTGGAAAAGCGCGTTGCCTACGAACAGCTGCCCTCGCTGCAGACCTACGTGATTGTGACTCGCGACGAGCCTGTCGTCGAGGTGTTCACCCGCGGTAAGAAGGGGTTCATTGCTGAAGAACCACTCATCGGTCTTGATGCTACGCTGCACCTACGGGCGATCTCGTTGGAAGTGTCGTTGGCCGAGATTTATCGCGACCTGTCGAATGTGGTGCACGGGGGCTGAGCAAATCGGCTACCGCGTCCCCAGTTCCTTAAGCCCCCGCCGGATCAGCTTTGCCGTATCAGCACCATCACCCAACTCACCCATGGCGACGGCAACGGCTTGGGCGGCTTGGCTTGGCTGATAGCCAAGGTTGGTGAGTGCTGAAATGGCTTCAGCAGCCGCGTTGTCTTCAGGACGCGGCGTTCCGGCTGATTTGCTCTTGCCAGCCGACGCCACCGGCACGTTAAGGCCTGCGATGCTCAACGCGGGTGCCTTGTCCTTCAATTCCATCACGATGCGCTGGGCGAGTTTCTGGCCGATGCCGGGCGTCTCTTCGACGGCGGCCCAGTTCTGCAGGGCAATAGCGTTGGCGAGATCCTGCGTCGACAACGTGCCGAGAAGCGCCAGCGCCACCTTGGAGCCGACGCCCTGAATGGTTTGCAAGGTGCGAAACCAGCTGCGCTCGACCTCGCTGGTGAATCCAAACAGGCGGATATAGTCCTCACGCACGTGGGTATCGATGACGAGACGCACTTCCTGGCCTAACTCCATCTGGCGCAGCGTGCGCGACGAGCACGACACGTCATAGCCGACGCCGTTGACGTCGATGATGGCGTGCGACTCGCCGATGGCATCGACCAATCCGCGCAGTTT
>JANOYV010000182.1:0-45523 GCA_031429105.1 Hyphomicrobiaceae bacterium | reverse complement strand
CATCGGGATGCCAAGCATGATCGCGAACAGGGCTGCTGCAAATGCAAGTTCAAGCGTCGCTGGCGCCCGATCCGCAATGATCGTCGTCACCGGCTGCTTCATCTGATAGGAGGAGCCGAAGTCGAAATTCATCGCCTTCCAAACGAACGTTCCGAACTGCTTGATGACAGGATCATCAAGGCCAAGTTCCGCTCGCAGCTTCACGCGCTCTTCGTAGGTCGCATCCTGACTGACGAGTTGGCTGACGGGATCACCGACGAACCGGAACAGCACGAAAGATAGCAATGCCACCGTCAGCATGACGAATGCTGCTTCAATCAGTCGTCGGATGGCAAAAGCCAGCATGTTGAAAAACTACTTCCCGAAACTGCGACCGCGACCTGACCATCCATCGCTTTCAACCCGAAGGACTTCTCCCCGGCGACCCATAGCGCCGCGAACGCCATGTTCGATGTTGCTGAACGATGGGTCCCGGCACGAACTTCCGGGATGACACCTGAGGATTTAAGACCAGGATAAAATTAGCTACCCTGGTCCGACCCCATTCACTTCTTCTTCGCCCACATGAACAGGATCGAGTTGTCGGCACGCTGCACCATCTCGACATTCTTCGAAACGCCCCAGGCCAAAGACTGCTGATGCAGTGGGATCAAGCCGACTTCATCGTAGAGGATCGTATAGGCATCCTTGATCATCGCATCGCGTTTCGCCTTGTCTCCTTCAGAGACAATTTGCTTGGTCAAGGCATCGATCTTCGGGCTGCAATAACCGCCGTAGTTGGCGCTGCCGCCTTTGCCCTTTTCATCGCGGCAGCCGATGATGTTGGCAAGCACATTCCAGCTATCGAACGAGCCTGGTGTCCAACCCAACAAGTTGAACGAACTGTCATAGCCGCCGGTTTGCCCCGCGAACTCGAAGTACTTTGCCTTGGGCTGGGCGTTAAGCGTGACCTTGACGTTGATCCGCGCCAGCATTGCGCCGACCGCCTGACAGATCGCAGCATCGTTGACGTAGCGATCGTTGGGGCAGTCCATGCGAAGTTCGAAGCCCTCGGCATAACCAGCATCTGCCATCAACTTCTTGGCAGCATCGACATCGTAAGGGTAGCGCTTCAAGCCAGCGAGCGGTTCGAACAGCAACGGCGATAACAGCAGCGCCGAGGGCACCGACATATCGCGCATGATTTTCGTCTTGATCGCGTCGATATCGATTGCCTGATAGAACGCCTTGCGCACGCGCACGTCCTTGAAGGGGTTTTTACCCTTGACGCTGGCGTACTTAAGTTCGTCGCGCATCTGATCCATGTTGAGGAAGATGGTGCGCAGTTCCGGCCCGATCATCACGTCGGTGGTTGCGTTGCTTTTGATTCGTTCAATGTCTTGGACGGGCACCGGGTCCATCATATCGATTTCACCGGTCAGCAGCGCGGCAACCCGCGTCGCATCGGACTTGATGGTCGTGAAGATTACTTCGTCCAGGTTGTGCACCGGCTTGTCCCACCAGCCAGCGAACGGCTTGAAAACCGTCTTCACGCCGGGCTCGTGGCTGACAACGGTGAACGGACCCGTACCGTTGGCCGTGAGCGCCCAAGCACTAACCGACGTCGCCTTGCCTGATTGTGGCTGTGTCGCACCGACCTTTTCGGCCCACGACTTTGAGAAGATGTGGATCACATCCCACTCGTAATGCAGGATCGGGTTTGGCGTCGCGAGCTGCACCTCAAGCGTGTGGTCGTCGATCTTGATGAATTTGGCGTCCGCTTGGACTTTATTTTTGACTTGGCTCTCGGGCACCCTAGCGCGATCCATCGACATGATCACGTCGTCGGCAGTGAACGCCTCGCCGCCGTGGAACTTCACGCCCTTGCGCAGATAGAAGCGCCACTTGAGGGGATCGACGATCTCCCAGCGCTCGGCAAGTGCTGGAATAACTTTCAGGTCCTTATCGCGACGGATAAGCCCTTCCATCACATTGCTCAACATACCCTGGGTGAAGGTCTCGTTCAGCGTGTAGCTGTCAAGTGCATTGAGATCGCCTTGGAATGCGAACTTCAATGTTTTCGCCGAAGCCGGCGCGCCCAAAAGGCACCCCGCCAACAAAGCAGCTGCCGTCAACCGAACAAACCTCATATGCACTCTCCTGTGGTGACCCTGACCGCGACTGTATCCACTTTGTGAAAAAGGCGAATGGTTTTTTGCCATTCGCCTCGTTTTTATTTGGAAACCCTACTTTTTCTGCGCCCAGTAGAACAGGATCTGGTTGTCGGCGCGTTGCGGGATCGTCACTGCCTTTGACACGCCCCAGGCGAGCGCCTGTTGGTGCAACGGCAGCAAGCCGACCTCCTCGTGCACGATCTTAAAGGCATCGTAGATCATGCCATCGCGCTTTGACTTGTCGGTCTCAGATGTAATCTGCTTTGCAAGCGCATCAACCTTCGGATTGCAATATCCGCCATAATTGAATTGCGCATTTTTCCCATCTGCATCGCGGCACCCCATGATGTTGGCCAGCACGTTGTGGCTATCGAAGGAACCTGGTGTCCAGCCCAGCATATTGAACGAGCTGTCGTACTTACCCGTCGGCCCGGCGAACTCAAAGAATTTCGCCTTCGGCTGCGCATTGAGCGTCACCTTGACGTTGATCCGCGACAGCATGGCCGCAACCGCCTGACAAATAGCCGCGTCATTGACGTAGCGGTCATTCGGGCAGTCCATCCGCAGTTCAAAACCGTCGGCATAGCCCGCTTCCGCCATCAGCTTCTTTGCCGCTTCCACATCGTAGGCATGGCGCTTGAATTCGCCGGACCGGGAAAATAGCAGCGGCGAAATCAGGATTGCTGATGGAGTCGCCTGACCGCGCATGACCTTGGCTTTGATCGCCTCGATATCGACAGCCTGATAGAACGCCTTGCGGACACGGGCATCCTTGAACGGGTTTTTGCCTTTCACGCTGGAATATTTCAGCTCATCGCGGAACGAATCAAAATTCAGAAAAATCGTGCGTAATTCGGGGCCCGTCATCACCTGCGACTTGGCATCTGCTGAGATGCGCTCCATGTCTTGCACGGGGACCGGCTCGATCAGATCGACCTCGCCCGACAACAGGGCGGCAACGCGCGTTGCGTCGGACTTGATGGTCGTGAAGATCACTTCATCGAGGTTGTGTTCAACCTTGCCCCACCAGCCTGGATGCTTCTTGAAGACCGTTTTCACCCCTGGCTCGTGGCTGGCGACCGTAAAGGGGCCCGTGCCATTCGCTTTCAACGCCCAATTACTCAACGAAGTCGATTTTGCCGACTGCACCTGGGTTGCACCAACAGCCTCCGACCACTTCTTGGAAAACATGTACCACGTATCCCACTCGGCATTTAGGATCGGGTTAGGCTGGCTCAGCACGAAATCGATCGTGTGATCGTCAACCTTGACTGCTTTCATGTCAGCCGGCGCGCGACTCTTCAGCTGCGAGGCATCGGTTCGCATGCGCTCGAGAGAGAACAGAACGTCATCTGCCGTAAAATCTTCGCCGCCGTGGAACTTGACGCCCTTGCGCAAGAAAAAGCGCCAGCGCGTCGGCTCGGCAATTTCCCATTTTTCTGCAAGGCCGGGGACGATTTTCAATTCCTTGTCCCGCTTTGTGAGACCTTCCATCACGTTGCCCATGGCACCGAGCGTGAATGTCTCGTTCAAAGTGTAGGGATCGAGCGCATTGAGATCGCCTTGGAAGGCGTATTTTAAGGTAACAGCGTTGGCGACACTTGCCAGCCCGCCCATCGCTCCGACCACAAACATGAAAGCGCCAGCAGTTACGCGTGCTTTAAGTTGCATGGAAAAACTCCGAGATCTGGTTTGAGATACGGCAACCCACTCGTGTTTCACATCTAGTGAGCCACAAACTTGTGCTCGATCTTGCAGTATTGAACGGTCGAGGTCCAGTGTCACGCCAACGCTTATGATCGCAGCTGACCTTGGCTTGACAGATCCCGCGCAGTTTTGTCGTGTAGCGGACGACTGCAACCACATCTGCGCCGTTTCAGCAGCATTCGAGCCCCCTCATGCCCATTATCAACCGCGTCGCAGCCCTTGCTGACGAGGTCGCCGTCTGGCGGCGCGATCTTCATCAGAACCCGGAACTGGGATTTGCGGTGCAGCGAACCGCCGGCATCGTCGCTGAAAAGCTCAAGAGCTTCGGCTGTGACGAAGTCGTCACCGGGTTCGCCAAGTCCGGCGTGATCGGGATCATACGCGGCCGCCAGGACGATTCAAAAACCGTCGTTGGCCTGCGTGCCGATATGGATGCACTACCGATCCAGGAGACCAGCGGTGCGGTTCACACATCGCAGGTCCCCGGAAAAATGCACGCTTGTGGCCACGACGGCCACACGGCGATGTTGTTAGGGGCCGCTAAATATTTGGCCGAGACCCGCAATTTCGACGGTACCGTCGTGCTGATTTTTCAGCCCGCCGAAGAAGGCGAGGGCGGTGGTCGCTTGATGGTCGAAGAAGGCTTGATGGACCGCTTTGGCATTACTGAAGTTTACGGCATGCACAACTGGCCGGGCGTGCCAGTTGGAAACTTCGCCATTCGCCAGGGCCCGTTGATGGCAGCCGCCGACCGGTTCGACATCACGATTAATGGGCGCGGCAGCCACGCCGCGCAGCCCCATCTAAGCGTCGATACCGTGACCATCGGCTGTCAATTGCACCAGGCGCTCCAGATGATCGTTGCACGAAATGTCGATCCGCTGGATTCAGCTGTGATCTCGATCACGATGTTTCACGCAGGTGCTGCCCACAACGTCATTCCACAACAAGCGCTTCTCGGTGGCACCGTGCGCACGCTGCGGCCTGAAACCCAGACGCTGGTCGTCCAACGCATGCGCGAAATCTGCGATCATCTCGGTCGACTGCACGACGCCAACATCGCGTTTAATTATCGCTATGGCGTTGGCTGCACGTTTAATCATGCAGAGCAAACCAACGGCGCCATTGCTGCAGCGCGTGACGTCGCTGGTGAGAAAAATGTCGAGACTGCCGTCTTGCCAACCATGGCTGGTGAAGACTTTTCGCACATGCTTGCCGCCCGACCCGGCGCCATGATCTTCATCGGTAACGGCGACAGTGCTGGCCTCCATCACCCCGACTACGATTTCAACGACGGGGCGATAGCTGCTGGCGTCTCCTACTGGTCGCGATTGGTCGAGCAACGGATGCCATCGTAGTGGCGGACAATCGCCTCCTCACACTTCGTCCTCCGACACCGCCTCTGACCACGGTTGCTCGGGCTCGGTTGCAGCTTCATTGGTTGTGCCGAAACGCGCGACGGCTGATGCAATCGTAAAGGGGTTCGTGTAGACCAGCGGTTCGGACGGTACCACATCGAAGTCGGTGGCCAAATGGTCCATGGTCGCCTGTCCCAATCGGTGGTCGACCGCGATCCGACCAACACCCGATACGTCGATGCGGGGCTGATGGAAAGACGTGTCGAGGTCAAAGCCGAAGTCGGCATTCTGCGCAAGCAACTGGAATACGGCCGGGATAATCTTGCGCCCACCGCAGCCGCCGACACCGATCACACGGTCGCCGCCGGTCATGATTGCCGGGGCATAATTCGCCAATACCCTTCTATCTGGCGCCAGTGCATTGGGTCCAACGCTGCGCGGATCAAACCAGTTGATCCCATTATTCATCAAGATGCCCGACTGCGGCAGCACGATGCGCGAGCCAAACAGCGACAGCAAAGTCTGTGTCAGCGTCACGATGTTACCGTCGCGGTCGATCACGGCCATATGTGTGGTTGAGGTCGGCGCGGTGAGTTCGCCCGCATCGCCCATGTTCTTGAACCGCCAGCCCCACGCATGGCGCAACGCCGACGCATACGCATGCCAGTCGGCCGCCTCCGGCGCTTTCCCGTTTCTTGCACGATGTTCGCTCAAATGCTTGAACGCCATGGCAAGTGTCGGTCCGCCGTTGAGTTCCGGCAGCACATGGATCGTGCGATCCCGATAGCGAATTTCGAGCGGTGCCGGCGTGCGCGGCTTAACGTTTGCGAGATCAACCTCGGACAGATAACCACCCATCGCCTGGATGTCGTCGGCAATCGACTTGGCGAGCGCCCCTTCATACATCGTCGCTGCGCCGTGATTTGCCAATCGTTCAAGTGTCGCTGGCAATTCGCCGAGCTTCAACCTGAGGGCTGGGTTAGGATCGGTGGCAGCCGGTGGCACTGGCGGCGCTCCATTGGGCAAGAACCGTGCGCGCGTGCCAGGATCCTTCGCGAGGTCGGCGAAGGCCGTCGCAATGACGAGCGTCGTGTGCCAATCAACCGCCAAACCATCGTGGGCGAGACCAATCGCGGGTTGCAGAAGATCGCCCCACTTTTGGCGTCCAAACATCTTGTGCAGCAGGGCCAAACCTGCCGGTTGGGTTGGCGCCACGACGGCCCTCGCACCGACCGTGTTGACGTTGCCCTCGACCACGGGCCAGCCGAACAGGTCGCCGTCGGTGGCAGCCTCGCGCAGCTTGAAATCCGTAACCTTCAGTCCCTTTGGTGAACGCCCACCGAAGTCAAATGCGGTGACCTTGCCGGACTTCGCATCTCGCGCCAGCGCCGCCCCCACGCCGCCAATGCCGCTCATCCATGGCTCGACGATGCCAAGCGCAAATGCGGTGGCAACGGCGGCATCCGCGGCGTGCCCACCCGCCTTCAAAACGCGCGCGCCGATTTCAGAGGCCGCTCGATTTTGCGACACGACGATGCCGTGCGCCGATCGCACGGCTGGCTTTCTTACCTGGCGCTTGCGTGAGAGATAGGGCGAGAGCGACGACCCGACGATGGGCATGCTTGAAACTCCATTCAATTACTGCGATTTCGCACAACCGGCATGGGCTTTGACAACGCGTGCGGTCGCGGCTGGAAACGTAGCAAGTTTAGCAACCGGGCGAACGGGCCGTTTGACCAACTCACCCCCGCAATTCGGGCATACCCCGCCGATCAAGCGATGAGCCGCGCAGTCGGCGCAGAACGTACATTCGAACGAGCAGATCAGCGCATCTGCCGCCTCGGGACCTAAATCCTTGTCACAGCATTCGCAGTTGGGTCTGAGTGCCAGCATGTTCAATTGTGCTCCTTGACGGCTTCACCCTCTATTTCGACCTTCATCTCGGGCGAAGCGAGGCCGGAGATTTGCAGATACGTTGCCGCGCACAAATGCCCGTCCATCACCCGGTCGCGAATCTCGCGGAAGGTCGCGACTTGCCCCGGCTCGGTGACAAAAATTGTTACCTTCACAAGATGCTTCTTCTTGAAGCCAGCCTCATGCAACACCTCAAACAGGTTGCTCCAGGCGCGCTCAAATTGCGCGCGAATGGTCTTCTCCATTGTGCCATCCGGCTTTAATCCGACTTGGCCGGAAATGATCAGACGCTTTCTTTCGCGCTCGACCAAAATGCCTTGGGAATACTGCGATGCGGGCTTAACGATTGTATCGGGATCAATGCGCTTCACGGGACGTAGCTGCCTTTCACTGTGGGTGCGGAGCCCCTATCAAGCAGCGAACGGTTGGCGCTGGCAAGGCACGCTCGACATGCGGCCCTTAGAACCCTTGCCGTGCGCGCTCAAATTTGTTTAGAACCATTCTAATTTTTGACGTTGCAAGAGGCCAGCCGTGCTCAAACGCTTTTCCGATCTGACCGAACCCGAAGTGCTGGCACTCGCCATTTCCAACGAGGAGGAAGATGCGCGCATCTATCTGAACTTTGCCAACAAGCTGCGCCCGCTATATCCAGCGTCCGCCACCGTTTTCACCGAGATGGCAGAGGAAGAGCGCGAGCATCGTCATCGGCTGCTCGCACTCTACGAGCGCAAGTTCGGCAAGGAACTGCCCTATATCACGCGCCAGGATGTGCGAGGTTTCCTCAAGCGCCGTCCGATTTGGCTGGCTGATGGGTTGCGCATCGATGCAGCGCGTCGCCAAGCTGAAATCATGGAGCTGGAGGCGGCGAACTTCTACGCAAGTTCAGCCGAACGTGCGCGCGATACCGATGTGCGCAAGCTCTTGGCGGATCTAGCCGAGATTGAAAAGAAGCACGGCAGTCTCGCGGTCAAACTCGGAGAAACGTCCCTCACGCCGGATGTCAAATCCGAAGAAGACGCGACCAAGAACCGGCTGTTCGTGTTGCAGGTCGTCCAGCCCGGACTTGCCGGGTTGATCGACGGTTCGATCTCGACCTTGGCGCCGATTTTCGCCGCTGCCTTCGCGACCCACAACACATGGGATGCATTCCTCGTCGGCATGGCCGCCTCCATCGGTGCTGGCATCAGTATGGGCCTGACCGAGGCCCTGTCGGATGACGGCGCAATCACCGGGCGCGGCCATCCGTGGATCAGAGGCGTTGTTTGCGGCGTTATGACAACGCTTGGCGGGCTTGGCCACACCCTGCCCTACCTGATCAAGGACTTCTGGACCGCGACCACAGTCGCTGGCGTCGTCGTCGCCGTCGAATTGGCAGCTATTGCCTGGATCCGCTTCAGGTACATGGAGACGCCGTTTACTTCGGCGCTCGTACAGGTCGTGCTCGGCGGTATTCTCGTGCTCCTGACGGGTATCTTCATCGGCAGCAGTTGAGGCGCGCTGGTCGCCTCAAATTTCGCACGCGGCGTTAAATCCGCAATCCACCTTTGTCGGGCCCGCACTTGACCCGCTCCCGCCCCTACCGCATGACTGCGGCAACTTCACCTGCGCCAGGACTCACTCCCCATGTTCAATTTCGACACTGTCATCGAGCGGCGCGGCACGCACGCGACCAAGTGGGACATGATGACGAAGCTGTCCGGCATCGATGCCAAGGACGGTATCGCGATGTGGGTGGCGGATATGGATTTCGCAGCGCCGCCCGGCGTTACGGCGGCACTGCTGGAGGAAGTCACCAGAGCCACCCATGGCTACTACGCCGATACCGGCACCTGGGCGCAATCGCTGTGCGATTGGATGGCCAACCGCCACGGCCTCAAGGTCGAACCAAACTGGGTCAGCCAAGCGCCGGGCATCGTCTCTGCCCTTGGTCTCATCCTACAGGCGATGACCGCACCCGACGACGAAGTTGTCGTGTTCACGCCGGGCTATCACGCTTTCCGCAAGATCATCACCGCCAATGATCGGCGCATCATCGACAGCCGCCTCGAACTCCAGAACGGGCGCTATGCGATGGATCTGTCGGCCCTCAAAAAGCAACTGGCGCCGAAAACCAAAGTCGTATTCTTCTGCAGCCCGCACAATCCTGGCGGCACGGTTTGGAGCCCAGAAGAAATCCGCGCGCTTGCAACCTTCTGCAACGAAAATGATCTGCTTTTGGTGTCCGACGAAATCCACTGCGATCTCGTCTTCGCCGGTGCGAAGCACACCACGACACTGGCAGCCAGCCCCGAGGTCGCCGACCGGCTGATCACCTGTGTGGCCGCGACCAAGACGTTCAACCTCGCTGGCGCCCACGTTGGCGCGTGCATCACAACGAATTCCAAGCTCAAAGCGCAGTTGGACGCCCGGATCGCGGCCAGCGGGCTCGCCTCCTACAATAGCTTCGGCATGATTGCGACGGAGGCCGGATGGCGCACCGGCGAAGCCTGGCTCGATGCGCTGCTGCCCTATCTCACAGCAAACCGCGACCACTTCGACAGACGCATTGAGGCCGCAGCCCCCGGCGCACGCTCGATGCGGCTTGCCTCGACCTACCTCGCATGGGTTAATTTTTCCGGCACCGGCTTGAAGCCGGAGGACGTTGCAGCGCGGATCAAGACCAAAGCCCGTATCTTCGCCAGCCCCGGCGAGCAGTTCGGCCCCGGCGGCGCGTCCTGGTTGCGGTTCAATATCGCGACACCACGGCCGATCCTCGACGAAGCGCTGAACCGGCTCGACGCCGCCTTCGCCGACCTGCGGATAAAAGGGTGAGCGACCTTAAGCTTCGGCCTCGAACAACCGATAGCCAACGCCGGGCTCGGTCAGGATCAGTTTCGGTTCGGCCGGATTGTCTTCCAGCTTTTGCCGCAACTGGCCGATAAATACGCGCAGATACTGATGATCCGATCCGTGCGCCGGGCCCCAGACCTCAGTCAACAGCATGCGGTGGGTGAGCACGCGCCCGGCATGTTTGGCTAACATCACCAACAAGTCGAATTCCTTCGGCGTCAGATGCACAACCACGTCGCCGCGTGTCACTTGATGCGTGCCGGTATCGATATGGATTGTTGCTAGATCATAGGTTGATTGTTCAATCAACGGCGCTGCCGACTGGCGGCGCAGCACCGAACGCAGCCGTGCCAATAGCTCGCCAATCGCGAACGGCTTATTGATGTAATCGTCGGCTCCCAGATCCAGCGCTGTTATCTTCTCAGCCTCGCGATCCCGCGCCGATAGCACCAGGATCGGCACGCTGGAGGTCCGCCGGATCTGTTCGATCACATCCTTGCCATCCATATCGGGGAGCCCCAAATCAAGCAGGATGGCCGCCAGCGCATTGCTGTTCGCGAGCCGGATCGCCTCGTGCCCAGTGGCTGCCGTCAGCACGTCGAAGCCACTGACGGTGAGGCTCGGCTTCAGGAACCGGTGGATCTGCGGTTCGTCATCGACGACCAAGATGCGCATTGGCTTTGTCATGCAGCTGGTCCCGTCTTGACGCCTGGGTCGTTGGGTGCAGACCGTGGAAACCGCGCGACGATGCGCGTGCCGCCTCGACTATTGACCGGGCTTTGCGCGTGAATACTGCCACCCATACCTTCGACTATGCGCTTGCAAATCGATAGGCCAAGCCCGGTGCCGGGGACCGTGCCATCGCCCACACGATAGAACGTTTCGAACACCCGCACCAAGGCCTCCGCCGGTATGCCGCGCCCCTGGTCAACCACCACCAGCGTCACGTGCGCGTCATCAGCGGAAAGCACAACGTCGATGGGTTCTCCCGGAGCTGAAAACTTCACGCTATTGTCGAGCAGGTTGAACACGACCTGCTCGAACAATGTTGCATCACCACGAATGACCGGCAGTTTTGCCGGGCTAGCGAGCGTGATGTTTACCCCTGGGAAAATCCGCCGCGCGCGGACGACGGCAACCTGGGCAACATCAGCCGCATCGACCCAGTCGCGCTGCAAATCGATGGCCTTGGCTTCAAGCCGCGTCATATCGAGCAGGTTCGAGACAAACCGCGACAGACGCTCGGCTTCTTCTTCAATCGCAATCAGCAGATCTGCCTGGATCTCAGGCGACATATCCCGCCCCAGTTCGCGAAGGCTGGTTGCGGCCCCCAGGATCGACGATAGTGGCGTTCGCAAATCGTGCGACAATGACGAAAGCAGGGCTGATCGCAGCCGTTCCCGTTCGACGTCGTCGCGGGCACTGCTAGCCTCCCCCTCAAGCCGCGTTCGATCAATGGCGACACAGGCATGCCGAAAGATCGTCTGCAGGACCGAGGTGTCATCCGGGTCGATGGCGCGCTGACCTTCGAACGGTATGAGGCCGACGACGCCGATCACGCGAGCACTGCCAACCAGCGGCTGAAACTCGATGCGCGAGCCGTCCCATCCCGCTGCTGCCGCAAAAACCGTGCGCCCACTGCGGATGGCGTGGTTCGCCGCTTGCCATTCGGCTGTATCCAATGTCGGCGCATCGGGTGTTTGACCACGCACCTGCAATTCGCCGTCAGTCGATTTGAGCAACACGATTGCATGTCCGCGAATTGTCGCCCCTGCCCTGTCAGCCAGCGCTTTGATGATTGTTGGCAGGTCGCGCGCACCGGTCAGTGTCGCTGCAAAGTCGTTCAGTGCCTGCAACGTAACGGCCCGCCTGCGCGCAGCATCAACTCCCTCCCGCATGCGACCAGCAAGACTGCCGGTCAACAACGCCACGGCTAGAAACACGATGAGGGCGAACAGCTCCTGCCGATCCGCAATTGTGAACGTGTAGATCGGTGGTATGAAGAAGAAATTATACGACAAAAATGCCAAGACTGCGACTGCGATGCCGGCATGCACGCCGAACGCCAACGCCGCCAGCATCACCGACAACAGGTAAACAAGGGCAACGCTTTGCTGCGGCAACAGATAAGCGAGCCCCATGCCAAGGCCAGTGGCCGCCGCAGTGATCAGCGCGGCAATCGGCAACACAGCAAGCCCGGTGCGCGGTCGCGGCAGGCGTCCCCACACTTCCCGCTCTGCTGAATCGCTCGATGACTGTTGATCGCCGCTCATGGTCTCCTGCGCGCTACTTCCGGTGCCCTGCCGTCCGAGTTCCCATTCCAGCATGGTCACGCTGAAGGCGACCCTTACGCAATCCTTACATCCGGCAGTCAGCTTTCGTATCGCGTCCTTATACGGGACCCGCGATACCCGGTGCTTAGGCATACCTATGCCCTAAACCCGCGTCGAGGCACATCAATGTCAATTGCAAGCAGTACGTCCATTCCGGACACATCAGGGTACACACAGAGTAAGTCCCGCTTCTGGGGGCTGACACTGGGCTCGATCGGTGTCGTCTACGGCGATATCGGCACAAGCCCGCTTTACGCGATCAAGGAATCGCTTGCCGCCGCACGCGGTACGGCAGCCTTGAGTTCCGAGATGGTCTTCGGCGTCTTGTCGCTAATGCTGTGGGCGCTGATCATCATCGTCACCATCAAGTATGTCTTGATCATGCTGCGCGCTGACAACAACGGCGAAGGCGGCACGTTAAGCTTAATGGCACTGGCGCAACGAGCACTTGGCGACCGTGGCCGGATCGTCTCGATCCTGGGCATGATGGGCGCCGCCCTATTCTACGGCGACGCGATGATAACGCCGGCTATTTCAGTGCTGTCCGCAATTGAAGGCTTGAACCTTGTCACTCCGACGTTTGATCGATTTGTCCTGCCGATCAGCCTTGTCATTCTGCTGGCTCTGTTTGCCATCCAAAGTCGCGGCACCGCCAAGATCGCCGCCTGGTTCGGCCCGATCATCCTGGTGTGGTTTGCCGCATTGGCCATCGGCGGCATCTCGAACATCGCCGACAACCCGAGCATCATCGCGGCCTTCAATCCGCTGCTTGGCGTGCAGTTCCTCACCTCACACGGATGGGCTGGCTTGATTGCGCTCGGTGCTGTGTTCCTCGCGGTGACGGGTGCGGAAGCGCTCTATGCCGACCTTGGACATTTTGGCCGTGGCCCGATCCGGACCGCGTGGCTGTTCTTGGTGTTTCCAGCACTCGCCTTGAACTATCTGGGCCAAGGGGCGCTCCTGCTCGCGCGCCCTGAAGCGTTGGAAAATCCATTCTTCAAAATGTATCCGGCATGGGCGCTCATCCCGATGATCGCGCTTGCAACGATGGCGACCATCATCGCCAGCCAGGCCGTGATTACCGGCGCCTATTCGATGACGCAGCAAGCGATTCAGCTTGGGCTTTTGCCGCGCATGGAAATTCGCCGCACGTCGGAGAAGGAAAAGGGTCAGATCTACGTGCCAGCCGTCAATTGGCTGCTGCTGATCGCGGTTCTGTTCCTGACGGCTGCCTTCAAGAGTTCCAGCGCGCTGGCCTCGGCCTACGGCATCGCCGTCACCGGTACCATGGTTGTGACCGTGATCCTCGCGACCATCGTTGCCCGCTACTATTGGAACTGGTCGTGGTTGCGAACCGCGCTCGTGATGGTGCCGTTCCTGATCGTCGACCTCGTGTTCTTGGGCGCGAACCTGCTCAAGATCATGGAGGGCGGATGGTTGCCGCTGGTCGTTGGCGCAGGCCTCCTCATTGTCATGCTGACGTGGCAGCGCGGCGCCCGCCTGCTCGGCATCAAGTCGCAAAAGGAAGAACTGCGCATGGCGGACTATTTGCCGATGCTGGAAGCCAAATCAACAGACCGCGTGCCTGGCACCGCCGTCTTCATGACGAGCCACCCTGAGAATGTGCCGACGGCGCTGATGCACAATCTGAAACACAACAAGATCATGCACCAACGCAACATCATCGTTTGCATCGAGACGGCAGACACCCCGCGTGTTGCCGAGACTGAGCGTGCATTGATCGAGAAGCTGTCGGGTACGTTCTCGATCGTCCACCTGAAGTTCGGCTACATGGACGCGCCGGACGTGCCCAACGCACTGATGAGTCCACAACTCGGGCTGCAGCTTAACCCGATGGAGACGTCGTTCTATCTTTCGAGGCGGGCGCTCAGGCCAGCGACACGATCCGAAATGCCGGTCTGGCAGGATCGTCTATTCATCTCGCTCGCCCGGCATTCGAGTGACGCCTCGATGTACTTCAAGATCCCGAACGATCGCGCCATCGAAGTCGGCACCCAAGTCGTGATTTGAGGAAAAGGGGAAAAGTGACGGCTACCGACCTGAGTGAGCGGCGTGCACGGCCCACGCACTCACTCGGATGTGTGGCTGTCGCCTTCCGAGACCTAACGCGCCTTAGGCAAACTTGCAGCGATTGTCGCCAGTGGCAGCACCAGCGTCAGCGGCGCATCGTCGAGGGCGATAGCGCCAAAGCTCGCATACCACTGCGCTGCGCGATCCGATTTCGCGTCAATCATAATGGCAACGCCGCCAACGAGTTCGCTTGCAGCCAAGCACCTCATCCCGGCTGCAATCAGCAATTGCCCGCCCAGTCCTTGGCCCTGGCAGGACACATCGACGGCAAGCCCCCCAAGCCGGAACACCGGGACTTCGTAGCGACCAAGACTGCGCGCCACAATGGCGGGTGCGCGTGCATAGTCGAGCGATGCTGGGCTCAACGAATAGTAGCCGAGCACGCGCTTCGGCGCATCCGCTGGACAAACAACAAAAGTCTTGGCTCCGCCGCTCTCGTGGTTTTGGCGCGCAAACCGCACGAGATACGCGTTCAAAGCCGGATCGCCACAATCGAAGCCCTTGCGATCATGCAGTCGGCTGATTGCGACCTCGGACCAAGCGAGGCTGCTCACCGCGCGTGCGCTTTCGCATGGGCGGCAGCCGCACGGCGCAACCGGGCATTGGGTTTCGCTGGATTTTCCAGGGCATCGAGCACGGTCAAGCTATCGCGGCCTGACAATTTGATGCGCTCGGCACGTTCGATCACGGTCTGGGCCGCTGGTAACGCTGCCCGCAGAATGAACGCCGTCAAATCAACGTGCTCAAGTGCCGCCGCCCGCGCGAGCTTCGCCTTAGCATCGGCGGCGATGCGCAACTCGATACGTCCGGTCTCAGATACGGCGCGAGGCATTGGCGTTCCATGCGTTCATGTACGGAATGAAACCGTACCATATCAAACATCAATGCACAACGCTTTTACTCGACCTTGAGCCGTGGGAGCCGCTCCCCAGCTATATCAGAAGTTTGCTTTGGTGCGTCCGTGCTCAATGCTTACCCCCCCCGCTCGAAGGCGTAAGGGTTCAATTCGGCGTCCGACACCGACGGGCGCGGTTGCTCAACGCCGATCAGTGCGCACAATTCCTTGGCAAAGCCCTGAAAGTTCGCGCGCTCAGCGCCAGCCGAGGCCGACCAGCGGGTGATAAAATCATTAATCGGGGGGATAACTTCGCGCACGGTCATGGAGCTGAGGTTAGGCCAAACCGCATGTCAGGCGAAAGCGATTTAGTTGAACACCTCGCACCGCCGGGACAAATGCACCGCGCCCTGATGCAAAATTGGTGAGCTCGGATGGGTTCGAACCATCGACATCCTGATTAAAAGTCAGGCGCTCTACCACTGAGCTACGAGCCCTATCCTTGAGGGTCGGGCGGAACCTATGGGCGAGGGGCCCGAAGGTCAAGCCATAAGGGCACCCCGAAATACAGAGTGCCCTGGTATAATTGGCTAACGGTGCTTCAAGCCTATCGGATCAGCCGCGCAGGCGGTTCTTAACGATCCGCGGGAATTCTTCCGCCGGGCCAAGATCCGCTTCGCCTGCATTGTAGTCGTTGCCTTGTTGTGGCGTGGCAGGCCGTCCATAACCGCCGGCTGCAGGCGCCTGGGTCGCAGCAGCACCGCCCTGTTGACGGGCTTCATCGTTGGCCCACCAGCGATCCTGTTGGTAGCCCTGCCCTTGCGCCGCTGGCTGTTGCTGACGCGGGGCCGGAGCGGCTGCAACCGGCTGAACTACTGGCGCTGCTTGTGCCTGGGCCGGTGCTGCACCGGTAAACCACGCATCGATCAGATCGATTTCATCGGCTGACAAATTCAACCCTTGGGCGCGGCAACGGCCAACCACATAGTTGCGGAAGCGGCTCGAAAACAGGTTCGCCGAGGCTCCCTGCTCGAACCAGGGATCCTGCTCACTCACGACTTCCAGCACGAACCGCACGTCTTCACGGCGCAACTCAAGACCGAAGTCACGGGCCCGCAGCGCAATGTTCGTGAGGGTCTGCGCACCGAGTAAGCCCTGCTCAGTGATCTCTGTCGCCGCCGCATCGAACAGCCCGCGATACTCGACCGGCGACAGGGGCGGCGCCTGGCTCGCGTCGTGAATCCGGGCAATTGACTGCTGCAATACCGAAGCCTGCTCGGTGCTGCGCGGTGCCTGCGCTTGAGCGACGGGCGCCTGGGCAATCGGTTCCGGCGCACGAGTGCGCTGTGGTTCTTGCACGCGAGGCTCTTGCGCCCGGGCCTGGACGATCGGCGCTGCCTGTACCGGTGCGGTGGCCGGAACGAACGCTGGCACCCGCGCTGCCGGTGGCACGAACGCTGGCTGCAAGGGTGCCGGTGCTGCAGCTGTCGCCTGCAACCTCGGATCGACCATCGTGCGGCGGATCGGCGCCTGAACAGGCACGGTGTCGATATCACGTAGTTGCGCTGGTGTCGGCTGCGGGGTTGCCGTGCCCCGGCCGACATGCAGCTGATCGGCGTAGGCAGCCGCCGCGTTGAACCCTGGACGCTCGGCGCGCTCATCACGCAATTCGAGCGCCGGCTCGAAGCGAGCTTGTTCAACACGAGGCTCCTGGCGCTGGATTTCCTGGCGTGGTTCCTGTCGAATTTCCTGGCGGATTTCCTGGCGCGGCTCTGGGCGCGGCTCTGGGCGCGGTTCTGGGCGCGCAATCGCCTTTGGCTCAGTTATGATTGACTCAGCTGCCAGCGCGCGGCGCACCTCGAATGCCAGATAGGGCGGCTGGTCGGTGAGGCGAATTTCCTTCGGCAGCGCCTTCAGCAATAACTCGCGGAAGCTACCAGCGCCGGCCCAGTTGGTTCCAATCGTCTTGTCATGACCCAGCGCGCGCAATGCACGGTCAGCCAGTGCCTCGAGCGGTAACGGCATGGCGGATGCCTGCACGCCAGCGACGACCTCGGCGATGATGTCACGCGCAATGGTCTCATGCTGCACGCTGGCCGTGATGATCGCGGGCTCGTCCCCCTCTTTGTGGCCCGGCAGCTTGCCTTCCAGCAACAGATTGATCAAATCCGCCTCGCGCACTTCGCCATCGCTGATCGCCGTGTAAGGAGCCGCCGTATAGTCGTTGGCGAAAATCACCGTGCGACGGGCATGAGCCCGCAAGCGATGCAGTACGGGCGTGAAGTCGGCATCGCCCGACAGGATCACGAATTCATCGAAGTAGGTGTCGTGCGTCAGGTAATCGCGCACGTCCATCACCATGCGGATGTCGGACGAGTTCTTGAGCTGCGCTGTCAGCGGCGGGCAATCGACGATCTCGAACCCGGCCCGCAGGAAGTGATGCCGGACGAATGGAAACGAGTTCATGTCGGTCGAGTTGTCGCTCGAATTGCGGCGCGGCACGGGGTTGCCATAGCAGCGGTTCATCACGATGCGGCGGTCCACATCATTGCCGTACGTGTTCGTCGGCGTGATCAGACGGCCGGTCTCGATCTCCTTGACCCACGACAACGCATCCTTGGCGAAGCGCTTGGCAGCTTCCTCGCTCTTGCGTTTCAACGAGAGATAAATGTTGTCGTAATCGACAAACACAGCGCTCAAAATAGGTCCTGAGGACTGGCGCTTCATTGGGGGGAACTCCTGCTTCGCGAATCGCTTGTGACACTGTCGTGGACCCTCTCCGAGTCGCATGAGAGCCGCAAGCGCACCGGGGACGCGGTTCAAAGTGTTCCTAAAAAACACATAGAGATCAAACGACTACCAGCATCTGGCGCAAGTGGATAATCGTGGATAAGCCGAGCAGCGCCATGATCTGCCCCGCTGTTCGCCATACTTTTGGTGGCGGGCGATGCGCTCAGCTGTGCGAATGGCCCGGCTCAAACCCGGCCTCGGCAATGACGAAATGTTCGAATGAAAAACCAGGTGCCACGGTGCAGCCAACCAGGGTCCAAGCCCCGGTGCTCATCGCCCGCTGCCAATGGCCCGGCGGCACGACGATTTGCGGGCGTTCGCCATTGAGCAGATCCGTGCCCAGGTAATGCACGACCTCAGGCGTGGTGTCGGTTGCGAGCCCGAGCAACAGCGGACTACCGGCATACCAGTGCCAGACCTCCGCCGCATCGACCCGATGCCAGTGCGAACGCTCCCCCGCCCGCAGCAGAAAGTAGATTGCGGTCGAGTGCGCGCGGCCGCCGCCCGTCGGCGCATCGCGATACATCTCGCGATAGTGCCCGCCCTCCGGGTGCGGCGCTAAACCGAGCAGCCGAATGATTTCGTCGGGTCCAAGTGCGGGGGCCGTCAAAAGTTCGCTCATGCGCGGTTTTTGCGCTCGCGCACTTCGGCAAAGACTTTCCAATCGGGCGCCGATTGAAGGTCGAGGCGCGCGCGGATCGCCTGACTGGTGACGCGCAAAAATGGACTGGTTGCCAGTTCAACATCCAGCCGCGTCGGCAGCGTCGGCTTGCCCGCCGCCCGCAACGCGTCGATTTCTTTGGCGCGCTGCTGCAAGGCAGCGTTCTCAGGTTCGATCGTGAGCGCAAACTTCGCGTTCGCGGCTGTGTATTCATGACCAGCATAAATTGCGGTTTCGAGT
This sequence comes from Hyphomicrobiaceae bacterium, assembly GCA_031429105.1. Lineage (GTDB taxonomy): Bacteria > Pseudomonadota > Alphaproteobacteria > Rhizobiales > Hyphomicrobiaceae > JAKFWF01. Next base: position 26,612 of record JANOYV010000182.1, on the reverse strand, counting down.
GGCAGCTTGATCAGCTTTGCCAGCGACGCCCACATCATTTCCATTGTGCCTTCGATCACGCGGCCGCAGCCCAGCGCGAACATCGTGTCGCCGACGAAAGCGACGTTGACCTCGGGCATCCAGAATGAAATGTGGCCCAGCGTGTGGCCCGGCGTATCAAGTACCCGCACTTCGACATCGCCAAACTTGAAGGTGTCGCCATCACCGACTTGAATATCAATGCCGGGGATTTTCCCGGCCTCGGCGCGCGGACCGATGATCGTGCACTTATGCCGCGCTTTCAGCGCGAGGTTGCCGTCGGTGTGGTCACCGTGGTGGTGTGTTGTCAGGATATGGGTGAGGGTCCAGCCCTTTTCGACCAGTGCCGCATCGACTTGATCGGCGCTCGGCGCATCGATCGAGGCGACAAGCCCGCTGACGCTATCGCGAACCAACACGCCATAGTTATCGGACAGGCAGGGAAACTGATGGATCTCAACATGGGCCATGCTCGGCTCCTTGATCTGGCAACAGAAATGTCTCTTCGCGCGTAATGCGCCGAAAGCTCAAGTATCGACTTACGGCCGGACGTCGATTTGCGCAAACTAAGAGGTAGGCTCTAGCAGTCCGCATGCTGGGACTAGGCACCGTCGTGCACGATTACTTGAGCTAACCGCAACCTTGAGGTGCAGCCGTTCGCTTGCCACCTCGACAGCAGCGGCCTAGACAGAGATGTGCCCTGGTTGAGACACCGGGGACGCGTCCACTTGTAACATTTGGAAGCCCAATGCGCCGACCAGATTCTGATCACTCGCCTCAAACCACAGGCCAGACCGCAGGCAAGCTGCCGGACTATAAGCTGCAAGCCGCCGAGCGCGCTTTGATCTTCGTTGAACCTGGCATGAAGTTGGGTCTTGGCACGGGATCGACGGCTGCGAAGTTCGTCGATTTGCTAGGGTTGAAAGTGCGCGCCGGTTTCGATGTGATCTGCGTACCGACGTCGGAAGCAACAGCACAGCAAGCGCAGGCCAATGGCATCCGCTTGACGTCGCTGGATGACGAGCCTTTTCTCGATCTTGTGATCGATGGCGCTGATGAGATCGATGATCGTTTGCGCCTGATCAAAGGCGGTGGCGGTGCGCTCCTGCGCGAAAAGATTGTTGCCACGGCCTCTGATCGCATGGTGGTGATCGCCGACGCGTCCAAGAAGGTTGAGATGCTGGGCAAGTTTCCTCTTCCGGTCGAGATCGTGCGGTTCGGCTTCCGCGCCACCACCAAGATGGTCGAAATGCTGGCCTCTGATGCGGGATGCACAGGCCAGATCGAGGTGCGATTGACGCCCGATGGCAAACCCTATCTGACAGACGGCGGCAACCTAATTATCGACCTGCATTTGCAGCGCATCCCGGAGCCCGATGTCCTCGCCGAAGCCCTGCGCCTGATCCCCGGAGTCGTCGAGCATGGTTTATTCTTAGGCCTGGCCGATACCGCAATTATCGCTGGCCCCGATGGCGTCAACGTCATTGAAGCCGATTACGACGAATAAACTACAACCAAGGAGCCTGACCCCATGATCAGCGCAAGCATCAAAGCCTTTGTAGTGGCGTTCTCGCTGCTCATTGCTCTACCGGCAATCGCTCAGCAAAAAGCACCAATGGCCGCAGACTCCGCTGGCGTCACTGCAGCCAAGGACTTGCTGATTGCCATGGGCTCGATGAAGCAATTCGAGGTTGCCATCAACACAATGAGCAAGGGCATGGCGCAAGCCTTCAAACAGCAGGCACCGGCCAAGGGGAAAGAGATCGACGACGTGATGGCCCTGATGGCAACCAAATTCAATTCGCGCAAAGAGGAAGTGCTGGGCATGGTCGCGCCCCTCTATGCCGAGAAATTCACGGTTCAGGAACTGACCGAGATCGGCGCGTTCTATAAGACGCCGATCGGCCAGAAGATGATCGCGACCCAACCTGAGATCCTCCAACGCTCGATGCAGCTGGGTATGGCCTGGGGCCAAACCATTGGCCAAGAGGTCGAAAAGGAAGCACGGGAAGAACTGAAAAAGCGTGGCGTCGATCTGTAATGGCTAATTTCGACTACGATCTGTTTGTCATTGGCGCGGGCTCCGGCGGTGTGCGGGCGGCCCGCATCGCCAGCGGCTACGGCGCAAAGGTCGCGATTGCCGAGGAATACCGGATCGGCGGCACCTGCGTGATCCGTGGCTGCGTGCCAAAGAAACTTTTGGTCTACGCATCACGCTTTGCCGACGAGTTCGAGGAGGCCGCAGGCTTCGGCTGGACGATGGCCCAGCCGACCTTCGACTGGCCGACACTGATCGCCAACAAAGACCGCGAAATCACACGCCTAGAAGGCATCTACAAAGCCAACCTTGAGCGCTCGGGCGTTACCATTTTTAAGACCCGCGCGACGCTCGACGGGCAGCACAGCATTCGGCTTGTGAACGAGATCCGCACCGTCACGGCCGCTCGCATTCTGATTGCGACGGGCGGGCATGTGAACCGCGACGATGACCTGCCCGGCATTGAACATGCAATCACCTCGAACGAAGCGTTCGACCTGAAGCAATTGCCCAAGCGCATCGTTGTTTGCGGCGGCGGCTACATCGCGGTAGAATTTGCCTGCATCTTTAGGGGGCTCGGCGTTGAGACCACCCTGCTGTATCGCGGTGAAAAAGTCCTGCGCGGCTTCGACGAGGATATGCGCGATGGCCTCACTGAAGCGCTGAAACACCGAGGCATAACGGTGATCACCGGCACCGTTTTGACCGGCATCGAAAAGCACGCGACCGGCTTGACGGCCACGCTTAAAACCGGGGCTCCGCTCGCGACTGACGCTGTCATGTTCGCCATTGGCCGCAGCCCGAACACCGGCGGCCTTGGGCTCGACAAGGCTGGCATCAAAACCGGGGCCAAGGGTGAAATCGCGGTCGATGCGTTCTCGCAGACCAACGTCGCGCATATTCACGCTGTCGGGGACGTCACCGACCGGATCAACCTGACGCCGATTGCGATCCGCGAGGGTCACGCCTTTGCCGACACCGTGTTTGGGCACAAGCCGACCGAGGTCAATCATATGATAATCCCGACGGCGGTGTTCTCGACGCCGGAGATCGGCACAGTTGGCATGTCGGAAACCGCGGCCCGCGCTGTTGGCTTCGAGCTTGATATCTACAAGGCCAAGTTCCGTCCAATGAAGGCGACGCTATCGGGCGCGCAGGATCGCATGATCATGAAACTCGTCGTTGATCAGGCGTCGCAGAAGGTTCTGGGCGTCCACGTGCTCGGGCCGGATGCTGGCGAGATGATCCAGATGGCAGCGATCGCCCTCAAGCTCGGTGCGACGAAAGCCGATTTCGACGCGACGGTCGCCCTTCACCCCAGTGCTGCCGAGGAACTCGTCACCATGCGGGAAAAGTGGACGCCACCGGTCGCATAAGCGACCGGGCTCACGGGCGCTTGGCGACCAGATCGATCTCGACCAGCGCGCCGAGAGCTAACCCGGTTACGCCAACGCACGTGCGAGCCGGCAGTCGCCCGGGCGTGAAGTACGATTGATAGGTCGCATTCATCGTCGCGTAGTCGCGGTCGAACTGCGTGAGGTACACGCGCGCCTGCAGCACGTGATCGAGGCCGAGGCCAATGCCGCCGAGCACGATCTTGAGATTTTCCATCACACGCCGGGTTTGCGCTTCGACGCCAACCGGCAGGGGTGCATCCGGCGATGTCGGATCGGTCGGCATTTGACCGGTGACGAACACCCATCCGTCACTCTCAGTGGCATGCGAAAAAGGGGCCACTGGGCGTGGACCCGACGAAATCATGTGAAACAGGCGGTCGTTCATATTTCCTCGAATAACAGATGAATTTCATGGTTAATGCCGTCTTTACGGCACTTTTTTCGGGCGACGCGCACCAAGGTTAGCTCGCCATTAAGCAAACCTCCATACGGGATCGCAATGACTTCATGAGAGACTGCTACGAGTATATCGAGCGTTCTCCCGAGCGCGTGCCTTTTGTCACCCCGAGTTGAGTTTGTGTCTTTACGTCCGCAGGACCCGTGCCGCCATGCAGCTTCTCCGTAGCGTACCCTCTGTACCGAAGGCGCCCCGCTTACGCTATCGGTGCCCCGACTGCCGCGATATCCACGACGGCCTCCCCGACCTTTGTTTCGCGCTGCCCGATGCGATCTTCGATCTGGACGCCGAGACGCGCGAAGCCCGTGCCCTGGTATCGTCCGACCTTTGCGTGCTCGATGATACGCGGTACTTCATCCGCTGCGTGCTTGAGGTTTCGATCACCGACCACACCGACTTGTTTGCCTACGGCCTGTGGGCCGAGGTATCGGCACGCGATTTCAACCGGTACTCGGTTTATTACAACACCGACGCACCAGCCAACGTTGCCAATTTCGAGGGACGGTTCGCCAACCGGTTGCCGCACACGTCGGAGACCTTGGGCCTCACTTGCGGCATCACACTGAGCAATGAAGAAGGGATGCGCCCGGCGATCACCGTTTCCGATACGACCCATGCTCTACATGCCGAGCAGGAAGACGGAATTGGTCTCGAACGTGCCTTGGCCCTCGTCGGAACGATGCGTGGGTTTGTTACGATCATCGACTGATCGATCCGTTCATCTTTGAGTAAGCATCCAAGGGTCTGCGCTGGCTGAACGCCGCCCAGACCCTTTTTCTATGCGGCAATGACCGCTGGTGGACAAACCCACCAGACCTTGCATCAGCGGCGCATCTCGGGCGATAGACTATGACCAATAATCTGACGTCATTCGAATGATCCCCGAGCACGAGAGGCCCGCCGTGAGCGCCACCGAAACCCAAGCCTTGATCACCCGCTATTACGAGGCCTTCAACCGTGGCGACACCGATGGCATGTTGGCCTGCGTCACCGATGACATCATTCACGACACCAACCAGGGCGACCGCCGTATCGGACGTGACCGGTTCCATGCCTTTTGTGCGCGCATGTCGCACCACTATAAGGAGCAACTGGAAAATATCGTCGTCATGACGACCGCTGATGGTGGCAGGGCGGCGGCCGAGTTCAATGTCAACGGCACCTATCTTGTGACCGAAACCGGCCTGCCGGACGCAAAGGGGCAAACGTACCGACTGCCCGGCGGCACCTATTTCGCCATCCGCGATGGCAAAATCGCCCGTGTTACGACCTATTACAACCTGACCGACTGGATCATGCAGGTCTCGGTGTAAGCGGAGCTGGCGGCCATGGCGATCACAGTCGAGCCATTGCTGGGGGCAGCGCTCAACGATGCGCTGCCAGCGCTAGCTCAACTGCGCATTACCGTGTTCCGTGACTGGCCCTACCTGTATGACGGCACACTCGACTACGAGCAGGAGTATCTGGCGAAGTTCGGCCGGGCAAAAGACGCAGTGATTGTCGCCGCACGCGACGGCACTGACATCATCGGCGTTGCCACTGCATCGCCGCTGCGCGAGCATACGGCACGGTTCTGCCCGCTGTTTGCAGCGCACGGATTTGATCCAGACCGGATCTTCTACTTCGGCGAAAGCGTCTTGTTGGAAAGCTACCGGGGACGAGGCCTCGGCCACGCGTTCTTCGATGCCCGAGAATCGCACGCCAAGGCTGCCGGTGTGAAGGGGGAGGGTTTCACACACACGGCATTTTGCGGTGTGGTCAGGCCGACCGACCACCCGGCATTGCCAGAGCGCTATGCGCCCCTCGATCCATTCTGGATCAAACGCGGCTATACTAAGCAGGCCGGCATGCTGGGATCATATTCGTGGCTGGATCGCGGTGACACGACTGAAACGGAAAAGCCGATGCAGTTTTGGGTCAAACCGCTGTGAATACTCCGGCGACAGTTCAGCCAGCAAAGGTCAGGGTTGCTAGCGCCCAGTTTCCGATTGGACAGCCCGCGACCTTCGAGGCCTGGGCAGACAACATCGCGGCATGGGTCGGCCAAGGCGCTGCGACCGGAGCTCAACTTCTCGTATTCCCAGAATACGGCGCCATCGAACTGGCAGCAACGTTGGGGCCCTCAATTGCGAGCGATCTGCAAGCGACACTGGGCGCAGTCGCTGATCTCGTGCCAGCGATGGAAGCGAGCCTTGTTGCCCTGGCCCGGCAGCACAACGTCCACATTCTCGCCGGCAGTGGCCCGACCCGCCGGGCCGATGGACGATATACGAACACGGCGCGGCTGATCACGCCTGCGGGCCGCATCGGTCTGCAGGACAAGATGATCATGACGCCATTCGAAGTCGCCTGGGGCGTGGTGCCGGGCGACACGTTACGCGTGTTCGACACCGATCTTGGCCGCATCGGCATCGCAATTTGCTACGATTGCGAGTTCCCGCTGCTGGTTCGCGCCCAAGCAGAAGCTGGCGCCGAAATCATCCTAATCCCGTCGTGCACGGAACGACTGGCGGGCTTCCACAGGGTGCGTGCTGGAGCAGCAGCTCGCGCGCTTGAAAGCCAAATCGCGACCGTCACTTCGCCGACAATTGGCGATGCGGGCTGGTCGCCAGCGGTTGACCACAATACCGGGGCGGCAGGCATCTTCACGCCACCTGAAGCGCAAATTGCCGAAACCGGCGTGTTGGCAGAAGGCCGCATCAACGAGCCCGGTTGGATCACAGCCGACATCGATCTCGCGGCCTTGCGCCGCATTCGAACAACCGGCGAAATGCGTAATCACGCTGACTGGTCGCGGCAGCCAGGTGCTAACAGTTCGATTGCTGAATGCGAAGTTGTTTCACTGTTGTCTGAACTATCATGACAGCTAGCAGTGGTGCCCAACAATGTGCTGTCATCTTCGGGGCGACCGGCGCTGTTGGCGGCCACTGCCTGAACGAGTTGTTAGCGAGCCCGCGCTACGCCCGCGTTGTTTCCATCGGCCGACGTCGAACCGGGGTCGCACACGCAAAACTCACTGAAATAACGACCGAACTGGACCAATTACACACGATTCAAAATAGCGGACTTGACACCATAGACGACGCCTTCTGCTGCCTTGGCACCACGATCGCTACCGCCGGATCGCAAGACGCCTTCCGCCGCGTCGATTGTACGTTCCCGACCCTCGCAGCGCGTTTCGCTAAAGCACATGGGGCACGTCAATTCTTGGTCGTCACGGCGCTTGGCGCTGATCCGAGTTCGTCGGTTTTCTACAATCGCTTGAAGGGTGATGCCGAGACGGCTGTCATCGCCGAAGGGTTGGAGTGTACGGCGATCTTCCGGCCATCGCTGCTGCTCGCCGAACGGGCCGAATTCCGCTGGAAGGAAAAACTCAGCGAACCTGTCTTAAAAGCACTATCGGTTGTGATGGTGGGGCCTGCCGCCAAGTACCGCCCGATCGCGGCCCACACCGTCGCCCGCGGAATGGTACGCGTCGCCGCAACGGCAAAGTCAGGCACGACGGTTTATTTGTCCGATCAGATTGCAGCACTAGGCGCTGGCTGACCGGCTGGCGCATTCCCTCAGACTCCATTAAACGAAGGCCAACAAGATAACACGCACCCAAGGTTACCCATGCCCGACGGCACACCCGCATTAGCGCCCTTGCAGCCGTCCTTTGCCGTGCGCTGCTTTCGGCCACTCGGTCGTCTTTGGCTCAAGGCAACGGGTTGGCGCATCGAGGGTGACATGCCCAACATGCCAAAATTTGTGATCGTCGCCGCTCCCCATTCCAGCAATTGGGATCTTCCCTTCATGTTGGCTGCAGCCCTGCATTATGGGCTGCGCACGCACTGGATGGGCAAGGCCAGTATTTTCAAGTGGCCGTTCGGCGGCCTGATGCGCTGGCTCGGCGGCATTGCCGTTAATCGCAGCCAGGCGAGCGATGCAGTCGGCCAGATGGTTGAACGCTTTGCCACCAGCGACCGCCTGATCCTCGTGGTCCCGCCCGAAGGCACGCGCGGCAAAGTCACGCGATGGAAGAGCGGCTTCTACCACATTGCCAATGGGGCGAAGGTGCCGATGGCGCTTGGCTTTCTCGACTACAGGCGCAAAGTGGCAGGCGTCGGCGGTGTGTTCTATCCAACCGGCGACTACGAAGCCGACCTCGCCAAGATCCAGGCATTCTACGCCAGTGTCACCGCCCGCCACCCCGACCGCGATGCCAAAGGCTAGTGGTTTGCTTTACTGCGCGGCTTCCAGCGAGAATTGCAACTCCGCCAGACGCGCATAGACGCCGCCGGTTCGAAGTAGCGACTGGTGCGTGCCCTCCTCGACGATCCGGCCCTGCTCCAGCACCAGAATGCGATCAGCCCGTTGGATCGTCGACAACCGATGGGCGATGACCAGCGTGGTGCGCCCGCGCATGACACCTTCAAGCGCCTTTTGCACCAGCATTTCGTTTTCGGCGTCGAGCGAACTGGTCGCTTCGTCGAGGAGCAGTACGGGTGCGTTGCGTAAAATGGCCCGCGCAATCGCGATCCGTTGGCGCTGCCCACCCGATAGCGTGACGCCGCGCTCGCCCAGCATTGTATCGTAGCCCTGCGGCAGTGCCTTGATGAACTGATCTGCCTGGGCCGAGACCGCCGCCTTCTTCACATCTTCGATGCTAGCGGTGGCATGGCCATAACGAATGTTCTCGATCACGGTGTCGGCAAACAGTGCGATTTCCTGCGGCACCAGCGAAATACGGCTGCGCACGTCCTCGAGACCGGCGTCGGCCAATCGAATGCCATCGAGGCGGACCGCGCCACTTTGCGGATCATAGAACCGAAGGATCAGATTGAGGATTGTGCTCTTGCCCGCACCCGATGGTCCGACCAGCGCAACGGTCTCACCAGGACGCACGGCGAAGGAGATATGATCGAGCGCTACGGTATCTGGCCGTGAGGGATAAGCGAACCTGACGTTATCGAATGAGATTTCACCTTTCGCCGGTGTCGGCAGCGCGATCGGATGGGCAGGCGATTGGATTTGTGGGACGGCAGCCAGCAGCTCGGCTAGGCGCTCGGTGGCGCCTGCCGCCTGACTGACCTCGCCCCAAACCTCGCCAAGTTCGGCGACGGCAGCACCGGCAAATAACGCATAGAGCACGAACTGCAGCAGACGACCGCCGGTCATCTCGCCACCGATCACCAGACTGGCGCCGACCCAGATCACAGCGACGATGCTCGTCACGACGAGAAAGAAGGTGATTCCAATCAAGAAGGCGCGCGCCTTCAACCGATCGCGCACGGCATCGAACGACCGCTCGACCGCCGTTGCATATCGATCCGACACGGCCTTCTCGTGCGTGAACGCCTGCATCGTCCGAACGGCTGCGAGGTTTTCAGCAGCGTATGCGGAACTCTCGGCCAGCGTGTCCTGGGCCCGCCGTGACAATTTTCGTACCGACCGCCCATTGATCAGGAATGGCAAAATAATCAGCGGAATTGCGAACAGCACCAGCACCGATAGCCAGACGCTGGTGACGAACATCATGCCGAGGGCGCCAATCAGCATGATGATATTGCGGATCGCCTGGCTGATCGTTGAGCCGGAGGCCGACTTGATCAACGTGGTGTCAGCCGTCAAGCGGCTCATGATCTCGCCGGAATGGGTCCGGTCATAGAACGCCGGTCCCAGCACCGAGAGGTGTCGGAAGACATCGGCGCGCACATCCGCCACCACCCGCTCGCCTAGCCAGTTCACCAGGAAGAATCGCGCTGAGCTGGCACAGCTGAGGACCAGGCCGATCAACATCAACATCAAGAAGTACTGGTTGATGAACTGCCCAACCTTGTCCGAGAAGCCGAAATCGACCATCCGGCGGGCCGCCATCGGCACCGCCAGCGCAGCCAGCGCTGAGACAACCAGCGCTGCGCCTGCGAGCGCCAGCATGCGCGGATGCTTCAAGATGTAGGGCCGCAGCATCAGTAGCGGGCGCAGCGACTTTGGTCGCTTCTCGGCCGACTCTGCAGACGGGGTTAATGCAACAGCGTCTTGGTTTGAAGGCAAGGGATACACCTAGAATTATTCAAAGGTGGCCGACCATGCCTCAGCGATCTAGCCTGGGCAAGTCATGCTCGTAGCCGTCGGCATGGTTCAAAGTGGCCTTAGCCGCGGGCAACCATTGGCATTCGCGATCTACTTCAGGGCCCACGTGACGTTAACGCGCACCTCGAGGGCCTGGCTGCCGCGTTCGATCGGCACCGCTTCGGCTGACATTGCAGCCTTCGCCATCATCATTGGGCGACCGACCGGGGCTGCCATATCCTCTGCAATAGCGATCACCTCACCGACCTCGGCATTGGCGCTGGCGGCGAATAGCTTTGCCCGACGCAGCGCATTTGCCATCGCGACCTTACGCGCTTCATCCTTCAACGTTTCGGCGGCGCTGACCTGAAACTCGATGCCGCCCATTTGGTTGGCGCCGAGCGTCACCGCCGTATCGAGCACCTGCCCAAGCTTGTCGAGTTCACGCACGACTATGCGGACCTGGTTGACCACCTGATAGCCGTTGATGGTCGCGGGCCTGCCATCCTTATAGTTCTGGTAGCGCGGCTGCACGTTGAAGGAAATCGTCTTGATATCCTTGGGCTGAATTCCAGTGGCCTTCAGGCCTTCGATCAACTTCGACATCAGCGCGGTGTTGGCCGACAACGCCGATCGCGCGGTATCGCCCTCGGCAACAACCCCGGTCGAAATTGCCGCGAGATCAGGCTCGGCCGTCACCATTCCAGTTGCAGATACGCTCACCGTCCGCGCCACGCGCAGATCTTCAGCGTTGCTCATGCCAGCTCCCAGAGTAAGAAAAAGGACGGCCAGTGCGGCTTGGCCCGACCAAAATTTGGATACGTGCATTAAGGCGACCCTCACTGTGTTTTTCCACGGCACGCTAGCTAGCGAATGCGGCCAAAGTTGCTATAAGCGCCGGACCGTGCGTAAAAATACATCGCGGCAGGGCCCGTAGCTCAACTGGTTAGAGCTGACGGCTCATAACCGTCTGGTTACAGGTTCAAGTCCTGTCGGGCCCACCACTTTTTGTCCATTTCGCTGCGCGATGCCATCACTCTCTCGCTGCCGAGGAACCATGCCATGGATGAGTCCACAATTGATCGCACCGCCATGGGGCGTTTGGCAAAGGCACTTGTATTCATCTGCGGTGCCGATCATCCAACGACTGTCGCACTTGCAAAGGCTGCGGAAACGGGCTCCGACGCCGACATCAAGAAGGCCCGTGGCCTGTTCATCAAGCTGAAGCACGGTGAGCGCCGCGCCGCCCTGACGATGCTCGAAGACTGATCGCTACCCCAGCCGATTGCGAGCCGATGCCCGAGCCCTTGCGCGCGCTTATGCTGTCCGACGGACGAGAAGGACATTTCAACCTCTCGCTTGGCCTGCTTGCGGCGGCAGCACAGTTGCGCGACCTCACCACAACACGGATCGAAGTCAACCGTGGGGCTTGGCCTGGCGTTGCCTTGGCGGCCTGGAGTAACTCCGGACTAGGCGCAAAACGACTGTTGAAGCGGGTCTATGGCATCGACGCTGGTCAGCTGCCAAAGGTCGATCTGGTGGTATCGGCGGGGGCTGAAACGCTGGCGGCGAATATTGCCTGTGCGCGGCTTTTGGGTGCTGCCAACCTGTTCTACGGTTCGTTGCGCGCGTTCAGACCTCAAGACTTTTCACTGGTGCTGACCTCCTATCCAGCGAACGCCAAGCGACCGCGGCATGCATTGGCCCTCAAGCCATCTGCGGCAGCGGCGGCTATCCGGCGGCTGGGTCACACACCGCCGGAAAAGCCGCCTCAGCGAATAGCTGTCCTCGTCGGCGGGCCATCGGGGGAAAGCACCTACACCAATTCCGACTGGAACGCGCTGTTCCGCCTGTTCGCCGCACTGGTCGCGAAAGGCATCGGCGTGAAGGTGTCGAACTCGCGCCGCACGCCGGCAGCCGTCACAGCACGGCTGCGCGCGACGATGCTAGATAATTTCGCCGACGTTGGATCACCCAGCGCGCCCACACTCGCCGATATCCTGGGTGCCAGCGATGCCGTGCTGGTGACCGATGAATCATCCTCGATGGTGTCGGATGGGGTGGCGGCAGGCCGACCCGTGCTCGGCCTTGCGCCGGCGCAGCACGCGCTGACCGGTGACGAACGCGACTATCGGCACTACTTAAATCAGAGCGGGTGCTACACAACCGCATCGCTGGAATCGGTTACCGCCGACAGCGCCCTTGCCGCACTTGCGCTGCTGACTCCGATGACGACCGACCCCGGCCTGACCTTGGCCGCACTGTTGCGCGACCGGTTACCTTCGTTATTTCCTTAGAGCCCAATCCTAGCTGCGCACAGCCGCCATAGTGATCTTGTCGCCACCCTGGACCGCCCTAAGCGCCGTGACATCGTCGTTTGTCGTCGCCCAGATATTGCAGGGCCGCATGAGGCGGATTTCATTGGGCTTGGAAATCGGCGTCGGGCCGAAGCCAATGATGACGCGGTCGTCTTCGCTCCAAAAACAGATATCACCGGGCGAGACATTCAGGCGCGCTGTGCGCTCGCGGCCAGTGTGTACGGGCACTTCAAAGTGGATGCACGCGCCCCATACTTCGACTGTCGAGAACAGCGGTAATGCCGACCAAATGCGCATCGCCGTTAGCGTGTCGGCGAGCCGAGCTCGCAGCTTGATCTGCCCAGTCTCGATCACGACATCTCGTGGACCGGTGAGACGCCCCGCATCATGCGGCTTCGTCAGCACTGAACGCTGTCGCAAGATGTTGGTAGGCATGCCCGTGCCCCACACCATGTAAACTCAAGGCAAGTTAACATACGATTTGTGGCCACAGAGGATAATCGTGGTCAGGCTGGGGGAGGACTGAACACGAGGACCGCATTCAAGCCGCCAAATGCGAATGAATTCGACATGGCATGGCGAATTTCCCTGTCACGGCCGACGTTGGGAACGTAGTCAAGGTCGCACTCGGGGTCGGCTTCGGTCAGGCCGATTGTCGGTGGCAACCAGTTTTCCTGCAATGCCTTGATTGTTGCGACCGCTTCGATGCCGCCGCCCGCACCCAAGGGATGGCCGTGCATGGATTTTGTCGACGACACCGCCATCTTGTATGCGTAATCGCCAAATACTTCCTTGATGGCCTTGGTCTCGTTGCGATCGTTGTCCATCGTCGCTGTACCGTGCGCGTTCAGGTAGTCGATATCTTCAGGCGCGAGATTGGCATCGGCTAGCGCCATCCGCATCGCCTCGCGCGGACCTTCAACTTCCGGCTTCACCATGTCCTTGGCGTCCGAGCTCATGCCGTAGCCGGTCAACTCAGCCAGGATGGTCGCGCCGCGCGCCTTGGCGTGCTCGTAGGATTCAAGCACCAAGATGCCAGCACCCTCGCCCAGAACAGTTCCGTTGCGGTTCTTCGAGAACGGGTAGCAGCCCTGGGGCGAGAGCACATGCAGTGCTTGCCATGCCTTCATCGTCCCATAGGTAATGACACTTTCCGAGGCGCCAGCGATTGCGACATCGACGACGCCGTTGCGGATGTAGTCGCGCGCGAGGCCGATCGCATGTGTTGCTGTGGAACAGGCCGAGCACGTGGCAAAGGTTGGGCCCTTGACGCCGTACTCAATACCGATATGCGCCGATGCCGACGATCCGATGATCCGCAAGAGCGTCAACGGATGAGTGGCCTTTTTATTTGCGATGAACAAGTCGCGGTAAGCCTGCTCGAAAGTGACGAGACCACCAGCGCCTGAGCCGACGATACATGCCGCCCGATAGGGGTTGGGCAGCGGACCTTCCAGCCCGGCCATCTGCATCGCCTCGTCAGCGGCTGCAGCAGCAAACCATGAATAGCGGTCGGCTAACGTCACGAGCTTATCGCGCTTGAAGTGCTTGAGCCGGACCTTTGGTTCAAAATTCTTGATTTGAGCCGCAATCAGGATTTTTAGGTCGTCGAGCGGAAACCCACCGACCGGCCCGACACCCAATTGACCTCGCCGAATGCTGTCCCAGAACTCGGGGACATTCGCACCGATCGGCGTAACAACGCCCATACCGGTCACCACGACGCGGCGCGCCGGATCAACTACTGTCATCTCACGCACTTTCAATGTTGGACGCAGGCACCTAATCCCTAGGCGCCCTCGATCGTATCTGCGGTGACCTCAAGCCTTGGCGGCGGCACCCGCGTTTGCAGCCATCAGAGCCTTAACCCGCTCGACGACCGAGCCAACGGTTTTGAAATCCGAGGCTTCTTCATTGGCGTTGTAGGGAATTTCCACACCGAAGCTATCTTCGATGTCAAAAACGATCATCGCAAGATCAAGTGACTCGATTTTGAGGTCGGTCAAAGCCGTCGCAGCGCCAATATCATCGCGCGGCTCTTTCATATGCTTCTTGAGGATGTCGATAATCTTGCTCGCAACGTCGTCCATGTTCCACTCTTCCGTTTGATTGGGCCAGCGCTGCGAGCCTGATACTGTTCAGTCTGTTATTTAAGACAGCGCAACCTTGATAACAAGCTGTCGCGCGCGAAGACCGTAAACGCGACTAACGCCACGTAGTGTCGCGTTAACGTTCGCACTGCTCCGATCCCGGAGCTGACCACCGACCCGAAGCAAAAAGTATGCCTAAAGCTGTCGAGTCAAATTCAAAGCGTACGATTTCAGGCAAAAACCTCTCTGGTCACACGCCCTCATGCCATGGTTTACTGCATTCAAGGCAACGCGGCGGTGAGTATTATCGCCGCACGCGTGCGCCACCTACAAAAGCCGCAACGTCAATGCGGCCTCATACACGCCAAGGAGGGAGCACCATGTCGACAGTCGTTTCGGGCCAACCAGCAGTAGCCAATAGCCCGCAGCCGGGAGCCCATCCATGGCTGAATTGCTATCCCAAGGGTGTCGACTGGGCAATGCCGTTCGCCTCGGAGCCTCTATATGCCTTGATGGATCGGGCTGTGACCAACTATGGCACAGCAAAAGCAACCAATTTTCTCGGCAAAACAATGACCTACGCCGAACTTGGTCGACAGGTTGATCGCGCAACCGCGGGCCTGCAGGCGCAAGGCGTTGGCCGTGGCACAAAAGTTGGTTTATTCCTGCCAAATTGCCCAACCTATGTGATCTACTACTTTGCGATCCTGCGCACCGGGGCGACGGTCGTTAACTTCAACCCACTGTACAGCCACGAAGAATTGATCTTCCAGGTCACCGATAGCCAGACCGACCTGATGATCACGCTCGATCTCGTCGCGCTTTTCGATAAAATTGAAAAATTGTTGCTCGAAGGGCACTTAAAGCGGGCACTCGTTTGCTCATTTTCAGCACTGCTACCTAGCACAAAATCCGTGCTGTTTCGCCTGTTCAAGGCCAAGGATATTGCCCACCCGACCAAGTCGGCAGCAGCGGCAAAATTTCTGTCCGAAACCGACCTTCTCGCCAACGACGGAGCCTACAAGAAGGTCGCGATCAACCCGATCGAGGATATTGCCGTTCTCCAATATACTGGGGGCACCACCGGAACGCCGAAGGGCGCCATGCTGACGCACTATAATCTGTCGGCCAATATGCAGCAGGTTCTGGCTTGGACCGGCGGTCTTGAGCCTGCAAAAGAGAAGATCATAGGCATCTTGCCGTTCTTTCATGTGTTCGCCATGACGGGTGTCATGAACCTCGCCGTCGCGACCGCCGCTGAAATTGTCATGATGCCGCGGTTCGTGTTGAATGACGCGTTGAAGCTGATCACCACCACCCGTCCGACGGTCATGCCAGCGGTGCCAACCGTGTTGACGGCGATGCTGAACCACCCAAAGATCACAACCTTCGATATGTCCTCGCTCAAGTTCTGCCTGTCGGGCGGTGCACCGCTGCCGATCGAGGTCAAACGTAATTTTGAGAAACTGACGGGCTGCAAGGTTGTCGAAGCCTATGGTCTATCGGAAACCTCACCTGGAGCGACGTTCAACCCGTTCGATGGGCCGGTGAAGAGTGGCTCCATTGGTCAGCCTCTGCCCGGGACCATCGTCTCAATCCGCGCCGTCGACGATCACAACCGCGAAATGCCGCTTGGCGAGGAAGGCGAAATTTGCATCAGAGGCCCACAGGTCATGAAGGGCTACTGGAACAAGCCCGAGGAAACCGACAACGTCTTTCACAACGGCTTCTTCCACACCGGCGACGTCGGTAAAATGGACGACGAGGGGTTCATTTTCATTACCGACCGGATCAAGGACATGATCATCTGCTCGGGGTTCAAGGTGTTCCCACGCCACCTGGAGGAGAAGATCTATCAGCATCCATCGGTCGAGGAAGTTACGGTCATAGGCATCAAGGACAACTATCGGGGTGAAGCGCCAAAAGCTTTCATCAAGTTGAAGGCCGGCATGACGGCAACTGGCGCTGATATTCTCAAATTCCTCGAGCCGAAGTTATCAAAGCTGGAAATGCCCTCGCAGATCGAATTCCGCGATTCCTTGCCGAAAACGATGATCGGGAAACTCTCCAAGAAAGAATTGAAGCAGGAGGAGGCCTTGCGCCAACGAGGGTAATGATCAAGGACGATATCAAGTCTGACGCATCTGGACCGTCACCGCCAGCCGACTTGGTTGGTGATGAGCAGGTCGATGATGCGATTTTTACCATCGGCGCACTGGCGGCGGAATTCGAAATCACCACCCGCGCGATCCGATTCTATGAAGCGCGCGGGCTGATCCGACCGCTGCGGCGCGGCACCAGCCGTCGGTACACGCGGCGTGATCGGGCGCGGCTCAAGCTGATTTTGCGCGGCAAGAACCTCGGCTTCACGCTCGAGGATATTGCCGAGTACCTTTCGCTCTACGACACCGATCCAACGCAAGTGACACAAACCCGCCTGTTGCTTGATCGCGTGGAAGGGCATATCGCCGATCTCAACACCAAGCGTGCCGATCTTGATCGCACATTGGACGATCTCAAGGAGATACGAGCTCAGTGTAAACGACACTTGAGCAAGCGGACGTAGGCAGAATGCACGAGCGCGCCGGTAACGCTTACTCGCCTACTCCGCCGCCGCCTTGCGCCGATCTGAATCCTTTGCGAGGAACCCACCGCTCTGGCGTGCCCAAAGATCAGCGTAGAGACCGCCGCGCGCGATCAGTGCGGCGTGGTTGCCATCTTCGACGATGCGACCCTTGTCGAGGATGATCAGACGATCCATCGCAGCGATTGTCGACAGCCGATGGGCAATCGCAATTACGGTTTTGCCAGCCATCAGATTCTGGAACTGATCCTGAATTGCTGCCTCCACTTCCGAGTCGAGTGCGCTTGTTGCTTCATCTAGGATCAGGATCGGCGCGTCCTTCAAAAGCACACGCGCGATCGCGATCCGCTGGCGCTGGCCACCGGACAGTTTCACGCCGCGCTCGCCGACGTGAGCCGCATACCCTTTGCGCCCACGTTGATCCTCAAGACCGAGGATGAACTCATGCGCCTGGGCACGTTTTGCTGCCGCGATCGCAGCTGCCTCCCCGGCATCCGGGCGCCCATACAGGATGTTATCCAGTACCGAGCGATGCAACAGCGACGTATCCTGCGTCACCATGCCGATGTTTGCGCGCAGCGTATCCTGAGCGACGCCCGCAATGTCCTGCCCGTCGATCAAGATGCGCCCGCCTTCCAGGTCGTAGAACCGCAGCAGCAGGTTGACCATCGTTGATTTGCCAGCGCCCGAGCGGCCGACAAGTCCGACCTTCTCGCCAGGTTTGATGGTCAAGGACATGTTCTCGATGACGCTGCCGCGCGCGCCTTCAACGCGAGTGACGCGACCATAGTGGAAGGCCACCTTGTCGAACGTAATCTCGCCTTTCGGAACCAGGATCGTCGGCGCTTGCGGCTTATCCACCACATCGAGCGGACGCGAGATCGCCATCATGCTCTCCTGCACCACGCCAATGTTGTCGAAGATGCCAGCCAGCGTCCACATGAACCAGCCGGACATGTTGATCAGCCGAATGATGAGCCCGGTCACCAGTGCAATCGCGCCAATCGTGACCATGCCCTTCGACCACAGCCAGATCGCCAGCCACGTTGTACCAACCAGCACCATGCCGTTCAGCGTCCACAGCGACACTTCCATGATCGAGTTGAGCCGCAGCTGCTGCTTGTACTTGTTCAAAAACTCGCTGAACGCGCCGCGCGCGTAGTCGTCCTCACGCTCGGTGTGGGCAAAGAGTTTGACCGTCGCCATATTGGTATAACTGTCGACGATGCGGCCCGTTAGCATCGAGCGCGCCTCCGACATCTCAGCCGAACGCTTTTCAATGCGCGGCACGAAATACACCAGCGCGACGATGTAGCCGGCTAGCCAGATTAGGAGCGGGATGCTGAGCCGCCAATCGGCCTGGAAGAACAGGATTAGCGCGCCGACCCAGTGCACCACGACCCAGACCACGACATCGCAGACGTTGGCTGCCACATCGCGCACGGCGGGGCCGACTTGGATCACGCGGGTGGCCACGCGTCCGGCAAAATCGTTTTGAAAGAAACCGAGGCTTTGGCGCAGCACATAGCGATGCGCGAGCCAGCGCGTGCGGATATTAACCGGCCCCTGTATCAGCTGCTGCTTTAGCAAGTCTGCCACCGCCGACATGATAGGCCGCAGGATCAGCGCCAGCACCGTCATGAAGATCAACTCGCCCGCGTGATCGGCAAAGAAGGTCTCGGGCGTTTTGGCGTCCTTCATCAGGTCAACTATGCGGGCGACAAACGCCATCACCGCGACCTCGAGGCTCGCCAGGATCAGCGTTGCCGTCGTCAGAAGCGCAAACGCCCACCACACCGGGCCAAGGTAGTGCCAGAAGAACGGCACCAGCTTGTCCGGCGGACGGGTGATCGGTTGATCGCGCGCGAACGGGTCAATGCGCGTTTCAAACCAGGTGAAGAGACGTTCCAACATGGGTTAACCTTAGCGTATTTTGGTTCAGCCTGTCGCCTGGGGCCTCCGCGGCAGAGTGCGCGAGACGACAAAACGGGCGCTAGCTCCGTTTAGTTGCGGAGGCACCGGATCGACATTTGTTCATTGATGTTCGGTCGTTTAAGTTGCGATCACGACGAAACCATGACGGCGCTCCCGGAGCCCGGTTTACACAAAGTGCTTCACGATGAAACCTGATCCCTCGACGTTTATGCTGATTGAGCCTGCGACCATCGAGACCAACAAGGCCGCTGCCCGCACGTGGTTTGAGCATCTGCGCGACGACATCGTGACAGCGTTCGAACGCGTCGAGGACGATTTACCCGCCACGGCCAAGGGAGCAAAGGATCAACCTGGCCGCTTCGTTCGCACGCCATGGGAACGCACCGACCATTCCGGCTCGAAAGGAGGAGGCGGCACAATGAGCATGATGGCTGGCCGCGTGTTCGAAAAGGTCGGCGTCCACACCTCGACCGTGCACGGCGAGTTCGCGCCGGAATTCCGCAGCCAAATCCCAGGTGCGACGGATGACCCACGCTTCTGGGCATCTGGCATCTCCCTGATCGCCCACCCGCACAATCCGAATGTGCCAGCCGTCCACATGAACACGCGCATGGTGGTGACGACGCGCTGGTGGCTCGGCGGTGGCGCCGATCTCACCCCCGTGCTCGACAAGCGCCGCACCCAGGATGACGTCGACACGATCGCCTTTCACGACGCCATGAAAGCGCCGTGCAACGCCCACGCCATTGCCGACTACGACCGCTACAAGAAGTGGTGCGACGACTATTTCTTCCTGCCCCACCGCAACGAGATGCGCGGCATCGGCGGCATTTTCTATGACTACCTGTCACCGACGCCAACTGAAGGCGGCTTCGACGCGGCATTAGCCTTCACCAAGGACGTCGGTCGTGCGTTTCACGGCGTCTATCCCCAACTCGTGCACGCGAACTTCGCCAAGAAATTCACCGCAGCCCAGCGCGAGGAACAGTTGATCCGCCGCGGCCGCTACGTTGAGTTCAACCTGCTGCATGATCGCGGCACCATCTTCGGCCTGAAGACCGGCGGCAACGTCGCGTCGATTTTGTCGAGCCTGCCACCCGTGGTGAAATGGCCTTGACGCTTTAAGCGTCCTGGCAGACCGCTCAAATTCCACGACCGTTATCGTCCGAAGGTGCAGTACGCGTGTTCCGCAGCGCGACCGCAATCGCTGTGACGCGCGACGTGCGCGACCAGCGGAACGAAATCATGAGCACTGCGTTTCAACTGCAAGCAGGCTCTGAGGAATTTTTCGGGAAAGCAACCCGATCATTGCTCGCCGTTGCAACGCGGCACCTGCGATCCGATCGAGGCGCGAAATTGCCGAACCTAATGAGCGGGTCAGCCGGGCATGAAGCGGCTGCCTCACTCTTAACGTCGCCAAGATTACCGCCAGCGATTACCCACGAACCGATGAGAAAAGGAAATGCTCATGAAACACAATCCCATAAAGATACTCTGTGTCGCGGCCATTGCGACAGCCGCCTCATTGAGTTTGGCGCCTGCTTCATTCGCCATGACAGACGCAGAGTGCACAACAGCATTCACCACCGCCGACACCAACAAGGACGGCATGCTGACCGTTGACGAGGGCGGTGGCCGATACCACGCCGCGGTGCGCGTGGGCGGCAAAACGATTGCCGACGATAAACTCTCGCAGGCTGATTATATGACGCACTGCAAGGCTGGCCTGTTCAGCGCACGCGCGAACGACGTCGGCGCACCACTCAAAGGCGCCAACAGCTTCACCGAGACCCAGGCCCAGGACCGAGCCATCGCCTACGGGATGTCGGCGGTCGCTGGTCTGAAAAAGGACGCAGACGGCATCTGGCGCGGCACCGCGCAGAGCAACGGCAAGCAAGTCAGCGTTGCCATCGATTTCAAGGGCAACGTCGTCACCAACTGAACAACGCAAGCAACAGAAACCTTAAACATTACGGAGTTCTCATGGCATCGATAACACGTGGATACGATACCTACTCTCACGCGAAGAGAGCCGTTACTGAACTGGAAGCCGCAGGCTTTTCTGCGTCCGACATCAGCATCGTCGCAAACAAACACGTCAGCGATCAATATGCTGACGTAGAGGAGACCTCTGCCGCCGGTAGCGGTGCTGGCATCGGCGCAGCAGTGGGTGGCGGTGCGGGCTTACTTGCAGGCTTGGGCATGCTGGCGATCCCCGGTATCGGACCTGTGGTGGCAGCCGGCTGGCTCGCCTCAACCGCACTGGGGGTCGCGGCAGGTGCGGCGACCGGCGGTCTGCTCGGCGCACTTGTTGGCGAAGGCGTTCCCGAACGTGATGCACACGTGCTCGCAGAAAGCGTGCGTCGCGGCGGCACGATGGTGACTGCCAAGGTGAGCGATGAAAAGAGCGCGATGGCACGGGCCATCATGGACCGTCACTCACCGATTGATCCGCAGGATCGGGACGTTCAGTACCAGAAGGATGGTTGGAAGAATTTCGACCCAGCTGCAAAGCCATACAAGCCTAACGAATCGGACATCAATCGGATGCGGCGCGATTACCAATAATAATATTAAGCGGCCACCTCGGTGGCCGCTTAGTTCCCGCATCCGTGCGCGATCTTTGCTGCCGAAAGGCCGCCCTCAACAGTCAGTGGAGAGTTCCATGAAAACATTGAATGACGTCTTCGAGCACACCCTTCATGACATTTATTATGCGGAAAATGCGCTCACCAAGGCCCTGCCAAAAGTAATTGAAGCCGCTTCAAATTCAGACCTCAGGAAGGGCATTACCGATCACTTGGCTGAAACCAAAGCGCAGATCAAAACGCTTGATGCCGTTTTCAAAGCGATTGGCAAAAAGCCCATGGCCGAGAAATGTGATGCCATCGAGGGACTGATAAAGGAAACTGAAGGTGTGATTAAGGAGGCCAAGACAGACTTGGCTCGCGACATCGCGATTATTGCCTGCTGCCAGGCAGTCGAGCACTACGAAGTCGCCCGCTATGGCACGTTGAAGGAGTGGGCCAAGGTGCTCGGTCAGCAAGAAGCTCATGACCTTCTGAGCCAGATCCTCGATCAGGAGAAAGCTGCCAACAACAAGCTCACCAATCTCGCCGTTGCGCACATGAACAAGAAGTAGCGGTTCGCGATGACAGGCTTTGCGACATCGATCATGTTTTAAACAATAACGATCAACCGCCCGTCGATCCGGTCGACTGATCGTTATTGGCGCCGCATCCCACCGACGCCACGCCGCATCAGGAACACGGCCTTTTCGCCGAACAGGTTTTGCAGGCTCAGTGGCGAGCGTTGCGATAGCTGGCGGCCGGACCAGTTGAACACTACCGAGCGCTCGACCTCGGCATTGGCTGCGCGGCACAGATCAGCGAAGTCCTTGATCGTGCACAGATGCGCGTTCGGCGTCTCGTACCACTGGTCGGGCAGGTTTGACGTGCGCGGCATCCGGCCCGTCAGCAGCAGTTTCGAGCGCACCTCCCAATGCCCGAAATTCGGGAACGACACGATGGCATGGCGGCCGATCCGCAACAGGTTTTCCAACACGTGCTTAGGCTGCAACGTCGCCTGGATCGTCAAGCTCAGTATCGCGAAGTCGAACGCATCGTCGGGATAGTCGACAAGGTCGCGGTCGGCATCGCCTTGGATCACCGAGAGGCCGCGCGCGACGCAGGCGTTGACCTTCTCGCGACTGATCTCGATACCGCGCCCATCGACAGCCTTGGTGTCGCCCAGCAGCTGTAACAACTCGCCATCGCCGCAGCCAACATCGAGAACGCGGGCGTTGGGCGTAACCATTTCAGCGATCAACAGGTGATCGACGCGGGCACGCGCAGTGGGCTTCGTGACATCCGACATTTCAAGCCCCCTTCACAGCCGGTGCAATGGCCTGTTTGGCGGACGCCGCATTGATGAAGCCGCGCACGCAATCGAACATCACTGGCTCGTCCAGCAAAAACGCATCGTGGCCCTTGTCGCTCTCGACCTCGACGAACGACACGTTAGCTGCAACCGCGTTCAGCGCCTGCACGATCTCCTTTGACTCACTCGTCGGATAGAGCCAGTCGCTCGTGAACGATACGATGCAAAAGCGGATTTTGGTGCCCCGGAAAGCGTTGGCCAGAACATCGCCGTGTTCGACGGCGAGATCGAAATAGTCCATTGCACGCGTGATATACAGGTAGCTGTTGGCATCGAACCGGTCGACGAAGCTTGAGCCCTGATGGCGCAGATAGCTTTCCACCTGAAAATCAGCGCTGAACGAGAACGAACGCTCGGACCGGTTTTGTAGGTTGCGACCGAACTTTGATTGCAGCGCTTTCTCCGACAGGTACGTGATGTGCGCTGCCATTCGTGCCACGGCAAGCCCACGACGAGGCACCACCCCTTGTTCAAGATAGGCCCCTTGGCGCCAGTCTGGATCGGCCATAACCGCTTGACGACCAACTTCATGGAACGCGATGTTTTGCGATGAGTGCCACGCCGCCGTCGCAATCGGGATCGCCGTTAGTACCCGTTCCTTGTGGCGCGCGCACCACTCAAGCACCTGCATGCCGCCCATCGAGCCGCCGACGACCGAGAACAGTTGACCGATGCCGAGGTGATCGATCAGTGCCACTTGTGCATCGACCATGTCGCCAATCGTGATCACCGGGAAATCGAGCCCCCACGGTTTGGCCGTCGCCGGGTTGATCGAGGCGGGTCCGGTTGAGCCCATGCAGCCGCCTAAAATATTCGAGCAGATGACGAAGAACCGATCGGTATCGATTGGTTTGCCAGGGCCAACCAGCGTCTCCCACCAGCCCGGTTTGCCGGTAACCGGGTGCACGTTGGCGACGTGCTGGTCGCCGGTCAGCGCGTGGCAAATCAGGATTGCGTTGGACTTAGCGGCGTCGAGCTGCCCATAGGTCTGATAGGCGATCACGTAGGGCTCAAGCACCTGTCCGCAATCGAGCTTCAACGGTGCATTGGCTTGAAAAACGACGCTGGCTGATGGCGATGCCGCAATCGGGCTGCTGTCGCGCGACGGCTGTGTCGAACTGTCAACGCTGGTCATCGCCTGCTGCACCCCCGATGAGGCCCGCTTTGAGACGCCGGGCGCTCCGCTGGATGGGAGTGCGACGACCCTTTAGCGAGTTGTTTAACGTGGCTGCAAGCCGGTCGGCCAAATCACCACGAGTTCCAACGCCGCGTGTAGCGAATAGGGGGTGGTGCCGTCAACTGGTGGGTGCACTTTTGGTGGCAACCGCAAGGTCCCGCTTCAACACCAGCTCCCGATATGCGATGCCGTTCGGGGACAGTTACCGATTTGGCAAATAGTTAGCAGTTACAGTTAGGTGATCAAAATCGGTAACTGTCCCCGTAGATGCACGTAGATGCACCGCAGATGCAGGGTAGCGCAGATGTCGGGCGTGGCAAGGGCGACAAGCGACCGCGCTTAGCAAACGAGCGTCATTTCAGTTCGCCGAACCCAAGGCGGCCATTGTCCCGTCCACCGCTCACACGTCGTTCTGAAAATTCAAGCCAGTGCAGTGCACCTGACGATGGTTCCCTGTTGATGTACTTTCCCTCTCCCCCGCGCCTTTCGGGAGAGAGGGCAGAGGCCGGCGGCATTTCGCCGACCGAGGGTGAGGGGCGGCCCCTTGCGCGAACACGTCTTGCGGCGCCCTCCGTCGGTCCTTCGTCAAGCAGGTCAGAAGACACCAACAGGACTGCGCCAAGCTCGACGCTGCGACCACTGAACATGTGGCCGCCCCTCTCCCTAACCCTCTCCCCCGAAACGGCGGGGGAGAGGGAATTGCAGCGTGCCTCGACGCTGTTTTCGCGGGGATCGAGCGAATGATGCAGAACACTAGCATTGCCATACTTCAACGATATGATGAGTGTTCTATGCCGCTGCGAAGGCCAATCAACAGGAGGCACACATGTCCCTACGTCGGTTCATCATCGAGCGAGACATCCCCAAGGTCGGGTCATTTGAACGCGATCAATTACGCGGTGCTGCAGCAAAGTCGAATGAGACGCTGCAGAAGCTCGGCACAGACATCCAATGGATTGAAAGCTACGTCGCCGACAACAAGACATTCTGTGTCTATCTCGCCAAAGACGAGGCCATCATCAAGAAGCACGCCGAGATCAGCGGCTTTCCCGCGACCAAGATCACCGAGGTCCACAAAATGATCGACCCCACGACCGAGAAGGCTTGATCTTCGCGCCATGCGGGCAAACGGGGACAGTCACCGATCTAGCGAATAGTTAGCATTTACAATGAGATGACAGAAATCGGTGACTGTCCCCGTAGGTGGCCCCTTTAAGTACGTCCCCAGTGAGGATCGATGCTGAGTAAATGGACAAAGAAGAAGGCTCCCGGCGGCGATGCCATCGCGGGCGTTGATCTAAAAGTTGCTTCCGCCTCGAACGATAGCCACCCAGGCACCTCGAATGGCAATGGGCCGAGCGAGGTCCCGAGCCCCACGCCCCAAGCTGCAAATCCCAATGCCGTCCCCGGCAGTCCATTCCAGTACGCGGCGCCCGATGGCTCGGCGAAGACGATGTCGGCTGTGCTCGGCGAGATCGTCTGGTTGATGTCGCAATCTCAGATCCACAAGTCGTTTTTCATCTCGGACCTGGAGTGGTTCGTGATGACGCCGGTGATCCTGAAACAGTTCCGGTTGTTCTACGATAAGGAAAAGCCGATCGGCGTGGTGTTCTGGGGTACGGTATCCGCCGATGTGGCGGCGCGACTCGCCGAGGGCACTTCGAAGCTGCGTCCGCAGGACTGGAAGAGCGGCGACAACCTGTGGGTGGTCGAGGTGATTGCGCCATTCGGCGGCGCGGAGGAAATGGTGAAAGACCTCAAAGCCGCCGTGTTCCCCGATCGCGAGATCAGGATGCTGGCGGTGAAGGATGGGAAACGGGATGTGAGGGTGGCGTGATGGGTCAGGCGCAATCGACTGCTTCACCCCCAGCAATCTCGTGTGATCATTTACTGTACAAATGCAGGTGCTGGAGCTCAAGCGCGAGCAAAAGCTCATCCCCCCCTAACTCCAGGCTCTCCTCGATGGCGATCAGAAATGTCGCCTTCAGACTCCCGCTGCTGCTGACTGCGATGTTTCTGCAGAGTTACGTTGTTACCGTGTCTACTGCGCAATCAAATCGGAATTTAACGGTGCCACGCAAATCGAACACTTTCGTCCCGACTGTGCCTAATTCTTACCAGTCAGAATTGGTTACTCTGTCAATAAGAGGAGTTCAATTTAGACTCCCGAAGGCATATTTGTTCTCGTACGGGCCAGAATATTACGATTTGAGCGATGGCGATGATATTAAAGAATTCGGTTTCCGACTTAAATGGCCACAGATGAAACCTATTGTCACAAACGGTGGAGATCCGGACATCAGACCTTATAGCGGTAATGTCATTGTTGTCAGAGGATTGCGATTTGGGCGCTTGGAAGTGTACCAACCTATGTCGATTTTGACTGAGCGGAGAAAGTCATTTGAGGATTCTTTGGGGTCTGATGAGGTGCTGTATAAAAAGGCTTTTGAAGACAAGACTCAACTTAGGGAACCTCTGAATAGCACGATCGACCAATGCAGTCCGCGACGGTTTTCGTCGTTTTCATCGGGTTGAGTGGCCAAAAGCCGTCAATAACGGGCGGCTCGCCCGGCATTCTCCCTCAAGCAGACGCAAGTCGGCCGCG
>JANOYV010000181.1:0-21465 GCA_031429105.1 Hyphomicrobiaceae bacterium | reverse complement strand
ATCATTTCTTGGATGGCTGGCCAGCTCTATCTGCCGCGACTGATGGTTTACCACGTCGATGCCGAGCGCGGCTCGAAGCAGTCTGAGACTTTCAAGATCATGGAGCGTCGGTTGCTCAAGGCAATCATGACGCCGGCCATGGTGGTTGCTTGGATCACTGGTCTGTGGCTTGCCTACTCCTCGTTCGGTTTCAAGGGTGGGTGGCTCCACGTCAAGATCCTGTTGGTGGTCTTGATGTCGGCCTCACACGGCTTGCAGGCGAAGTGGGTGAAAGACTTCGCAGCCGACCAAAACACGAAGACTGGCTATTACTTTCGTGTTGCTAATGAAGTACCAACTTTGCTGATGATTGGTATTGTGATCCTAGTGATCGTAAAGCCTTGGTGAGAGTTGGTTTTTGTCATGGCATTGAAGATCCCGAAGCGTCAATTAAAAGGCCGCGTCACGGTCGATAGCGACGAATTTGTTTGGGAAATTTTTCGTGAGCCGCGATGGTCAAGCCAAGATGGCTTGTTAGGCCTGACGCTGTCGATCAGGTTGGTTGATCACCCGCGCGAGTTGATCCTTGAGCTGCCGAATACCTTTTTCAAAAAACACATGGCCTTCCACGATCAGCGACCGAAAATTACAGATGCTCAGATCGTCGAGGGAATTCGCGCGGCGATTGCAGCTGGATTTAAGCCTGCATCTCGCGGTAAATTGTTTTCGTTCTGTTTGGTTGTGTGAGCGTCGACTGCTCGAGCTGCTAGGTCCTGTTCTGCGTTGAAGGCGGTCTGCGAAGCGCGTTGACCAAGGTGGTGTTTCGATGAAACTTTCTGCCACACCCGTTGTGTACTGTAAGTTGTAGCAGCCCCCCCCCATTAAGTGACTTTGTGGTCAGTAGAGCGGGCATTTTTGTAACTCGATATGTTTTGCCTCTTTCGCGAACTGGCAAATACTGCTATTGGATCAAGATGCGATTGCTGTCGGCTGCGAGGTCCGGCGGCGCGCGTGGCTGTTTGATCTCCAAAAGATCCAGTTCGCAATCGTGATGGCGCATCCCCTGCGCTCTTTTTCAATTCACTTGCCGGCTCGGCACCACAACCTCTCATCCCTCCTCACTAGCCAGAGCCCGCGCGGAGCCCATTCCATGGCTGAAATGAAGTTACAGGACTTAAAAGCTAAAACCCCAACCGAAATGATGGCTTTTGCCGATGAGCATGGCGTTGAAAACGCCAACACATTGCGCAAGCAAGAACTGATGTTTGCCGTGCTCAAGCAGCTCGCATCGAAAGAGATAGACATCACTGGCATTGGCGTTGTCGAAGTGTTGCAGGACGGATTCGGCTTCCTGCGCTCGCCTGATGCCAACTACCTACCCGGCCCCGACGATATCTATATTTCGCCGACCCAAATTCGGAAATTCGGACTGCGCACTGGCGACACCGTCGAGGGCCAAATCCGATCGCCCAAAGATGGCGAACGGTACTTCGCACTACTCAAGGTCAACCAGATCAACTTCGAAGACCCGGAAGCGGTAAAGCATAAGGTCAATTTCGATAACCTGACACCGCTCTATCCGACTGAGTGGTTGAAGATGGAGATTGAAGATCCTACGATTAAGGATCTCTCTGCCCGCGTCATCGATATCGTAGCTCCTATGGGCAAGGGCCAGCGCGCGCTTATTGTCGCCCAACCACGCACTGGTAAAACCGTGCTGCTGCAGAACATTGCGCACGCGATTTCGACCAACCACCCTGAGTGCTATCTGATGGTGCTGCTGATTGACGAGCGGCCGGAAGAAGTCACCGACATGCAACGCACGGTCAAGGGCGAAGTGATCGCCTCGACCTTTGACGAGCCGCCAAGTAGGCACGTTCAAGTGTCTGAAATGGTTATTGAAAAGGCCAAGCGCTTGGTCGAGCACAAGCGCGATGTGGTGATCCTGCTGGATTCGATCACCCGTCTTGGCCGTGCCTATAACACGGTCGTGCCGTCCTCCGGTAAGGTGCTGACTGGCGGCGTCGATAGCAACGCGCTGCAGCGACCAAAGCGCTTCTTCGGCGCGGCGCGTAACATCGAGGAAGGTGGCTCGCTAACGATTATTGCCACTGCCCTGATTGAAACCGGCAGCCGCATGGATGAAGTGATCTTCGAAGAGTTCAAGGGTACAGGTAACTGCGAAGTTGTGCTTGATCGCAAGGTCTCCGATAAGCGAGTATTCCCAGCGATCGATATCGCCAAGTCTGGCACCCGCAAGGAAGAATTGCTGGTTCCGCGCGATCAACTCAAGAAGATGTACGTGCTGCGCCGCATCCTCAATCCGATGGGCACGATGGACGCCGTCGAGTTCCTGGTCGACAAACTGCGGTCGACCAAGACCAATGGCGAGTTCTTCCAGAGCATGAATACGTAATGATGGACATGTCGCAGGCTGAGCGGTCATCGCTCGGCATGCTAGTGAGGCAACACACTTAACGTCATCGAGGGAAGGTCAAACGCGTGTCTGAATTCCGCAATGCCCTCGGCCAACCAATTGGTGCGCCGCTTGCAAATTGGACTGCCCGTCCGCGCCCGCCGATCACTCCGATCCAAGGCAAATTTTGCCGCGTCGTGAAACTCGATCCGGCGGCTCATGCGGCCGACTTGTTTGCGGGCAATCGTCTCGACGTTGAAGGCCGCAACTGGACGTACTTGCCCTACGGACCATTCGAAAAACTTGAGGACTATCGCGCCTGGCTTGACGGCATTGCTAAACAAGATGACCCGCTATTTCATACCATCATCGACCTGGCGACTGACAAAGCTATCGGCATCGCGAGCCTGATGCGCATTGATCCACCGGTCGGCGTGATCGAGGTTGGGCACATCAACTATTCGCCACTTCTACAACGCAAGCCGCACGCGACCGAAGCCATGTTCTTGCTGATGGCCAGAGTGTTCGATGAGCTTGGCTATCGCCGCTACGAATGGAAGTGCGACAATTGTAACGAGCCTTCACGAAAGGCCGCGGTCCGCTATGGCTTCACATTTGAAGGCGTCTTTCGACAAGCAACCGTCTATCGTGGGCGCAATCGCGATACCGCTTGGTTCTCAATCATCGATAGCGAGTGGCCGTCAATTAAGTGCGGATATCAGCGCTGGCTCGAGCCCGCAAATTTCGATACTGCAGGTGATCAGCGTGTGTCGCTCGCGACGTGTATTTCGGAGGCGCGTCGCGCTTAACTCCAAGCAGCCCACTTCAGTGTCGTGATCCATGTCAGTGAGTACCTCCGGCGCTAAGCTGCGCGTTTCGTACATTCGGTCGAACCCAGCTGCATTTGTTGCGCTATTCGCCGGCACTCAGGCGGTTTTGTGGACTGTGGTTCCTGGCCTCGTCCACTACGCACCACCGGTCGACACAGTCGAAGTTTACATGTGGGCGCGCGACTGGATTCTGGTCAGCAATAAGCATCCCAATATGGCCGGCTGGATGTTGGCGGCAAGCCAGTGGCTAACCGGGGCCTATGGTTGGTCGGCGTACGCGCTTTCAGGACTTTGCACGTCCGTGACAATCCTATTCGTCTATTTTGTCGGTCGTGAGGTCACCGACGCGCGAACGGCAGTGCTTGGAGCGATCCTCCCTTGCACCCTCGCGTACTTCAATTGGTTGACCCCGCAATTCAATTCAAACATTGTCTCGATGCCGTTTTGGGCGGGCTTTGTCTGGGCAGTCTGGAAAGCCCGACGCCATGGAACGTTGCTCTGGTGGGTCGTCGTCGGATTGTTCGGCGCGGGCGTTGTTTACTGTAAAATCTCCGGCGGCATTTTGTTGCTGGTAGCTGGCCTCTATGCTGTTTACGACGCGCGTCTTCGAAGCCAACTTTTGTCCCTCGGGCCGTGGCTTGCCGTTATCGTTTTCGCAGCGCTGATGGTGCCGTTGGCACTTGAGATCAGGGATCTTGATCACACTGTTTTCCAACACGCCGCTGGCAAAGCACGGGGTGGGCCAAACCCTTCGAGGTTCCTTGGCGCTCAACTATTGATGTGTTCCGGTTTACTGCTGACCCTCGCGCTTTCTGCCAGAAAGACATCACTTGCTGTTTCACATGAAACGACCGAACAGATCGAAACGCGGGAAACGGCGATTTTCGTGGCCGTGTTCGCACTGGGAGCAGTCGCGATTGCGCTTGTGCAGTCAGTCGTGTTCTCAACCCGACTGCGCGATCTTTGGGCGATCCCAATGGGAAGCTACTTCGGACTGGCTGCTGTCATCTGGATGCAGCGGTTTGGCTTTCAGCTGGATCACGGTCGCATCGCGCGACTTACGGCGTTGATCATTGCATTGGTCCCAATGGTCTATGCGGGTGTGAAGGGCTTTGGTACACAGGGTGGTTGGCCGGTGACGACTCGGTGGCCGCAAAAGGAGATCCAGCAGCGTTTTGAGGCGATCTGGGAAACAGAAACGAAGTCGCCGTTAAAGCTCGTCGCTGGCGATGCTTGGGAGGGCGGGCTCGTAGCACTCAGCGCGAAACATCAACCGTCGTTGTTGATTGATATGGAGGAGCGGCGCGCGCCGTGGATCAACCCAGGCCGCATCGCCCATGAAGGACTCCTGATCATTTGGCCGTTCACATATCAGGAGGGCGATCACAAACGTCGACTGCTGACGGAAGCTTGTTCAGTGAAAGCCGAACAGTTCGCTTGGCCAGGCAAGTCCGATATGAAACCCATCACCTTGCATTACTGCATCATTCCGCCGAAGGGCTGACGCCATGCAGGATACGATTTTTGCCTTATCGAGTGCGCACGGACGTGCAGCCGTCGCGGTGATCCGTGTTTCTGGACCGGAAGCGGCCGATGCTCTTTTGGGCATAGCGGGAATCGTACCGCCACATCGTGAAGTGCGGTTGCGGACCCTTCGTCATCCGCAGTCGCAAACCCCGATCGACCAGGCACTTGTCCTCTATTTCAAGGCACCGGCTAGTGAAACCGGCGAAGACATCGCCGAGTTCCAGGTTCATGGCGGACGCGCTGTTGTTGCAGCGACGCTTGCTGCGCTGGCTTCTGTTCCGAGTTGTCGGATGGCGGAGCCGGGCGAGTTCGCGCGGCGCGCATTCCACAATGGCAAACTGGATCTTACGGCTGCCGAAGGGCTGATCGATCTGATCGATGCCGAAACTGATGCGCAGCGCGCGCAGGCACTCGACCAGGCCAGTGGTGTGTTGGCAAACCTTTACAGCGACTGGCGCCGGGAAATGATCCTGGCACAGGCACTCGTCGAAGCTGCCATTGATTTCGCGGATGAAGGTGATGTCTCGAAGACTGCCCACGGTCAGGCCCGCGAAGCCGTGTTGGCACTTCGCGCTGCGATCGAAGGACACCTTGCGCTCGCCAACAAGGGCGAAATTCTGCGCAGCGGCTATCAAGTGGTGCTTGCGGGCGCGCCGAATGCTGGCAAGTCGAGCCTGTTGAACGCGCTGGCAAAGCGTGATGCCGCGATTGTATCCGACGAGGCTGGAACGACGCGCGACATCATTGAAGTGCGGCTTGATCTGAACGGGATCGCGGTCGTGATTAGCGATACCGCAGGCGTCCGAGCGGCGACGGGTGCAATCGAGCAGGAGGGCATCCGAAGGACGCTGGTTCGGGCTGCTTCGGCCGATCTGGTCGTTTGGCTGGTCGATGCGACCTGCCCAAACGTGGAATTGCCCGACGAAGTGCATCTCGACCGCTGTCTCGTCGTCGTCAATAAGGCCGACCTCACCACCGCCGCAGTCAAAGGTGCGAATTTGGCAATTTCCGCCAGAACTGGCTTTGGCGTCGACGAATTGTCGGCCTTAATCGCCGACCAGGCCCGGTCTGCTGTGGGTCAGAATAGCGGCCCTGCGCCGACGCAGGCGCGCCATCGGATACACTTGCAGCAGACATTGATCCACATCGCCTCATTCCTGACAGGCGAAGAAAACCAGCTGGAACTACGCGCCGAAGACTTGCGACTTGCAGCAAATGACCTCGGACGCTTGACCGGACGGATCGATCCGGAGGAAATTTTGGGCCAAATCTTAGGTCTATTCTGCATTGGATAGTAATTCGACCTTTGTTCCAATTGAAACATCTGTTAAATCAACACCATGAGCATTCTAAAGTACGATGTAGTTGTTGTAGGCGGTGGGCACGCAGGCTGCGAGGCTGCCGCTGCCTCAGCGCGCATGGGGGCAATTACCGCCCTGGTCACCCACAAGGCGGCGACCATCGGCGAAATGTCCTGCAATCCAGCCATTGGTGGCTTGGGCAAGGGTCACTTAGTACGCGAAATTGATGCACTTGACGGCCTTATGGGGCGGGTCGCAGATGCAGCTGGCATCCAGTTTCGGTTGCTTAATCGGTCGCGGGGACCAGCCGTCCAAGGTCTGCGCGCGCAGGCCGATCGCAAGCTCTATCGGCAGGCGATGCAGGCGGCGATTGCCGCAACAGACGGATTGAGTGTGGTTGAAGCAGGCGTCGAGGACTTGATTGTTGCCGACGGGCGCATTGTCGGCGTGGTCACCAGCGACGGGCGACGCCTGATAGCTGGCGCCGTGGTGCTAACCACTGGAACATTCCTCAATGGTTTGATTCACATGGGGGACATCAAAATCCCTGCTGGCCGCGTTGGCGATCCGCCGGCACTCAAACTTTCTGGCCGACTTGCTGCGCTGGGTGTGGAGCTCGGTCGGCTGAAAACTGGAACACCTGCACGCCTCGATGGTCGAACCATTCGCTGGGACGAACTTGAACGCCAGCCGGGTGACAATCCCCCCGAACCGTTTTCATATCTAACGGATCGGATAACGACGCGGCAGATCGACTGCCATATCACTTACACCAACGGGACCACGCACCAGATCGTGCGCGACAACCTCGGTCGATCAGCCATGTATTCGGGTCAGATCGAAGGGGTTGGACCACGCTACTGCCCATCGATCGAAGACAAAATCGTGCGTTTTGCCGACCGCACGTCGCACCAGATCTTTCTGGAGCCCGAAGGCCTGGACGACGACACGATCTACCCCAATGGGCTTTCGACGTCTCTGCCAGCCGATGTGCAGGAACGCTTTTTGCGGTCAATTGCGGGACTGGAGCAGGTCGCAATCATCCGCCCGGGCTACGCCATTGAGTATGACTATGTCGACCCTCGGGCGCTACAACCCACCCTGGAGATGAAGGCTCTGAGTGGCCTTTATCTGGCAGGCCAGATCAATGGAACAACGGGGTACGAGGAAGCGGGCGCTCAAGGACTGTTGGCTGGGTTGAATGCCGCCTGCACCGCCTCTGGCACTGATCCCGTTATAATGTCCCGCGCGGATAGTTATCTGGGCGTTATGGTCGATGATCTCGTAAGCCGAGGGGTGAGCGAGCCCTACCGAATGTTTACATCCCGGGCCGAGTTCCGGTTGAAGTTGCGCGGCGACAATGCGGATCAGCGGTTGACGCCGATCGGTCTACGTGCGGGTTGTATAGGTGCGCGCCGCAGTGAAGCCTTCGCCGCTAAGTCTGTTGCTTTGGCAGAAGGGGAAGCGCTGCTACGAGGGCTTTCGATGACGTCCAGCGAGACGCTAAAGGCGGGCATCCAAATCAAACAGGACGGCAAGCGGCGGTCGGCGTTTGACCTGCTGACCTATCCGGGCGTCGATTTGCAGCGGTTGCAGTCGATCTGGCCTGAGTTGTCGAACGTCAGCCCGAAGGTTGGCGGGCAGCTGGAAATCGACGGGAAGTACGCTTCCTATGTTGTGCGACAGGATGCTGACGCAAATGCATTGCGTCGTGACGAGGGGACGATAATCCCAGCAGATTTCGAATATGACGGTTTGCCGGGGCTATCGACCGAGGTCCGCACCAAGTTAAAGCGCCATCGGCCGTCAACGCTGGCGCAAGCCACGAAAATCGACGGGATGACGCCAGCGGCTCTCTTGATTTTGCTGGGGCATCTCAAGAAGTCGCGGATCGCGCGGTCAGCATGAATGCCGATCGACCATTAATCTTAGGCCCTAGCGACTTTGCTCACGTCTTTGGCGTTTCACGTGAAACCGTTGATCGGCTCAGAACTTATGCCGATTTGCTGAAGCGCTGGCAGAAAGCCGTCAATCTCGTCGCCCCCAGTACATTGAGTGAGATATGGGATAGGCATTTCGCCGATAGCGCCCAACTTGCCACGCTCATTCCGGACGGAACAAAACGTCACGTCGATCTGGGCTCCGGTGGTGGCTTTCCAGGCTTGGTTCTGGCGATCATGCTTGCAGACCGGGGTGGTGTGTCGACTGTTCTGGTTGAAAGTGATCAACGCAAGTGCGCTTTTCTGCGCGAAGTGGCTCGAAACACAGGGATCGCTGTGGAGATCGTCGCGCAACGTATCGAAACACCAGCGACTTCAGCTAAGGTCGGCGCAGTCGATGTTGTAACAGCTCGTGCGTTGGCGCCATTAAACGACCTGTTCGCGTTATCCGCTCCCCTTTGGACCGAGTCTACTCTTGGGTTGTTTCTCAAGGGTCGGAGTGTTGATCAGGAAATCCTGGATGCGCGCCAGCATTGGCAGTTCGAGCACCGGCTGATTCCGAGCATGACGCAGGCAGGTGCTGCCGTCGTCGAGGTTCGCAATCTAGTGGTTTTGGACAAGGGGGCGTGAAGCTCATGTCAACGCATTCGGTCAGGGTCTTGGCGATCACCAACCAAAAGGGTGGTGTCGGTAAAACAACGACGGCAATCAACCTCGGCACCGCGCTCGCAGCGATCGGCGAGCAAGTTCTAGTCGTGGACTTCGATCCTCAGGGCAACGCGTCGACAGGGCTTGGCATTGCCCCGGATGCCCGCAAGCTGACATCATTCGACGTGCTGACCGGCCATGCTTCACTTGCCGAGGCAAGCGTTCCAACAAGTGTGCCGGGTCTATCGATTGTACCGGCGAACTCCGATCTTGTCGGCACTGATAGCGCTCTCGCGGCTGACCCCAACCGGTCGTTTCGGTTGCGCGACGCTGTTGCTGGATTGGTTGCCATCCAGCGTGCGCAGGGAACAACATCGCCGTTGACCTATGTTTTGATCGACTGCCCACCGTCGCTCAACCTGTTGACGGTCAACGCCCTCGCAGCGGCAAACGCCGTGCTGGTGCCGGTTCAGTGTGAGTTCTTTGCTCTCGAAGGTATCTCTCAGTTGAAGGATACCATCGACCAAATTCGCGGTACGCTGAACCCTAGCCTTGAGATCCAGGGCGTGGTCCTAACCATGCACGATGCACGCACAACGTTCTCGAAGGAAGTGGCGCAGAACGTGCGCGCTTTCTTTGGTCCCAAGGTTTACGAGACCATGATCCCGCGCAACGTGCGTGTGGCTGAGGCGCCGTCACACGGCAAACCAATCCTGCTTTATGATTATGACTCAGCTGGTAGCCAGGCCTATGTGCGACTTGCCACCGAGATCATCGAACGCGAGCGCCGCTATAAGGCAGCGTAACGACGGAACCTGTGTTGCGTAACGAGCGAATTCAAAGACAAAGCCGAAATTAAGAGGGACGCAATGGCGGTACCGCTGCAAAAAAGCCGATTGGGACGGGGGCTTGCTTCGCTGATCGGGGAGCCGATGATCGGTCAGCCAAGATTGCCAGAAGAAGGTGAGCAGCGCGTCGTTTCGATCGACCAGATCAAAGCAAGCCCATTCAATCCTCGCAAAGATTTTCGCGAGGACGAGCTGGTTGAATTAGCCGATTCCATTCGTCAGAAGGGCTTGGTTCAACCGATTCTCGTGCGGCCCGATCCAGCCAACAGCAGCGGTTATGAAATCGTTGCTGGTGAACGACGCTGGCGGGCATCCCAGCGGGCAGGGCTGCACAGCGTTCCTGTCATCGTCCGGGACCTCTCGGATCAGGACTTGCTGGAACTGGCGATCATCGAGAACGTGCAACGCGCCGATCTCAATGCCATTGAAGAAGCGACCGGCTATCGCGATTTGGTTGAACGGTTCGGATATACGCAGGACAAGTTAGCCGAGGTGATTGGCAAGAGCCGCAGTCATCTGGCGAACACGATGCGGCTGCTGAAGCTGCCCGCTTATGTCATCGAGCTGGTGCGGTCGGGCAAGTTGACCGCAGGCCACGGCCGTGCGCTCGTGGGCCGCGATGACGCTGAAAGTCTTGCAGAGCGGATTGTTTCACAGGACCTAAGCGTGCGCGATATCGAAGCTCTCGTGCAAAGTGACACGGCTGCGGATGCTGCCGGGGTTGCGCGCAAGACCCGTGATAAAGACCCAGATACAAAAGCCTTCGAAAAGGATTTGTCGGATCTGCTGGGCCTGAAGGTTGAGATCAAGCGCGGGTCAGGCGAAAGCGGTTTGATGACGATCAAATATGGCAACTTCGACCAGCTCGATTACATTCGATTGCGGCTCGGCAATACCGCTGGCGGTTAGGGTCGGGTGTCGCTGAGTAGAGTATCGAACGGCCCGATCACCACGTCGGGCCGTTTTGCTTGTGTGGTCGAAGAACAGGCTTTAAGCCTCGCCATTGATAGTCAAACCGGAGCAACGCCCGTGGCCGATGACGTTTTAGGTCGACTTGCGGCCCTGATTTCAAGCCGACGGCAAGCGTTGGCGGATACATCGTATTCTCGTCAATTGCTGGATGCGGGAGCGCAAAAGTGCGCGCGAAAGCTTGGTGAAGAAGCCATCGAAACTGTTATTGCCGGTATCAGCGGTGACGAGAACGAAGTGCGTTCGGAGGCAGCCGATCTGCTCTATCATCTACTGGTATTGCTAGAGGTGCGCGGGGTGCCGCTGGCAGATGTTTTGGCGACACTGGAAGGACGAATGGCGCAATCGGGTTTAGCCGAAAAAGCTGGCCGAGTGCCTGGTTAAGTTATTGTCGAGTTGAGATAACGAAATGGCGATTTACGAGCAGAAGGCGTTGGACGAGGAGGCCGAGCTCATCAGTGATGGCCTGCACTTTTCCCCCTATCGCGAGTTCCGACGCGAAGAGTGGGCGAGGCTGCGTGCCGACACGCCAATGACACTCGTTGAGCGCGATCTGGCGCAGTTGTCCGGCTTAATGGATGGGCTCTCCCTCGAAGAGGTTGAGCAAATCTATCTGCCGATGTCGCGGTTGATTAATCTGTATGTGCAGGCGGCTCAGGAACTGCACAGCGTGTCGTCGCGCTTTCTCAATCGGCGGGACCGGCGCGTGCCGTTTATCATCGGCATCGCGGGGTCCGTGGCTGTGGGCAAGAGCACAACGGCACGCGCATTGCGGGCGCTGTTGGCGCGTTGGCCGGATCATCCCCGAGTCGACCTAATTACAACGGATGGGTTCCTATTCCCCAATGCTGAGTTGGAGCGCCGCGACATCATGAACCGCAAGGGCTTCCCGGAGAGCTTTGATACGACGCGGTTGTTAAATTTTCTGGGTGAGGTCAAGTCAGGGCGTGAAATCGCAGAGGCGCCGGTTTATTCGCATTTTCAATACGACGTGCTGCCGGGGCAAAAAGTTATCGTCGAGCGCCCGGATATTCTGATCGTGGAAGGACTGAACGTGTTGCAGCCGGCGCGCTTGCCGCGCGGTGGCGAGGGTATCCCCTTCGTGTCGGACTTCTTCGATTTCTCGATCTATATCGACGCCGATGCTAAGGTGATCGAGGAGTGGTACGTGGCGCGGTTCCTGAAGCTACGCGATACAGCATTCCGCGATCCAGGCGCCTACTTCCACCGATATGCCAGCCTGACACCCGACGAAGCGTATGATCGCGCGATGGAAATATGGCGGACGATCAACCTCAAAAACTTGGATGAAAATATTCTGCCGACCAGGCATCGAGCGCGATTGGTTTTGCGCAAAGGTGCCGACCACAAGGTTGAGAGCGTGGCGCTGCGGAAAATCTGATAGCCGTTGGAGACAAAAAAGCGGCCGCCTTGCCGGGGCGGCCGTTTAAGTTACATTGCTCTGGGCTAGCAAATTCAGTGGACGTGGCGGGGGCCTGGGGAATGGCTCGCGACGTCCAACATGAATTCAGTAAGCGCGATCTGTTGCCGAAACAGTTCGCGAAT
Source organism: Hyphomicrobiaceae bacterium (assembly GCA_031429105.1). Lineage (GTDB taxonomy): Bacteria > Pseudomonadota > Alphaproteobacteria > Rhizobiales > Hyphomicrobiaceae > JAKFWF01. The sequence goes on along the minus strand of JANOYV010000181.1, from coordinate 9,441 downwards.
TGGCGGTAGTTTCATGACGCTCTGGGCAAGCATCATTTGCTGTTCGAATAGTGCTGTGGCGGCGTTCAGGCCAAAGCCAAAAAGCATAGCGGCAATAGGAACCTGGTTAGCGTGCGCGGGTTTCACCGGCAATGCTGCAGCCAAGTCGGCTGTTTGGACCGGATTGGCCCGTGCTGGTGTCGGCTGACTTGTGGGTTGGGGGGCGGCACGGCGGATAGGATCGGCGATATTCAGCGGCGTTGCGCGCGCTGTGGGACCTGTGCGGGGATTTGCCGGACCCGTGCGGTATTGAGGAGCGCTCGTTGAGTAACGGTCCCCATGCAGCACATTATATTTGTCGCGCAGCCGACGGATTGCCGATGGATCGGTAATGCCAAGGGCTTTGATGGCGGTCGTGGGCTTGAGGTGCTTGTCAGCATTGATCAGCCGAGACATCTCGACCAATCTTTGCTCGTCGTTGATGCCGGAGCCCTTCGGTCTGCCGCGGCGGGCGTGCGCTGCCGTCATGTTTGAAATTCCTGCGAAGCGATTCGTTGTATTCACTGTGCGCAGGAAGGCCCTGTTATTCCAGGGAGAATAATTGAATATTTGACTCCTTAGTGTGGTTGTACAGCCTTGAGTGGCTTAATTACAGTAATTGGGGAGCTAAATGCTGCTGAACTGCAACAAGTTTCGCTATAACTCTAATTCTCCAAGTACAAAAGGCAGTACAACTGTCAGATGAGGCCTCGTGCTCTCGGTAGTACGGCGAGTGATGTGAGAGGTCGAGCGCCGACGTGGCTGATGATCTCAGCCGCCGCCAGTGCACCGAGATGGCCACACGTTTCATTGTCGAGGCCGCGGGCGTGGCCATATAAAAACCCAGCTGCATAAAGATCACCGGCGCCAGTGGTATCCACGACCTTTTCGACCTTGGCGGCTGGGACGGCGATTTGTTTGCCAGTGGCAACAATCACGGCACCCTTGGCGCTGCGGGTCAGAACCGCCAGTCCGGAGTCGTGTGCGACGTGGGCGGCTGCTTCATCGAATGACTTAGTTTCATACAGCGATGTGACTTCGGATTCATTGGCGAAGAGAATGTCGACATGTTCGCGGATGAAGGCGAGGAATTCCCCACGATGGCGATCCACACAAAACGCGTCCGAGAGGGTCAATGCAACCTTGGCCCCGCTCTTGGTGGCGTGGCTGGCCGCTTGCCGGAAGGCCGCCTTGGCTTCGTCCCGGTCGAACAGGTACCCCTCAAGGTACACAATGCGGGCTTGGTCGATCAGCGCGGAATCAACCTCCGAGACTGCCAGTTCGGGGCTGACACCCAGGAATGTGTTCATGGTGCGCTCGCCATCGGGCGTGACAAGGATCAGTGAGCGGGCGGTTGGTGCGCCACCCTTTGACGGAGGCGTGTTGAATGTAACGCCAGCGGCTTTGATGTCACGTGCAAAAACATGGCCCAAAGCGTCGTCGGCGATTTTGCCGATAAACCCGGACGTGCCGCCCAGCGATGCAATGCCAACCATCGTATTGGCGGCCGATCCACCCGAAATTTCAGTACCGGCACCCATGTCCTTGTACAACGCGGTGACCGTTGCGGCATCGACGAGACGCATGCTGCCTTTGTCGGCGCCATGACGGGCGAGAAATGCTTCGTCGCAGCGGCCGATGATGTCGACAATCGCATTGCCGATGGCGATGACGTCGATTGACTTGGTGGTCATTTGGTTTGGTCCTCGGGCGGGCTTTGAATGATCGGCGACCACTATACGTCGAGGCTAGCCTCGGCAAGCAGCACCTGTGCGTCAAACCTACTTGCTCCGGTTGCAAGTCGGTTGCAGGTTGGTTGAAACGTGTGTGGGGAGACGGCGCGTGGGCATCGAAACGGCGATCAATTACTATGATCTGGAGCGGTTGGCGCGGCGGCGCTTGCCTCGGATCATGCACGACTTCATCGAAGGTGGTGTCGAAGGCGAGGAAGGCCTTGTACGCAATGTGGGCGCGTTCAGCTCTATTCGGCTGGTGCCGCGCTATATGGTCAATGTGAATACGGTCGATACCGGTACCACACTCTTCGGGCGGACTTATGCCCAGCCCTACGGTATTGCGCCGACGGGAGCTGCCGGGCTGTTTCGTAACGGCGCTGACATGATGTTGGCGCGCGCTGCCAAGGCTGCCAACATCCCGTTCATCATGTCGGGGGCGGCAACGGCGACCATTGAAGAGTTGGGCCAAGTCGCGCCCGATCATGGCTGGTACCAAGTCTATCAGGCGAAGGATCGCGGCATCGCCGATGATATGATCCGCCGGGCTGATAAAGCGGGTCTTGCAGGACTTGTCGTGACAGTCGATGTGCCAGCGACCCCGAAACGGGAGCGCAACCTTCGAAATGGATTTTCCCGGCCGGTCAAACCGACTTGGTCGTCAAAGTTGGAAGCTTTGAGCCATCCGCAGTGGATGATCGAGTATTTCAGCAGCTCCCGGAACCAGGATATCGTGCCGAACTGGAAGCCGTATGCCCCCAAGGGCTCAACGCCCAATCAGGTCGCGGACTTCTTTTCCGTGCAAGCGCGTGATGCGACGACCTGGGATGATATTGCGCGCATTCGCAAGCTGTGGTCGCGTCCGCTCGTGATCAAAGGGATCATGCATCCAGCTGACGCCAAGCGCGCAGCGTCTATGGGCGTTGACGGCATCATGGTATCGAATCACGGTGGCCGCCAGCTTGACCGCGCCCCGGCACCGATCGAAGTATTGCCCGCCATCCGTGATGCAGTTGGCGACGACGTGACGTTGATGCTGGACGGCGGCATCAGGCGCGGTTCGGATATCGTCACCGCGCTATGCCTTGGAGCAAAGTTCGCCTTCGTCGGTCGGTGGACGTTATACGGCGTTACGGCCGGCGCAGAGGCCGGGGCAAATCATGCTGTGAGTATGATCAGCAAGGAAGTTTCGGGCGTGATGACGCAAATGGGTGCGCCCGATATTCGAACGCTAGGAGCCGAATTCCTGTTCTGGGATGCGGTTGAAAACCTGAAGCGCAATCGATTGCCTTGAGTGTAATCGGCTAACCCTTGGCTTGCCCGGCGCTAGCGAGGGCGCCCAGCTCAATGAGCAATCGCTCGGCAATGACCTCCTCGAGATCACCGCCACGGCGCGCTGCAAGCGCTGCGCGGGCAATGCGGCCACGTGCGTCCGTAAGTCGTTCCACGGACCAATTTGAGCACTGCGCTTGGAAAGGCCCCTTTTGTTTGAAAAAAATCGGTGGCCGAAGGCTGCGCGCAGCATCGTCGAATGACCGGCCTTGATCGAGGCTAGCGCGCACGCGGTGCAGACGGTGGAAGTAGCGCTGGATCGCGCTGATGATCACTTGGGCGTTTTCGCCAGCGGCGATAGCGCGGTCAAACTCAGTCACAGCAATAGCGGTCTTGCCGGCAGCTGCGCTCTCGATGATGCGGTCGGTGGTTTGCTCCGATGCGTCGCCAACGATGGCTTCGACGTCCTCGACTTCAATCGATGTCTTGCCAGTCGCGTAAAGTGATAGTTTTTCGATCTCGGCGCGAGATAACCCCCGGTCGGCGCCCAATCGAGCCAGCAGGAGTTGTCGGGCATCAGGTGTAAGTGTTTGCTTGGCCTCGCCCAAGACCTCCCGCACGAGTCGTTCAAGATCGCCAGCGGTGTCGGGGTAGCAGGCGATGGCTGCAGCCTTGGCGCTCTTTTCGAACAAGGAACGGATGGCGTCATCGGCCTTATAGTTGCCTCCCTCGACGACGAGACGGCCTGTCAAACCGCCTTCGACAAGCGATTTGAGGCTGAGGGCGGTGACGCGCCGACTAACCGTCGTTCGCACGATCTTCGGTCCACCAAACATCTGGATGGTCTTAAGTTCGACCGTAAGCCGATCAGGATCACTCTCTAGGTCAGCATCCTCGATGCGTAAAATTTCGCCCGGTGGATTTTCGGCTTCCGCTAGCTTCGTCGCAATGAGGCGAGCGGTTTCGGAAACCATGCCCGGATCGGTGCCAAACACGAGAATGCTCTCGATGCGCTTGTCGAAAGATTTGAGGAAATTCGGAACGTCGGCGGATTTTAACGCAACCATGGTGGACGTCCCAGGTGCGCCGTGTAGAAATCAGCTCTCGGTTGCAAGGAAAGCCGCTATTCTGCTGCGCAGATCGCTGGCAATTGTCTTTGCCGCGCGGTTCTCAGCATCATCTTTCGCACGGACGTTTGAGTAGATGTTGGTATATCGCTCGAAGCCAGCACGCCCGAAGCTTGTGCCTTCAAGTATAATTTTCTTGTCAGATAGGCGGATCAGCGTGAATTTGGCGTCCAGGTTATAGATCTGGCTGGCGGCCTCGCCATCGGAGCGCACAAGCGTGGAGACCAACGATTCTCGGATCGCGATGTCGAGTCTATAGCGTGGCTCAGTTGGCAGCGCGCCGCCGTTGTTCTCAAATAACAAATCGTTGCGCAGGCGTTGGCCAACGCGGCTTGGGATCGTCGATATGTTAATTTGTGCAAGGCGCGAATTGACACCCTCGCCATTCGATCCAGTGGCATACAGCGGTTTGAAGCCACCAGTTTCACAACCAGCCAATGCCACGCTACCAAGCATCATCGCGATCAACGCACGGCATCTCGCGACCCGAAACGGGGACCTGCCGGACGTCGAACGCGGGTCAGACAACGACATTCACAATCCTTTGCGGCACCACGATCACCTTACGGATCGGTTTGCCCTCCATGGCACGTACAACCGCCTCTAGCTTGAGTGCAGCGGCTTCCACGTCAGCATTGGCAGCGGTTCTTGCGATTGTTAGCTCGTCCCGCCGCTTGCCATTCACCTGTACGGCAATGGTGATCGTATCGTCAACGAGAAGGGCCTGTTCTACCGTCGGCCAGCGTTGATCGGCTAGCAGAGTGTTGTATCCAAGCCGCGCCCAGCACTCCTCGCCGAGGTGCGGCATCATCGGTCCGACCATATGGACCAGGAATTCCGCTGCCTCGCGCAGTGCCCAGGCGTGACCAGCGCCGCTTTTGGGTAGGGCCGCCTGAATGGCACTCGCAAACTCATAGATTTGGGCGACAGCCACGTTGAATCGAAGTGCTTCGATGCTCACGGCGACTTTGTTCAGTGCTTTGTGGGCGCTGCGACGGAGTTCGATGGCCTCAGCATCAAATGTGGCAGGGCGAGGCGATTTGACGGGTGCGGCCCGGTCTGCTGATTCTTCCGTTAGGCGCCAGACCCGTTGAATGAACCGGCTGGCGCCAGCAACGCCAGCCTCGGTCCAGATCACATCGCGATCAGGAGGACTGTCGGACAAAACGAACCAGCGGGCGCAATCGGCGCCGTAGCTGGCGATGATGTCGTCGGGATCGACCAAGTTCTTCTTGGACTTGGACATTTTTTCGATCTGGCCGATTTCGACGGCAGCGCCGTTAGCGATTTCGAAGCCCCGTCGGACATCTCCCTCGCCTTCGAAGCGAACTTCCCCTGGCAACAGCCAAGCGCCGTTCCGGCTCTTGTAGGTTTCGTGCGTCACCATGCCTTGCGTAAACAGACCACCAAACGGCTCCTTTATGGACGATGGCATGTGCTTGGTGGCGATCATCGCACGGGCAAAGAACCGCGAATAAAGCAGGTGGAGGATCGCGTGCTCAATGCCGCCAATATACTGATCGACAGGCAGCCAGTATTTGGCTGACTTCAGGTCGGTCGGTGTCGCAGCATTTGGCGCGGTAAAGCGGGCGAAATACCAGGAACTATCGACGAATGTGTCCATCGTTTCGGTTTCGCGCACGGCTGGCTTGCCGCATTTTGGGCACGCGCAATGCTTCCATGTCGGATGGCGTGCCAAGGGATTGCCAGGCACATCGAATGTCACGTCTTCTGGCAACTTCACCGGCAATTGATCATCCGGCACAGCCTGCACACCGCAGTCGTCGCAGTGGATGATGGGGATCGGGCAGCCCCAATAGCGTTGGCGCGACAGGCCCCAGTCGCGCAGCCGGTACATGGTGCGACGCTTGCCCTTCTTCAGGGCTTCCAATTGTGTTGCGACTTCGGCCTTTGCCGCATCGATGCTCATGCCATCGAGGAAGCCTGAGTTGGCGATCGCGCCAGGACCGTCATAGGATTTGCCTGGGAGGTGGTAGGTCGCAGGGTTCTCGTCAGTCGGGATGACGACGGCCGTGATCTTGAGGCCGTATTTGGCGGCAAAGTCATAGTCGCGTTGATCGTGAGCCGGGCAACCGAATATCGCGCCGGTGCCGTAGCCCATGAGGACGAAGTTGGCGACATAGACCGGGATTTGCTGGTCGGGGATCAGCGGGTGCGCCGCCATAATACCAGTGTCGAAGCCGAGCTTTTCGGCTTTGGCCAGATCCTCGGCTGACGTACCACCGCGACCGCATTCCTCGATAAAAGCTTGGAGCGCCTTGTTTTTCTTGGCGAGCTCAAAGGTCAGCGGGTGTCCGGGTGAGAGCGCGCAAAAGCTGCCGCCGAAGATCGTATCTGCGCGTGTCGTAAATACTTCCAGTTCCGACCACTTCTTTGGCTTCGGCAGGGTCGCGCCGGACAACTGATATTTCATTAGCAGGCCTTCGGACCGGCCGATCCAGTTCGCCTGCATGACGCGAACTTTTTCTGGCCAGCGGTCGAGTGTGTTGAGCGCTTCCAGCAACTCGTCGGCATATTTGGTGATCCGAAAGTACCATGATGGCATTTCGCGTTGTTCAACCACGGCACCCGAGCGCCAGCCGCGACCGTCGATCACCTGCTCGTTGGCGAGCACGGTTTGGTCAACCGGATCCCAGTTGACTTTACCCACGCCTTGATAGGCCAAGCCTTTGGCATACATCGCTAAAAATAGCCGTTGCTGCTGGTGGTAGTAGGCCACGTCGCAGGTGGCAAACTCGCGCGACCAGTCAAGCGAAAGGCCCATCGACTTGAGCTGCCGCTTCATCGCGGCGATGTTTTCGTAGGTCCACTTTCCAGGATGGGTCTTTTTCTCCATCGCCGCGTTCTCGGCCGGCATGCCGAACGCGTCCCAACCCATCGGATGGAGGACGTTGAAGCCCTTCGAGCGCTTGTGGCGTGCGAATACGTCGCCAAGGGCGTAGTTGCGCACATGGCCCATGTGGATGCGCCCTGATGGATAGGGGAACATCTCCAAGACGTAACACTTTGGGCCCTTGTTTTTCGTCGATGCTTTAAAGGTTTCGCGCTGTTCCCACACGCTTTGCCAATGGCGCTCGCGCTCGGCGGCGTTGTAGCGTTCGCGGGCGGTCTCGGTGACGGTTTCGGCGGTCATGGCGGGCGGATCTTTCAGCGGAGAGGATGCGATTTTGCCGGTATCAGCCATCAAGCGACGGTGCTGGTCAAGGGCGGGAGCGATGCCCGAGAGAATCTGATATGTCGATGAAATAGAGAAACATCGACATATGCAGCCGAGCATGTCGACAGAATAAACACATCGGCGGTAATATGTCGATGAAATTGAAAAACGTCGACATATACAGCTAATCATGTCGACTGCATCGACACATCCGTGATCATGTGTCGATAAAATCGGAAAATATCGACATATAAGGTTGAACATGTCGATGGCATCGACACGTCGGTAGTGATATGTCGATGAAATTGGAAAACGTCGACATATGAGCCGGTCATGTATGATCCAACACGCCCTTACAACGACTTGCCCCCGTTACCACCGGCGATCGACGTCGAGAGCAAGGTGGTGTTGAAGCGCTGTGTCGGTGCGCGCGCGGCACTGGCGGGCCTGCAGCGGGCCGGGCAGCTGATCCCGGACCAGAGCGTGCTGATCCACGTTATTCCGATGCTCGAAGCCAAGAGCAGTTCCGAAATCGAGAACATCGTCACCACTAACGATGATCTGTTTCGGCAGGCAAGTTTGGAAGAGGAAACCGCAGATCCGGCCACCAAAGAAGCCTTGCGCTACCGCACTGCGCTTTTCGAAGGCTACAACGCGCTGTCGGAACGCCCGATTACGACCCGCTCGATCGTCGATATCTGCCGCACCTTGAAGGGCGTCGGCCTCGATATTCGCGCGACCCCAGGCACAACATTGCGTAACGCGCACACCGGTGAAACCATCTACACCCCACCGGAGGGAGCAGCTCATCTACGAACACTACTCGCAAACTGGGAACGCTTCCTCAACGAGCCGAGCGACCTCGATCCGGTCGTCAAGATGGCGATCCTGCATTACCAGTTCGAGGCGATCCACCCTTTCATCGACGGCAATGGCCGCACCGGCCGCGTGCTCAATATCCTATGCCTGGTACAGGACAAGCTGCTTGACCTGCCGACGCTCTACCTCAGCCGACATATCCTGCGCACGCGTGGCGACTACTATCGGCTGCTTGCCGGAGTGACGGCGTCTGGCGCCTGGGAGCCATGGATTCTCTATATGCTCGAAGCCGTCGAGGTCACGGCGATCTGGACCCTCGACAAGATTGTTGCCATTCGCCAGTTGATGGATCAGGCGACCGAACTGCTGCGTGCTGGCGCACCGAAGATCTATTCCCGCGAACTCGTCGAGCTGATCTTCAGCCAACCTTATTGCCGCATTGCCGATGTGACACGCAAAAATATTGCCAAGCGCCAGGCGGCTTCGACCTATTTAAAGCAGCTGGTCACGCTCGGGCTTCTGGTGGAAGAAAAGGTCGGCCGCGACAAGGTGTTCATCCATAAGGTTTATCTCGAACTGCTCTCGAACGACGACCACGCCGTTCCAAAGTATCGCCGGAGTGACTCATGACGATTTCGCAGTCGGTTCTTGCCCTTGCCGACATTAAATCTCGCATCGCTGCCGCCGAAGCTAGTGCTAAGCGACAGCCTGGTTCGGCACACCTGATCGCCGTATCAAAGACCTACTTCGCGGCCGACATCGAACCCGTGCTAGAGGCGGGCCACCGCGTGTTCGGCGAAAATCGTGTGCAGGAAGCTATGCAGAAGTGGCCGGACCTCAAGGCGCGCTATTCTGGCGTTGAATTGCATTTGATCGGGCCGCTGCAATCGAACAAGGCGAAGGAGGCGGTCGCCCTGTTCGACTGCATCCACACCATCGATCGGCCCAAGATTGTGCAGGCGATCGCTGCCGAATGTGCGAAGCAGGGACGGCGCCTTAAGTTGTTTGTTCAGGTCAACACCGGCGAGGAACCTCAGAAGGCTGGCATCGCGCCGAAGGAAACGGCAGCGTTCGTTGCCATGTGCCGCGATGATCTCAAGTTGGAGATCGCAGGCCTGATGTGCATTCCGCCGGTCGAGGAGGAGGCCGCCGTGCATTTCGCGTTTCTCGCCAAACAGGCGAAAGAGCTGGGTCTCTCCGGCCTCAGCATGGGTATGAGCGCCGATTTCGAAACCGCAATCGCGTTTGGGGCAACGCATGTGCGTGTCGGCAGCGCAATATTTGGTGCGCGGGG
>JANOYV010000180.1:0-16555 GCA_031429105.1 Hyphomicrobiaceae bacterium | reverse complement strand
ATTGGTCGATCGTGCTATTCAGAGGTTCCTTTGGTCGCTGCTGTACTGCCCTTTCTGATGACGCTGCATCTCTGGCTCATAGGATCTATTTCCTTATCGATCAGGGCCAAACCGATGATCGCGGAGACTGTTGGACCGGCTATTAAGCGCCAATTGGATGAGGGCACTCCAATTGATTTACCGGAGCATCTAATTGCTGAAATACCCCCAAAGACCGTGCTGGCAGCAGCAAGTAGCATGGAACCCCTGCGGCCCGTTCCGACCACAACTCAAATTGAATTCAGCAGCAGATTGAGTCAGTTGCAATTTTTCATCAGAAGCATTGGCTCATTTATGCTTCTCGTCGCTGCCTTTGCTACCTTGGTAGGTGCTATTTGGCTGATTGGATTGGACCAAAAAGGTGCCGAACTATTTCTGTTCCCACTGATAATAATATTTGTTGTGGCGAATTCCGTGTACCAAATAGTGATTAGCGTGTGGCGCCTTCATGATATGAATATTAGCGGATGGGTGTTGGTTCCAGTTTTGTTTGGCACCGTGATATTGGGTGCGCTATTGCGTTGGCCAATTCTCACAGAGATCGGCGGAGCAATTGTATACCTTTGCCTCTTGCTCATCCCTGGAGACAAAGCGGAAAATAAATATGGAGCCATTCCGGTAAAGAATATTTGGCCTAGAACTAATTAGGGTAACGTGCCAATATCGTCATCTCCGTAGTGTGTTTGGGTTGTTACATGCTGCTCCGTTTTTCTACTAAACGCTGTCAATGCTGAACGTCACCACCCCATGCCCCGCCCGCTAGAACCCGTCACATCCACCCAGCGCACTGTCTACGGCCTCGCCTTCTTCGCGGCCTTCGTGGCGCTGTGGAGTTTCGCGACGTTCGGCGGGTTTGTCTCGAAGACGTTCCTCGCCAACCCCATCACCATGTTGCACGAGGGCTGGTTGCTGCTGACGCAGTATGGCTTCCTGTATGACATCGGCATCACGATCTGGCGCGTAGTTGGCGGGTTCGTGCTGGCAGCACTCGTTGCCGTGCCGATCGGCATTGCGATGGGCGCTTACAAACCGATCGAAGCCGCACTCGAACCGTTCGTGTCGTTCGCCCGCTACCTACCAGCGTCCGCCTTCATCCCGCTGTTGATCTTGTGGGCTGGCATCGGCGAATTACAAAAGCTGCTGGTCATCTTCATCGGCTCAGTATTCCAGATCATTTTGATGGTCGCTGTCGCGGTTGGCGGCACCCGGCGTGATCTGGTGGAGGCAGCCTATACGCTGGGCGCGACCGACCAGGGGGTGATACGGCGCGTATTGATGCCATCCTCGGCGCCGGCCATTGCCGAAATCCTGCGCCTCGTGCTCGGCTGGGCCTGGACCTACGTCATCGTCGCCGAATTGATCGGCTCGTCGGCTGGCATCGGCCACATGATCACCGACAGCCAGGCGCTGCTCAACACCGGGCAGATCATCTTCGGCATCATCGTGATCGGCCTGATCGGTCTCGTCTCCGATTTCTTCTTCAAGGAAGTGAACCGACGGCTCTACCCCTGGTCACTCGCATGAGCCAGTTAAGCATCAGGCAGGTCACACGCGTGTTCGCCCCAGCCAATGCTGGCGGCAAACCAACGCGCGCTTTGGAGCCGACCGATCTCGAAATCGCCAACAACGATTTCGTCACGATCCTGGGGCCCTCCGGCTGTGGTAAGTCCACGCTACTGCGGATCGTCGCCGGGCTCGACAAGCCGACCGCTGGCGAAGTGCTGCTCGACGGTCAACGGGTGGCGGGCCCCGGGCCCGACCGCGGCATGGTGTTCCAGTCCTACACGCTGTTTCCATGGCTGACGGTTGCCGAGAACATCGGCTTTGGCTTGCGCGAGAAAGGCATGGCCGACGCCCAGGCTGCCGACATCGTCGCCGGTTACATCGACCGTGTGGGTCTGCGCGGTTTCGAAAACCACTGGCCGAAACAGCTCTCCGGCGGCATGCAACAACGCACCGCGATTGCCCGCGCGCTCGCCAACGACCCAAAGATCCTGCTGCTCGACGAACCGTTCGGCGCGCTCGACAATCAAACCCGTTCGCTGATGCAGGAAATGTTGCTCGGCATCTGGGAGCGCGACCGCAAGACCGTGGTGTTCGTCACCCACGACATCGAAGAAGCGATCTTCATGGCGAGCCGCGTCGTTGTGATGACGGCACGGCCTGGGCGGATCAAGGCCGATATCCCGATCAATCTGCCGCATCCCAGGCCCTACACCTTGAAAACCGCGCCCGAATTCGTCGCCCTGAAACAGCGCCTTGTTGACGAAATCCGAGTCGAGGCATTGAAAGTCGCAGAGGGCGGCGGCGGACACTGAGCGTCTCAGCTTACGCCTTCCTAATTTTCAAGCGTCGCGTGAGCGCTTTGCACAGACACAACCACTCGTGTATGGCAACGAGGCATCAACCAACTTCGAGTTTTGAGAAGGCTTGCGAACCATGACTGCGATGCGGGACGGCGGCGGATTGGTAACGGTTTTCGGCGGCTCCGGCTTCATCGGACGCCATACCGTGCGGGCGCTTGCCAAGGCTGGATGGCGGGTGCGTGCAGCCGTGCGCCGACCGGACCTCGCTGGCCATCTGCAGCCAATGGGTACAGTCGGCCAGATCCATGCCGTACAAGCGAACCTGCGTTATCCGGAGTCGGTTGCCGCAGCCTGTGCTGGCGCCGATGTCGTGATCAATCTCGTTGGCGTGCTAGCCCCCACCGGCAAGCAAAGTTTCGATGCGGTGCACGCTGCGGGTGCACGCGCCATTGCGAAAGCCGCCCGTGAGGCAGGTGCTGCCCGCGTCATTCAGGTCTCAGCCATTGGAGCGGACCGCAAGTCAGCGGCCGCCTACGCCCGCTCCAAGGCCGAGGGCGAGGCTGGTATGCTCGAAGAGTTCCCAGATACGATCATCTTGCGCCCCTCCATCGTGTTCGGCCCGGAGGATGAGTTCTTCAACCGGTTTGCAGGCCTTGCCCGCATGTCGCCGTTCCTGCCGTTGATCGGTGGCGGCAAGACCAAGTTCCAACCGATCTTTGTTGGCGATCTGGCATTGGCGATCACAGCGGTTGCGGGTGGCCAAGGCAAAGCTGGGCAGGTCTATGAGATTGGCGGGCCGGAAATTCTGACGTTCCGCCAACTGCTGGATAAGACACAAACCTGGACCGATCGCAGCCGCATGTACCTCCCGTTGCCATTCTGGGCGGCAAAGCTGCAGGCTGCGTTGACGACGCCGTTGCCGAACGCACTGCGCCCGATCACGCTCGATCAGGTGCGCTTGCTGCAAACTGACAACGTAGTGAGCGAAACCGCGAAGCGCGAGGGTCGGACCATTGCAGCGCTTGGCGTTCCCTCACCGCATGCCGTTGGATCGATCGTGCCGGGCTATCTCGAGCGGTTCAAGCCGCGCGGGCAATATTCGCATTATCGCGGTTAACCAGCGCCCCAGTCTTCGATAACGCGTCGCCGCCGAACTAAAAACGCCTCAACCGTTGGGTTGAGGCGTCTGTGAATTTGATCCAATGCAACGATACTGCACTCCGTCAGTGCAAGCTCTCGACATGCAGTTTGTCACCCATGGCGTGACCGATGGCCGCTTGTCGGCTGTCCGTCAAGGCGAGTGGCGTTCCGTCGGCTGCGTGCAATGCAAACAGGCTGATGCCTTTCGGCAGGCCTTTTACGGCCGGGTACATCCGGTTGGCCTCGTCCGAGCTCAGCATCTTGATGTAGGCCACTTTGCCACCACCGAGCTTCGCCAGTTCGATCGCACTGATCCGTGCGGCCGCGATCCGGCGCTTCGATACTGCTCTCAAACTCTTCGTCCGCTTCTGCTCTACCATGACGCAAACCTCCTTCTCAGAGTTCCAGCACGTCATGCCCCTGTTGTTTGATCGCAGATTTCTGCGGCCAAACCAAGACAGTCCCATGGTCGTGTGATTCGACGTGTTTTGCTACCAGTAAGCAAGATTAGAATTTGGGCGACTTGTGCCCAATATCTATACGCCGTGTGTGGCGTTCTGGTTCAAGCCGGACCAGATCTATGGTCAACATTCCGTTATCAAGATCGGCTTGAAGAATCTCGATTCCCTCGGCCAACACGAAGGTTTTCTGAAATTGGCGCGCGGCGATTCCGCGATGCAAGTACACGCGCGACTTATCATCCTGTTGACGCCCGCGAACAATCAGCTGGCTGTCCTCAAGCGTAATTTCAAGTTGCTCGCGTGTGAATCCGGCAACTGCCAGCGTTATCCGAAGCAATTCGCGCTGATCGTCAGCACGTGTCGCCCGCTCTATGTTGTAGGGGGGATAGCCCTCGCTGGTGCCTTTGGCGGCGCGATCGATCAACCGCTCGATTTCCTCGAAACCGAGCATCATCGGGCTCGACATTAGTGATACGCGCGTCATCAAGTTGGCCCTTTGCTTAAGCGACCCTGCACATTCCAATTCGATCCCGGACCCCAACAAGAGCATCCAGTTGCAGATAAGCCCATTTCTGGCGCTTACCCTTTTTGTCTACCGCTGATATGGGACTTGGCTCGCCTGTTTCAAGGATTTTTATCGTACTTGCCATGCCGCAGCAGGAAAACTGTTTTTCGCTCGCCCCCCTGAGTTCCTAAAAGTGACAGCTGAAACCCTACTGATCCTGGTCGGCGCGCTTCTCGGCGGCTTCGTGAACGGCTTGTCCGGCTTCGGCACGACCCTCGTCGCTCTGCCATTCTGGCTCTATGCCGTATCGCCGGTCGTGGCAGCGCAGCTGGGCGCTGCCGGTGGCGTCATTGGTCAAATCCAGTCGCTACCTTCGATTTGGCCGCTGGTCGAGTGGCGCGCGGTGCGGCCTTACATTTTGGCTGGATTGGTCGGCGTGCAGATCGGCACGACGTTATTGCCGATGCTTGACGCCCGTCTGTTCAAACTCGCCGTCGGCAGCGTGGTGGTCATGTTCTGTCTGTTCCAATTGGCGGCACGGGACCGCCTCCGGTTAACGGGCGGTGGCTGGACTGCGGATGCCGTGATTGGCTTCTTGGGCGGATTCCTCGGTGGCCTTGCCGGTATGTCCGGTCCGTTGCCGACGATGTGGGCGTCGCTACGCGGCTTGGCCAAACAGGAAAAGCGCGCGCTGTTCATGATGTTCAACGGCACAATGTTGAGCGCGATGATCTGCGCTTCAGCAATCAAAGGTTTGCTGTCGTGGGAGTTTGGCCGCGCGCTTTTGGTTGCGATCCCGGCATCTTTGATCGGCACGCGCCTGGGCAACTGGGCCTATCACCGCATGGATGCCAAACGCTACGATCGCCTCGTGCTGGGGCTCTTGTTGTTGTCCGGCATCAGCTTGCTCTGGAGCAATTTTTGACACCGGCTCCGTCACAATCCTGCACGGATCTCCTGCGATAGCCGTTCGATCCATTACCCTGAAGAGGACAAACCCTTCCCCATGCATTCAAACACGTTTGCAACCCATCTTGCGATCATCGCGCTCTCCTGTTTGCTTGGCTCCAGCCTTGCGAATGCTCAGGAAAAAAAACCGGAGACGACCGGAACATCGCTTCCGGTGGAAGAGCTCACGCCTGAGGAAAAGAAAGAGCGCGAGGCACGCAAAGACTGCAAGGTTGCGATTTGCGCGATCTTTCACAATCGCAAGGCCGAGGGACCCGACGTTTCCTGCAGCGTCTTGAAAACGTGGCGCAAGGAGCAACTCGACAAGATGGTATCGAAGGCCAAGGTATCGTGGCCCTGGGGTGCGGTGAAATGCGTCGCCGACGTCAAGCTCAAGCGCGCCGACATCATCAAGGCGATGACCGAACCAAAATATGAAGCCGCCTTCGGCAAGCACGAAGTGAAGTGCGAGGTGGCGCGCGACAAGGAAGCCAAGGCTGACATCAACTTCGACTTCTCGCCCAAAGTAACGTTCGAGAAGGGCAAAGCTGTGAAGTCATCGCTGAACTGGGGCAAGATCGAAGCGCCAGCCCTCGTCAAAGGCGCAATGTGGACCGCGACCGCCTCCGACAACACCTTCAACGTGCTGCAATCAACGATCGTCGAAGACATCAACGACTTCGTGGATAAAAAGTGCATGGAAGTGAAGGACGACTGGGCCGGGAAATAAGATTCCAGCACTGGCAATCGTTGCATTACGCCGCCAGTGGTCCGCAATCGGCGACGGCCTTCAATTCGAGAATGGCCATCTCCAACTGCCGCGTGAGCGCCGATATGGTTTCCTTGCCTGCAGTCAAAGTGTGCGTCGGGATCGGCACGCCGAACGTCAGTTTCACGCGCGGTCGATCCATCAGGTGGGCCATTTCCATGTGCGGTGGCCCTTCGTAAAAGGCTGGCACCAGTGGCACGCGGGCTTGCAGCGCGATGGTCGCTGCACCACGCTTGAACGCCGACATTTCACTATTTCGCGTGCCGCTGGGAAAGATCAACAATACTTCACCGCGCTGCAACAGCTCGACAGCGGTTTTGATAGATCCGGGCGACGGGTCGGACCGGTTGATGGAAATGGAGCCTGCCTGCTCCATCACCCATTTCGTCACCGGCGACCCGAACAGCTCCCGCTTCGACATATGTCGTAACTGGCGGGGATGTACGGCATAGGCGACCCATAATCCATCGGCCCAACCGACGTGGTTGCAAGCGATGATGGCTCCAGCGCCACCAGGGCGGAGCAGATCCGGCTGATTGATGATTTCAGGTTTGCCCATGCGCCCAATCAACACCTTGAGCCCCGGCGCGACGATCTTGAGCATATTCATAAAGCTTCTCCAGACCCGTCAGCATGACTGACTAGCACCTAGTGCCTCGTCGGGACAGTCACTGATTTCCAGCTCGCCTGTTTAACCCATCGCTGAGGGACAGGCATCCCAACCTTCGCGAACGGTCTCGTCGGGCCAATCACCACTTGATAACCGCGCCACCGGGCCAATGGGGCCAGTGCCGCAAACAGCAGCCTTTGCGCCCAGATTGGCACTCCCGCGACGCAATCCATATCAGCTTCCGAAAAAATGAACGTCTCGCCATTAAATGCGTTACGCCGAACCATCAGGTTTTTGATCATTGTGGTTTGTCCAATTTCGTTGAACCGATTGAGTGCAAAGGCACCGATCAGCCCGCATAGCCGCCATTGTCGAGATACTGTTGCTCGGCCACGGTCATCGACCGCCCTAGAATGGCGTTGCGATGCGGGAAGCGCCCGAAACGCTTGATGATGTCATAGTGACGGTGCGCATGGGTGCGGTGTAATTCGCCAAAACGATTCATCAAATCGACCGACCATTCCTGATCGGCGAGGGACTCGGAATGACCGAATGGCAGATAGAGAAACAGGGCAAGATCGTCTTCAACCTGGCGATCGCAGCCTGCCTTGATGGCGGCGCGTGCGACCGCACGGGCCATTTCGTCAGTCGCGTACATCCGCGGCGTGCCGCGAAACGCGTTGCGAGGAAACTGATCTAGCAATATCGCGAGAGCCAGCGCGCCAAAAGCCAAGCACGTCCATTCAGCATAGTCGCCGCGTGCAGCGCCTTCGTGATGTGACAGGAATTCATTCCTAAATCTCGCGTCAAAGTCTGCGTCCTTGGCGAACCAACGCTGTGGCCCGGCACTGCGCCAAAATTCGACGACGGCCAAGGCTTCCGGCGGCAATACGGAATTTGAATTTGGTGCAAGGTTCATGTGTGAGCTCCTATTTCAGAGGGTCGTTGGTCGACCGCAATCTTGGTGGCGACGCAACTTGGCGAGCGATTGTCGTACGGCTCTCTAATCGCCGCGCGCGCACCATGGTGTACTGTAGATCACAGCACAGGCTTAGGGACGATCCGCGGATATTTTGGTCGTGTCGAGTGGAATTCTCAAGCGGACGGCGCGGCGCGCTACCCCTTCACCTTCTTAGTCCCGGTCGGCAGCATCCCGCGGTACTTGCGCAGTCCCATCGCCACAGCAAGCGCAACGATCGGGATACTGATGCCAACCACGACGTCCGGATTGATATCGCGGCCAGCTGCCTTCAGGGCCTTGGCCGCATAGCCGACAAGGCCAACCACATAATACGTGACGGCTGCCACCGACAGGCCTTCAACCGTTTCTTGCAGGCGAAGCTGCATACGAGCGCGGCGGTTCATCTGCTCAAGCACGAGCTGGTTTTGGCGTTCTCGCGTCACATCCACCCGGGTCGATAGGAGTTGCGTGGTTTGAGCGACGCGTTTCGACAGCGCTTCCTGGCGCGCTGCCACCGCTTTGCATGTGTTCATGGCCGGCGCCAGTCGCCGCTCGGTAAACTCGCGGAAGGTTTGCAGGCCCGGCACCCGGTTCTCGCGCAATTCCTCGATGCGCCGCTGCACCAGATCGTAATAGGCGGTCGCTGCCCCAAATCGATTGTAGTTGTCGGAATGGCGGCTTTCGATTTCGGCTTCGAGCTTGGTCAACCGATCGAGAAGCTTCGGCTCGTCGGTTTCGCCCGCATTGATCATGGTGGTTGTGATCTCGGACAACTCGCGCTCGCAGCGCCCGAGGAATGGCGTCAGTTCGCGGGCAACAGGCAGCGCTAATAACGCCATGATGCGGTAGGTATCGATCTCGAGCAGTCGCTGCACGGAACGTCCGGCCTGACGCGGCGGCAAGGCGCGATCAAGCACCAACAGACGGCTGAAGCCATCGGAGCCAACGCGGAAATCGGTAAACGCCATCGCGCCGCCGTCCGCGATCTCCGAGCCGACGAGCACGTTACCATTGAACAAACGGGCCGACAGTGCCTCCACGTCGAGTGGTTCGGTGTCGGCCGGTATGAAACCCACATGGGCCGCCACCATCAGCTGACCCGGCAAGCGTTCCACCCATTCCGGTGGCACGGCGGTGATCGCTGGTTCGCTAAAGGGATTATCGCCAGCGCCTTTGACGATGAACTTATAACGGGTGAATTCAGTATGGCGCTCCCACTTCACGCGGAACGGCCCTAAATCGGCGCTGAAATGATTGGCACCGGGCTTTGGCACTTCGTAGCCATAGCGCTTGGCCAACTCATGGATGGGCCTCGCCTCAGCCTCGCGCTGCGACTTGTCATTGAACAGCGCCAGGTAAGATACACGCAGTGGTGCGACCAGCAGCTCCGGTGGACGGGCATGCACTTCATCATTGAGTTCGGCGCGCTGTGGATGATCCTTCGGCAACATCATTCGTCTCGCAGCCCCTTGGTCACTCGTCTGTGGATGAGAGCGGCAATCTGATCGGGATCTTCCTCATGTGCCAGATGCCCGAGGCCACGGATATATTCGACTGTGGCCTTTGGCTGCAGCACCTGCACACGGAACGCATCGTCCGACGAGATTGATCGATCGTCGCTAGCGGCAATCAACGTGAGCGGCGCCGCCAGCCGCGGCAGCGCGGCTTCGAGTGGCTTCAGATCCCAGTTCGCCATCATGCCGAGGGCCGCCGCGACGTGTGAGGGGCTCTGAAATAAGCGAGCGTAGAAAGCAAAGTCGATCGGATCAATCTTAGATCCGGTTTCGGTAAGCACGCGCTCGACCGTTGATCGGCTGGACGCCCGCCACGCCAGCAGTTTGGGCGCAAATGGGTTGAGCACCATCAACTTTGCCAGCGGCGAAAAAATCTGCCCAGCAATCCCGCGCAATGGCAGAAGGGCCCCGTTGATGCTGATCAGATGGTGCGGTTGCGCCAACAGCTTGTCGAGGCTCATGCGTGTCAGAATCGCAGCGCCGGCCGAATGACCAACGGCAGCAATCGGCGCGACACCGAGTTTTCGCACCAGTTCACCCATGGCCTGCGCCATGCCCTGCAAGGATAACTTGTCTGTCGGTGGCGACGAGGTAAATCCGTGCCCCGGTAGGTCTGGAGCAATTACGGTGAAGTGCTGTACGAGCAATGGCAGTAATCGTCGCCAGGAATGGGTCGATGCGCCAGTGCCGTGTAGCATCAACAGCACGGGGCCGGAGCCTGCCTGCTGAACGTGCCAGTCGAGCTCGCCAGCGCTCACAAAACGGCTCGCCTCGCGGTTCGGCCAATCCTGCCCATCGCGGTCCCAATCAAGCCGCGCGTTCATGACGCCACCGGGACGGCTGCTTGAATCGCTTTCGAGAGAAGCCTTGCATCGGCATAGGGAAGTGACAGGTAGCGCGCGCCGAGTTCCACGGCCAATTGCGGGCCAATCGGGCTCGACTGTGGCGACGTATCGACCAGCAAGGTTGTCATGGCCGCAGCCCTGATTTGACGCGCTGAATTGAACGCATCCTCCTGCGCCTTCGCCCGCCCACTGGTACCGTCGCGAGCAACATTAGCGCGGCCATCGGTGAGAAATACAATTACCGGCGTTTCATCTTTGCGGGTGATCGATTGGGCGAGCAGAAATGCCGCATCGATCGCAGCAGCGAGCGGCGTTCCACCACCACCTGGAAGACTTGCAAGCTGCCGTTTAGCACGCGCTAACGACCGCGTGGGTGCCAACAAGATTTCAGCAGCCTTGCCTCTAAACGACACAAGCGCCACACGATCGCGCCGCACATAGCAATCCGCCAAGAGCAATTCGACCGCACCTTTCGCTTCCGCCAGTCGATTGAGCGCCGACGACCCGGAGGCATCGACCACGAATATCGTCGTTGTCTCGGTGCGATTCTTGAAGCGCGTAATGCGGAAATCATCGCGACGGACTTCAATGGCGTTGGTTCTTCCCGGCGGACGCGTCTGCGCCCGGATCCGTTGCCAGGGGGCTGCTGCCCGCAGCGTCTCGATCACGTTAAGGCGCACGCCGGCTCGCGGCTCGCCCTTAGCCGCACCAATCGGCCGACCTCGGTTTTTCGAAGCGCGTGCGGCACCAGCCTTGCCGGACGTCTTCGCTTGCCCCCGCCGTGCCTGACCGAGCCTCAACTGTGCCAATAGGTCGGCCGGAATGGCAGCGGTTGCCGCTTCAAGCACGACATCTTCCAGCGGTTGATCGGGAACGTCGATCTCCTCGGTGTCGGCCTCAGGCTCTTTGTCGTCCGCATTGTCCTCCGGTGGTTCGGGCGGCGGCTCTGGTTGATCGGGTTGCTCTTCGGGCGACTGATTATCGTCCTGTGGCAACTGCGTTGCGCGGGGGCCGAGCACGAGACGGGCGGCGACGGTTGCATCCTCGGGCAATGCCGCATCGCGACCTTCGAGTGCTGCGTGGGCTCGCGCGACGTTGACCGCCAACACTGTGCCCCGGATCGATGCAACGCCAAGGGCAACCGCTGCTGCGCACAGCGCCTCGATGATGTCATCGCCAACTACGATGTTTTGCAGACGTGCCCGCGCCGTCGCGATCTCTGCCACTGCCATTTCGCTGGTCGTCGCTTCGTCGTAGCGAACGCCTGCGAAATTCAATTGGAAGGCCAAGCGATCCAGAAGCGCGGCGGGAGGAGTTTCATCGTCAGACAGCCCTTCATCAAGCACGATCACGCCGAAACGGGTGGGTTGGCGAAGGGCTATTCCATCGCGCTCGACCGCGACCTCGCCCCGGTCGATGACGGCAGCGATTCGTGCAGCGGTCGCGCCCGACAACCGTTCAGCCATGGCCACCACGACGACGCCGCCATCCGCATCCGCCAACAGTCCGCGCATGGCAACGATCTTGCCAGCGCTCAGCGTCGCGCCAAGATCAAGCCCACCCAGCAGTCGTTCATCGGCGATATTGACCGGCATTCGCCGGATCGGCGTCGCCTGTGGCAGCAATGCCCGCACATTCGCCAACCATTGGTCGCGCACGGACCCAGCATGCGCATGAACGCTAATGCCGCCGGTCCCGACCGGATCAATCGCAAACAGAACCGCTGCCAACGAAGCGTCGGCCCATTGCGGCGCAGCGACGTTGGACAGCATGTCCATCATGGTCCGAACAGTTCAGCGATGGCACGATCAACACGCACGGTCGAGCCTGAGTCATCGAGCGGATTGCGCCGGAGCCGATGCCGCAACGCCGGTGGCGCAATCCGCTTGAGGTGCTGATCGGTCACCGCCTTGGCCCCATCCAGGCTCGCCAACGCGCGGGCAGCGCGCAGCAGTGTCAGCTCACCGCGCAACCCATCGGTGCCAAGCTTCATGCAGAGTTCGGCCACTTTTTCGAGGAACCCTTCTGACACCGCCACGTCAGTCAACCGTTTGCGACCGGCAATGATTTGCGCGCGGATTTTCTCATCCTGCGGCTTCCACGTTTCGATGAAGCCAGCACGATCGCGCTCGAAACGATCGCGTCGCTTCACCACTTCTATGCGCAGCTTGAGGTCGGTCGGCGTTTTCACTTCGACCGACAAGCCGAACCGGTCAAGTAACTGCGGTCGCAACTCGCCCTCTTCCGGGTTACCGCTGCCAACGAGGACGAAGCGGGCCGGGTGACGCACACTCAAGCCTTCGCGCTCGACGACGTTTTCGCCGGAGGCCGCGACATCGATCAGCAAGTCAACGAGGTGATCTTCGAGCAGGTTAACTTCATCGATGTAGAGAAAGCCGCGATTGGCGCGGGCCAGCAAGCCCGGCTCGAACGCCTTGATCCCCTGGGCCAACGCGCGCTCTAAATCGAGTGCGCCAACGACCCGATCCTCGGTTGCGCCAAGCGGCATATCGACGACCGGCACCGGGACGATGTGCGTCTTGGGTGCTTTGCCCTTGCGGGCCCGGCAGTCCTCGCATTGGGCGCCGCTGGATGGATCGCAATTGTAACGGCAGCCGACAACGGCCTTCATCGGTGGCAACAGATCGGCAAGCGCCCGCACGGCGGTCGATTTGCCCGTGCCACGGTCGCCGAACACGAGCACACCACCAACCGTTGGATCGACGGCTGCGATCATCAGCGCAAGTTTCATCTCGTCTTGGCCGACGATGGCCGAAAATGGAAACTCAATTGCCATGCTGGTGAGCGCCTTGAACGAACGTCGCGAATAGGTTGCGCCCGAACATAGGACGGCACGCCCAGCCTTGAAAGGCGCAGTTTGACACTTGGTTCAGATGATGCGCGACCGCAAGGTTGCAGTAACCATCTCGGTAATGACCACAACCGTGAAAATCACGAACAGCACCAAGCCAACCTGATCCCAGTAGAGATTGTTTAATGCCGTATCGAGCGCCACACCGAGACCGCCCGCACCGACGAGGCCCAGCACCGCGCTCTCCCGCACGTTGATGTCCCAACGAAACAGGGCGAGGGCCAGAAATGCCGGCTGTATCTGGGGCCAGAAGCCTTTG
The DNA here is from genome assembly GCA_031429105.1 of Hyphomicrobiaceae bacterium. GTDB lineage: Bacteria > Pseudomonadota > Alphaproteobacteria > Rhizobiales > Hyphomicrobiaceae > JAKFWF01. Next base: position 3,326 of record JANOYV010000180.1, on the reverse strand, counting down.
AGCATCTTCGACGTCCATGGTGCGCCAGTCGCCGTCAACGCTTCAATCGGTCCCGCTTTGGCTTCCTCGATAGCTTCCGACAGGAACTTACCGGTAAAGCCGATCGAGTGGACGGCGATTGCCAAAACACCAGCCAATGCACCGGGCCCAAAGATTGCTGTGAACAGCAGCGCCCATACGAGCGAATGTACCGACCGTGTTGCGATTAAAATAAACCGGCCGATGTTATTAAGGATGACACTTCCCGTTACATTGCGTGCAACCAAGAGCGCCACCGGCGTTGCCATCGCAAACGCCAGGATGGTGCCGAGTGTCGCCATATTAAGCGTCGTGATCAGAGCGTCTTTGACGCCGGTCGCGAACCACTTCCAATCGATCGGCCACATGCGGCGAAACAGATCGGCGGTTTGGGTCGGCGCGTCGACCAGGAACTCAGGAATGACCTCGATTGTGCGCAACGACCATGCAAATGCCACTGCCAACAGTAGCAAAAACACGAAACGGCCGATCCGCTCCGCTGGCGTAAAGCGCTGCCAACGTCGAACTTCGTGACCGGCAGATCCCTTAGGAAGAATGTCAGTTGGCGGCAACGCTGGTGCACTCATTGGTACAGCCGCCGCATCAGGTTGGAGAACAACTCACCCACCATCACCATGGAAATGATCGCCAGGATAATCGTCAGAACGAAATCATAGTCGAAGCGCTGGAAAGCAGTAAACAACGTCGCTCCGATGCCACCGCCGCCGACAATTCCGACAAACGTCGAGTTGCGCAAATTGGAATCAAGCTGGTAGGCGGCAAAACCGATGAACCGCGCCATCACCTGCGGCAGCACGCCCATGAACACAACGCCAAGAAACGATGCACCGGCTGCACGCAACGCCTCGATCGGCTTCATCGAGATTTCTTCGACCGCTTCGGCAAACAACTTGCCGATGAAGCCCAACGTTGCGACAATCAGCGCGAGCACACCGGCCAGTGCGCCGAAGCCAACCGCCTTCACGAACAGTATGGCAACGATGATCGGATGGTACGTTCGGCACAAAATGATGATGCCGCGCGACAGCCACGCCACTGGTTTCGGCACCAGATTGCGGGCACCGAGCAGGCCCAGTGGCAGGGCAAGAGTAATGCCAATCACCGTCGCCAATATCGCGATTTGCAGCGACTCGATCATGCCATCGCGCAAGAGCAACAACTTGTCGGGTGCGAAATTCGGCGGAAACATCCGGCCAAGGAACTTCGACCCATTGCTCAAGCCCTGGACGAACCGCTCCCAACGCACATCCAGCGTTTGCGTGGCGTAGATGACGTAAGCCAGAAATACGAACCCAGCGATCCGCATCGGCCAATTGGTTGGAAATGCGCGGGCGAGCGCGCGGCCATGATCAGCTGCCAAAGGGCCAGCATCAGCAACAGGCGCGCTCATTCGACGAAGCCTTCGCCACCGTAAATATCCTTGAGGTGACTGTCTTTCAGATCGGCCGGTGGACCGTCGAATACTACCGCCCCGCGCGACATGCCGATAATGCGTTGAGCGAAGCGCTTGGCGAGTGCCACATTATGGATGTTGATGATCACCGGGATACCGCGCCGCTCGGCGATCTCGACGAACAGTTCCATCACTTCGACCGAGGTTTTTGGATCAAGCGACGAAGTTGGCTCGTCGGCTAAGATCATCGCTGGGTCCTGCATCAAGGCGCGCGCAATACCAACGCGCTGGCGTTGCCCACCGGACAGTTGGTCAGCGCGCCGGGTCGCGAAGCCATCGAGGCCAACAGAAGCGATCAAATCGAAAGCCTTTTGCACATCGGCTTCCGGGAAGCGACGCAGCCATGCCCGCCATGCGGGAATGTAGCCGAGACGCCCGCACAACACGTTCTCGATCACCGAGAGCCGTTCGACGAGGTTGTACTCCTGGAATACCATGCCGATGCGACGCCTCGCCCGGCTCAGATCACTGCCGGACAACTTTGCAAGATCAACGCCATCGAACAGCATTTCCCCTGAGGTCGGATCAACCAGCCGATTGATACAGCGGATTAGTGTCGACTTTCCGGTGCCCGACGGGCCGATAATGGCAGTGATGCCACCTTGGTCAAGCGTGAGTGAAATGCCGGTCAGTACCGGCTGTCCAGCACGATATTCCTTGACGAGATTGTTGATCCGAAGCGCACTTGGCGCGGTAGTTATCGCCTGCATCATGGCGCCTTCGGCGCCGGAGCTTCGGTCGCACTTGGAACAGCCTTTTTCTTGGCAGCTTCGGCTGCTTCGCGTTTTTGCTCGGCTTCATAGGCGCTGCGATTATACGGCGTACCTGAGTCCTCAGCGACCTTGCGCACAACGGCCCAGGTCGTTTTGTAGGTCATGGGCAAAAACCGGTCATCGCCGGTAAATTCTTTTTGCATCTCTGGAGTAAAGCGGAAGGCGAAGAAGCAGTCGCGGAGCTTTTTTGCAAGTACTGGGTTCAAATCGTGCGCGTGCGCAAAGGACGTCGATGGGAACACAGCACTTTTGTAGATCACCCGGTAGTCGCCATTCTTCAAAACGCCGCGCAGGGTCATCCGCTCGAACGTGTCGGAAGAGACCGCCGCCATATCGTAGTCGCCGGAGGCAACGCCCAGCAGCGACTTATCGTGGCCGCCGGACATGATCGGCTTGTAATCGTCATCAGCTTTCAAGCCTTCAGCTGGAAACAGCACGCGTGGCGCCAGATTGCCTGAGTTCGACGATGGCGAAGTGTGCGCAATCTTCTTGCCCTTCAAATCGGCAAGTTTCTGATAGGGGCTTGCTGCTTTGACCACGGCGATCAGGTGATACCCCCGCAGCTCAGTCGCATTGCCCTTGGTTGCAAACGGCACAGCACCAGCGAGATTGACCGCGAACCCTGTTGGGCCGCTGGCGAACGCGGCAATGTGCAAACGGCCCGACCTCATCGCCTCGATTTGCGCTGAGTTCGATTGCACAGGGAAATATACGACCTTCTTGGCGGTGCAGGTGCCAAGGTAATCGGTAAATGGCTTCATCAGGTTTTGATAAACCGCTGGATCTTCAAGCGGCGTGTAGGCGAACACCAGCGTCGAGGGATCTTTCTGTTTTGCGACGTCCGTCGGCACGTCAGCGACCAGATCGCCGTCCTCATCGCAGTAATTCTGATCGAGCTGCCCCCGGTTCTTGCAGGCATCCTGAGCCACAACTGGAACAGCGGCAATCGAAAGCAACATCGTTGCAATCGAAGTCATCAAAACCGACACCCGCATACTGGCTTTCCCTTGAACGATCATAAGTTAAGGCTTTGCCGGAGCGGCAGGTGCGGCAGCTTTTGC
>JANOYV010000179.1:0-2860 GCA_031429105.1 Hyphomicrobiaceae bacterium | reverse complement strand
ACAACGAGCCGAAAGGGTCCTGGAATACAATCTGCATGTCGCGCCGCAACGGTCGCATCGTGTTGATGTCGTGCGCATCGATGCGATTGCCGAGATAGAGGATCGGCCCATTCGATGAAATCAACCGGAGGATTGCAAGCCCGAGCGTAGTTTTACCCGAACCGCTTTCGCCAACGACGCCTACAGTCTGGCCAGCTCTTAGTTTCAGCGATACGCCATCGACCGCCTTCACATGATCGACGGTCTTGCGTAGCAGCCCCTTGCGGATTGGAAACCAGACTTTCAGGTCCTGGGTCTCGACGACGATCGGCGCATTGTCGTTGGGCAGGGGCGGGCGCCCCTTGGGCTCAGCGGCAACGAGATGCTGGGTGTAGGGATGCTGTGGCTTGGTGAAAACCTGCTCGGCTGATCCCTCCTCGACAACTTCACCCGACTTCATCACGTAAACGCGGTTCGCCATTTTTCGCACAATGCCCAGATCATGCGTGATCAGCAGCATCGCCATGCCCATCTCGGACTGGAGTTTCTTCAATAGTTCTAGGATTTGCGCTTGGATCGTCACATCGAGAGCTGTCGTCGGCTCGTCGGCGATCAGCAGGTCGGGTTCGTTGGCGAGCGCCATCGCGATCATCACGCGTTGGCGTTGCCCACCCGACATCTGATGCGGGAACGCCGCGAGGCGCTTCTCAGGGTCACGAATGCCGACCTTTTGCAGCAAATCAATCGTGCGCGCGCGTGCAGCAGCAGCATCGAGGCCACGATGAATCTGGAGGATCTCCGAGACCTGCTGCTCAATCGTATGCAGGGGATTGAGCGACGTCATCGGCTCTTGGAAGATAATCGAAATCCGCTTGCCACGAATGGCGCGCATTTCATCTTCCGAAGCATTCAACAGATTGCGGCCTTCGAAGTAGATTTCTCCAGTCGGATGGGACGCCGCCGGGTAGTTCAAAAGCCGCAGGATCGACAATGCTGATACGGTCTTGCCGGAGCCAGACTCGCCAACCAGCGCCACCGTTTCGCCAGGCGCAATCGTGAAAGACACGCCTTTGACGGCAAGGCTGGTTGTCTGCCCCGCACGAAATGCGACGGACAAGTTGCGGACCTGGACGAGGACTTCGGAAGTGGCGGGCGTGGTCATGGTGTTTGTCGCCTACCGGAACGTCTTGCGGGGGTCGAGGGCGTCGCGGACGGCCTCGCCGATGAAGATTAGCACGCTCAGCAGCACGGCAATGGTGAAGAAGGCAGTCAGCCCGAGCCACGGTGCTTGCAGGTTGGCCTTACCTTGAGCGAGCAACTCACCGAGTGACGCCGATCCGGGTGGCAGGCCTAGTCCCAGGAAGTCGAGCGCGGTCAACGCGCCGATGGCGCCCGACAGCTTGAACGGCAGAAACGTCAACGTCGCAACCATCGCGTTTGGCAGCAGATGCTTGAACATGATCTTGATGTTCGACAGGCCTAACGCGCGAGCAGCCGTCACGTATTCGAGGTTGCGCCCGCGCAGGAACTCGGCACGCACGACGCCCACGAGGGATACCCAGTTGAAGGCAAGTAGGATCAGCAGCAGCGTCCAGAAGCCAGGGATCAGCATTGAGGAGATAATGATCAGAACATACAACTCCGGGATCGATGACCATACCTCAAGCACGCGTTGGAACACGAGATCGACGCGCCCGCCAAAGTAGCCTTGGGTTGCGCCAGCGATGATGCCGATGATCGAGGATAGGATTGTGAGGATCAAAGCAAAGAGCACCGAAATGCGGAAGCCATAAATCATCCGGGCGAGCACGTCGCGGCCCTGGTCGTCGGTCCCGAGCCAGTTGTGATTGCCGAACCGTTGGAAGCGCGCAATCTGGTCGGCTGGCGCCTCGCAGAACTCACCCTTGGCAGCCCAAAACGGTGGCGCTGGGAAACCAAGACATCGACCTTCGGCATTTTTGTAGCGGGGAAAGTCCTTGTTGATCGTGCCGTAGGAGTAACGCACGAGCGGCCACAGCATCCAGCCATTGCTCTCGATCTCGCCGAGGATCTCCGGATCGCGATAGTCGGTAATGGCAAGGAAGCCGCCGAATTTCGACTCCGGGTAGTCGACGAGCATCGGCACCAAAAGTTCGCCCTTGTAGCGGGCCAGGATCGGGCGATCGTTGGCAATCAATTCAGCGCATAGGCTTGCCACGAACAGTGCGAGGAAAATCCATAAGCTGTAGTAGCCCCGCCGGTTCGCCTTGAAATTCTGCCAGCGGCGTTGATTGATCGGCGACAACTTCAGATATTTTCGGATGCGGTCGAATAGCGAGGATTGCGCGGTAACCTCGATCGGCGGTGTGTTGGCTCTGGCGTCCACTCAGACCTCCCGGCTTTCGAAGTCGATGCGCGGATCGACCAGCGTGTAGAGGAAGTCGGAAATCAGGTTTACCACGAGGCCCATCAGTGAAAAGATGTAGAGCGTCGCAAACACGACTGGATAGTCGCGGTTGATCAGGCTTTCGAAACCCAGCAGGCCAAGGCCATCGAGCGAAAAAATTGTTTCAATCAAAAGCGATCCGGCAAAGAACGAGTGGATAAAGGCTGCCGGAAAGCTCGCAATCACTAGCAACATGGCGTTACGGAACACGTGGCCATAGAGCACCTGTCGTTCGCCTAATCCCTTGGCGCGGGCCGTCATCACATACTGCTTGCGGATCTCATCGAGGAAGGAATTCTTGGTGAGAAACGCGTTGGTCGTGAACGCACCGAGCGACATCGCGATCAGCGGCAAAACGAGGTGCCATGCGTAGTCCTTTGCTTTGCCGAACCACGACAATTGCGCCCAGTTATCGCTGGTCAGACCCCGCGAGGGGAACCATTGGAAGAACGATCC
>JANOYV010000178.1:0-28091 GCA_031429105.1 Hyphomicrobiaceae bacterium | reverse complement strand
TTCCAACGCCAGTTCGTCCAGAGCTTTATGCGCGCAGGGATCAGGTAATTTCTGCCACTCTCAATCGGCAATGATGACGTTGGCCTTGAATGCCGCCGCGCGCAACGCCACGTCGGCGAATAACGAGCCCTCTTCAAACCATGATTTTGGCGCCGGCTGGCCCCATAGTGTTTGCCGTCGCGGATCGCGCAAGCTCCAGCGGATCGGCGTATGGTCAGGGTCCATCGTCTGGTAGTCGCAGGTGTAGATTTCCGTGCGATGTCCATCAGGACAGCGCACGTAGAGAAAGAACGCATTCGAGATCCCGTGACGACCTGGTCCGCGCTCGAGGTTGGTAAGGTAACCAGTCGTTGCCATCAAATCGCACAGATGGATGATGTGCATCGCACTTGGCACCCAATACGCCAAATGGTGCAGGCGAGGGCCGTCACCATTCGTAAACGCCAGATCGTGCACGTTGCCCTTTCGATGCATCCAGGCCGCGGCGATTCGACCGTTGACCCCGTCCTCCTCTGCATATTCGGTCAAACGGAAGCCAAGACTGGCGTAGAAATTAACACAACCCTGCACGTTAGGCGCAAACACATTGAAGTGGTCGAGCCGCTGCGGATGCACACCTTTATAACGCCCGTATTGTTGCAGCAGTCGCTCGCGCTGCTCCATCTTGAAGTAGAGTTCAATCGGCATACCGAAGGGATCAATCGCAGTCAGCGTTCGGCCCTGGAAGGCACGCTCGACAAATCCATGCGGCAGCCCCTTCGACCGAAAGAAGTGGGCCGCCTTCTCCAAGTCCTCTTCGCTGGCAACCTTCAGTGCCAGATGACGCGCTGTAGCGCTGTCACTTTTTACCAGCACAACTGAATGGTGCTGACGCTCCTCCATGCCCCGTAGGTAAATCGCGCCCACATCCGCATCCTCAACATAGAGGCCAAGCGTGCCCTCGTAAAACGCCCGTGATCTGGCCAAATCCGTCACGCCCAACGTCACATGACTACAGCGCACGATGTTAAATGGCGGGGTAAGCGTGTGCGTGGGAACAGGCATGATGTGATTTCCAATTAGTTCCTAGAGGTTCAGAACTTACAGGCATTTCAAAACTAACCACCGAGCTTCGGGATTGTATGTGTACCTTTGGCCAGACAGACGTTTTTGACTTCCATGTAAAAGTCGAATGAATAGTCACCGCCATCGCGTCCGATGCCGCTGTCTTTGGTGCCCCCGAACGGTGTCGACAGGTGGCGCACGTTATCTGAGTTCAGCCAAATCATCCCTGCCGCAAGCGCATCTGCGACACGCAGCGCGCGACCCATGTTGTTGGTCCACACATAGCCCGTCAGTCCGTAGCGCACTGAGTTTGCGATCTCTATGGCGTCGGCCTCGTCCTTGAACGGAATGACTGTCAGGACAGGACCGAAGATCTCCTCTTGGGCGATCCGCATTGTAGGCGATGCCCGGGTAAACAGCGTCGGTGAGACATAATAGCCGCCGCCAGGCCCAGCGTGGGTCGTGCCGCCAACGGCAGTCGTCGCTCCATCGTGTTTCGCAATGTCAAAGTATGAGCACACTTTCGCATGATGTCGCTCGTGGATCAGCGGCCCGACCTCGGTTGCCGGATCGAGCGGGTGTCCCACCTTCAATCGCTTCACGCGGTCTGCAACTTGGGCGCTGAACTTTTCGGCGATCGATTTGTGAACGAGCAGGCGCGATGACGATGTGCACCGCTCGCCGTTCAACGAATAGATCATGAAGACCACCGCATCGAGCGCGCGCTCAAGATCGGCATCGTCGAACACGATGACAGGGTTCTTACCGCCTAGTTCAAAATGCACCCGCTTTAGGGTGGACGCACCCTGCCGCATGATTGCCGATCCTGTGGCGCTTTCGCCAACAAAGCCGATCGCTTTGATATCAGGATGCTCGGTCAACGCTTTGCCGGCAGTCTCACCCATGCCGTGCACGGTATTGAGAACGCCATCTGGCAATCCAGCCTTCTGACACAACTGAGCTAGAAGATCCGCCGTTACAGGCGACCATTCGGCAGGTTTATGGACCACCGTGCAGCCTGCCGCCAACGCGGGCGCGATCTTCCAGGTCGAAAGCATGAACGGCGTGTTCCAAGGCGTAATAATGCCGACCGGGCCAATTGGAACGCGCGTCGTCATGTTCCAATGGTCGGCTGTAGGCAAGCTTAAGCCATCGCGCGCGGTCGGCACGCGATCGGCAAAGAAGCGGAAATTTTCAGCAGCCCTTATCGCTGCCTTGGACATGAAGCGATGCGGTTGCCCCGTGTCCCAGGATTCCAGCACCGCAATGTCATCAGCGTGGGCTTCTATCAAATCGGCAATTTTGTGAAGGACTTGACGACGCTTGTCTGGTGCCCAGGCGGCCCAAGCCTTGAAGGCTGCCTTCGCGGCACTTGCCGCCCGGTCAATGTCACCAGCATCGCCGGATGCCACTTCCGCGATCAGCGATTTGTCGACCGGCGAATGCGTCTCAAAGGTCGCGCGCGAGTCATGGCGTTTGCCTGCAATGAAATGGCCGATGCCGTCGCGCTGCAGTTGTTCAAGAAGCCCCTTTGTGCGGGCAAGGTTCGCTTCAAACGTTTGACTTTTGGCCTTTTCGGTCATGACGTTTCCTTTCGCTGCCGACCCTCGATGATCGTATGCAAGTTATTGTGCTTCATGGCGCCAACTGGAGCCATCTCGATGATCTCCATCGACAAACCAAGGGGGGCGCGCGCGAAAACATCCGCCGTCTCACGCGTCAGGCACTCGAAGATCGTTTCAGCAGCACTTGCGCGGACATCAGCCGTCCGGCCTGAACCGATCCGGGCTTGGATATGGATGAACCGGTTCTCGGGATGGCCGTCCCCGATGACATACACATCGCGACGCGCAACACGGGTGCGACAGCCGCCTATCGGAAACACGCCGGTGCCAAGTGCTGCTTGGTGAACCGCTTTGGCAAGGGCTGCAACATTCAGATCAACATCGAGGTTGGCAGAATATTCAATGATCAGATGCGGCATGGTCAAACACCCTCATCGACGACGACGTTGCGCAAAGTACCAATGGTTGGACAACTGACCTCAACGATATCACCAGGAACCAGCCAACGCGGCGGATCAAAGCGACCACCGGCCCCCGGCGGAGTGCCCGTCGCGATGATGTCTCCGGGCTCAAGTGTCGTGAACGTCGATATATAGGCAATGATGTTGGCGAAAGAAAACATCAGCGTTCCGGTGTTTCCAATCTGACGCTCTTCACCGTTGACATGGGTCGCAAGCGCAAGTTGATCGAGCGGCCCCGCTGCATCCCGCGTAACGATCCAGGGTCCCACCGCACCTGATCGATCAAAGTTCTTGCCTTGCGTGACATTAAACTTGCCGTGCCGGATCCAGTCGCGCACTGATCCTTCATTCATCAAAGTCAGACCAAATACGTGTTCTTGGGCGCGGGTCTCTGGGATGTGGCGGCCGGGCTTGCCAATAACAATTGCAATCTCGCCCTCATAGTCAAACTGGGCAGAGATGCGTGGGCGTTCAATCGCTGCGCCGTGCCCAACTAAAGAGCCCGGAAACCTAATAAAAAGGCTCGGGAATTTAGGTTGCTCGGAGCCATCTTTATATTCGGCATTGCGCTCCGGGTAGTTGACGCCAACGCATAGGATTTTCCCTGGCTTTGGAAGAGGCGGCAAGAGCACGACATCTGACAACTGCGCATCGGAGGTCCCAGTGGACAGCTTCTCGGCCTCAGCTACGGCACCCGCCGCAATCAAAGTCATTAAATCGGGAAATCGGCCATCAGACCGCATGCCAATATCGAACAGAGATCCGCCATCGCCCACGACACCGAACGATTGCTCCGCGCCGACGCGCCACGTTGCAAGTTTCATCGACGGCTCCTCCTATCCTTAGGCGGCGTCTATGCTCCGCTTCTCCCGAGCGTAGCGCACAAGCGCCAGAAACCGATAGTGGCTGCGGATAAGCCTGCCATGAGACTTGGATGAGTGCGAACGCTGCTATCACGCCCTTGTCGCTTGCGAATTGCGACGCAACGTCTGCGCGCTACTTGCAGATCCGATTGAAGCCGTCGCGACCATGGCGGGCGAGATCCAAATGGAAATGATCGCGGTGCATCGCATCAGCTTCCGGGCCAAGCACCGTGGTAAATTCACTGCATGCCCCGCGATGGACAGCGCGTAAGAATGCCCGTTCCGCCTGATCACCATTCCATCCACCCTTCACCGTGATGATATGGCCATCGGCCAGTTGGAATAGTGACACATCAAGCGCATTGGCGTGACCGTGCTCCGACAGGCGCCCTCCGGAAACATGATTGATCGGGCGACAGGAATAGGACGCAGCAACTTTAACTTCAACGACAGGCGACCCGAAATGCGCGCGCGCCGCCGGTTCAACAACGGTCTGGATCCAGCGTTCGACCGCTGGCACCATAGGGCAGCGAAGCATTGCCGACGGCTTCAATGAGACACGACCTTCGGCAGCTGCCATCATCTCGAACGGGTGCGAGGCACCACAAACGCTGGGGCCACCGAGCGCCGACCGACTATGTAGAAAGGGTGTGTTCCGGATGACACCAGAGGTCAGGCATGCCCGCTCTTCATCCGCGCGCCAGGGTTCTTCCTTGGCAACAAAATTCGGCTGCGTGCTACAGCCCCAGACAAGGAGGGCGACCGCACAAACAGCAACACCGATACGAACGCGACTGAATACCCACATGGCTCGACGATGCAACAAAACGGGTTAACGGCACGTTAACCAACGCACCTTGCATCACGAACCTGTCATCTATTTGCGGCGCATTGGCGGACCGCTGCGAGGCAAAACGGTGCTGGAGTTGCGGCGAAAGCGCGACTACTCGCGGATCCGATCATCGAAGTATTGCCGCCAGAGTTGCTCACCGACCATGCAATCGAACTTTGGTGCTGCTTGCACGCGAATGAGCGATGGCGGCGGCTCAAGACCTGCGATCTCAAGCAAGAGCTTTTGACGGGTGGCGGAGGCGAATTCGGATTTCTCTCGGATCGGGATCATGAATGAACCCGGGCCACCGATGACGCACTGGACATAGTATTGATCGAGATTGGCAATATCGAACATGCTGCCAGCACCACCCGGCTTCAAAACAATAGGCAGTCCGTTGATCACAATACCTTTTGCGACGAGTTCATCGCGCAGGGGACCGACCGGAGGGCCGGAGTTGTTTGGACCATCACCTGACACATCGATCACCCGACGCTCACCAACGAACCCACCTATACCGAATTGTCGTTCCGAAAAATTCAGCGCGCCCGAAACTGACGTTCGACGGTGTCTGGAGATCGGCGCGGCGGCGAGCCTGTCGGTAACAGCCGCAGCGGCCTGTGGACCGTCAATAATTGTCCATGGCAACACAACCTGTTGGATCGTTACTCCCGCCCACTCGACGTAGGTGATGGCAATTCGACCATACTGCCCCGATTGGATCGCTTTGATAATTTGCGGATCGCGCAAGGCCTCAATGTAGCCGTCGCGTTGAAGGCGCTGCTCGTCGAGGTCCATTGAGTAGGACACGTCGACCGCGAGTACAAGTTCAAGGTCTACGCGCGTCTGCGCCAAGACCTTAGAAACAGGAGTTACACAAAGGATCGTCAGCGCAAGCACCGCAGACAGTACCCGCCAGATCGTAAGCACACGTGATCTTGAAACACGCATGTGTAAGAGTGTTACACGGGATCAACGCGAAGGGAAGACTTTACGATTGTCGCGCACCTTCAAGCGAAGAAGCCGGCGATCAGCAACAACACGCCGATGCCGCCCAATCCGCCAGCGGCCCAAAGTAGCGCTGCAATGCCGGTAATGATTGAGGCAGATGCCAACACGATTGCGATCTGGAAGGCGCCGGTCGCGAATTCGAAGCGCACATGCTTACGACCGTACTTATCACGCGTGAGCTCTTCTTCCTTGGCCCGTGCAATCAACTCGCGGCGCCCTTCGCCGGGCTCGAACTTGCCGGTATCGACGCCCTTGGCATCCTTGATCGGCTTACCCTGCTCGCTCTCATACCGATCAGCCGCCGCACGCCACTTGGCTACGCGCTCCTGCATCGCCTTCTTCACGACCGGATCAGTCTGCCCTAACTGGATAATATCAACTTCGTCGGCGAAGCTCTCGGTCACCGTCTTACGGATGGTCTTCGCTTGGTAAAACGCCCACAAGTTGGACGCCGCGATATTCGACTGCAGGGTCTGCGTTTGTGCCTTCTGGCCAAAGATTTCAGCCACTGCCAACATCAGGGCCAGTATCGAGATGATGAGCGCCACAGTTTTATTGGCTTCACCGTGCTCGTGTGCTGCGTGTCCGCTCATAATCAAAACCCCAATTCTTGAAGGTCAAACGCCGTAAGTCCAAAACAATAGCGGACGGGGGCACTGCTGCCTCCATCCGCCGTAACGGCTTGTCGCCTGACCCATGCCAAGCGGATGGGTCGAGCGCAAGCGGATTATTGATCGCACTGGCCCGTGACAGCCGCATGAATGTGCCGCAGGAGCTAACGCTCGCTCAGAATAGCCCCTCGATCTGACCATCTTCATTGAGTCGGATCACATCGGCAGACGGCACGCGGGGCAGGCCCGGCATAGTCATGATGTCTCCAGTGACAACGACCACGAACTCAGCACCTGCCGACAAACGAAGCTCACGCACGGGCACAATGTGCCCGGTCGGTGCGCCGCGCTTGTTGGGATCAGTCGAGAACGAGTACTGGGTCTTCGCCATGCAGACCGGAAGATGTCCGTAACCGGCGGCCTCCAGTTCCTTAAAGCGGGCTTCGACCGACGCATCGCAGGCAATATCTGCGCCGCGATAGATCTCGGTGACGATGGTCTTCACCTTGTCGCGCAGCGGCATGCTGTCGGGATAGAGTGGCTTGAACTTGGCCTCATCCTTTTCGCAGACGTCGACGACGTGCCGGGCTAGATCTTCGATACCAGCGCCGCCATCGGCCCAGTGCGTGCACAGGAAGGCCTTGGCGCCCATCTTCTCAGCCGATGCCTTCACGGCAGCGATTTCAGCGTCGGTATCGGTGATGAACTTGTTGATCGCAATGATCGGTTGCACACCGAATTTGCGCACGTTCTCGATGTGCCGCTCCATGTTGGCGCAGCCCTTGGTGACCGCCTCGACGTTCTCAGCTTTGAGGCCGTCCTTGGCGACCCCGCCGTGCATCTTGAGGGCACGAATAGTCGCGACAATCACAGCTGCTGACGGTTTGAGGCCAGCCTTCCGACATTTGATATTGAAGAATTTCTCAGCGCCGAGGTCAGCCCCGAAACCTGCTTCCGTAACCACGTAGTCGCACAACTTGAGTGCGGTCTGGGTCGCCAGCACCGAGTTGCAACCGTGCGCAATGTTGGCGAACGGCCCACCGTGAATAAACACCGGGTTGTTTTCCAAAGTCTGCACCAGGTTCGGCATCAGTGCGTCCTTGAGCAGAACCGTCATTGCGCCGTCGCCCTTGAGATCGCGGGCATAGATCGGCTTCTTTTCGCGGGTGTAGGCGACAACGATGTTGCCGATCCGCTTTTCCAAATCCTTGAGGTCAGTTGCGAGACAGAAGATCGCCATGATTTCCGAGGCAACCGTAATGTCAAAGCCGTCCTCACGCGGGAAGCCGTTGGCAGTGCCGCCGAGCGAGCCGACGATCGAGCGGAGCGCGCGATCATTCATGTCCATGACACGCCGCCATGCGATCCGACGTTGATCTATCCCGAGTGAGTTGCCCCAGTAGATGTGGTTATCGAGGAGCGCTGCCAGCAGGTTATGGGCGCTGGTGATGGCGTGGAAGTCGCCCGTAAAGTGAAGGTTGATATCCTCCATAGGCACGACCTGGGCGTAGCCGCCACCGGCAGCTCCCCCTTTGACGCCAAAGCATGGGCCGAGCGATGGCTCGCGCAGGCAACTCATGGCACGCTTTCCGATACGATTGAGACCATCGCCGAGGCCAACCGTCGTCGTCGTTTTGCCCTCGCCAGCCGGTGTCGGATTGATTGCGGTGACAAGGATTAGCTTGCCATCCTTTCGGCTCTTCAGGCTATTGATGAAGTCGAATGAGATCTTGGCTTTGGTCGGCCCATAGTTAAGCAGTGCGTCCGCTGGAATATCGATCTTTTTGCCAATCTCGGCGATCGGTTTCATGTTCGCTTCGCGAGCGATTTCAATATCGCTACCGACGGCCTTGGTTGATTTTTCTGCCACTGGGTTTTCTCCGGTTTTTGATTTTTTTGGTGGGGGCGGGGGCGCCGGTTTATAGGCATCAAACACGTTACCGACCTTGAGTTCGGCGAACGCTGCGTATTCGGCAGCGGGGATCTTCTTGGTATCGGCAGCCTTCACGCGCTTGACGAGAATGGCCCCGTCCTTGGCCGCAACAGTTATGCCCTCGGTTGTGATCGATAAAATCTCGCCCGGCTTTCCCTGACCGGCAACCTTCGCGCTCTCAAAGAACTGCATCTCAAGGCCATTGACCACGGCCCAGGCGCCCGGTGCCGGGTTGGCTGCACGGATGATGTTATAGACCTCAGCTGCTGGCCTCGAAAAATCGAGCTGTGCATTGTCGCGCTTGAACCAGCTTTCGTAGGTCTTCTTCGAATGGTCCTGGGCGATGCGCGGGGCCTTGCCAGCCCGCACAAGCTCGAGAGATTCAATCATCGCATCGACGCCAATTGGAAACAGCTTCTTGAAATACACATCGCCCAGGGTCTCGTCGGGCCCGATGTCAACCGTCTTTTGCAAAAGCACAGGACCTTCATCGAGGCCCTCGTCTGGCCAGAAAATGGTGAGGCCGGTTTGCTTCGAACCCCAGGCAATCGGCCAGTTGATCGATGATGGCCCGCGATGCAGCGGTAGCAAGGAGGGGTGATACTGAATAGTGCCATGTGTCGGCGCATCGATAATAGGTTGGGGAACAAACAGCGTCACGTAGGCCATGACACACAGGTCCGGTTTGAACGACTGCATGAGTGCCAGGGCGTCGGGGGTCTTCCAGCTCTTTGGCTGGTGGACTGGCAAGCCTTTTTCAGCCGCATAGACGGCGCACGGGTCCTTGGGACGCCCCTCCTTGTCTGGCGCACAGAAAACAGCAACGACGTTCTCGCCGCGCTCCAGCAACTTTTCCAAAACAGCTTTGCCGAACGCTTCCTGCCCGTGAACCACGATGCGCATTTTTTGACTCCCTTGAAGAAAATTCGTTGTTCGATGGTTTGGGCGGCAAACTAACTTGGGCGCAATTTCCCCGCCTCCCATCAGTTAGGGGGCGTGGGAAGATCAACCCATAGCCTTCTTAGGCGGCGGCTCAGTTGCGCCAGAGGCCCTTATTGCGGCGATCTCGTCAGCAGTGTAGCGCAGCACGTCGGATAGAATTTCTAGTGTGTGTTCCCCCAGTAGCGGCGAGCGGACAACTTCCGTCGGGCTATCCGACATCTTGATCGGATTGCCGACCGACAGATACTTGCCGCGCTTCGGGTGATCGACCTCGACAATCGTGCCGGTATCCCACAACGACTTGTCCTCGGCGATCTCCTTCATCGACAAGATTGGGCCGCAGGGAATATCGTCCTTGTTGAGGATCTCCATCGCCTCGAACTTGGTCATCGATGATGTCCACTGTTCAATGCGCCCGAATATCTCGTTAAGACGCGGCAGGCGGGCAGCAGGCTTGGCATAATTGGGATCAGTCTTCCAACCGGGCTCGCCGATCACGTCGCAAATTTTCTCCCACACAGGCGCCTGGGTGATGAAATAGATGTACGCGTTGGGATCGGTTTCCCAGCCCTTGCATTTCAGAATTCGGCCCGGCTGACCGCCACCTGAATCGTTGCCTGCGCGTGGCGTCGCATCACCGAACGGGATACCTTCGCCGAACTGGCTGTATTCCTTCAACGGACCGTGAGCGAGGCGCTGCTGATCGCGCAGCTTGACGCGGCACAGGTTCAACACGCCATCTTGCATGGCGCAGGTAACCTTCTGACCCTTGCCAGTCTGCGTTCGTTGGAACAACGCCGTGACGATGCCGAGCGCCAAATGTAGCCCAGTGCCGCTGTCGCCAATCTGCGCGCCGGTGACAAGCGGCAGCCCATCGCGGAAGCCTGTGGTCGAGGCGGATCCACCAGTGCATTGCGCGACGTTCTCGTAAACCTTGCAGTCCTCGTAGGGACCGGGGCCAAAGCCCTTGATCGAGGCAACGATCATCTTTGGATTGATTTGCTGAATGCGCTCCCAGGTAAACCCCATGCGATCGAGTACGCCAGGACCGAAGTTTTCAACGAGAACATCACAAGCCAGGATCAGTCGTTCGAGAACCTCCTTGCCTTTCTGATTCTTGGTGTCGAGCGTGATCGACCGCTTGTTGTGATTGAGCATTGTGAAATATAGCGCGTCGACATCCGGCACATCCATCAGCTGCCCACGTGTGATGTCACCCACACCGGGGCGCTCAACCTTGATCACGTCGGCGCCGAACCAGGCGAGCAACTGCGTGCACGTCGGGCCGGACTGCACGTGAGTGAAGTCAAGAATGCGGACGCCTTTAAGGGCTTGGGTCATAGGTGCTCCTGCTTGGATTCGAGCTGATGCGGTGGATTTAAACTTTTTTGACCACGCTCTGCGGATTGAGGTTGCCGATGCGACCGCTCTCGGTACCGGCCTTCTCGTCGATCACAGCGTTGATCAGCGTTGGCTTGCCCGAGCTCATTGCCTGATCGACGGCTTTGTACAGCTCGTCTGGGCTCGTCACATGAACGCCGACACCGCCGAATGCCTGCATCATGAAGTCGTAGCGCGCATTCTTGACGAACACAGTCGTTGCAACGTCAGTGCCACCGGTCGGATTGACGTCAGTGCCGCGATAAATTCCGTTGTTGTTGAACACCACCACGCAGATCGGCAGGTTGTACCGGCAGATGGTTTCGACCTCCATGCCGGAGAACCCGAAGGCACTGTCGCCTTCAACCGCCAACACCGGCTTGCCGGTCTCAATGGCGGCAGCTATCGCATAACCCATTCCGATGCCCATCACGCCCCACGTGCCGACGTCGAGACGTTTGCGCGGCTGGTACATATCGATGATGCTGCGCGCGAAATCGAGCGTGTTCGCACCCTCGTTGACCAGAATCGCATCGGGGCGCTCTCTGATGATCCGCTTGAGCGCGCCCAGCGCATTGTGAAAATTCATCGGCAGCGAGTTGGAGAGCAAAAGACCTGCCATCTTCGCGACCGCCTTCTCCTTGCGCTCGTTAAGCGCGCCGGTCCAGGCAGCTGATGGTGCCTGCCAGTCGTCGCCAATGCCAGCCAGCAAGGCCGAAACGCAGCTGCCGATGTCGCCGACGACAGGTGCTGCGATGCCGACGTTGCTGTCCATTTCGGTCGGCGCAATATCAACTTGAATGAATTGCTGGGTGCCGCGCTCACCCCAGGTCTTGCCTTTGCCGTGCGACAACAACCAATTCAACCGCGCGCCGATCAGCATTACCACGTCGGCTTCCTTGAGCGCCGTGGAGCGAGCAGCACTTGCCGACTGGGGGTGCGTATCGGGCAGCAGGCCCTTGGCCATGCTCATTGGCAGATAAGGGATGCCGGTTTTCTCGACGAGCGCGCGAATGTCTGCATCGGCTTGGGCGTAGGCTGCTCCTTTACCCAGGATGATCAACGGGCGCTTCGCACCTTTCAGCAGGTTGATGGCACGCGCAACCGCATCCGGCGCTGGAATGTGTCGCGGTGCTGGATCGACGACCTTGATCAGTGTTTTGGCACCAGCCTCGGCATCCATTGTCTGACCGAACAACTTGGCCGGCAGATCAAGATAGACGCCACCTGGGCGCCCCGAAACGGCTGAGCGAATGGCGCGAGCGATGCCGATGCCAATGTCTTCGGCGCGCAACACGCGGTAGGCTGCCTTGCAATGTGGTCGAGCGACCGCGAGTTGATCCATCTCCTCGTAATCACCCTGCTGGAGATCAACAATCTCGCGTTCAGATGAGCCACTGATCAGGATCATCGGGAAGCAGTTGGTGGTCGCGTTGGCCAATGCCGTCAGGCCATTGAGGAAGCCCGGCGCTGAAACGGTAAGACAAATCCCTGGTTTCTGCGTCAGGTAGCCAGCGATCGCGGCCGCATTACCCGCATGCTGTTCATGCCGAAACGATATAACGCGAATGCCAGCGGCTTGGGCTAAGCGCCCGAAGTCGGTAATCGGAATGCCCGGCACGCCGTAGATCGTATTGAGACCGTTCAGCTTCAACGCGTCGATGATCAGGTGGAAGCCATCAGTAAGCGGCGCATCCTTGGTTGGCGATCCGATGATTGCTGTTGCTTGGCCCGACATATCTATTGCCTCCGTAAGATGTGTGCCAGTTGATCTGGCTACGTTTCATTTCACTCAATATCAACGAAGCGCTCTACGTGTTCACGTAGTTTCAGCGTATGCTCGCGTACCAGCCGTTCCGCACGATCCGTGTCACGCGCCTCAAGCGCTGCAACGATGTCCTTGTGATCAACGATCGAGCGTTTCGCACGATCCTGCTCGACGATGGTGCGTTGGCGGATTGCGCGCACATGAAAGAACAATTTCTCCGTCATGTCACACAGCAACTGGCACTTTGAAAGACCGATAATGGCCTGGTGAAACCGGATGTTGGCATCCGAGTATTCACCCATTTTCTGGGCCACGGCGTCGGTCGAAAAGCTATCGACGAGGTCATGAAGGCGGCTAAGTTCTTCATCCGTTGCATTCAATGTGGCGAGGCGTGCTGCCATGCTTTCAAGGGCCGCCCATACCGTGATCATTTCAAGGATTTCGACCTTGGTCTTGCGCACGATGTAGATGCCGCGGCGGGCGACAATGCGAACGAGGCCCTCTTGATCGAGTTGCGCCAACGCCTCGCGCAATGGCGTGCGGCTGACTCCGAACCGAGCTGACAAGGCGCGCTCGTCGAGACGTAGCTCGGCGTCCTGGGAATAGATATTGAGCTGCATGATGGCGACTTTGAGCGCATCGTAAGCCCGAACTTTAAGGCTCTGCGCATCCCCGATAGGCACGATCTGAAGCCGCGTGTCCGTCATGGACGGAAAGCCTTTCACTTGTGTTCCCTGCGCCGTCGACCCGGTCGCCATCATTGACGTCTGCAGCACCGTGGTTTCTGGCATACCATACACCAGCAACGCTCAGGTGCAACCCCTCAGCTATGCCGTGCCCAACCAGAGACGACGCAATTCTGTGGGTAATTGCGCCACCTAAGCGGTCTCAATCGCACTTGCGAAGCAGCCCAGTTGCTCCGATGACCAGTTAAGGCATATGGTATACCAGCGCCTGAGCTGATATGTGCTGCAGTCGTCGACACCTAGAAATTGGCTCGACCAATATGGGGGTGATGTGGAAGGCCAATTCTAGAAATTGGTCACACATCGAAAAGGGGGAACGCGGTTGGAAGAGATCAACTCGCTGATGCAGGGCTTCGCTATTGCCCTGACACCATACAATTTGATGTTGATGCTCATCGGCATCTTGCTGGGAGTAATCATCGGCGTACTGCCCGGTCTTGGCGGGGCGAACGGCGTGGCAATCCTATTGCCCCTCACATTCACTATGCCACCAACGTCTGCCATCATCATGCTCTCTTGCATTTATTGGGGAGCGCTGTTCGGCGGAGCGATAACCTCCATATTGTTCAATATTCCAGGAGAGCCTTGGTCGGTCGCGACAACATTTGACGGGCACCCGATGGCCCAGCAGGGCCGCGCCGATGAAGCATTGACGGCTGCTTTCACATCGTCGTTCGTCGGCGCACTGGTCGCCGTGATCCTGATTACCTTTCTGGCACCAGTGGTCGCGAAATTCGCGCTGAAATTTGGTCCAGCGGAGTTTTTTGCTGTCTTTTTCCTGACCTTTGCAAGTTTCATCGGCATGGGAAAAGGTTCACCTTTCAAGGTGATCGCCTCGATGTGCCTTGGATTTGCACTGGGCGCCGTTGGCCTGGACAAAATGACCGGGACGCTTCGAATGACGTTTGGTCACGATGAATTGCTGAACGGCTTTGACTTCCTGATTGCCGTCATCGGTCTATTCGGTATCGGTGAAATCTTGTCGTCGATGGAAAGTGGACTCAAGTTCCAAGGCTCGCATGCGACGATCCGCTTCAACGCCGTCTTGCTGACTTGGAGGAAATTACTGGGCTATTGGGCCACGTCAATCCGCAGCTGCATCATCGGCTGTTGGATGGGAATTACACCTGGTGGGGCAACGCCTGCTTCGTTCATGAGTTATGGACTTGCCAAGAAATTCTCTAAAAATGGCAAGAACTTTGGCAAAGGCGAAATCGAAGGCGTGATTGCCCCGGAGACGGCCGCACATGCTGCTGGCACCAGCGCATTACTGCCCATGCTAACACTGGGCATTCCAGGTTCGCCGACGGCTGCAGTACTTCTTGGTGGATTGATGATCTGGGGGCTCCAGCCAGGGCCCATGCTATTTGTGGAACAAAAGGAATTTGTTTGGGGTCTGATCGCCTCAATGTATCTGGGCAACGTCGTCGGCTTGATCGTGGTGCTCACGTGCGTGCCGATGTTTGCGGCCATCCTACGTGTACCATTTTCGATTATCGCACCAGTGATCCTCGTGATTTGCGCAATCGGCGCCTACACCGTCCACAACTCCATGTTCGATGTCTGGCTGATGTTGGTGTTTGGTGTCGTGGGTTATGTCTTTCAGAAACTGGACTATCCACTGCCTCCCTTGGTGCTGGCCATCGTGCTCGGCGATAAGGCCGAAGAAGGTTTTCGTCAGGCACTGCTCGGCAGTCAGGGCAGTCTTTCCATATTCTGGTCCAACCCATTGGTCTCGACAATCATGGGGCTCGGGATGATCCTGCTGTTCTGGCCACTCTTTGGTTGGATGAAAGAGCGTATGACCTCAAGCAAAACAGCGTCCGTAAACTAGTTCAAGATACGGCCACTATTTAGTACTCACTTCATCGCCTCATTCCTATCGCCACCGTTAGAGCAGACCAACGGGTCTACAAAAGTGTCTGCGCAGAATTTGGAACGCGTAAGCATCAGGAAGGCACACTCGATATGAAATCCAACTCGATCGCTTTAGCAGCACTCACCGCTGCCTCGGCACTGTTCGCGCCATACGGCGACGCATCCGCGCAAGCCTGGGAGCCAACGAAACCTGTGACGTTCGTTATTCCAGCCGGCACCGGCGGCGGCGCGGATCAGATGGCACGTTTTATTCAAGGCGTGGTCACGAAGAACAACCTGATGAAGCAGCCCATGATCGTATTGAACAAGGGCGGTGGCGCTGGTGCAGAAGGCTTTCTTGACGTGAAGAAAGGCAACGGCGATCCACATACCATCGTCATAACGTTGTCCAACCTGTTCACGACCCCACTCGCAACGGGCGTTCCGTTTAGCTGGAAGGATATGACCCCGGTCGCCATGCTGGCACTCGACCAATTCATTCTTTGGGTGAATGCTGAAAGTCCGTACAAAACCGCCAAAGAGTATATCGACGCTGTGAAGTCCGGCGACGATAAGAAAACGAAGATGGGCGGTACCGGATCGAAACAGGAAGATCAGATCATCACCGTCGCGTTGGAGCGGATTACGGCGCCAAAAAAGATGACATATGTCCCCTATGCTGGCGGTGGCGCAGTTGCGACGCAGCTTGTTGGCAAGCATGTTGATTCCACAGTCAACAATCCGATTGAGGCGGTTTCGCAGTGGAAGGCTGGCGCGCTTCGTCCACTCTGTATCTTCGACGACAAGCGCAGCATCTATACGGCAAAGGTAACAAAAGATCAGGCATGGTCGGATATCCCGACGTGCAAAGAGTCGGGCGTCGATGTGCAGTACCAGATGCTGCGCGGCATATTCATGTCTCCAGGCGTTAAGCCTGAACAAATCGCGTATTACGTCGAGCTGTTCAAGAAGGTGATGGCGACCGATGACTGGAAAAAATTCATGGAGGACGGTGCGTTCAACCAAACCTTCATGAGTGGTGAAGCGTTCAAGGGCTGGGTCGAAACGAACGCCAAGACCCATTACGATCTTATGAAGGAAGCCGGCTTCCTGGCGCAGGGTCAATAATATTAATCACGAGGCACGCAAGGTGGACAACAAAAACGAAACGACGCCAGATGAACCGACTTTGGTCTCCAACAGGAGCATGGACATCGTCGTTGCCCTGATTTTCCTCGGCCTGTGTGCTGTTGTGATCTATGACAGCCGCAGAATTGGGATCGGGTGGCGAGATGGTGAAGGGCCAGCGCCTGGCTACTTCCCGTTCTATGTTGCCATCATGATGGGAGCAGCCAGCCTAATCAATCTCGCCAGAGCCGTCGCTGTCAATGAGGCCGATGCACGAGAAGCATTCGTCTCAAAGCCAGCCTTCAGTCGGGTGATGCAAGTGCTCGTGCCAACGATCGGGTACGTAGCGCTCATTCAGTATCTCGGCATTTACGTTGCGTCGGCTCTGTTTATCATGGGCTTTATGCTTGTCTTCGGCCGCGAAGGCATCGTGCGTACGATACTCGTCGGAGTTAGCGTGCCGCTCGCATTGTTTTTAATGTTCGAGCGGTGGTTCCTGGTGCCACTACCAAAAGGGCCGTTGGAAGCATTCCTGGGGTTCGCCTAATCCCAGGAATGAAACGTAGACGCGACACCTAACTTGCGCACAACGCACACCGGCTCAAATACAAAAAAGGATCGCAAGCTCGCTTGCGATCCTTTTTTGATGTCCACCAGCCGTCGTAAAAGCCCGGCCGCTTAGTTCGCCTTCGGCGCCAGTTCCTGCAGAGATGCAGGCGGTTTGGTAATATCGATCATACCGCTGGGCGGAGCCAACCCGGGCGATGGTGCCGGTACCGACGGAGCAGCAGTTGGTGCCGGTGCAGGCGTCACGACAGGTGGCGCTGACATACTTGGAGCCGGCGTCAGACCAGCGGGTGGAGCGCCCATCGAAGGCGGCGCACCGAGCGACGGCGGCAAACCAAACGGCGAAGCGCCAAGCCCACCCGGCATACCCGGAATACCACCACCGAACGTCGGGATCTTGATTTCGATCTTCGAGGTGTCGATCACAGGGGCCTGAGACTTGTAGTGCATCACCATCTGCGGGAAGGCAATGACTAGGCCAACCATGATACACTGAATGATGACGAACGGCACGGCGCCCCAATAGATCTGGCCCGTCGTCACCGGTTCCATCTGAATGCCGGTGACCTTGTCGTTGTAGGGCTCCTTCGGCGCCACGGATCGCAAGTAGAAAAGCGCAAACCCAAACGGCGGATGCATGAAGCTGGTTTGCATGTTGACGCCGAGGATCACGCCAAACCAGATCAGATCGATACCAAGTTTCTCTGCCGCCGGTCCGAGCAGCGGCACGATGATGAACGCCAACTCGAAGAAGTCGAGGAAGAAGGCGAGCAAGAACACCATGATGTTGACGAAGATCAGGAAGCCGACTTGGCCACCCGGCAGCGACGTCAACAAATGCTCGACCCAGATATGCCCGTTCACGCCGTAGAACGACAGCGAGAAGATACGGGCACCGATCAGAATGAACACAACGAACGCCGAGAGCTTAGCGGTCGCTTCCACGGCTGAACGCAACAGCGGTATATTAAAGCGCTTCGGGTCGTTATCAAGCCAGCGCTTGAACATTGCCAACAAGATCGATCCGGTCGCACCCATGGCACCACCTTCCGTCGGGGTCGCGACACCAATGAAGATTGTGCCAAGCACAAGAAAGATCAGGAACAGAGGCGGCACCATCACGAAGGTGACCTGCTGTGCCATTAACGACAGGAAACGTAGACCTGTGATTTTTGCCAGGATCCAGTTGACCACGGCTGCAGCGAAGGCAAACACAATGCCGATGCCCATCGTGAGGATGACGAACTCTGCCCCGGCATAGGTTGTCTGCTTCATAAAGTAGACGCCGATGGATGCTGAAATCACCGTCAACAGCAGAAGCGAAAGCAGACCGCGATCGTCACCACCACCTATTAATGCCCGGGGCAGACGAACGACGGCGAGCACCAAACCTGCGAATGCCAGGATCTTGAAGATCAGGATGATCAGATCGAGCACCTCAAATTTGAAGCCGCCACCGAGTGTCGACCAATAGAGATCCTTACCGACGAAAAAAGCACCTGCTACCGCCAACGGCAGGAGCAGCAGGCTACTGCCACGGGACAGCGTATCGCGCATTTTCCGCGATGGTTCCTTGAACAAGAGCGCTTGCTCGGGCAGACCTGGCACCGCCTGTGGCGCGAAGCTTGCCACAATAAAAATGTAAGTTGCGTATAGTCCTGCGAGCACGATGCCGGGCACAAACGCGCCTTCGTACATATCGCCGACCGACTTGCCGAG
This sequence comes from Hyphomicrobiaceae bacterium, assembly GCA_031429105.1. GTDB lineage: Bacteria > Pseudomonadota > Alphaproteobacteria > Rhizobiales > Hyphomicrobiaceae > JAKFWF01. The sequence goes on along the minus strand of JANOYV010000178.1, from coordinate 9,664 downwards.
CTGGTCGGCCATCACGATCAACACGAGCGATGGCGGAATGATTTGTGCGAGCGTTCCCGAAGCTGCGATCACACCGGATGCAACACGCCGGTCATAGCCGTACCGCAGCATGATCGGCAGTGAGATTAGGCCCATCGAAATTACTGATGCGGCGACGACGCCCGTTGTTGCTGCCAGGAGTGCACCGACGAAAATAACTGCATATGCAAGGCCGCCGCGCACCGTTCCGAACAATTGGCCGATTGTGTCGAGCAGATCTTCGGCCATGCCAGAGCGTTCAAGCACCAGCCCCATCAGCGTAAAGAACGGGATTGCCAGCAGTGTGTCATTACTCATCACACCGTAGATGCGTTCCGGTAGTGATTGAAGCAACGGCCAGGACAGGTTGATCGAGCCCTTCGAAAGCGGCGCCAATTCGACACCTATGATGAAGAATAGCAACCCGCATGCGCCCAACGAGAACGCAACCGGGTAGCCTAGCAGCAGGAACAAAACGAGTGAGGCGAACATAATCGGCGCCATGTTCTGCGCGATAAACTCAGCCATGAGGGGGCAGCTCCAAGAAAAACTGAATGAGGGAAACGGTCAGGATTTGGCAGCAGCAGCAGCAGCGGCTGCTTTTACGGACGCAATTTTATCGGCTTCCTCAGCCAGCGTCTTTACGAGCCGTTCAGCCTCAGCCTCAGCGGCTGCATGGTGGCCGCCACCAGACGTCGTGTCCTCGAGCATGCCCTTCATGATCGCGCGGCGCTTGATGAGCTCCGAGATACCCTGCGCCAGCAACAAGAAGAATGCGAAGGGGATAAGGAACTTAGCCGGATAAACCGGAAGGCCACCGGCATTGGTCGACTGTTCATTCTGTAGCAGTGACCGCCAGAAGAACGGGACGCCCGTATAGAGCATGACAAGGCAGATCGGGAGGATGAAAAACCAGTGCCCGATGACGTCGATCCAATGCCGGGTTTTCTTGGCAAGAAGTGAGTTCACAATGTCGATTCGAATATGTTCGTTGAGCATCAGCGTCCATGGTGCGCAGAGCAGGAAGACGGCACCGAACAGGATCCATTGGATTTCAAGCCAAGCGTTGGAGGAGACGTTGAACGCCTTGCGAATGATCGCATTAACGGTCGACACCAAAACAGCCAGCAAAATGAGCCAAGCAACGTTGCTGCCGATCCATGTGTTGACCCGATCAATCGATTGGCTCAGCCCCACTGCGGGCTTGAAAAACATCGCTAGCGCAAGCAATGCCGTTGCGATCAGCAACCAAGAGGCAACAAATGAAGCCGTTCCGGCACCACCTGTCAGATTCTGCAAGAGCCACGTATTGGCGTCCATGTTTCCCCCGAATGATAGCCAACGGTTCGCCCGCAGACCCTAGTTGGATAATCGTGTATAGACCGACGAGCCCGATCACTGCTAGCGCCTGACAAGGAACTATGTGACGAAGTTTTGTCGCGCAATAGCCCAAACCGCTCGAAATGGTTCACAGGCTGCGTGATCGACGCACAATGAGCCTTTGAAGTCACAACGAGCCGCAATTCCGGAGTCCGCAACGCATGGCCGCCACCCCACAAGCGATACTTGAAGCCTTGGGCCGTGTGAAGGGGCCAGATCTCGAGAGCAACATCGTCGACCTCGGTCTTGTGTCGGATGTTTTAATCAAAGAGGGACGTGCCTATTTTTCAATCACAATCGACCCTAAGCGGGCAGTCGAGTTGGAGCCGTTGCGAAAAGCTGCCGAAGCAGTCGTTGCAGACGTCCCTGGGGTCACCAGCGTAACAGCAGTGCTAACAGCGCAGACATCCGGCGCACAAAGTGCAGCGCCGGCGGAACATGCCCGCGTTGCACAAGCCCGAGCACGGGGCGCAACTGGAGACGGCGCGAAACCAGCGGCGACTTCGGCAGCGCCATCACCGCAGCGACGCGGCACCGAAGTGCCCGGCGTCAAGCATCTGATCGCAGTAGCGTCGGGCAAGGGCGGCGTTGGCAAATCAACCACCGCGGTGAACCTTGCTCTTGGCTTCCAGGCCATTGGCTTGAAAGTCGGTATTCTCGATGCTGATATCTACGGTCCCTCGCAACCGCGTCTGCTTGGCATTTCTGGCCGTCCACAGTTGGTGTCGGGCAAGACGCTCAAGCCGATGGAAGGGTTCGGCCTAAAAGTAATGTCGATGGGCTTTCTCGTCGACGAAGGCACGCCCGTGGTTTGGCGCGGTCCGATGGTTGTGTCGGCACTCAATCAGATGCTTCGAGATGTTGCCTGGGGTTCCCCCGGAGACGAACTTGATGTCCTTGTCATCGACATGCCGCCCGGAACCGGCGACATCCAATTGAGCATCGGCCAACAGGTGCCACTGTCAGGCGCAATCATCGTCTCGACGCCACAGGATCTGGCCCTTATCGATGCGCGCAAGGGTCTTGCCATGTTCAAGCAGGTCAATGTGCCGATCCTCGGCATTGTCGAGAACATGAGCTATTTCCTGTGCCCGAAGTGCGGCGAGCGCTCGGAGATTTTCGGTCACGGCGGGGCGCGTGACGAGGCCGCAAAACTCGGTGTCCCATTCCTCGGTGGAGTGCCGCTGCACATGGATATTCGCGAAACATCCGACAGCGGCCGACCGATCACCGTCACGTCACCAGATGGTCTGCACGCAGGCATCTACCGCGATCTTGCAGCCAAAGCCTGGGCCGAAATGCATGCGGCCCGTGGGCAACGCGTTGAACCGCCAAGCCTTACCCTCAACGGGTCGAAAGATGCGTTGCAGGTCGCATTTGCGGACGGCCCCGGTTATGTGCTGTCAGCGGAAATGCTCCGCGTCATGAGTCCCTCTGCAGAAGTGCAGGGCCACTCGCCCGATCAACGCGTAACGGTCGCCCGCAAGCGCAACGTTAAGATCAAGGAACTGGAGCCAGTCGGCAATTACGCCGTGCGCATCATCTTCGACGACGGGCATTCCACTGGACTATACGCGTGGTCCTATCTGCAATTGCTCGGCCGTGAGACGGACAAGCGGTGGGCGGAGTACGAGCGCGAACTCGCGCAAAAGGGATTAAGCCGCAGCTGATGCTCGCAGGGTGCAACGGCATCTTGCGAGCAAAACACGACCCCTCATTTCGCTTTGCGATTGGCCTTCTTTGCGGCAGCCTTATGTGCGGCAGCAATTGCCTTGTCGGTGACAGTTTGCGCGTAGGCCGGCAATGCGAACGCCGCGTTGTGGCCAGCAGGTGTCCAGTACTTCAAACCTGAAATGCCGCGCTTCTCGGCATGTTTCGCAAGTTTTTTCGCAGAAATTTCGAGAAGGCTTCCATCATCCGACGCCCAGTTGAGCGCGAACGGCCCGCCGAAATAGCACGGCTGAGTGCACATGTAGGGGGCCGCCCGCTTGAACAATGAAGCGAAAATCTCTGTCGTGCCGAACAAATGATCTGGAAACAGGAACGGCAGGCCGTTCTGCGTGATCAGTACACCGCCGTCTTTCAGTGCACGCTTGCAGTCGGTGAAAAATTCCCGCGTGTGCAAAACCGCACTCGGTCCGATGGGCTCTGAACTATCAACAATAATTGCGTCGAACCTCTCGCTCGTTTCGGCTACATATTTCAAGCCGTCAGCGATCACGATATCGGAGCGCGGATCGCTAATGCAGCCGTTGGCAATCTCAGGATAATACTTCAGCGCCGTATCGACCACAGTGCGGTCTATCTCGCAAAGCGTGGCCTTCGAAATCGACGGGTGCTTCAATACCTCGCGCAGTACGCCACCGTCGCCGCCGCCGACAACCAGCACGCGCTTTGGCTTATCAAGCGCCATCAACGGCACATGCGCCATCATCTCATGATAGACGAACTCGTCAGTCGTCGTCAGTTGGCAAACACCATCGAGCATCAAAACGGTGCCCCACGTTTCGTTGGTGAAAATTACCAGATGCTGGTGCTCGGTCTTGACTTCATGCAGCACCTTGTCGGCCTTCAGCCGAACCCGCCAGTGGGGATGAAACGTCTCTTCGACCCAACGCTCTTTGCTCATTTCACCGTCTCCAGAATATGCCCAGACAAATGCAAAGCCTTTGAGATCAACCTCTGACAAAGAAGCGCGACCCATCGATGACGGATCGCGCTTTTTGAGTTTTGATGCTGACATCCGCCGGACATTGAACCGCCAACGGAAATAAACTCAGGCGGCTTTGCGCGCCTTGGTCTTGACCGGACCGGCAACAAGCACCGGAGCTTTACGCTCGCTTGCAGCCTTCCAGTTTAACTGGTCAAGCTCCTCGCCACGCTTGTGCGCCTTCACGACGACATCACGCGCTTCGAAAGCTTCTCGCAATATCTCAATCGCAAGCTCGGGTTTCGCCTCGCCGCACATAAAGATATCAAGAGCTGCATAGTCGGCTTCAGGCCAGCTATGAATACTGATGTGACTTTCTGACAGCACCGCCACTCCCGACACTCCACCATTAGGTGTGAAGTGATGGAGATGAATGTGAAGCAGCGTTGCACCTGCGACTTCCACGCAACGCTTTAACGTCCGTTCAATGTGCTTGAGGTCATCAAGCCTGCGGGCACCAAACAGATCAATGATCAGATGGTTGCCAGCGAACCGAACGCCATCGCGTTCGATGAAAAAGTCTTTTCTGTCCTCATGCGATTGCACGGAGCCAGTGTCATGCGCGACTAGCGCATCTGTAGCATAATCTTCCTCTTGGGCGGTGCTTGAACGAGTCAAGTCCATCCCCAATTGGAAGAGAGTGTCGGCGTAAGCCATGGAACCCTCCCCAACCAGTAGATAGATGTGACCCGCTCGATCCTTACCTTTGGGGCTTCCGGCAAACCTTGACCTTAAGGGCAGTCGAACGAACGGACGGAAGTGCATATGAGGCTAACACCCCCCCCACGCAAGAAAAAACGGACCCCTGTCGCAAATATTTTTTCTGACTGTGTTCGCAAGTGGTTAACGCAGACTTGCGGAGTCAAAGTGCACAGACCAAAAAATAGTTCTGCAACAGTCTAGTAGCGAGAATATTCTTCACTCAGATGATCAAAATTTCGTCTCAGTATTACGAAGGCTATTCTGGTTTGAATGTGGCCTTCAAGAACGCAAGAACGGCAATAGGCGCCGAATCGGTAGCCACGGGCTCGCTTCCAACCAGCGGATTGAGCGTCACGCAGGCATCTTGGTATGTGAACGCCTGACCCAGATTTTGCACGCATGTGTCATTCGACAATGACGGCCAACCCTGCGAAACTGTAACCAGTCCCGCATCAACCCAACTGAGAAGCTTCCTATGCCAACCGCACGCCCGAAAGCCGTCCCAACCACGCTGATACAGAACGACCAAACCGTGACCACCGAGTGGCGCTTTGCGCCCGGTGCCGAAACCGGCTGGCATCGACACGGAATGGACTATGTTGTGGTGCCGATGACGACTGGCAAATTGCTGCTTGAAGAGACCGATGGAACATCACGAGAGGCGCCGTTGACCATTGGCCAGCCCTATTTCAAGTCAGAAGGCATCGAACACAACGTCGTCAATGCCAACGACTACGAATTCGTGTTCATCGAAATCGAGCTCAAAAAGCCTGCTTAGTTGGTACGCTAGCGTGCATCAGTAAAGGCGCGTGCGGAAGTATTGCAGTACCAATTCGTCGAAGCGCCCACTCGAGCGCACACGGCGCAAGGCTCCATTGATCTGCACCTTCAACTGTGGGTCGTTCTTGGATACGGCAATGGCGATGCCTTCGCCGAAGTAGCGCGGCTCTAAGAATGGCCCGCCACGCAATTCGCAGCATTCCTTCGAAGCCGTGCCGTTAATCCACAGCGCTAGTCCGACGCCATCGTCGAAGATCAACTCGGTCTTACCGGCGACCAGTGCATCTCGTGCCAGTTCAGGTGTTTCAAACACGGTAACGCGACCCAGTCGGAAGAATTCCGTAAGGTAGGCCTCATGGGCTGTGCCTTTGGCAACGCCAATCCGGCGGCCTTCGATCCCATCCGGTGTGATCTCGACTTTCTGGCCGTCCCGCCTTGCCGCAAACCGGGCAGCTGTGTGAAAATAACGATCCGTAAAATCGACGGTTTTTAATGCTTTTGCCGTCACCACATGTCCGGCAATGACGGCATCGGCGTCACTCTTGACCACACTGGTCAAGAGATCATCCCAGGGGCGCACCTGGATATCGCAAGTTACCGTCAATTCGAGGCAAATGGCTCGCGCCAGATCGACGTTAAAACCAGTCAACACCCCTTCGTCATCGTAGTAGTTGAAGGGCGGGAAGTCGGCCTCCGTCACCACACGCAACACCACACGACGATCCGTTTGAATCGGCGCTGGCGAGGCGATCGTTGTATCGGCCTGCTGAGCAGATGCCGACGCCAAGTTTAGCGCGCCGACAGCCACAGCCGCGCCCATGATCCAGTTCATGGCGCACGTGGCGAATGCACGGATGATTGACGTCTCGGCTCTAGTTGCTGTTGCCATTGCCGCACTTCCCGAACTGTGTCCCTGCTCGCAACCTGGGCGAATACCTTGCTAGCACGTCCGATGGAACCAAAACTAATGTGTCAATCAGATGATCGCTTGCCACCGTGGCATCGCAATCACTGCCGATGCTCTTTTGCCTCCTTTAAAGCGTTTCAACGTGCGTTCAGTTCACCTGCCGCAGCAGATTCCCGTTCATAGCCTTGCCGCGATTGCGGCGACTAGGCGCGCCTATGGCTTCCTATCTCCGGCGCTTTGCTCCGATACGGCACTGGATCGCTCAATTGAGCGTGCGTCGCGTTGGAATGTGCGGCCGCACGATGTGTTGCTCGCCGAAGGCATCATCTCACGCAACGACTATGTGTCAGCGCTTGCACGACATTTCGGCCTTGCATTTCTGCCGCCCGGTCAAGTCCCCAGTCCAACTGCGACCCTAATCGATGGCACGGCCATCGATCCAGTCGTTTGGACGCCAGTGGCTACACAACCCGGCGACTGTGATGTGACGCTCACCACGCCCGAGGCGCTGGAACACCTGGAAGCCGGTCATATTCAGCACCGTCGACTGCACAATGCGATACGAGGTCTGCGCCGCCTTGACCCGGAACTTTCGGCTGCCGGGCCGATCAAACTATGGCAGCTCGTCGCCCTTCTAACCGGCGTCGGCTTGCTCATTGGCGGCTGCATTGTTGCACCTGCGGCAACACGCACGGCATTGATGGCGTGCATTACAGTGCCATTTTTCTTCGTCGTCCTGTTCCGTGTGGTTGCGCTTGGCGTTGCCTTGTGCAATCGCGATCCATCGACACATAAGACAACCGGACGGCGGCCCGACGGCGATCTCCCGATCTATTCAGTGATGGTGCCGCTGTTCAAGGAATCAGCAATCCTGCCGGACCTCGTCAAAGCTCTTTCGCGGCTCGAATATCCAGCCGCTAAACTCGACTGTATGCTGGTGCTGGAGGCGAGCGACCGCAAGACAATCAACCTCGCTCGTACACTTGAATTGCCAGCCTTCATGCGCATTGTCGTGGTGCCGGACTGCGCGCCGCGCACCAAACCCAAAGCGCTGAACTATGCCTTACAGTTGGCCCGAGGCGATTTCGTCGCAGTCTATGATGCCGAGGATGTGCCAGATCCGCTGCAACTGCGAAAAGCCGTCCGCGCGTTTGATGTCGGCGGCCCGCGTGTGGTTTGCGTGCAGGCGAGCTTGGCAATCCACAACGCCAAGGATAGTTGGCTGACGCGCCAGTTTGCACTTGAGTACGCAGCACTGTTTGAAGGACTTCTTCCGGCATTGACACGTTATCGATTACCGGTGCCGCTTGGGGGAACATCGAACCACTTCCGGCGCGAATTTCTCGAGACCACTGGCGGCTGGGACCCGCACAACGTAACCGAGGATGCCGATCTTGGCATGCGCATTGCCCGTGCCCGCGGGCTCATCACCATGATCAAATCGACGACTTGGGAAGAAGCACCGAGTCGGCTGAGACCTTGGATCGGACAACGCACGCGCTGGCTTAAGGGCTGGATGCAAACCTATCTCGTACACATGCGCCGCCCGGCTCGGCTTTGGCACGAGATGGGCGCCATCGACTTCTTTGCATTCCAGGCCCTGATGGGGGGCGTATTGTTGTCGAGCCTGTTCCATCCACTGTTTTATCTATTGATCGCGTGGGAACTCTGGTCCGGCGAGTTTCTGGCAGGCACCAGTAGCGCCTTTGAACAGGGGTTCTTGATGATGGCTGGCTTCAACATGGTGGCTGGCTACCTCAGCGCCATGGCACTGGCAGCCGTCGCCACAATCCGAAAAGGGCGTTCTTCGCTGTCACCGTATGTGTTGCTGATGCCGCTCTACTGGCTGTTCGTTTCATACGCTGCATGGCGTGCGATGGCGCAACTGGCGGTCGCCCCTCATTTTTGGGAAAAGACTGAACACGCGGCCCGCAGTAAGCCAGTGCTATCGATGAGCAAGTCGGGTTGAAAATGCTCGATTGTGCGATGCTTAAAGCGGCATCTTTAAGCGCTCGGTCGAAACGAGGCTTGCTTCTGCTCATCACATCTCGCTAGTGTTGCGCCGGGTGCGGATTATGCGTCCGAACCTGTTGGTCAACGATCGGGGAGATTATGATGAAGCATTATATTATCGCAATTTCACTTGCGCTCATAAGTGCAAGCGGCCCGGCATATTCAGCCAGTATGACTGGAAAACCAAATGTGACGCCGAAACCCGGCTACAGCGTAATTCAGAAGAAAAAATGCACGTTGGCGCAATGCCAGAAAAACTATTGTGACCGAGTTCATCCTGGCTCGACGACTTGCGCGGCCAAGTGTGTCGAGCTAGGCAATTGTTGAGTTGAGCAGAACTGCAATTTACAATGGCGCGGCTTCAAGCAGAGGTCGCGCCTCTTATTCGTATTGGGCACATCACGTCAGAAATGTTTTTTTGCGAACGCGCGCCCCGAGCCAGACTTGAGGTGTTTCTCGAATTCGGCTGCCTTTGCGGCGTCTGCAAAGCAAATCGAAACTATGATCTTCCACGGTCGGTGCTTATTGGTGTGGATCGACTTGCCGCTGTTATGTTCTTCGAGGCGGCGCAGAGGGTCGTTCGAGAGGCCGACGTAGAAGCGCTCCGGGTCAACTTCGCTCTGGAGGACGTAGACGTAGATCATTCCGCACCAGTCCGCCTTCGCTCTGCCGCCGTCTGCTACGCAGCCGACGACAAGCTACGGCGTGACATTCGCCTTCGCCACGGCCTTCGACATCGAGTGCGTTGCAATGCTTGCGCGGTCCAGTTCCGCCGAAGCCAGTGGCCGCAGGCCGGTGGCGAAGGCGAATGAAGCGGGCGAAGGGAGGCGGACCCATGTTTACTGGTGTTTGCAGCTATTCGAAGAAGCGATGATTTTCAGGAGGATAAGGAGAATTGTGTTCGCTGCCGCTCGTGACTGATTGCCGCTGATCCGATACAATGCCGGGGTGAATGTCGGGGAGCAACGAGCAACAAGTCGAGATAAAAATGGCGGTGAGAGCGCAGAATAAATTTAAGGAACCTCTGAACAAGCCTTCGAACATGGCACACTGGGATCATTGATTCGAGGAGCCCTGTGATGGACGATCAGCTGAGCTTTGCATCCCTCGACTATGCGGCGAAGAAGAAGCGTACGAAACGGGACGTGTTCCTG
>JANOYV010000177.1:0-32883 GCA_031429105.1 Hyphomicrobiaceae bacterium | reverse complement strand
GATGTCGTTCTGTTTCACTCCTAGCCGAAACCTGCGACGCCCACGGCACATGGTCGAGGATTTACTCACGGGATGGAGCGGCTCAATTTGCAGCAGCATGCGACGAATTGCTTCGGCTCGCAAGTGGCGGTCTGTCGGCGACCTCGGTCCAGATCGAAGGTGGCTTCGGATCTCTTCGCAACGCATGCAAGCCCGGAATCTTACGCCATTGCCAAACAGCTTCCATCGACGAACTACGAGTAATTTTCGAGTTTCTCCCACTTTATAGTTCCGAACCTTTCGAAATCATAGATCGGCAAATTGTAATCGCATGCATCGAACGGCTTATGGTTATTTATGGTGATTTACCAATGCCTTACTTGGTGGATTTTGCTCGCGCGTTTGGCACAAAGCAGGATATCGAGCTTATTGAAGCTACCTTGTCGAAGAATATTGGGCGCCAAATTGTGTTTACGAAGCATGGGTTAGTCGAAGCGAAACTCCGTCAAAATGCCGCCGAATATGCAAGTCTTATGAACGAAGTAATCACGTTAATGAAGGAGACGGGCCGAAACGCGTGTGCAGCTTACGGAACGTCGCTCGGTATATACCGCGAGGGCAAATTTCTGGCAAATGATGACGATGTCGATATATTATTTGAGAGCATGGCCAGTGACGACGATGCCGTCGAGGCGGAGATTGCACAGGTGACGAAAATACTTTCTGCCGCCGGATTCACTGTCAATAGGGCAGGGCAAGGGCTTTACAACTTACATGTTTTTCGCGACGACAAAGGAATTGATTTGTTTCCATCATGGGGTAGCGGCGAAACCGTGAGTTTGTATATGGAAGAGATGAACATTCGCAAGCTACCTAGAAAAACGCTGTTTCCCACAAAAAACATACCTTTTATGGATATGCAAGTCGCAATACCTGGCGAGATCGAGAAATTCTTAGTCGCGCGATATGGTGCTAGCTGGCGGGTACCTGATAGATTTCACGAATGGCCGTGGCAAGTCCTCCCATCCTAATTGCAACATAAATGAACCTCGGTGACATTTTTAGAATTACGATAGATTGCAACATTCCACCTCACTCCGAGCCACTCAGCAAAACGAAGAAAACGATAAGTTGCTGAGTGGCCAAACAGTTCGACATAGAAATATTCAATAGCACTTTTTGGTCAATTTTATTCTTCCGATTGCGATCGAAACTGAACAAAAAAAGGCACTAGCTAGTTACTTGGAAAAATGAATCGAGTGAAGCTTGAAACTGTGTTTTAGGCCAGCGAAGGTTGGGTACAATGGATTTGGTGGCTTTGAAGAATTTTTTGACAAAGGCCCTTGCCGAAAGGGACCATAGTGCCGTTATAAAATATGGACAAATTATACTTTTGTCTTCGCCAAACGATAGTGACGTGGAGCATTTTCTTGCGGAAGCCTTATTGGCTCTGAAAAAGTGGGACGAGGCTGGAGAGTGTTATGACAGAATATTACTCCGCTCGCCGAAGGATGGTCGCTCTCTGAAAGGAAAGGGGCTCGTTGCTCGCGCGCGGGGTGATCATCAGGGGGCGCTAGAATACCTCTTGTTAGCCGTTACTGCATCGCCCACCGAGGCATGGTTTCATTTTGAGGTCGCCAATGAGTATATGCAGCAGCAACGTTGGGCGGAGGCACGTTCGGCATACGACTCTGTGTTAGCACTGAATCCAAGGCACGCTCATGGACTAAAGGGGCTTGGGTTACTGGAGCGACAGCAGGGCAATGGAATCAAAGCACTCGACTATTTCATAGCTGCTGCCACAGCGGCTCCAAGAGAAGGGTGGTTTCAATATGAAGTGGCAGAAGAACTTTTGGCGCAGTCGCGATGGGACGAAGCCCGAGATGCCTACAAAGCAGTGGTAGATTTCGCGCCAACTCATGCGCTGGCACTTAAGGGAATGGGAATAATTGCCAGGAGCCAAGGGGATCGGAAAAATGCACTCGAATATTTTAAGGCAGCAAGCGATGCGGCACCTGATCAGGCTTGGTTTCAATTCTATCTCGCTCAGGAGCTGTTGGATCTTAAGCGATGGGATGAAGCGCGCGACGCGTTCCAAACGGCTATTCGCCTGTCTCCCGGCCATTCCCACGCCCTGAAAGGTTTGGGTGTCATTGCAAGGGCGGAGGGCCAAGCAGAAGCAGCTCTTAAGTATTTCAAGGCCGCAGCTGCGGCTACGCCAAGTGAAGCTTGGTTTCGATATGAAGTCGGTCAGCAATTGTACGCGCTTTCGCGCTTCGACGAAGCTCAATTGGAATTTGAGACCCTTCTAAAACTGTCACCGTCGAAAGCGCATGCCCATGCGCTGAACGGCCTTGGCAAAATCGCTAGAGCAAAGGGTAGGCAAAAAGAAGCTCTTCAGTGGTTCAATGCAGCTGCGGCAGCGGCACCGACTGAGCCTTGGTTTGGATATGAGGTTGGCGTTGAATGTTACAATCAAAACCTACTCAATGAGGCACAGATTGCGTTTTCCCAGTTTGTGTTGGTGGTTCCAGATCACGGCCATGCTTACCGATTCCTGGGTCTGATCGCCAGAATGGACGGCAACTACGAGGTCGCGCTCGAATATTTTCAGCGGGCTCTCCAATGCGCTCCAACCGACGCTGTGTTCGCTCTAGATATCGGTGAGACGCACTTCGCTCGTAACCAGCTTACGAAGGCCGAGCAGTGCTTTAATGAGATATTGATCCGAACTCCAGATCACACTCATGCACTAATCGGTTTGGCCTCTATTGAGAGAGCACGCGGCCACCATGAGCGAGCATTCGAGCACCTAATTATGGCTTCGAACAACGCAGCTAACGGACCGGCAATCCTCCTCGAATTGTCTCGGAAGCTCAGGCAAATTGGCTACATTTCCAATGCTAATCAGCTCTTGGATCGGATTGACGATACTACCGAGATGCGTGCCGGGTTATCTATAGAAAGAGCTGCCTGCGCAAAAGAACTTGGCAATTTGGTTACAGCACACGAGTGGCTTGTGCGAGCAGTCAGTTCCAGCCCGAACCATTCCGAAGCGAGATTGGCACTTGCAGGCAGCTGCTTAAATCAGTTTGAGCTTCAAAACGCTCGGGATCATTACGATGTAGCAATCGAGTTAGGCCAACTGCACGAAAAGGTAGCGGGCCTAACGGGTAAAAGTCAGGCTCTCCGCCTGCAAGGTGATTTGAAGGGGGCACTTTCTTGTTTGGACAAGGCGCTTGCTCTCGACCAATTCAACGAATCGGCAATTTCAGAATTCACCACGCTGTGCATGGAACAAAGAACATTCGACATCGCACTCCAGACTATCAAAGGTGCACTAGCACAAAAGCCTAAGATGATAGGATTGATAGTAAAAGCTGCTGTCATCGAACGCGAATGCGGAACGCCAAACAATGCCATTGAGCTCCTCGAAGGGGCTATTGCACAAGAACCCAATTATTGGCTTGCATACATCGAGAAGGCGAAGGTCGAATTTGCGATCGGGCAAGTCGAACAGTCTGAAAAAACCCTAGAGAACGTACTCGTTAGGTTTCCCAATTTAGCGGAAGCTCACACGCAGCTAGCCGTTCACAGAACCGTCGCAGGCGACCTCGATGGTGCATTGATGCACTTAGAGATAGCGTCAAAGCAGAAACCAGGCGATTACTGGCTGAAGCTAAACATCTGTGGAACGCTAGCCCGCCAAGGAAAGATTCGGGACGCCGGAAAGTTGCTTGCTGGAATGCCGCAAACCGGTGTGCCAACACCCATTGTTCAGACATATGCGAGCGAAGTCTATCGCGCCTCCGGACACCTCAATGAGTCGCGTCAATGTATAAGGTCGGCATATAAAACGTGGCCCGATCATTTCGATGTTTTCACGAAATACATCCGCTTCATGATTGGCGAGGGAGATTTCGAAGAGGCCGCAAAATTAATTCAGAGTGCGAATGTCGGCAGCAAAGCCAGGAAATCTACCTTTAGATGCATACAAGGTGAACTACATTTGGCACTTTGGCAGTTGGAGCTTGCAAGAAATGCCTTCCTGGAAGGTATTGAGGGAAATCCTAGAGATGAAGCGGCGCATAAGAACATTGTAATTTGCGCCCTTTTAATGGGCGATCTGACCCTGGCTGAGCATCATCTGAGGCAAATTGCATTGCTCTCATCTCCTGAACGGGCAATTAGACGCATGGCGCCAAACAAAACACAAAGCATTCTTGGTCAAATTTTTGAGGAAATGCAACTTTTTGGCAATTCCACAAAAGTTCTTAAGAGTATTTGGGACGAGAACGCAGTTGATCGCATCGCCAAGATCTCAGAATTGGTGCGGAATGATACCGAAAACACGATTTTAGCGATGTCTTACATGGTGATGCTTCGAAAAGCAGGTCACTTTAATCGCAACGTTGTGGAAACAAGCCCACGACCAAAACCTATCATGCCCCGCAAGATCATGCAGTATTGGGAGTCACGCGGCATAGACCTTGACGTGATGGAATTAATGAAAGGGTGGGAAAGTAAAAACCTGAAATTTGAATATGCACGATATGGGTATAAAGATGCGTTGCACTTCTTAGAACAGAATTTTGACTTGCAGGTCGTCAGAGCATTTAAGTCTGCATCAGAACCGGCTCAGAGAAGCGATTTATTTCGGCTCGCCTATCTCTACCTGAACGGGGGGTTCTATGTAGACGCTGACGACCGCTGTCTTAGATCGCTTGATGAGATCGTAAATTCTGGTTGCGAATTCGTTGCTTTCCAAGAACATCTTGGCTCGATAGCTAATAATTTTATCGGTGTTACACCCCGGCATTCGATTATTGACACAGCGCTTCGGAACACAGTTGTTGCGATAAATCGCGGTGACCGCGACATCTTGTGGTTAATGACTGGTCCGGGAATGCTAACCAGATCAATTCTTCGTTATCTTTTGGATCAAAGAGAATTAAACGCTGCACTGTCCGGTCTTTGGATTATGGATAGACATGAGGTTCAGAAATATGTCGCTGTTCACTGTGTGGCCGCCTATAAATTTACTTCACGGAGCTGGACAAAAGCAGCATTTGGCAAGCAACAGTGAAACGGAATACTCAATTGAGAGGATGGTTAACTAGCAGTGAGGAATCCTTCACGCTTGAGTTCTACCGCAGTGATATATTTATTTGGCCACGGTGAAATTTCATTCTTTTGTTCCGCTCGTTCCAGCCAATCTAGAGCCTTGCCGACCTCTTTCGGACCCGCTTTTAGAAGATCAGACGGCGAATATTTCCACCACTGAACCTTGAGGCAGCGAAGTATTATGTCCTCAGGGAACCGATATCTAAGTACACGGGCAGGATTTCCCACGACGATTGCGTACGGTGGGACATCACTTACGACATTTGCCATACTTCCGACAACCGCGCCGTCCCCAATGGTAACACCCCCTTTTATAAAGGCCCCGTGTCCAATCCATACATCGTTACCGATTGTTATCCTGGCAACGCTCCGATCGAAGGTGATGCCTGTGGCATTGGAAAGATCTTCAAGTCCAGGGAGGCGGTGCCAACCAAACAGCTGCGGAGCTTCAAAGAGAGAATTCGTAGAGATCCACGGCATGGCATGTTCGTTTGCTCCGATCACTACGTATGGGGCTATAGAGCAATATCTTCCTATGTCGGCATATTGCACATGACCAGGTCCGTGAACCATGGTAAATGCGCCAACGCTGAGTGGCAGGGACCAAGCCACCGTTTTTGCAATAACCAGTGGCGCATCAAACTTTGTATCATTGTGAACAGAAGTAGTTGGATGGAGGTGGGGTGCCAAGATCCCTCTTGTCTCAAGGAAATCTTTAAGCGAGACGTTTTTTATGCCATCACTCATCGTGCAACCTCGATTAACTTCAATGTGTGGCGGACAAGGTCTCGGTCTAAGGTGCTCGTGCAATTAATTACGTTGGTTCTAGTTAGATACAAGTAAGTCTTCATGTTTCCATCTGAGTCGCGGTGATTTACCATGCTCGGATACATATATCGATATTTGTCACCGCAAGAACTGCTACTCCCGTGTATAATGTCGAGGAGCACTTCAGGTTTGCTCCAATGCAGCAGATCCCTTGAATACGAAAGCGTCACGGCAAAGGTCTTTAATTTCGAGTTTCCAGTTTCGCCGATGGCCGTGGCAACAAATGCCTTCAGTTCATCGACCCACAATATCGATCCCACGCGCCCCCCGATCACCGGAAGGCAACGGGCAGAATCTTTTATGCGCTCTTCTTTGCTAGCAGGGAATTGAGCTGAGAATTGTTGACCATCCCAAGAGTACCAAGAATTTGGATTGGCAATATTGCCAGTTCTAAATAGGCAGTAGCCATCGCGTTGACCGGACCAACCCGTCGTGTGCGCAAGAAAATACAGATATCCGTCATGATGCACTATATTGGTCGGTTCAAAAAAACCCCGATGCCTGCCTTGTCCATATTCCTGAGGAAAAGGCGCGGATGCAATAACAACTGGCGGAACAGATTGAGTAAAAGTGCGGCCGCCGTCGTGGGATATTGCTGACGTGAGTGTGTTGAACCAACAGGCCACATACTCGTTTACAGAGCATGCACCTGGATGTCGATGGGCCTGGTATTCGTGATGTACGACGGCATGAACGGTTTTACCATCCCACGTCCAAACTGAGGCCAGCCAACTGTGATCTGCGTAGTTTGTTGACACTGCATCTTTACCGCTTTTAAGGACAATACGGCATTCGTCACTCGCCAGGCTTCCATTGTCACGGAGGAGCAGCACCCGATTATCATAGTGTGTGGCGATTATTCGGGTTCTTGCGTGGTCGTCAACGAACACGCGTGCAGGCATATCTGGGATATCGTTGTCATCGCACCGATCCGATTTCCATTGTCTAGAAACGACTTCCGTCGAGTCGATCACAAACACTTTATCGCGGTTGGCCTTCGCCTGACTTGCGGCCACAACCAGGAAAACAATCACTAATAGCATCTGTCGCATGGCGATCCCGTCGCGGTGCAGGCAAATTCAGGTGCTCCCGAACCATACATCCCTTGAAAGTCAGAAAAAGTCCATGGATGTCAATACCGCTAATGCCAACAGGTGCCCCCCCCTTAGCCGACTAGAAGCTCATCGGCGGGGTGTTGTTCCAATGTCTAACAATGAAGAAAATCAATATCAAAAGACGCCTCAGACTGCTTAAGATTACTCCAAGTTACTCCTAGTTACTTAAGATTACTTGAAGTTACTTAAAGCACCTCAAGTGCAATAGAAGTATCTAACCCGGCAAATAGTCAAATTTGGCGCAAGTTCACAATGGTGGGTCCCGACACGTGTCGCTAGCAACACGCTGTTGAATCACTGAACAGTAGGGGCGGCCGAAGGGTACGTGCGTTAAAACAACTATTGTATAACTCGACGTATTAGAATGGTAATTTGGTAAGTGAATTTCGGAAATAGGAACAGAGGCACAAGCCCGCGCCATCCAACGGTAAAGGGTCGCATAATGGCCCCCCAACGTCTTGGCCTATATGGCAATAGTATGTATCGTTGCATTGCGCGCAGGCGGTAATCCACGTCTCATGTAACAACGTGCGATGTCGCAGCCTCGCCTATTTGGTAAATTCCGCGCTGCTATGGTTAATGTGGGTTCGCTTCGGCTGGCTGATTTATCACGAAAGCTGACGACAGTCGGGACGAGACTGAACATCATTGCTTCGGTGCCTGCTGCTTGTCGATCATGGCTTGGCCTGCTTCCGTGAGCTGCCAGCCATCATCTCCCATGGTGCGGACGATGAGTCCGGCTTGCGCCAGCTTCAGCAGCACGTCGGCCAGCGTCGCAGAAGAATCGACATCGTCATCGGTCGCGAGCAGACTCGTAAGGCTTCGGTCATCCATGACGGTGGGCTGTCTTTCGCGTTGGACAGGGCGGCCTTCACGTTATCTCTTCGCAAACAACTCAGCCACCCCGGCATTGGACTCGGTCAGCGCGGTGCTATTCCATCCATCCACGTCGATAACGTCGACGCCACGGAGGTGTCGGCAGATTTGATTTCGGCGGTATGAGGTTGGCTTAGCAGCGCTGATCGACATTCGTGTTTCGGCAGCACTCGACTTCGCAGGTAGTGCGCTGGCTGGTGTTGGAGGCTGGATTGCGGGCAAAGCACCAGCATTTCTTGGGCTGGCTATTCTTGGCAACGGGGGCAGGTGGAGCACCTGGCACCACGACCACCGGTGGCGTGGTGATAAGCGGAGCAGGCGCGACCGGCGTCGGCGTTATCACGGTGGACAATGGCGTGACAGGAACCGGCGTGGGCATCACGCTCACCGGCCGAGGAGGGATTACCTCAACAGGCCTGGGGGTTTGCGCGAGGGCTGTGCCCACGCTGAAGAGGATACCAATCACCAACGCACAAACGAGCGAACGCATTCGAGGCTCCTGATGATGTATAATCTGTGACTTCCCTAGCGCACGAGGCCGCATTCGATCATGCATCAATTGATGCGACACTCAGGTATTTCAGTGCTAGCATGAAGCATTGGCGTGCGTGTTGTTTTTAGAGGCTGACGGTTGCCGTCATACGTTGCAGGGCGGTCCCGTCAGTGACACGGAGTGGTGGATGTTCCGTCGCTTTGGGGATTACCAACATCAACGATAGCTCATTGTTCCGACGAGCTCATTGCCGCTCAGCAATGAGCGAATTCTTACAGTACAGAAATCAAAGCCGAATTGCCCTTTCTTGTTCTCAGTGAACGCTGACAAATCGTCGGGCGTTGGCGTGGCGACCACGGGCTGAGGTGAAGGGTGGGAAGAGGCACCCATGAACGGTGCTTGGAGAAGCGTCAGAGCTTGTTTCTGCGTCAGCCGGTACAATTCCCCGCCAGCCCATGTGCGCTGCACTGCAAAGCCACCTAGGGCAGTCATGGCTAGGCCGTTGCCGTTTTTGCATTACGTACAAGACAGTTGAGCGTTGTCATGTGCACGCAGGTGAGGTCGGTATCCACGCCCACGAAGGTGGCGAAGCGGTTTTTGCGGATGCCCGCGATGAGCATGCGGCCACTGCCGCACCCGGCCTGATCGGCCAGGATCTGATCATCCTGCAAGTCAGGGCAGGTGACGCCCATCATCAGTTCGACCAAAGGCTCTGGTGTGAAATACTGGCCCTTGTAGGTGTTGGTGATGGATTCTTCCTCGTAGATCTGCCCGAGGTAGTCCTGCGGTTCGGTTTGCATGGCGTGCATCCACGCGCCGAGTGCTGTGGCGAAGTGGTCTGCGGGGTGTTTTTTGCTCTCAATGCGGAGACCATAGCCACTCATGATTTTCATATAGGCGTCGTCATCCCGCAAGAAGGCGTTGACGGCGAGGGCAAGCCAGTCGTCCAAGGCGGTGAAGAAACGCACCTGATTAATGGCGTAGAGGGCGGACGTGATCGCGGCCTTGCCGTGGGCAAGGGTCTCGGCGTGCTTCATTCATCCGTAGTGCTTCAGATTGCTCAGCGATGAGCATCGCCTAATGCCAAACTGCTTACAGTCTCGGCTACAAAAGATGCTCAAATCGCGAGCAATACATGGCACACCTTTGTGTTGCGCCGTAAGATGACGGTATGAAACATGTGACGGCTGCTGCCGGTGTTACCCTCAAGTGGACCTTTTTTGGCGGCATCTCGGTCGGTGCGGTCAAAGCCGTTCTGGCTGGCATCATCGGTAGGTCGGCGAAGGCCATTCACGCGACGAACGCCGGTTGTGGCACCTTGATGGTCAAAAACATGAAGGATGTTGAAAGCTACTTGCTGCGGGTGAAAGACTTCACATCGGGCACCTGCTCGTTTCCGGCGGAGGGGTTGACCTTCTTCTATCCGCAAAATCATGGGGCCACGGGCGCGGACAATCGCACCGTTGATAGCTTCGCACCGATAGGCCACGAGGTGGTCGTGGCATGGGCGCAAAGCCACTAATGCGGCGCCGTAAGCCACTCGCGTGTGTAGGCCTGCTCCTTGCCCTGCTAGGAGTACTGCTAGGGCAGGGAGTGTCAGCACAGGTGGCTGTGGGAGCCAACACCCAAAACCCTAACCAGTGGTACCGCAACACCGCTACGCTGGATATGGATTTTTACAACCAGCGGTTCATGATCAGCAACACCTTACCGACCACCTACACGTCGCTGACAACCTTTATTACGGCAGTGGGGGGCACGTTTGCGCGGTCGGGCACCAGCATAACGGCCAGTGGCGCGCCGGTGTATCTCTCCACTACGCAGGAGTTTGTGAGTCGGGGGAGCGCGGGCACGTACATTGACAGTGCTGGGGATATGCAAACGGCGGCTAGCAACGTGGCGCGGGTGGAGTATGACGCCGCCACGCACGTGTTGAGCGGAACGTTGGTTGAGCCAGCGGCGACGAACCAGATTCGCAACAATACGATGGTGGGGGCAGTGGCAGGAACGCCAGGGACGTTGCCGACGAATTGGGTCAATGGGGTGGGCAATGGTCTGTCCTCAGCAGTTGTGGGAGCGGGAACCTCGAATGGCGTGAGTTTCGTTGATATCCGCATCTACGGCACTACGAGTGGCGGTGGGTCATCTGCAATTCGGTTTGAGGGCCCTTCACTGATCGCGGCGGCGCAAAATCAGACGTGGACCCAAAGTACCTATGTCGCTGTTGTGGGCGGTTCCACTGCCAATTTAACGGACATTGCCCTGATGATTCAGGAAATCAACGCGGGTGCGCAAGTAGCCTTTGGCCAGTCGGTCATCTCGCCGAATGCGACTCTATCTCGCTATTCGTATTCGAGGACACTGACTGCTGCTACGACCACGTACATTCGACCGAATATCCTATTGGACTATGCCAGTGGCGCGGCCGTGGATATTACCCTCCGCATCGGGTTGCCACAGCTTGAGCAAACCTCCTATGCCACGTCGGCCATTGCCACCTCGGGAGCCGCAGCCTCGCGCTCGGCCGACATCTACGCCGTGAAGGCCGCCACATATTTCGATAGTGCGGGCACGTTGCAGTATGCGGCGGCTCATCAGCCCCGGTTGGATTATGAAACGTCGGGCACGGCAGTCCCACAAGGTATTTTGATTGAAGAATCCCGGACGAACAGCGTTTCATTGAGCACGGCTTTTTCACAATCCTGCAGCTATGCTACTTGCACGAATAACGCCACTACGGCGCCAGACGGCACGACCACAGCTACCAAGCTTATGGAAGACACGACGGTCACCGTCCGGCATTATGGCTCCCGTCTAATGGTTGCACCCATCACAGCAGATGTTTCCTATACGTATTCGGCATTCTTCAAAGCGGGGGCGGGTGGGCGAAGTGTTTATATGTGGGGCGGAAAGTCGGGGTCGCCTTATACCCGCGGGGGTATGGTCATCAATCTGACCAACGGGTCCTGGTCCGCAAACAACCAAGGAACACCGACAGGTGTAAGCAACCGCTCCGTGCAAGCATACCCCAACGGGTGGTACCGGGCTGTGATGACCGTCCGGATTGATGCCAGCTCGACCGATGGCTACATGGAAATTGGTACGCATAATGGAACAACCGCCACCTATACGGGTGATGGTAGCTCGTTCATTTACCTCTGGGGCATGCAGATTGAACGAGGAGAGTTTCCGACATCCTACATTCCCACGACTGTGGGTGCCGTTACCCGGAATGCTGACGTATTCACCATTCCGACGACGGGCGGGTGGTACACGGCAGGGGCAGGGACTTTGGGAGCTGTGGGCGTCATGCCATACGCAGGAGCAACCACGGCCTATCCAAGCCTGGTAAGCATATTGGATGGGACAACTAACAACGCCGCCACTCTTTTTATTAGCTCTGGGAGTGGTGGGCAAAAACGGTTCCAAACAAATAGTGGCGGGGCTAACGTTTCTGCCCCATTTGGAGCAGTCTACTCACCAGGAAGCCTTGTCAAAATGGTAGGATCATTTGCGCTGGATAGCGTCAACGCTGGATTTGATGGAACATTAGCTACGCTCGATACGTCAGCGGCGCTCCCTGTTGGTCTCACCGAATTACGTGTTGGGTCTTATATCGGTGGCAACGCACTTAACGGCTGGCTCCGTCGCATTTGGTATATGCCCAGTCGTGAACCAGATTATACGCTGGAGGATTACTCGCGCTAGGCATTCCAGGCAGCAAGGTGGCTCTTCAGGGAATAATTCAATCTATCCCAAGTTCGCATAATGTATCTTATGTCAAATGAAAGCCGCAAATCTGCCTTGCCCCCTGTCGCACTGGAGCCACAATACTTCTACGCGGGCGCAATCATTTCCAAGTCTGGGCACTCCGGCGCCGTACATTGCCAAGCAACCCAAGACTAATACCAGTGGCTCTGAAGTTTGTGGTGAACGCACTATCCGCCAACGGGCCATTTCTGGCGCAAGTGAACCACATCGAGAATTTCAACTGAATCGGGAAGTACTGCATAGACCACCATCAGTGGATACTTTGACAGCACGAGTTCGCGACTTCCCTCCACGCTCCCTACTCGCCCAGAACATGGGAAATCCTGTAACTGTTCTACCGCCGCTACAACATAGGACGCCAACTCAGCGGCATCCGACGGCCAACGCGACACACCAAAATCGACCACCGATTTCATGGCAGCAATCGCCTGTGGATGCCACGTGGCCTTTAACACGACTTGGCCAGCGCATAAGCCATGATCTCGACCACGGCAACGTCATGGGGAACTGGCTTCACATGGCCATCCCGAATTTCCGCCAAGGCTTTCTTGGTTCGCTCGGTGACCCAGCGTCGGTAGTCAAGATACGGTTCTAATGCCTCACCCACAACCCACGATCGGGAGCGGTCTAACTGATCAGCAAGTGTACTTATTTCCTTGAACGTGTCGTCGCTCACGTGAATGGACAATGTCGGCATAAAAATATCTTTCTCTATACAGATAGTATAGGTTCTACAGGCTCGCCTTGCAAGGGCTTTTTTCACGCCCCCAACCCAAACACACCATCTAGTGGGTGCGACCACCACAACCGGTTGGCCACCACAGCAGTTAGACATCATCATGCCTTCAGCGGACGCCGACGTAGGAAAGCCAATGGCTTACTTGGTCGAGCTTTCACTTTTCCATTGAGTGCAGCACTGATCGTCGCTCCTGTTGAATTCGCTAGTGCATGCGCCGAGCTCGCACCAACATGCGCATAGCGAGCTGTGGTCTGTGCTTGCCCATGACCCAACAGTTTACCGATAATTGGCAACGAACCGCCGGAATCGACGGCCACGCTGGCAAAAGAATGCCTTAGATCGTGTAAGCGCACATCCGGGATTCCAGCGCGCTTTCGCAAGGCATACCACGGCTTTTCCAGTGCCACCAAATGGGAGCCCTGAATATGCCCGGGCAGAACCCAGGGATTGTTTTCCATGCGGGGTAGCGATTTGAGGACGGCAATGGCGGGAGCATTCAGAAGAACGGTTTTAGGACCAGTCTTACTATCAGGAAGCCGTAACTGCATTCGCGGCACGTCCACGTAGTCCCATCGCAACGTAAGGATCTCATTGAGTCTTGCACCTGTCAGCAGCAGGAGGCGCAATGCTGCTACGACGAATGGGTTCAAACCGTCCAATTCTGCTTCGGCGAGCGCTTCGCCAAAGCGTCCCAGCTCTGCCTCAGTAAGATACCTTTGCCGCTTAACCTCTTTATACCTCTTGATTTTGCTGCAGGGATTGCTGCCCTTCTTACGGTAGTCGTTCTCCTCCGCCCAATTCATGAGCTTTGATAACATCGAAAGGGCGTGATTGGCTGTGCGCGGGGTCTTCCCCCACTCAGCATGTGCCTTAGTGACATCGTGCCGACCAATCGCATCCATCGATTTCCGACCGAACATGGGTTCAAGCTGGTTGCGCCACATAGCGCGATACACATCCGACGTTGTCGGCTTAAGCTTACTCGCGTGCAATTCTAGGAACTGCTGCCCCACCATTGCAAAGCTTTCACCTCGCTGTCGCCTTTCATCGCGCTCGCGTGCTGGGTCTTGGCCAGATTTGACTGCCAACAGAAGTTTTGATGCCTGGGTTCGGGCGGTCTCTGGTGTCCAGGGACTACCATGGCGTCCGATGGTCAGTCGCTTCAGTCGGCCATCGATCTTGGTTTGCACGAAATACGACACCGCGCGCTCTTGGCAGCGTGCCCCAAACCCACGCAGTTCTCGATCGCGCAATTCATCGCCAGGCCGAAGCTCCCTGATCGCACTAACGGTGACTTTTCCGATGAATGACCTTCCCATTTGTGCGCGCCCCCTCCCCTGCTCAAAAAAAATCTATCGGCCATCTATTGGCCTAGTAGGGAACTCCTAGGGAACTTGGTGGGCAGAATCATGGCGAAAACGTCCGCAAGCAGACGTAAAATAGTTCAATATTTTAGTAGGTTATGAGGGCACTCAGTTTATGCCCGTAAACGGAAAGGAAGATTGTGGATCTAGGGGTCCCCCGTTCAAGCCGGGGCAGCGGTACCAGATTTGTTGGATGATCCAGCCTTAAAGTCACGAACTCCGGCGATCAATGCGCAAGCGTCATTGAGATGGCTGTGATGTCTGCGTTGCAGTTGACTTGTGTCCCTTGGCGGGCTCACTTTCGGTCGCCATCAGGAGACTGCATCTAGTGACTATCACCAGCCGTTTCGGATTGAGTTGCGCGATTTCGACGCCGTTTGATCGGTCGGGTCATGTCGATGTGCCGCGCCTCGTTGCACACGCTCAGGATCGCCTGACGCTGGGGTGCGATAGCATCACGCTATTCGGCACGACCGGTGAGGGTGCGTCCGTTGGGCTATCGTCGCGTGGTCGCATCATGGATGCGATGATCAAGGCTGGCATCGCACCGCGCACCCAGTTGTTGTCGACCGTCGTTGCCTCCTCCATTGAAGATGCAGCTGATCAGGCAAAGCTGGCACTTGATGCTGGTGTGCGCGGTATGCTGCTCACGCCACCGTTCTATTTTCGTGGCGTGAGTGATGAGGTGATCTTTGCCTGGTTTGGCCAATTATTTGATCGCCTCGGGGCCAGCGCACGCGACATGTTTGCCTACCACCTGCCAAGTGTCACCGGCATGCCATTATCGGTCAGTTTGATCGGGCGATTGAAACGGGCATTTCCTGGCGTGATCGTCGGCGTCAAGGACAGCTCGGCTGAATGGTCGAACACAGAAGCGCTGTTGAAAGAGCATGCCGACCTTATGATCTTGGTCGGCGACGAACGTGATCTGGCAAAATCGGTTCGCATGGGCGGTTCAGGCTCGATCTGCGGTGTTGCCAACGTCGCGCCAGAAATTCTGATTGGCGCCGCCAAGCACGGTCGCGAGGATGCGCGCATCCGCCCGGTTGTGGAGGCGATTATTGCGCATCCCGTTCTGCCGGGTATCAAAGCGTTGATTGCACACCAAAGGCGAGACCCGGAGTGGGCGCGCATGCGACCACCAATGGCGGACCTTGATGGGCCGAGTGCCGGAAAGCTGGTCGCGGCCTTCGATCGCGCCTTGGCAACGCCCATCGGGTAACGACCGACGGTCCAGTTCAGCACCGCATGCGTAAGCAGCAGAGTCAAGACAACCTCGCTGCGAGCGCCAATGCCCCGAACCAAGTCGAACGACTGCCACGACCTAGTGCTAGTGCTGGGCGACCAATTGAGTCCAGAGCTTGCGAGTTTGCGCGCCGCGTCCAAGGGCACAGCAAGGATATTGATGGTCGAGGTTGTCGAAGAGGCAACCTACGTCCGCCACCACCAGAAAAAGATCGCGTTCCTATTCTCCGCCATGCGCCATTTCGCCGATGAGCTGCGCGTGGACGGCTGGCAGGTCGACTATGTGCGATTGGATGATTCTGGCAACACGGGCAGCTTCACAGGCGAAGTCGCGCGGGCTGCTGCGCATCTGAAGCCCGCTCGCGTGCTCGTGACGGAGCCGGGCGAATGGCGCGTGCTTGAGTTGATGCGCGGTTGGAGTGCAGCACTCGGCCTGCCAGTCGAGATCCTGCCGGACGACCGGTTCATTTGTTCGATCGACCGGTTTAAGGCATGGGCTGGAACGCGCAAACAGTTACGCATGGAGTACTTCTACCGCGACATGCGCCGTGAGACGGGCCTGCTGATGGAGGGCGATCAGCCGGTTGGCGGGCAATGGAACTTCGATCACGACAATCGGAAAGCTGCCAAGCCGGACTTGTTTGTGCCCGAACCGCTGCGCTTCGAGAATGATGCGATCACACGCGATGTGCTGGACCTCGTCGCCCGCCGCTTCGGCAATCACATTGGCACGCTCGAGCCGTTCTGGTTCGCGGTTACCCGAACTGACGCGTTGCGGGCGGTCGATCATTTTATCGACGTAGCGCTACCTTCCTTCGGTGACTACCAAGACGCAATGCTAACGGGGCAACGCTTTCTCTTTCACGCCGTCGTCTCCATGTACCTCAATGCCGGCCTGATCGGCCCCCAGGAAGTCTGCGGCAAGGTCGAGGCTGCTTATGGAAAAGGCGGCATTCCGCTGAACGCAGCCGAAGGGTTTATTCGGCAAGTGATTGGTTGGCGCGAATACGTACGCGGAATCTACTGGCTGAAAATGCCGGAATACGTTGATCAGAATTACTTTGGTCATACTCGGCCACTGCCAGATTTCTATTGGACTGGGCAAACCGACATGAAGTGTCTGCGTGAGGCGGTGACGCAGACGATCGAGGAGGCCTACGCCCACCATATCCAGCGTTTGATGGTGACGGGTAACTTCGCGTTGCTGGCTGGCATCGATCCCAAGGCTGTACACGAGTGGTATCTGGCGGTCTATGCGGATGCCTATGAATGGGTCGAGTTGCCCAACACGCTCGGCATGAGTCAATTTGGCGATGGTGGCGTGTTGGCCTCAAAGCCCTACGCGGCGAGCGGCGCCTACATCAACCGCATGTCCAACTATTGCAAGGGATGCCATTTCGACGTGAAGCAGCGCACTGGACCGCAGGCTTGCCCGTTCAATGCGCTCTATTGGGATTTCCTCAGCCGGAACCGTTCGAAGTTGGGCGGCAATCCTCGCATGGGGCAGATGTATGCGACCTATGACCGGTTTGCACCGGAAGAACAGATCCGCATCGCAACAAGTGCGGCTACCTTTCTCGCCACGCTCGAGCCGTCGAAGATCTGGACCTGATCGAACGCCCGTTATCGACCAGCCAAGACAATTCCGACGATCAACGAGCCGACTGCCATCACGACGAGCGGCCATCTAAGAGCCGGAAACCAAGAGGGCGCTTCGCCAACTCTCGTGCAGTGCAGGTCATAAATCAGCATTGCGATGAAGCCTGCAGCCATGACGAGGGCCCCAGCTTTCAGCGGTAGCAACAAACCGATCCAGGCGCAGAGCGCTGGTGCAAAACTGATCAGATACCGGCGCCATTCGCTTGCGTGGCCCGAACGGCCAGGCGCGCCGTGTCCGGGGATCACCATTGCCAAGCCCCACAACACGCCGCTCATGAATGTGAGCACGATGGCCGCGTAGACCATCAGCGTGAAGGTATTATCGATGCCGGGCACGGTTATGCCCATGACGATCATGCCAGCCAGTGTGGTCAGGGGAAAAGAAGCTGCGGCGCCAAGCAGCAATACTGGCAAGGGCATCTTTGAGGGCGCGGCAAAGGGAGGTGCTGGCAACATCGGAATTAACTTTCGTATGCGTCAGGCAGACCCGGTCCGCTGCGTCGCTGGACCATGCCGCACGGCGGTTGCCAAGAGCTTAAGGCGGGCGGGATCGAGTGGCTGTTGGGCTGCATGTTTAACTACTTGGAGCGCCATGTCAGAACGTGAGGCGAACGGCGCCCAACGCCACATGCGTGAACGAATGCAATGGTACATTCGATAGGTTTGGACAGGGTAACGCGCGCCAATCAGGTCTTGATAAGCATTCAACGCCACCTGCTTGTCAGAAAATCCCAAAGAGGCATCAAGAAGGGGCTGATCGTCGAGGCCCAGGTGGCGACACAACGCCGACATATCGGTCATCATGTAACTCATCAGTTGGTCGACGCGCTTTTGTCGGGTGACGCTGCCTGCGTGCACCCGGTAGCGCAGCAGCATTTCCGGCAGTTCGTGGATCCGCCCCAGCTGCCAGAGCCTGGCCCACAGGTCCCGGTCCTCGGTATTGTAGAAATACGGGCGATATCCGTTGACTTCGCGCAGCGCTTTCGTGCGGATCATGGCACTGGGATGGGCAATGCCAGGGATCATCGGTGGGAATGCTGCCGGTTGAAAGCTTTCGGATCGCACCCGGCTGCGCGACTTTTCCCGACCATTGGCATCGATCTTGATGATCGACGTTCCCACCGCGACGCAGTCGGGGTGCTTGTCCAGATAGTCGACTTGCGCGGCAAACCGACGGGGGAGCGATATGTCATCGGCATCCATCCGCGCGACGTACCGTCCCTTTGCTTGTGCGATGCCAAAATTCAAGGTGCCGATAAGGCCGCGATGTGTCTCGGCATAAATGACCAATCGTGGATCGTTCTTCGCAAGCGGAGCCAAGAGGTCACGCGTTGCATCGGTGCTGCCATCGTCGATGACGAGCAGTTCGAAATCAGTGTAGGTTTGCGCCAGGATCGAGGTGACGGCTTCAACGATGAAGGCAGCGCCGTTGTACACGGGCAAAACAACAGTCACAGTCGGAACTTCTGTCATTTGAGCCTACATTCGACCTGCTTTTGAGATCACATTTGGATAGGTGCCACATGACAGCCGGTGAGCCAATACTTCAAGCAGGACAGAGACCCGGTGAAATGGCGATCAACTTGCCATCCAAACCAGACGCTGGCGTTTATTTCATCGGGCGTATTCGCACGCCGTTTGCCACCCGGCAGGACTGCCCAAAGAACGGCCGCGAGACGATGGCCGAGGCTGTAATAGAACTCGATCCGCGCTATCAGGCTGGACTGCTCGATATCGAGCGGTGCTCGCATCTGATCGTGCTGTATTGGATGGATGAAGCACGCCGCGACATCATCCAGCAGGTGCCCAGACACCTGGCGCAACCGCGCGGCACATTCACGCTGCGCTCGCCAGTGAGGCCCAATCCAATCGCGTTATCGGTCGTCGAGTTATTAAAAGTGGCTGGCCCCAGATTGACCATCCGCCACATCGATTGCCGCGATGGCACGCCGCTGATCGATATCAAGCCCTACTACGCAACGACCGATAGCATACCTGATGCCAAGCGGCCCTAACGTACTAGGGAACGTCAGCGACAACGGCCTTGGCTTGACCCAGGTAGCGAACCTCCAATTCGGCGGTATCGCGCTTTCCCACGTGCTCCAGATTGCGTCCCAGCCACTTTGCGGCCTCGGTGCGACCGGCGCTAAACAGGTAGGATAACAGCTCCGCATCAGCCTTCATTTTTGTTGCCGTCGCAAGGTTCGACGTGTGCCGTCCGGTTTCTATGACGTGGAAGCGATGGCGTCTCAGGCGTGCGATGTTGCCGCCGGGATCAGCGAACCAGCCAAGCCGCGTCCCGCGCGCTGCAGCGATCAGTTCGATATCGCGCAAAAACGGTTGGTTGAACGTAATCTCACTCATATGTGCGGCAATCTCCGGAGCCGTTTTAGGCGCCTTCGGTCGAACCGCATGATTGAGCACGACGATCAGCGTATCCTCGGTCGGGCTTTCCGTTGCCAGTGTCACGATATCCGGGTTTGCGGAAAAGCCGCCGTCCCAATAACTGTGCCCGTCTATTTCTACGGCGTGGTGGACAGTGGGCAGGCAGGCCGACGCGAGGATCGTCTCGACCGTCATTTCATGGCGGCGAAACAGCTTGGCACGTCCGGTCGCGATGTCGGTCGCGGCAATCAGCAGTTCGACGGGCGACGATGTGCGCAACTTTGCAAAATCGATGTGGTCGTTCAGCAGCGTCCGCAGCGGATCAAATCCCATCGGATTGAACTCGTAGGGCGACATCCGGCTTGCCATCGATGCGACGGTTGCTGACAGCAAAGGGTACGTTGCCGTTAGATCAGGTGGTTGGGATTTTTCAATGGCCTGCCAGACAGCTTTGAGCGTTGCCCGCGCCTCGGCCCGGTCGCCGTTGGCGAGACCAGAGGCAAGGGCGGCCGCGTTTACGGCACCGGCACTTGTGCCACTGACCCAGTCAATGTCGCAGCTTTCGTCCTCCAACAGCTGATCGAGTACCCCCCACGTGAAAGCGCCATGCGCGCCGCCACCTTGTAGTGCCAGATTGATGCGTATGGGCTTTTTGTTCGACACCGGTAACACTCGCTCGCAACGATAAACGCCAGCGTTAACCTTAGCACAATCCAACCGGGAGCACGACCGGCATACCGTCGATCTTGGCGATTGCCGCATCGATGCCAAACGCCGTTCTCAGGAGTTGCGTTGTCAGCACCGTATCGGGCGTGCCATCGGCTAAAACGCGACCATTCTTCAGGAGTATAATGCGTTGGCAGTATCGTGCAGCCAGTGAAAGATCGTGCATGGCGATGGCAACCGTTCGTCCGGATTTAGCGAGCGCTGCAAACCGATTGAGCAATGTCAGTTGGTGCGCTGGATCGAGGCCGGCCGCTGGTTCGTCAGCCAGCAGAATTGCGGTTTCCTGCGCTAGCACGCGTGCGAGCAGCACCCGCGCAAGCTCGCCGCCTGAGAGGTCGGTCACGGGGCGACTTCGGAACTGCGATACGTCCATGTCGGTCATGGCGCTTTCAACTGCGCTGCGCCCGGTGGTCGCCGCGTCATTGTATGGCATGCGACCAAGACCAACGGTGCGTTCAACGGTCAGTGGCCAATGGATAATGCGTTGCTGGGGCAGAAAGCCGATGTGGCGGGCGAGACGTGACTTGTCCCAATCGCCGATCGACTTGCCCTCTAGCGTCACACGCCCGCGCGCCGGTGGCAGCAATCCGGCCAAGGCCCGCAGGAATGTCGATTTGCCAGCCCCATTGGGGCCAAGCACAGCCGTGAGTTCACGGCCCCGCAATTCAACGGTGACGTCAGTCACGACCACCCGGTTGTCGAGCGCCACGCACAAATCGGATGCCGCGAGCGTCATGGTCCGATCTCCTGGCGCGTCTTGACCACGAGCCAAAGGAAGAATGGCGCGCCGATCAGTGCCGTCAGCACACCGAGCTTCAAGTCGCCCGCCGGGGAAAGCAGGCGCAGAATGAGATCGGCGGTAACTACGAGGATGGCTCCGCCAAGCGCGCTCATGACAAGGAGGCGGCCCGGTTCGTTTTCGGCAAATCGTCTGAGTAAATGCGGAACGACCAGTCCAACGAAGCCGATCGAGCCGGCAACCGATGTTGCCGCGCCAATGGCCAAGGCTGTTCCCGCAACGACCTTCAGTCGAACCTTCGCGAGATCAAGCCCGAGGTTGGCTGCCACGTCATCGCCGAGGGAAAGTGCGTCCAGTTCCCGTCGCAACGTCAGCAAAATCGCGCATCCAGCAACAATCAACGGCGAGGCGATCCAGACATGCACGAGGCTGCGGTCATTTAGCGATCCCAACAGCCAGAATACCATTTCGACGGCGGCAAACGGATTGGGTGAAAGATTAAGCGCCAGCGTCGTCAATGCCCCAGCAAGGCTTGAAATCGCAACGCCAGCCAGGATCAACGTGACCGGCCCACTGCGTGAGCCGGCGAGCAATAATACGCTTGCGGTGGCGATGGCTGCACCGAGAAGCCCGCCGAGCGGCAGGGCGAGTGCAAACAGTGCTGTTGCACCACTATGGATTGCGATGACCGCGCCAAGTGAGGCACCGCCCGTTACGCCCAGTAATCCCGGTTCGGCTAGCGGATTGCGCAAGTAGCCCTGCAGGGCTGCTCCGCAAAGCCCGAGAGCTGCGCCGATCAGTGCGCCGAGGATTGCGCGAGGCAGTCGAATTTCAGAGAAGATCAACCAACCAGCGTCCGCTCCACCTGGAAATCCGAAGCCCGCCGGTCCGGTTGCGAGGGAAGCTGCAAAGCAGACGATCAGCCCGCACGCCAGCAACATCTCAGTACGGTGGCGACCGATCATGGCTGTTGCACAACGGGCAAGCGTTCGCGCATGACGGCCAAAAGTCCGACGGCATCGGCGATGTGCGGTGTGCCGCATAGCCACAGCGGCATCGGTAGTTCGAGACCAGCCGTCTGCGCCATGACCCGTGCAAGTGCCGGGTGTCGGAGGTTGTCGGATACGACGGTGCGATAGGTGTGCATGCCTTGAGCCAATACCATAAGATCAGGTGGCATGATCACAATGCTTTCGAGCGCCAGTTGCGTGCCAGCTGTCGTCGCGCGGCGCTCTGCCTGATTGGTAAATCCGGCAGCTTTCAACGCCGCATCCGCCAAACTGCCGGTTCCCGAGACGAGCCCGTTTACCTGATACACCAGGGCGTCGGGCTTTCGAACGGCGGACGATGCCGCTTTTTCCAGAGCATGATCGAATTTTGCGATCATTTGTTCGCCGCGTGCCACTTCGCCAACAGCCAACGCGACTTGTCGAACCGTTGAACGAACCGTTGCAAAGTCGGTCGCAAAGGGCACCAGTTCGACGCGCAGGCCAAGTCGTTTCAAGAGATCGACGGTCGGCGTCGCCGAAAACGGGCTGGCGAGAACAAGGTCGGGCGCGAGGCCCAAAACTTCCTCCGCCCCGCCACCGATCAGTTTCAATCCGGACACGCGATTGGCAACGGCCGAGACATCGCGGTCGGCTGCCAATTTGGTCAGCGCCGCAATTCGATCCGGTGGGACCAGATCCAGCAGGATCTGGTCCGTACACAGGTTTAGGGAAACGATGCGGCGGGGTTGGTCAACGGCATGCGTCGGCTGGCCAAGCAATATGCTCAGCAGCAGGGCGTACGGTATGGTCCAGCCCGGTCGCCGCACCGCGTCAGTCCTTCTTCGCGAAGGCAAGGCCGCTCTTATCTTCGAACGTCAAGCGAACGCCCACATATACGGTGGTGCCCGACGTGTTGAAGCCAAGCACTTCCTCGTATTTCTGATTGAGGGCGTTCTCGACCTTGCCGTAAATTTCGAGCCCCGGCTGCAGCTTGTACGAGGCCGATGCCTGGACCAGCCAATATTCCTTCAGGGGAACGAGTTGACTGCCAAATGGAGGCCCTGCTTCAAAGGCAATATCCTTCATTTGCCCGTTGTAGATTGCCGCTAGGTTGAGGTTGGCCCGGCCGTTATCGAACAAATAGTTCGCGTCGAGGCGTCCTGAATGCTTGGGGCGGCGAACTTCGGCCGTGCCATCATCGTTATCCGCCTTTAGATAGGTATAAGCGCCGCCGACTGTCAGTCCTGGCAGGACCAGGTAGCGGCCCGCTACTTCGATGCCTTCGCGTTTGCTTTCACCGGTCCGATTGAACGGCTGGAATTGAAAGATCGGGATCGTTCGGAAATCGATCTCGTTTTGCAGGTTCTGATTGAAGTAGGTGAGATCGACGACACCGCGCCCACCGAACAATTGCGTCTCGATACCAGCGTCCCAGCCCTGAGAAGTTTCAGGCTTTAGATTTGGATTGGGTGCGAAGCCGAAGAAGAAGCCAAATTGCTCACCGAAGCTCGGGTATTTGACACCCGTGCCGTAGCTCCCGTGCAAACGAAACGGTGTATTTGGCACTTTGTAGGCTGCCGACGTGCGCCACGTCGTGAAGTCATCGAAGGCATCGTTGTTGTCACGGCGCACGGTGCCGGAGAGGAACAGGTTGTTAAAATATTCGCCACGAATTTCGCCGACGCCACTGACGCGTGACCGCTCGCGCAAGGCACCGAGCGGATTGGTCGGCTGCTTGAACTCTTCTTCCTCGCGTTCAATTAAGCCGGTGACAAAGTGGCGTACCGGAACCCCTGGCGCACCATCGATCCGGTACGTGCTGGTGTAGCCATACTTCGTATTTTGCGAAATGGTCTCAGTAAACGGTGTACCGAAGAAAGGTGCCGGGCTGGTCGTGTCCTGGGCGTTGGTGTGGGCGCGGTTGATGAATGCTTTGTGCACCCACCGCCCATCTAGCGTATCTAGGGTCGCTTGTAGGCGACCGCTGGTCAGCGCGGTTTCGAAAAATGAATTGTCGTCGGCTGGAACCGAAAAGCCATTTTTGACGCCGGCAAAGCCATCGTCCCGGCCGCCGCGCGTCACGTTGCGGCGGAAGCTACCGTCGATTTTCAAGTTCTCGGCGGCCTTGAACCCACCGTTGAACGAGACGTTGCGGAAGTCTGCAAAGTCGTTTTCATTGCCGGTCTGCGACAGGTTAAAGCCGTCGCTGGTACGACCGTAAACGGTGAGAATTCCGTGCGCGCGGTCACTTCCGCCCGAGACTGCGATCGATCCGTCCTTGGTGCCGTGGCTGCCAACTTCGGCGCGCACGCGCACCGTAAGCGGCCCCTTGCCAGACTTGGTAATGACGTTGATCACGCCACCGAGTGCGTTTGAGCCGTACAACCCACTTTGGGGGCCGCGCAGCACTTCGATCTGTTCGATATCTTCTGCCGTGAGGTTCGCGAAGTCGAATGAGCCATCGGTGCCGGAGTTGACCTCCACACCGTCGATCCGAACCAATGTATGACGACTTTCAGCACCTCGGATGCGAACCGCGGTCAGGTTCTGCGCTCCACCACTGCGGCTGACGCTGACACCTGGTAGACTGCGTAGCGCATCGACGGCGGTTCGTATGTTTTGCTGGCGGAGCTGTTCTCCAGTGACCACCGAAACCGAAGTGCCGACTTTGTCGGCGGCAACACCCTCAACATCGCCTGACCCACCGCTGCCTGTCGTAACGGCAGCGTTGCCGCCCTGAGCGGCTGCACTCGGAGCCGTCGCAGCTTGGGTTGCTGCTGGTGCGCCTTGCTGACGTGGGCGCTGTGGCACAGGATCTGGCTCCACTGGTTGCTTAGCCGCGCGCGGTACGTCAAGTGTCGCGCCTTGCACGACGATACCGGGCAGTGCTTGCGGTGACTGCGCGCTGGCAGGCAAAACAAATCCAGTTGTCGCAAGCAGCAAGGCTGCGCACGAGCACGTATTCAATAGTTGTAAAGGTCGCATCATCTCTCCGTTCAACGACTGAAGACGGAGAAGCCGCGCTCACTGACACCAAAAGGCTCGAATATGCCAATGATCAAAAGCTCCCCAGACGATGTCCGGGAAGCGAAAAGTCATACTGGCAAAGTTACACACTCGATCCGTACAGTCACAGCTGACGTAGCTCCCGCGTCGGTTGCACATCAGTCGCCACTACGGATACCCGTTCCACCACGCGCCCCGCATGAGGGATGGACGACTTGTGCCGGCAGGTCTCCTGGCTCGCGGCTCTAGCGCTGTCTCCAGCCTTCCCGCGGTTCCGATGGTCTGGAATTTCGCAGTGGCATTTGTGGAGCAAGCTCGCCGCTTACAGTTGCGGGGGCAGCCTCGGCATTCAGGTTCGAAAACCTGTCACCGTGTTCCCTATTCACCCGTGAACACCTTGCGGCACTCACGGAGACCGTCACAGACTGTAACAAGCAGAGGGCGGGCACTTGAGTCAACACCGTGTCGCCACAATTGCGTGGCGATGCCACAACGGGTGACAATCAAGCACCGTTCACTTGATGGCTTCGCGTGCGATGGCTTCCAGCATCGCATCGGCTTCGTCGAGAACTGCGCGGGTTGCTGGCGAGCCGGCGCGGGTGAAGCTGCGATAGCCAACGACGACTTCGCCGGGCTTGGTCGCTGTCTCATAGATAAACATCAGGAAAGGGCAGTGCCCAATGTTGGCTGGATCAGCTGCCGTGAGTTTATGGGCGAGTGATGCTGAACAAAACTGGAGATAATGCGCTGCTTTGTAGGTGGCCTTAGCCGCCCCAAGGTCGGCCTGCGTGCGGCTTAGCATGTCCGCCAGATCGCCGACGGCACCAATTTTCAGGCCCTTGCCCTCGACGGCGCTTTCGAGATCGAGCTTGACGTCACCGTATGCCAGCCCCTGTTTGCTGAATGTGCGCATTTCGTCGGCGAACGCGACACTATGTGCCATCGCCACACTGAAAAATAAGACCGCGAGCATAACGATCAATTTGCGCGGCAATTGAAGAGCAGAAACGGGTTCAGCCATGGCTCCATTCCATCGGGGAAACACCGTCCCCCTCGTGAAGATAGACTAGTAGTATTGATATCAGCGATCACGTTTCGACGACGGATTGTCAACGGCGGTTCGTCAACGAGCGCACGGATTTAGAAGCAGAACATTCCTGCCATGCCGTTCGCCAGATCTAGGATCATTGCAGTGCCTCGCACGGCGTAAAGATAAACGGCGCCAACCAGCACCATTGCGAGCACACCACCGAGCCCAATGCGCACCGCAAAAGGCTGGATATCAGAACCGCGCGATGTTGGCTCGATGCTGCTCATAGGGTGAACCCTAGCGCATTGCTTTTCATGCCGCCACTGGCGCAACGGCGCGAAGTCGTGCAACCGGGCGTTCCTTGATCGGCCAATGAATGGCCGCTGCGAATAGGCCAAGACCGATCGATATCCACCACATCATGTCATACGATTTGGTCGTGTCGTAGAGGCGCCCAGCCAACCAAAGTCCGGAGAAGGAGCCTAACTGGTGGGAGAAGAACACGAAACCGAACAGCATCGACATCCAGGTGGTGCCGAAGAAAAGGCCAACAAGGCCTGAGGTGAGTGGAACTGTCGACAGCCACAGAAAGCCGAGCAAGATGCTAAGAGCAATGACCGTTGTTGGCGTGATCGGCAGATATAACAAACCGAGAAAGACGAATACGCGGCCAAAATAAATCAGGCTAAGGCCAACGCGCTTCTCGACATACTTGCCCGATTGGCCGGCGATGTAGGTACCAACGATATTCGCCGTGCCGACGAGCGTTAATGCCCATACGCCGACCCACGGCTCCAATCCTTTGTCAGCAACGAATGCAGGTAGATGGACCGAATAAAACGCGACGTGGAAGCCGCAGACAAAAAAGCCAATCGTCAGCAGCCAGAAGCTAGGGTACGCAAACGCCTCGGCGAACGCCTCTCGCAACGTTTGCGGTTTGGCAGTTGTTGTGGGTGTTTGTGGTGCGTTGGCAAGCACGCGGGCGAGAGGGATCATTGCCGCGGCGGTTGCAAGCAATACCAGCAGGCTCGACTTCCAACCCAATGTCTCGATCAGCAGATGCGCGTAGGGAAACGCGATAAAACCACCGATGCCGCCAGCCATGCCAAGCGACGCAATCGCTTGGGTGCGCTTATCGGCTGGCACGGCGCGTCCGACGGCGCCGACGAGTGCCGTAATCCCGGTGCCGCTTACGCCGATGCCGAGCAATATGCCACTGATCAGCATGTCCATTCCAGTTGTGGCGGAATACATCAGGTAAAGACCAAACATGGTGCACATGGCGCCACCGGCAATCACGCGGCCAGCGCCGTATTTGTCTGCAATTGCGCCCGAGGCAACTGCCGCAATGCCCCAAACTAGGTTAGCGACGGCCATCGCGGTAGAAAACGCTTCGCGTCCAATGCCGAGATCCGTCGTCATCGGTTTGAGATAGAGCCCCATGACCTGCCGCAAACCCATGGCCATGCCAACGATGGCGCCGGCGGCAAGGATGATTGCCCATACCGGAATTGCCGGCCTTGTCTGGTTGGCAGATGCGGCTGTTGATTGGCTCACGGCGGTCAAACTCCTAAATTGAGTGCCGGTTATGCCATGAAACTTCGTGCGCCGCCTCCCTCGATTTGAGGAGGCTTCGATGCTGAAATAATGGATCAAACGAGGCTGGAACGCTCGATCTCGATGATTTCGCTCTGTCCCAGCTGCAGCCCACGCTGGCGCACTTCGATCTGCCACTGCCCGTGTCGGCCTGATATTCTCACCAGATTGTACCGTGCCAAGGGCTCGGTTCCGTTCGATTTTACGGCCGAAGCGGACGCTGCACCGATGATGTGTGCGTGGCCGCCGGTACCAGATCCGCCGGTCCACGGCACACGCGCGGCCATCGGCCTGTGATTATGCCCATGCAATACAAGTTCCGCGCCGCTGTCAGCCAGCACCTGCGCGAGGGCTGCTGCATCTGTGAGGTCATGGCGCACGCGCGATTGGCCAGGCAACGGTGGATGGTGAATCATCACAAGGCGGAAAATGCGTTCCTGTCCGACCTTCGCGAGGATTCGTCGGGCAGCGTCCAACTGCTCTGGTCCGATCCGGCCGGTTGCGATGCCCGGCGCGGTCGGCACCGCGGAACACAGGCCGATAATCGCGATCGAACCAATTCGGCGCACGTAGGGAAACGAACCGCTTGCTGCCGCTCCTTGTGATAGGCCCCAGGCATCGGACTGCATGTAGGCGTTCCATCGCCCGTGGCCCGGATGTCCACGCAGCGTCGTATAGATGTCGTGGTTGCCTGGCACCAACGAGACGTCGGATGGGGTGCCCACTGTCGCCAACCACGCATGAGCTGCTTCGTATTCAGCGGGCAGACCAATGTTGATCAGGTCGCCGGTAATGGCAATGTGGTCGGGCGCTTGCGCTTTCATATCGGTGACCAGTCGGTCGACAATGCTCCGCTGATGGATATGCTGGCGCTTGCGTTGCCAGTTGATGAAGCCAAGCGCGCGCTTGGCATTCCAATGGCGCGGCGTAAAGCCAACGATCGGGCTTAAATGCACATCGGTGAGGTGCGCGATTGTCATCGTGTCAGGCATCGTCAGCGGGTACTCGGTCAGGCAGGCAAGATGGGGTGAAGGTGGTAGCATGTGGCCGACAGGTAAATCCGATTCGGAGCCTTCAAGGTGGCAGAACGACGTTTGATATCGAGGGTTCTACAGCGCTACTGGCGCTTGTCACGCGGCTTGACGTTTGGTGCGCAGGGCGTGATCCTAGATCACCAAAACCGCGTTTTGCTCATTCGTCACGGATACCGGCCGGGCTGGCATTTTCCAGGCGGCGGCGTTGAGAAGAACGAGCCGCTAGAGCTCGCATTGCGGCGCGAACTGATGGAGGAGGCGGGCGTCGAATTTGATGGAGCGCCGCAACTGTTCGGCGTGTATGCCAATTTTGCTGCGTTCCCCAATGATCACATTGCGCTTTACGTCATTCGCGACTGGCGCCAGCCGGTGGTGCCAAAGCCCAATACCGAAATTGCCGAACAAGGGTTCTTTACGCGTGCGGCATTGCCTGATGGGACGACGCGGGCAACGCGGGCGCGACTGACCGAGATTCTCGACGGGCTACCGCCAATCGCGACCTGGTAGAGTTTTTGTGGACCCCGGCATTCACTTCATGTATTGCCGCGTTCATGAAGATGACATTCCAGATGTGTTCGCTGCGACGACGATCAGCCGCGCTTTAGTCGCCGCCGACGTTCGTCCCTCGATCATCTGTGAGTTTCACCATGACCTCCCGTGTCACGATCCGGCCTGCCGCGCCGGTTGATATTGCGGCCATTCAAGCGCTCCAACCACTGGCCTTCGGGCCGGGACGATTCACCCGCACAGCCTACCGGGTTCGCGAGGGTCTACCGTTGGTGTCTAGGTTTTGCCTCGTGGCGGTATCCGGATCTGAATTGATCGCCGCCATCCGCTTCACCGAAGTCACGATTGGTGGAGC
Organism: Hyphomicrobiaceae bacterium; assembly: GCA_031429105.1. Lineage (GTDB taxonomy): Bacteria > Pseudomonadota > Alphaproteobacteria > Rhizobiales > Hyphomicrobiaceae > JAKFWF01. Next base: position 3,323 of record JANOYV010000177.1, on the reverse strand, counting down.
ATCCGGCGCGTTGTTGCTCGGGCCGTTGGCCGTAGCACCGGCCTATGTCGGCCGCGGCTATGGCCGCCAACTCGTCGCCGACGGATTGGCCAACGCCAAAGCGAGCGGCGTGCGACTGTCGGTGCTTGTCGGCAACGAGCCCTACTACGCTCGTTTCGGGTTCGTGCTGGTGCCTGCGGGGCAAATTACGCTGCCAGGGCCAGTCGATCCGATGCGGATTTTGGCTGCTGAACTCGAGCCCGGCGCCTTGGCAGACTATCGCGGTGTCGTCATGGCCGACTATCGGTCGAGCGCAGATAAACGATCAGCCCCATGACATTGCACACGGCTAATGCCGCGAAAGCCACGCGATAGGCGATCTCTGGGGCAACGCCGCCAATGGTTGGAAATGCGCCGACAATCAGTCCGGTGACAATAGGCAGCCCCATCAAGCCGAACAACTGCGCCATGTTAACCGTCGTCGCGCCCCGGCCTGCGAGGTGTGATGGAAACAGGGCGCGGCCCTGGCTCACGATCACGACACCGTAGGAAGCAGCAAAAGTCACGAGGATCAGCAACGAAACCCCGAGCCACAGCGGCGGTTGTGTAATAACAGACAACAGCGCCAACAGCACCACAACGAGAACGACGCCGCCGATGACAACCTTCTTGCGGCTGGCAAAAATGCGGTCGAGCGGGCCATAGCTGAAAACACCAGCGATTTGTGCAGCCCCCATCGCTAGCAGCACGTTACCGCGCGCGATGCCATCGAGTCCGTGGACATCGAACAGGTAGGGGCCAGCCCATACGCCGATAATGGTCAACTGTGTCGCGTAGGCGAACGTGTGCATCGCGAGCACCGGCACGAGCCCTTTCGTGCGGAACACGGTCATCAAGCCTCGCAGTTCGTCCCTGATCGAGTTGGCAGCGACGGGCGGTGCCAATTTGCCAGGTGGATAGTCCCGAACCGCCATCCAGAATACCGCAGTGCCTGCTGCAGTGATCAATCCAAGAAAGAGGAATGTATTGCGCCACCCGAACGCTGCTGCCGCCCAGGCCAACGGGGTCGCAGCCGCTAGCGTACCGATGTTGCTCAACGCAAAGCCGACCGCAAGCATGGCGGTATAGCGTTGCGGCTCGACCCATCGCGAGAGCAGAAATACGAGCGCCATGAAGTTGGCAGCGCACCCCAGGCCGATCACCGCGCGGGCAACGATCAATTCGTTCGCCGATGTGGCCCGCGATACCATGATCGCACCGATCACGGAGAAGACCGACAACAACGTCAACGTGATGCGGGCGCCGTAGCGGTCGAACCAGATCCCAACTGGAATTTGCATGATCAGCAGGGTGACAAAGAACGCGCCGCCTGCGAGCCCGAGTTGCTCGGAGGTCAGACCTAACTCGCGCATGAGTTCCGGGGCGATCACGCTGTTTGAGACGCGATAGAATTGGCTGAGGCAGCTCATTGTCACCAGCGCTGCCAGCAAGCGCGCCAACTGACCAGTCGTTGGCTTGTTCTCAGTTCCCATTATATCGCGGCCCATGTAACCCCACGCGCGTCATCCCGGAGACAAGCCCCGGAATGACAGCATTGGCTAGACGGTTTGTGGGAATAGCGATCAATCCTGGAACGGGTCGCGCATCAGGATCGTGTCGTTGCGCTCGGGGCTCGTGGACAGCAGCGTGATCGGGCATTCGATCAGCTCCTCGATCGTCTTCACGTACTTCACCGCTTGCGCCGGCAACTGGGTCCAGCTGCGCGCGCTGCGTGTCGACTGGGTCCAGCCCTCGAACGTCTGGTAGATCGGCTTAATCCGGGCCTGCGCATTGTGGCCAGCAGGCAGCCGATCAATGCGCTCGCCGTCGAGCATGTAGCCAACAGCGACCTTCAACTCGGGGAAGCCATCGAGCACGTCGAGCTTGGTCAGCGCGATGCCGTTGATGCCGTTGACCTTGATCGTCTGACGCACAAGCGTCGCATCGAACCAGCCGCAGCGGCGCTTGCGCCCGGTAACCACGCCGAACTCGTGGCCCTTCTGGCCGAGCAGTTCGCCGATGTCGTCGGTCAACTCGGTCGGGAATGGTCCGGAGCCGACGCGCGTCGTGTAGGCCTTGGCAATGCCGAGGATGTGGCCGAGTACGCCTGGACCGACGCCAGAGCCGGTTGCGGCTTGCGCTGCCACCGTGTTCGACGACGTGACGAACGGATAGGTGCCGTGGTCGACATCAAGCAACGCGCCTTGTGCGCCTTCGAACAGGATGCGCTTGCCAGCCTTGCGGGCTTTGTCGAGTAAGTCCCACGTCACATCCATGAACGGCAGGATCTTCGGCGCCACTTCGATCAACTCGGCCATGATCGTTTCTTTCGAAACTTCCGGCTGGTTGAGGCCACGCCGCAGCGCGTTGTGGTGCACCAGGATGCGATCAACCTTTGGCCCCAGCGTGTCGAGGTTCTTCAAATCCTGCACGCGGATAGCGCGACGTCCGACCTTGTCTTCGTAAGCTGGACCAATGCCACGACCGGTGGTGCCGATCTTGCCATCGCCAGCGGCACTCTCGCGCATTTGGTCGAGTTCGCGATGAAGCGGCAGGATCAGCGTTGCGTTTTCGGCGATCCGCAGGTTGTCCTTGGTGATCTTGACGCCTTGTTTGTCGAGGCGTGCGATTTCATCGCCGAGCGCCCATGGATCAACGACCACGCCGTTGCCGATCACGCCAAGCTTGCCGGGGCGCACGACACCTGAGGGCAGCAGCGATAATTTGTAGGTCACGCCGTCGATGACGAGGGTATGGCCAGCGTTGTGCCCGCCCTGGTAGCGCACGACGATGTCGGCGCGCTCGGAGAGCCAATCGACGATCTTGCCTTTGCCTTCGTCGCCCCATTGGGCGCCGACTACGACCACGTTTGCCATATCGCTGGCTCCTTCTCATGCCACGGCCCCGCACCCGCGTTGCGCGCGAGTCGGGGCCGTGAGGGTCTATAGACCACTTGAAGCGCGAGCAAAAGGGCAAACCGGCGGGAAAGGTGAGGCTTACTATCTTCGATGGCGCTTCGATATCGCCTTCGCTGGATCATTCACTGAATTATCGCTCCGAACCGTCCCGATCCCGTGCCGGGATGACGGCGGCAAAAATTTCTAGATGATCGCCAAAATAGAGGCGAAAGTTCGCAATGTTTCTAACGCCCGTAGGTGATTTGCTTGGCTGCGGGCCAGGTGATCTTGTAGCCAAAGTCGATAGTCTTTTCTTCGTCGGGCTTCAACGTGTCATCCCAGGCGAGCACGCCACGCTTGTCGTCGAAATCGCGCTTGGTCGGTTGCGGCTTCGCCGTCATCTCGACC
>JANOYV010000176.1:0-44669 GCA_031429105.1 Hyphomicrobiaceae bacterium | reverse complement strand
AAGGCGTATCGTTCACCATTGCACCTGGCGAAACGGTGGCACTGGTTGGCGAGTCTGGTTCTGGCAAGACCGTATCGGCGTTGTCGATCCTGAAGTTGTTGAACTACCCGGCAGCGTCCCATCCAACCGGCGAAATCTACTTCGAAGGCCGCAATCTGTTGAACGCTTCGGAAGACGAGATGCGCGCCATTCGTGGCAAGCGGATTTCGATTATCTTCCAAGAGCCGATGACGTCGCTCAATCCGCTACACACGATAGAGCAACAGGTCTCGGAGATCCTCCAGATCCATCGTGGCCTCGATGCTGCTGCAGCTCGCGCTCGCACGATTGATTTGCTGCAAAAAGTCGGCATTCGTGACCCCGAAAAGCGCCTCGCGGCCTTCCCGCATCAGATGTCGGGCGGGCAACGCCAACGAGTGATGATCGCCATGGCGCTCGCCAACGAGCCCGACTTGCTCATCGCCGACGAGCCGACGACAGCTCTCGATGTGACGATCCAAGCCCAGATCCTTGAACTACTGAAAAAGCTGCAAGAGGAGATGGGCATGGCGATGCTGCTGATCACGCATGATCTGGGCATTGTGCGAAAAATGGCGAACCGCGTTTACGTGATGAAGTCGGGTGAAGTTGTTGAAGAGGGATCAGCCGAGCAGGTTTTCACCAAGCCACAGCATCCCTACACCCAGCATCTTGTTGCCGCCGAGCCTAAGGGGCGCCCGCCCCTGCCCAACGACAATGCGCCCATCGTCGTCGAAACCCAGGACCTGAAAGTCTGGTTCCCAATCCGCAAAGGACTGCTGCGCAAAACAGTCGATCATGTGAAGGCGGTTGACGGCGTGTCGCTGAAACTCAGAGCGGGGCAAACTGTCGGTGTCGTTGGCGAAAGCGGTTCTGGTAAGACAACGCTCGGACTTGCGATCCTTCGGTTGATTTCATCGAATGGGCCGATCCTCTATCTCGGCAATCGCATAGATGCGCACGACATCAACACGATGCGACCGTTGCGGCGCGACATGCAGATTGTATTCCAGGACCCTTTCGGCTCGTTGTCGCCGCGACTGTCAGTCAGTCAGATCATCGAGGAAGGGCTGTTGATCCAGGATAAATCGCTCACCGACGAGCAACGTCGCAAGCGCGTCAGTCAGGCACTGACCGAGGTGGGTCTCGATCCGGCGACCCAGGACCGCTATCCGCATGAGTTTTCCGGCGGCCAGCGCCAACGCATAGCCATTGCCCGGGCCATGGTGCTCGAGCCAAAATTCATCATGCTGGATGAGCCGACGAGCGCACTCGACATGAGCGTACAGGCACAGATTGTCGACCTGCTACGTGGCCTGCAGGTAAAACGCGATCTGAGTTATCTGTTCATCAGCCACGACCTGAAAGTAGTGCGCGCGCTTTGTAATTATGTGATCGTGCTGCGCAACGGCAAAGTAGTCGAAGAGGGGCCAGCACAAACTATTTTCGAGACCCCGCAATCCGACTACACGAAGGCACTACTGGCCGCTGCCTTCGATCTGAAAGTTGCGCACGTCGCAGCGGTCGCAAACTAACGGACGGCCTAAACTTGTAGGACACGCCTTATGTCGACACTCATTATTGGTACCACACGCAGCGACACATTCGCCGATGGCATCAAAGCTGCCGACCCAGCCTTTGACTTTCGAGTCTGGCCGGACGTTGGCAATGCCAATATCCGCTACGTGCTGGCATGGGGACCACCACCGGGCGAGTTGGCGAAACTGCCCAACCTGGAACTGATCGTATCGGTGGGCGCTGGCGTCGATCACCTGCTGAAAGATCCGACCCTACCAAACGTGCCCGTTGTGCGCTTCGTCGACGGTGACCTAACCAGCCGCATGGTATCTTACGTCGCCGCCAACGTGCTCTATCATCATCGGCGCATGATCGAATTGCGCGACCAACAGCGCGACGCGAATTGGGCTTATCTGCCGGAGCCAGCCGCCCACGAACTCAGTATCGGCATCATGGGGCTTGGCGTTTTGGGTCAAGCCTGCGCGAAAGCATTGACGCCATTGGGCTACACGATCACTGGATGGACCCGCAGCAAACGAAAGGTCGATGACGTAACGTGTTTCGGTGGCACCGAGGAGCTTGATGCATTTTTGGCCGCGACAGACATTCTCGTTGTTCTTCTGCCCCTGACACCTGACACGCGCGGCATCGTCACGTCGAAGCTTCTGGCAAAGCTTAGACGTCCTAAGGTTTTACCGGGCCCCGTGCTTATCAACGCTGGTCGCGGTGGGCTGCAAATCGAGGAAGAGATCATCGCGAGTCTGGACAAGGGTGCGCTCTACGCAGCGTCATTGGACGTGTTCACAACCGAGCCATTACCGGTCACGAGCCCGGTTTGGGCGCACCCGCGCATACTTCTGACCCCCCATATTGCAGCGGAAAGCGATACACGCGCCATTGCTCGCTATTTGATCGCGCAAGTCGGACGTCACCAACGCGGCGAGCCACTTCCCAACTTGGTTGATCGCGCGCGAGGCTATTGAAGGCGTCTACGACACCCTAAAGTGCGCCCCTGAAGCCACGCCCCAGCCTCACAATATGCAGTGTTTGAGCGAAAGAATTTCCTTCGACCAGAATGCAATCGTAGGATGACCACTGGACGCGATCAACGCGCCAACGCTCGTCCAGGCCCCTACGTCAGCCTGTTTGGGTGGGGAACATGGGGCGTAGATCCTGAATTCGGGAGTGAAAAATGTCAAATCGTCGTTCCGGTGCGGATCAAGCTTGGGCCCGCCGCCTAGGTGTTGCCCTGCTCGCATTGCCGTTGGCGTTTACTGGCCTAGCATCGTCGAAAGCGCAGGCCGACGAAATCTCCATCAACATCACGCGGGTGCAGGCGCTCGATAAGTTCGACGAGCTGAGCAAGGCGGATTTCTTCGCACGCGTTACAATTGCTGGCGAAGTGATGATGACGCCCTTCGTCAGGAACCAGAATGACGTGCGCCCGAACTGGGTGGTCAAGAAAACGGTTCCGCCCGGCGTGCACAAAGTCAAAGTCGAAATTCTCGACAAGGATGTGACCAAGAATGAATTGATCGACATCAATCGGCTCGACAAGAAACGCGATCTCGATTTTGAGGTGAACACGCGAAGCTGTCAGATCACCGGTTTCCAGCAGACTTATCGTTGCCGATCAGCAATCGTTCGTGCCGGCAACGAGACAAAGAAAGCAGCTCTCACGTTTAGGGTTGATGTGAAGCGCTGATACACATGGTTCGGCGGCGCGACTGGTTGACAGCGCGCCGCCGCAGCCAATTTCACTGCATGATGGCTTGATAGACCAGTTGCTTGATCAGTCGGCGATATCCAGCGCGAACTGGGCTCGGCGCCTGGGTCATGTAGACCGCCACGATCTCCTCCACCGGATCGACCCAGAAATAGGTTCCTGCATAACCGGCCCACATGAAGTCGCCGGGTGATCCCGGCACACCGGCAAGGCCGTCAGCCATACGGACGGCAAAGCCAAGTCCGAACGTGTAGCCTTTTGTGCCAAGCAGCAGTTCACCCGGCATCTGCGGGTTGCTGGCAATACCGGCGAGATGATCCGATGTCATCAGCTTCACAGTCGAGGGGGCGAGAATGCGCGCACCGTCCAGCACACCGCCGTTCAGCAGCATCTGGGCAAAGCGCAGATAATCGGTCGCCGTCGAGACCCCGCCAGCGCCTCCTGAATCATTTCCAGGCTGCTTGCTGACGTCGATCAGCGGATAGGCGTTGCCGCTCACCGGATCTTTTGCAAAGCCGTTGGCGACCCGGCCTGTCTGGGCTACAGGCACCCAGAACCCGGTATCGACCATCTTAAGCGGACGAAAAATCCGCTCGTCCAGGTATTCGCCAGCGCGCTTGCCGGTCACTGCTTCGATGACGCGGCCCTGCACATCCACGGCGAGGCTGTACTCCCAAATCGTGCCTGGTTGATTGACCAGCGGCACTTTCGCCAACCGCTCGACCTGTTCGGCGCCCGTCATGTCGCGACTGTCAAACTCCTTATCCTTCTTGAGAATACCGGCTTGGATCAGCCCCTCCTTCACCTTCTCATTCTTTGTGATCTCGCCATAGGGAAGGCCTGCCGTGTGCCGCAACAGATCCTGGATCGTCATCTGCCGATCTGGGGCGACCTCACCGGTTGCAGTCGATACTTTCATATCCTTGAAGGCTGGCAAGAACTTCGAGACCGGATCGGTTAGCTGCACGCGGCCGTCCTCGACCAACGTCATCAGACCAACCGACATCAACGGCTTGGTCATCGAGTAAATTCTAAAAATCGCACTCGTGCTCATCGGCTTGAGTTCATCTGCCACCTGCACACCGAACGCGTTCTGGTAGACGATTTTACCGCGCCGGGCGACCATGACAACGGCGCCCGGCAACTTCTTGTCCGCAATTTCCTTGTTCATCACTTGCGTGATCTTGGCGAGCCGCGCCGACGACATTCCGACCTGCTCAGGCGTACCCTTGGTCAGCGGGTTGACGTTTGGGGCGCGGGCATCGACGCTAAACGGCATTACAAGCGCGCAGACGGCCACGGCCATCAGCGCCACTGATCGAGATCGCATGGAGACCTCCCGGTTGTTTCCTTGACGACGTTGCATCAACTTGTTTTGAGGCATGTTCGCTGTACGCAAGATGCCCCTCTAATGCTCACACCGCTTTTCGATCTCGGCAAGGGCGCAGCCCATGCTTGTAGCGCTGGTCTGGTGCGACCGTTACGGGGCTAACGCGGACGGCTCAGCGCTTATACCGCCGCTGCACGAGCAGGTTCGCAGTCGCCGTCAACACCAAGGTTGCGGCCATCAGAATGAACGAAATCGCGGCGCCAAAAGGCCAGTTGTTTTGCTGCGCAAATTGGTTGTAGACGAGCGGTCCCATCGTCTGGAATTTCGGGCCGCCGAGCAAAACGGGCGTCGCATAGGCGTTCATCGCCAGGATGAACGTCAGGATTGTACCGGCCAAAATGCCTGGCATGGCGAGCGGCACCAGCACACGGCGGAACATTGCCCATGGATTTGCACCAAGACTGAACGCTGCTTCCTCGACGGCACGATCAATACCCTCAATCACGCTGCTAAGCGTGAGTACCATGAACGGCAAGTTGACGGCAGCAATGCCGATAATCACGGCCGTCTCCGTGTACATGATCTCAATCGGTGTCGAGATCACCCCAGCGCCCATCAGTCCAGCGTTGATGAAGCCCTTGGAGCCGAACGCCACCATCCACCCGGCGGCCCGCACGGCATTTCCGACAAAGAGGGGAAGAACAACCAGCATTACAACGACATTTTTCCAACCCGATTGCATCCGCGCCAACACGTAGGCCAGCGGAAACCCAAGGATCAGACAGATCAGCGTGGTCGAGAGCGCAACGCGTAGGGTGCGCCAAAAGATATTCAGATAAAACGGATCGGTGAAGAAGCGCTTGTAGCTGTCGAGCGTCACAGCTTCGACCATGAATTTGCCGGGCACAAAGGCATTGAGACTATAGCGAAACAAAATTGCGACCGGAATCAGCAGGCCGATGGCAACAAACAGCGTGGCAGGCACAACAAGCGCGCCAACCCGCCAGCCACGTGCCGCGCCAACCGGGAGTTCAATCGCTGGTGTCCCCGACATCGCCATTAGGTCGCAACTTCGGCAAGGCTGGCGATCAGCGTGCCTTGGGTCAACTGCGCGCCTTCAGTGGCTGCGATTTTTGCGATTGATCCATCGCGTGGACTGAGCAGCACATGTTCCATTTTCATGGCTTCGACAATTGCGATCTTGTCGCCCTTCACAACGATTTGCCCTTCGGCAACCATGATCTTGGCAAGCCGCCCGTTGATTGGCGCGCGGATCACATCGACGCTCGCGCCATCGGCACTATCGTCGATATCGTAGGTCGGCCAGCCTACAGCATACCGCACGTTCTCGGCCCAAGCATAGGCACGACCGGCCGCGTAGGTCGAAAACAGATCCTCGCCGAGCCGATGCGCGCTGTCACCTTCGACCATCACAACGCCCGGTTCGGTCCATTCGATGTTGGCTGATTGCGGCGCTCCATCGACCAGTATAGGCACCGACTGACGGCGCTGTGGTCCAAGTTGAAAGGCGTCGGCCGAACTCCACGGGTCGGACAAAGCCGCTCCCTTTAGTGACTGGCGCCGCGTTGACAACAACTGCACGGTTGCCGCGCCGATCCCGCGACGCAATTCCTGCGGATCGACACTCGTCAGTCGTTCGATCTCGCGCGCGATGAAGCCGGTGTCCATGACCGCGTCGATGACGTCCGAGTGCTCAAGCAGACGCGTCAGAAATGCAGCGTTCGTCCTTGGACCCAACACTTCCAACTCTTCAAGTCCAGTGATCAGGTTGTCGATCGCCGTTTGCCGGTCTGGCCCGGCGCCAATCAATTTCGCAATCATGCTGTCGTAGTACGGCGATATTTCTGACCCGGTCTCGATCCCGGTTTCGAGTCGCAAACCGGGGTGCTCAGTTGCCGCGAAAAGGTCAATCCGACCGATACTCGGCAAGAAATCATGCGCCGGATCCTCGGCGCAAAGCCGACCTTCGATGGCATGTCCGTGCATATGAATGCCGGATTGCTTGAGCGGCAGCTTTTCTCCCGCTGCGACGCGCAATTGCCATTCGACCAGATCGAGGCCAGTGATCTCCTCCGTCACTGGATGTTCAACCTGAAGGCGCGTATTCATTTCGATGAAGTACCATGGCGCGGTACCAGTGAGCTTGCCGCCCTCGACCAGGAATTCGACCGTGCCAGCACCGCGATAGCCGACCGACTTGGCGAGTTGGACGGCTGCACCGCAGATTTTCTCCCGCAGCTCGGGCGACATCCCAGGGGCAGGCGCCTCCTCAATCACTTTCTGATTGCGCCGCTGCAGTGAACAATCGCGCTCGAACAAATGCACGACGTTGCCGTGATTGTCGCCGAACACTTGCACTTCGATGTGCCGAGGCGCGACCACAAGTTTCTCAACCAGCATGCTGGCATTACCGAAGGCCGATTGCGCTTCCCGTTGTGCACTTTCGAGCAGCCCCGCAAAGTCGGCATCGCTATCAACTCGACGCATGCCGCGCCCGCCGCCACCTGCCACCGCCTTGATCATCACGGGGTAGCCAATGCGCTTGGCCTCGGACTTTAAAGTTTTGAGATCCTGTGCCGCACCCTGATACCCCGGCACCACCGGCACGCCAGCTTTGATGGCGATTTCCTTGGCTGCAGCCTTGCCGCCCAGCGCGCGCATGGCATCGCCAGTTGGACCAACAAAAGCAATGCCAGCCTTGGCAACAGCGTCAGCGAAGTCAGCGTTCTCCGACAAGAAGCCGTAGCCAGGGTGGATCGCATCGGCACCCGTTGCTTTCGCAGCGGCAATGACCTTTTCGATCACCAGATAGCTTTCCAATGCCGGGGATGGCCCGATGTGCACCGCTTCGTCCGCCTCGCGCACATGCAACGCGCCGGCATCGGCATCTGAATAGACCGCGACTGTCGCAATCCCCATATCGCGCGCGGTTCGAATGATCCGGCAAGCGATCTCACCCCGATTGGCAATCAGCAGCTTCTTCAACATGGCAGCGTTACTTCCTAATCGAGCAATCACTTTGGCGTGCAGAAACCCTGATATTGCGCGACGACCGGCTCACCGAACAGGCCGAAATGTCGCGAGTGCACTGCTGGATGCGCCTTCGCCTTCACATCGAAATCGTAGACCGTGGTGATGTTGAGGAAGCCTTCCGCCACGACTTCCAGATAATGGTTGGCGTTGAGCGCCCGCACAATCTTGAGCTCGCCTCGCCCCTTCGTCGTGACGAGTTCAGCTTTCTGGCCCGCCAAGTCAATCGAACCGATATCGAACGCCAGCGGCTTTGCGACCGCGCGTCTAAATTTCGCATTCGTATAGGACAGCGTGCTGCCAGCCTTGAATGTGCACGCAAAACCGGTGGCTGCATCCGCCGCGAAAGCTGGCGTGCCAACAATGCTGAACAGCGCAGCAATCATCGACCGTGTGATCTTGCTCAATCGCAAATTTTTACTCCTAGGGAGAGAACTTCGACCCGTCTAACTCATACAAGAGGGTTGCGTCGCCGTGCGCAATGGGGAGACTTGAACAATACGAGGCCTCAGCCGCGCCCGACAAAGGAATCCGCAATGCGAAAACTCCGTTGGAATGAACTGACAACGACGGATTTTGTCGGTCTCAACCCCGAAACGACGATTGTGATTGTCCCGGTGGCTGCGACCGAACAGCATGGTCCGCATCTGCCGGTCGGCGTCGACACGATGATCGCCGACGGCATGATCGACGAAGTTGTGAAGCACCTGCCCGCCGACGTTTCGATGCTCATCCTGCCGACGCAGGCAGTCGGCAAATCGAACGAGCATTTGCGCTCGCCTGGGACAGTGACATTGACTGCCGAAACAGCGATCCACGCCTGGACCGAGATCGGCGAGGCCGTCCATCGTGCGGGCTTACGCAAACTCATGTTTATCAACTCGCACGGCGGCAACGTCGATATTCTGAGCATCGTCGCCCGAGAACTGCGGGTGCGGCTACAAATGCTGGTTGTATCGGCGGCATGGCGGAGACTTGGCATTCCAGCGGGACTTTATTCCGAGCAGGAAGCAACGTTTGGCATTCATGCGGGCGACATCGAAACGTCGCTTATGTTGCATTTCCGGCCAGAGCTGGTGCACATGGATCTGGCGTCCAATTTTGCCCCCGCGAGCATTGAAATCGCAAAGGAATTCGACATCCTTCGCCCAACCGGGTTCAACGCGTTTGGCTGGATCGCCCAGGACCTTCACGCCTCTGGTGCCGCCGGGGATGCCTCGAAGGCAACTGTTGAAAAGGGACGCGCAACGGCCGAGTTCCAGGCGCTCGAATTCATCAAGCTGTTGCGTGATATGGCGAAATTCAAGCTGGATCGGCTCGCCTGAGCGTCAACGCTTGAGCGGCAGATAGGCCGTTGCCTCGACCTCGACGAGAATGTCGGGGGTCGGCAACATGCCGCTGACCTCGACAACTGTCGAAACCGGCGGATTGGTCGGAAAGAACTGTCGGCGCACTTGGTTGTAGAGGGGATAATCCCTCAAGTCCTTGAAATACTGGACGAGTTTGAAAACATCGGCCATCGATCCGTCGGCCTCTTCGATTGTTGCGCGGATTTTATCCAACACCACCCAACTTTGCGCCAGAATTGGCCCCTGTTTGACGTCAACCGAGAATTCACCAGTTTTTCCAATAAGTTGCTGAGCTGAAACGGGAATATCGTCAAAGCCGCGCACGATTTTGCCAGCGACCGGATCAACCGCGATCACGCCTGATAAGAATACGAAATCCCCAACGCGTTTCCAGGCCGCATAGCGCGCCAAAGGGGTTGCTGTTTTCGATGTCGTCATAAAGTTATCCCCGCGCGACGCTCCTGAGGTATACTTCAGGCAATCTACCCAACGTCCGTTGATTTACAATGCGGGGCCGTCAAACCTTGACTAAAGCCTTGCCACGGTGGCGAATGCGCTTTGAAAAACACGATTTGCCATACTTCCTATTCAACTTGGAATGTGGCTTCTCAACCAGGTGATCTCTTGAACGATAAAACGCAACAAGTGCCGCTGCTTGGCGACCGGCAAGCAATCCGCACCTATATCGATTTTGAAAAGCCAATTGCCGAGCTTGAAAGCAAGGTTGCCGAACTGAAGGCACTAAATGCTGGTGATAACTCGGTCTCGATTGCCGAGGAGATTTCCAAGCTCCAGCAAAAGGCAAACCAGGCACTGATCGACACCTACGCCAAACTTGCACCGTGGCAGAAAACACAAGTTGCCCGCCACCCGGAGCGACCGCATACGCTCGATTTCGTCAACGCATTGATCGAGGACTTTACGCCACTTGCCGGTGATCGCTACTTCGCCGAGGACGCTGCCATAATGGGCGGCATGGGCATGTTCAATGATCGTGCCGTAATGGTCATCGGCCATGAAAAGGGCTCCGATACGGAAGGTCGCATTCGCCACAACTTCGGCATGGCGAAACCGGAAGGCTATCGCAAGGCGATCCGCCTGATGGAGATGGCCGAGCGCTTCGATATGCCGGTGATCACGCTGATTGACACGGCCGGCGCCTATCCAGGAATTGGTGCCGAGGAGCGCGGTCAAGCCGAAGCGATCGCCCGCTCGACCGACGTATGCCTGGGCCTTGGCGTTCCCATCATCTCGGTCGTGATTGGCGAAGGCGGCTCAGGCGGTGCGGTTGCCATCGCCACCGCCAATCGAATCCTCATGCTGGAACACGCGATCTATACTGTAGCGTCGCCCGAGGCCGCCGCTACCATCTTGTGGCGAGATTCGGCACGCGCCATCGATGCTGCTACCAACATGAAGATTACCGCCCAGGACCTTCTTGCCCTGAAAGTCATCGACGGTATCATTCCAGAGCCGGTCGGCGGTGCGCATCGAGATCGTGGTGCCACGATAAAGGCCACCGGTAGTGCTGTTGCCAAGGCGTTGTCAGAGTTTGATGGCGTGACGCCAGCCCAGGTCCGACGCCAACGGCAAGACCGCTTCATGGCGATCGGTCGCACGAGCTGACAGACAATCCTAAATTCGCCCGAATCACGCCGTTAAAACAACCGGATAGAACGCTAACTGGTGCTTGACATCTACGTGCACTATTGGCGTAAATGTGTTTACGGGTTGCTAAGCTTAACTGGGTGTTAACATTTGCGGGGCTAGGTGAGCAGCGTGCGCCAGGGGCACGGTGTATCAGCTTGATCGGCCTGGAATAAAAAATGAACAACGCCACTCGTTTTGGCCTTCTGGGCCTTGTCGGGATCGTCGCGGCTGCATGCAGCCAGATTGACGTACCTGCACACCTGCGTCCATTGTCGAAGGACACGCAGATGCTGCTTGGCAAGAAGCAGATGAAGACCAACGCGCCCATGTTCGTGCGTATCTTCAAGGAAGAATCCGAGCTTGAAGTTTGGAAGCAGCGCGATGATGGACGCTTCTATCATTTCAAGACCTACCCGATTTGCAATTGGTCGGGCGATGTCGGTCCAAAGATCGTCCAAGGCGATAAGCAGGCTCCGGAAGGTTTCTACTCCATCGCCCGCCATCAGATGAACCCGAATTCGCAGTTTCATTTGGCATTTAACATGGGCTATCCCAACGCCTATGATCGCGCCAACAAGCGCTCCGGCGACTTCCTGATGGTACACGGCAAGTGCAAATCGGCCGGCTGCTACGCCATGACCGATGCGCTCATTGAAGAGATTTATGCGCTCGCCCGCGAGGCTTTCATCGGCGGCCAGGATGGCTTCCAGGTGCACGCGTTCCCATTCCGCATGACGGAAGCGAACCTCGCGCGCTACTCGAATCATCCGGCACAGAAGTTTTGGGCAACGCTGAAGGAAGGCTACGACCACTTCGAAGTGTCACGGCAAACACCATCCATTGCAGTGTGCGAGCGGCGCTACGTCGTGAACCCAAAGTGGCGCGGTGGCATTCAACCTGCCAAGCTCGATCCTGAGCAAATGTGCCCGGCCCACGAGCGCGAATTACCGAATGTGTTCAAACCGGTGACCAACGAGCAAACGGCAAATATCGAGCGCATATTGGCGCCGGGGCCGAAAATGCGCAGCGTCGCCAACGCTGGCGCGACAGGCGGCACATCGACTACGAGTGTTGCCAACTCACCCATGTTAGGTTTGGGCTTTGGTTCCAAGGCCAAGCAAGCGTCTTCACCAAGTCTGGGACTTACGCAGCAATAATCCGGTGTGCGAGGTCGTCTCGATCCGACATTGCTGCGGCAACAAGCGTTGGAACATTTGCCTTGTTGAGAATGTTCCCTTGCGAAGCCGCGGGCACGTTTGATGTTGCTGCGCGAAACGAGCGGGCCCAAAACGGCAATCAACTAGAACAGGGCCACATTGGCCACAATTGAGAACCCAAGTTTGCGGCGTCCACAGGCCGTTGCGCATTTTACGCTGCCGAAGCATCGTCCCACCTGCTAAGATCCGACAGCAGGAGCTTTGGGGACCAGCCAACCCATCCCGCGTATAAGTATCTGAGGGGCATTGCAGGAATGCGAGATTTCAAGACCGGAGCGCTATCCCGGATTGTGATCGCCGGTTTGGCGCTCACTCTGGGCGTACTATCAGTATCCGCCGTCACAATCGAATTGAAAGATGTCGCTTCAGATCGCGTTGAACGCCAACGCGCAGCTGCCGTCGGTAGCCTACCTTTGCCGGGCACACCGGACCTCGCCAACTTCGAGCAGCGGCTTGCCACTAAAGGTGTGAAAGCTGGGGACGCCGTATTCATTCGCATCTTCAAAGCCGAATCTGAACTTGAAATCTGGATGCGCTCCGGCACGCGCTTTGTGCTGCTCGATATTTATCCGATTTGCCATTGGTCCGGCACGATTGGCCCCAAAACCCACGAAGGCGACAAGCAGACCCCGGAAGGCTTCTACGAAGTAACACGTCAACAGTTACACTTGATCGGCCGTCATCCGCGTTCGTTGAACCTTGGCTTCCCCAACTCGTTCGATAAATCCCAGCAGCGCACCGGCTCCTATATCTTAGTGCACGGTGGATGCTCATCGGTCGGCTGCTTTGCCATGACAAATACGGTCATCGCCGAAATCTATGAACTCACCGAACGTGCGCTAAAGGGCGGCCAGGATCGGGTACACGTTCACGTCTTCCCGTTTCGTATGACGGACGCCAATATGCGGGCGCACGCGTCCAGCGAGTGGTTACCGTTCTGGACGAACCTCAAGGAAGGCTATGATGCTTTCGAGGAATCCAAGCAACCGCCGCAGGTTGGCGTATGTGAAAAGCGCTACAACATCCAGTCAATAGGCCCCGAGGAGGTGGCCGCTACAGGCCCTTTAGCGGTATGCGGCGAAACACTCGCCGCGTTAGCCGATTGGGATCGCCTGAGCAAAGTTGCCCAACTCCAAGTGAGCAGATCGTTGCGGCCGCACAGCCCGCAGTCTCTGGAACTGCAAGCGGACCGCCAATTCCCGCAACCACGGATCTTACAACAGGCGGGATCTCGCTTGCTGCCCCTGCGCCCATCGGCGTCAATGGCGGAACGACGAGCAGCAGCGGCACAACGCTGGCTCCAATTCCAGACTCAAAGCCAACAGCCAGAGCCGAGCGGCGCGTCGCCAACAGTCGGCAGCGCGCAGCAGAAGACAGCGCTGAGCCAGATGCCCGGCCGCTCAAGCCTCGGCGCCGCGCCGCCAGCGGACGTGGCACCGTGCGATCGGAGTCTGGCGAGTTGCCGGAGGTGGCTCGAGCTGCGAAGGAAGGCGGAGGCTAAGGCTTTCGCCATGCGGGATGGACAACCAGCACCTGGCGTGCGTCGAAAGACTGCAGCGCGCAGCAGGTGAGCAAAGATCCTGACTGCTGACCTGGCAATTGCCCTCTATTCATGACCTTGCCTGTCGCGCGCTTTTTCAAACGTCCGGAGTCTGACCATTGAGCCAGAAACGCCCACGCGAGCAGACTGACCGCGGGTTCGAGCAGGCCCTATTTGGGAGCCGATGGATTCTGGCGCCGTTCTATGCGGGTTTAGCGCTCAGCTTGTTTGTACTGCTGATCAAATTCGCGCAGGAATTCTGGCATATCGCCGCGACCGCGATCAGTTCGTCTGGATCGACGATGATCCTGGGCATTCTGACGCTCGTCGATCTAACACTGATGGGCTCGTTGCTGGTAATTGTGATCTTTTCCGGCTACGAGAATTTCGTCTCAAAAATCGACCATTCAAGCCATAGAGACTGGCCGGAGTGGATGGGCAAGATCGACTTCAGTGGCCTGAAACTGAAGCTACTCATCGATCGTCGCGATTTCAGGTATTCATCTTTTGAAGTAATTCATGTCGCTCAAAACGATCTCGGATCGCGAGCTGTTCTGGTACGTTGTGATCCATATCGTGTTTGTATTCTCGAGCGCCTTGCTAGCCCTCTCCGATCGCCTTGCCGCACATGGCGGCAGGGGCAATGATCACTACGGCGCCACCGATCCCAAGCCGAATGATTTGCCGAGTTTGATCACCGCCGCCCCCGACAAGCATTGACCGCACAAGGAATAGCTCCGATGAACCTCTTGGCGAATGGCATTATATTCAACGTCGAAGTGAGCGGCCAAACGACGGCGCCGACGGTGGTACTGCACCATCCGTTGGCAACCAACCTGACGGGTTGGGACGAACTAACGGCCGCACTGAGCCCACACTATCGCGTTGTCCGTTTTGATGCGCGCGGCCACGGCAAAACCGAATCTCCCAAAGGCCCTTACAGTTTCGAGACGCTCGCGGAAGATGTCGTCGATCTGATGGACGCGCTCGGTATCGACAAGGCGCATTTTCTCGGGCTGTCGATGGGCGGCATGGTGGGCCAGTACTTAGGGCTACTGCACGCCAAGCGATTCCACTCGCTATGCCTCGTCTCGACAACCAGCCAGACACCGGAGGCTGCGAAGGTCATTTGGTCCGACCGCGTCCGCAATGTCGGCGCGCAGGGCATGGAGTGCACCATCGAAGGCGCGATGGCCCGTTGGGTTGCCCCATCCGTGCTGGTCGAGCAGTCGGCACTTGTCGAGCGCTTGAAGATCATGATCCGCACGACCCCGGCCGATGGCTATGTCGCCTGGTGTCAGGCGATCCACGATCTCGACATAACAGCGCGATTGTCTGCGGTCGCACTGCCAACGCGCGTTATCGTCGGTGCGCTTGATCCAGCAACCCCGCCGGCTGCTGCTGAAGTCATTCACCAGCAGATCAAAGGCTCGGATCTCGTGATCATGCCCGGCGTATCGCATATGCTGCATGTCGAAGCACCAGAAGCATTTGCAACGCACGTCATCGATTTCCTGAAACAACACCCAACCGCATGAGTGCACCACGGCCTCGGATCCTGATCGTCGGTGGCTATGGCGCATTTGGCGGTCGCGCGGCCGAGCGGTTGGCCAATGATGGTGGTCTCGATATCATCGTTGCCGGACGCTCATTGGCACGGGCGCAGGCAGCTGTTGCGGCACTGGGACCGAACTGCACGACAACTACATCGGCCGCTGTGATGGATGCGGTGGCACCAGACTTGGCGACCATGCGACGCCTCGCGCCGACCGTTGTCATCAACGCATCGGGGCCGTTTCAAACCCAGGACTACACACTGGCGCACGCAGCGATCAACATGGGAGCGCACTACATCGACCTCGCCGACGCCTCTAACTTCGTCCTTGGTTTTGCACGCGATAAAGATCTCGATGCAGCCGCGCGAGCAGCAGGCGTAATCGCTGTAAGCGGCGCCAGCACTGTGCCCGCAATTTCCAGCGCCGTACTCGACCAATTTGTCGGCCAGTTCAACCGATTGGACGAGATCCACTACGGCATATCACCTGGCAATAGCTTTGATCCTGGACCTGCAACAACAACATCGATCCTCGGTGCCATCGGACGCCCGTTTCAAACGAAAGTAAACGGCGATTGGCGGACGGTGCACGGCTGGCAGGGCCTGTCACGACATCACTTTCCCGGCGTTGGCAATCGCTGGATGGGCTATTGCAACGTGCCAGATCTTGCGCTGTTTACCGAGCGCTATCCAAGTTTGAAGACGATCAACTTCAAAGCTGGCGTCGAAGTTTCATTGTTTCATCTGGGCTTATGGGTGATGTCCTGGGCGAGCCGCTTTGGCATCTTGAAGCGCCCCGAACGACTGACCAATCCGCTGCTGGCTGCAAAACGGTGGTTCGGGTTTCTTGGAACCGACATTGGCGGCATGTTCGTCACGATGCATGGCATCGACCAATTCGGCGCGCCAAAGTCGGTCCATTGGCATCTCATCGCACGGCAGGGGCATGGCCCCTACATTCCAACGACGCCAGCCGTAATCCTTGCCAAGAAGTTGGCACGGAATGCGGTTAGCCAAGCTGGCGCATCTGCCTGCGTCGGCCTTGTCAGTTTGACAGAAATCGAACAGGAACTGGCAGACCTCGATATTCGAATGACTGTGTCATGACGGACATCCGAGGGCCGTCATCGATTAATTTGCGACGATTCGATCTGAAAAAGGCGACCTACCTCACGCATCTGTGAGCCGACGTCAGATCAAGAATTGCTATCATGCTTATACCTGCAAGGGAGATCCTCATGACCCACATTCGTCCAATCACACGGGCACGCACGACCGCCCAAGGACTCGTCACTGCGCTGGGGCTCGCAGCCCTTGCGGCAATCACACTCGCTTCGAACGCATATGCCGACGCTGTGCCCGGCAGGCAAGCACCGGAATTCACGGCAATCGACAGCAACGGAAAATCGCACAAGCTGTCAGACTTCAAAGGCAAAACCGTTGTCCTCGAATGGACCAATGACGGCTGCCCCTACGTGCGCAAGCACTATAGCTCAGGGAACATGCAGGCGGTGCAGCAGGAGGCGACCGACAAAGGCGTCGTTTGGTTGTCCGTCATATCATCGGCCAAAGGCGAACAGGGCTTTGTCGACGGTGAAGGTGCAAACAAGCTAACCGATGACCGCAAGGCCAAACCGACTGCCGTACTGCTTGATCCTGCAGGCACCGTTGGCCGTGCCTACGGAGCAAGGACAACGCCGCACATGTACGTCATCGATGGCAGCGGCAAGCTCGTCTACAATGGTGCGATTGACGACAAGCCAACCTCAAACGTGTCGGACATCAAGTCGGCACGCCCCTACGTGAAGGAGGCCTTGGCAGCCGTTGCCGAGGGCAAACCCGTACAAGTCGCAGCCACCCGCGCTTACGGCTGTTCGGTGAAGTACCAATAGCCAAAATGCCAGGCTTGAAGCCAGGCGCCGTGAGGCTGCTCACTGTGGCTTCGGAACAGCCGGTGCCGATGGTGCTGCACCAGAAACAACCCCTGGTGCACCGGCTGGCTCCGTGCGGGTGCGCTTGCGCAACGGCAGTGCGGCAAGCGCTTGGCTGCACCCAGCCGACGCCTTGATCTCGTTCTCGCGCAGACACTTCATCAGGCCGCCTTTGCCTTTTTCTGCAGTGCCGCACAAGGCTTGGGCTTCTGATTTACATGCCTCGCGTGCTTGCTTCGCACCGTTCAATCGTGCGTCCTTCAACTCTTTCAAAGCGGCACCACAAGCGGGTGACACCTTGGCTTCATTCTGGCGGAGACATTGGGCGCGATCGCCTCCTTTTGCTGCCTCTGGGCAAAGCGCAGCGACATCGCCTTGGCAGGCAGCGAACCGTCCGCCATTGCCAGTCTTGTTAGCTTTTTGGGCCGCCCGCTTCCCGCCGCGCTCCTGCATCGATGCCATAATAGCCTGACATTCGGCTGATGCCTTTTCCTTGTTCTCGACAAGACATTTCAACTTTGCGCCTTTGCCACGCTCGACACCGGCGCATAGCGCTTTCATATCAGCACGACACGCAGCCATCGGACTTGCAGCTACAGAGCCGGCGACGGTCGCACCCGGCTGTGGTGCGGACGGTGGCACCGTCTGTGCAAAAACCGCAACCGTGGCTGCAGCCAAGACAAGAGATGTAACACCAAGAGCTTTGAACGAGCGGCTGATCATGGAACACGGTCCTGCTTTGCGATGGCAATATAGCGCTGTGCGCGCCGACACCCAGGAAACGCTAGCTGCGCGACCATTCCGTCGCACAACCCCGCGACTGTCTATAAACTCTTAGCTAATTCGGGGCCTGCCGCACGCGTGGAACCGGCACCACCTCACCGCCATCAATCGCCAGCGCAATCTCGCCGCGCTTTAGACGCAGAGCCGTTTCGCCGAACACCTCATAGCGCCAGCCTTTCAAGGCCGGAATATCCGGGGAATTCTCGGTTGCAATGCGTTCCAGTTCGTCCGCATTGGCGATCAGCCGCGGCGCGACACCCTTTTGGGCAGCAAGCGACTTGAGCAGCACCTTCAGGAACTCAACGAGTGCTGCTGCTTCGGGTGTAATCGCCTGCCCCTTTGGCAACGGCGGCACCGTCTTCAGATCGCGCTCGAGCCCAAGTTTGACAGCATCGATAATCTCACGCGCCCGCCCCGAGCGGGCAAAGCCCTCCGATAACGTGCGCAATTCGCCCAGCTTCGCTGTGTCGGTCGGCGCCTGATTGGCAATGTCGTACAGGGCTTCATCACGCAGGATGCGCGCACGCGGCACGTCCTGCGATTGAGCAAGCCGCTCGCGCCACGCTGCCAGCTCCATGAGCACGGCGAACGAACGACGGCTTTTAACCCGCACTTTCAAGCGCTGCCAGGCATCTTCCGGCACCTGCTTGTAGGTTTCAGGCGTGGTAAGTTCGGCCATCTCCTCGATCAGCCAATCGGTGCGTCCGCTCTTTTGCAGATCACGCTTGAGGTGGTGGTAGACATCGCGCAGATGGGTCACATCGCCGAGGGCGTAGGTCAGTTGCTGCGGGCTGAGAGGGCGGCGGCTCCAGTCGGTGAAGCGAGATGATTTGTCGAGGTCAGCACCGGTGATGCGCTTCACGAGGTTTACATAGGAAATGCTGTCACCAAAGCCGCAGACCATTGCCGCGATCTGCGTGTCGAACAAAGGGGCTGGAATAACGCCAGCCTGCACAAACACGATTTCGACGTCTTGGCGGCCAGCGTGAAAGACCTTCTCGACCGCAGAATTCGACATCAATTCATAAAATGGCGCTAGATCGATGCCCGGTGCCATCGGGTCGACGATAAATTCGTCTGATGGTCCAGCAAGCTGAATCAGGCAAAGTCTGGACCAGAAGGTCTGCTCACGCAAAAATTCGGTATCGACGGCAACATACGGATGTCGTGCGAGTGCCTTGCATGCGGTTGAAAGGTCATCGGTTGTGGAAATGAGGTTCATGAGGCCGATATAACCGAGAGAACTCACGCTGTCGCCGGACAGCTGTGTAATTTGAGCAACAATAATGGGAAAACGCAGCGTTTCTGCAGTCTCACAGCACGCGCACGTGTCGTACGACTGCAGGAAGTCAAGCCCAGTGCCATCCTTAAGCACTTAGAACCTAGAAGTAAGGCTCCAACCGAACCATCGGTTGGAGCCTATTTCGTGCGTCTTCAAGACGACAAAACGCCTTCAATTATGAGCGGCGCGGACGGCGATCACCGCCACCTTCACGACGCGGCGGACGGCTCTCGAACACTTCCTCCGGCTCGCCTTCCGCACGCGGAATTTCAAGGCCCGTGTCCTGGTCGATAATCTTCATCGACAGCTTGGTCTTGCCGCGATCATCGAAGCCCAACAACTTGACCCAAACTTCCTGGCCTTCCTTGACCACTTCGTTCGGGTGGTTTGGACGAATCTTCGAGGTCAGCTGGGACACGTGGACCAGTCCATCCTTGGCGCCAAAGAAGTTCACGAAGGCGCCGAACTCCATCAACTTGACGACCTTGCCCTTGTAGATCGTGCCGACTTCCGGCTCCGAGGTGATCTCGCGGATCATCTGCAAAGCCTTTTCAATCGACTCCTTCTTGGCGGCGGCAACCTTGATGGTGCCGTCGTCGTCGATGTCGATCTTGGCGCCGCTCACTTCGACCATGTTGCGGATGACCGAACCGCCCGAGCCGATCACTTCACGGATCTTGTCGGTTGGGATCTTGATCGTTTCGATGCGCGGGGCATGCTCGCCGAGTTCGGTGCGCGCGCCGCCCAGACCCTTGGCCATTTCGCCGAGGATGTGGATGCGACCTTCGCGGGCCTGATCAAGCGCAATGCGCATGATCTCTTCCGTGATGCCTGCGATCTTGATGTCCATCTGTAGCGAGGTCACGCCATTGGCGGTACCGGCCACCTTGAAGTCCATGTCGCCGAGGTGATCTTCGTCGCCCAGGATGTCAGACAGGATGGCGAAGTCATTGCCTTCCTTGATCAGGCCCATGGCGATGCCGGCGACCGGTGACTTCAACGGCACGCCCGCATCCATCAGTGCGAGCGAAGTGCCGCAAACCGTTGCCATCGAGGACGAACCGTTCGACTCGGTGATCTCGGAGACGACGCGAACGGTGTACGGGAACACGTCGGGTCCTGGGATCAGCGGGTTCAGCGCGCGCCAAGCGAGCTTGCCGTGGCCGATTTCGCGGCGCCCGGGCGAACCCATGCGACCGGTTTCACCAACCGAGTAGGGAGGGAAGTTATAGTGCAGCATGAAGCGCGACTTCTTCGTGCCTTCAAGGCTGTCGATGTACTGTTCGTCTTCACCGGTGCCGAGGGTGGCGACGACGAGGGCTTGGGTTTCACCACGCGTGAACAATGCCGAGCCGTGGGTCCGCGGCAGAACATGCACGAGCGACTCGATCGGACGAACGGTCTTCAGGTCGCGGCCATCGATCCGCTTCGAGGTGCGCAAAATATCGCCGCGCACGACGTCAGCTTCAATTTCCTTGAACACGGTGCCGAGCAGCACTTGCTCATTGAGATCCGCGCCTTCCGCCAACAGCGTCTTGACCTTGGTCTTGGCGGCCGCGACCATATCCTGGCGCTTCTGCTTCTGCGGGGTTGCGAACGCCGCACGCAGATCAGCTTCGACCAGTTCCTTGGCCTTGGCTTTGTACTTCGCCTTGTCCGGCAGCTTGATGTCGACCGGCTCTTTGGCGGCCTTTTCGGCGAGCTTGATGATCGCCTGGATCACAACCTGCGAATGCTTATGGCCGAACATAACGGCTTCGAGCATCTGCTTTTCAGACAGCTCGTGCGCTTCGCTTTCGACCATCATGACGGCATCTTGCGTGCCTGCCATCACCAGATCGAGCTGGGTCTTGGCCATCTCGTCAACAAGCGGATTGAGAACGTACTGGCCATCGATCATGCCGACGCGGGCAGCAGCGATGGGGCCGAGGAACGGCACGCCAGACAGCGTCAGCGCGGCGGATGCGGCAACAAGGCCAACGATGTCGGCATCGTTCTCGTTGTCGAAGGACAGCACCGTCACAACGACCTGCGTCTCGTTCTTGAAGCCATCGACGAACAACGGGCGGATCGGACGATCGATCAGGCGCGAGGTCAGCGTCTCTTTCTCGGTCGGGCGGCCCTCACGCTTGAAATAGCCGCCGGGGATCTTGCCGGCAGCATATGTGCGCTCTTGATAGTTTACGGTGAGGGGGAAGAAGTCGATGCCGGGCTTAGCGGTTTTGGCGGCGACCACGGTCGCGAGCACACTGGTCTCGCCGTACTGGGCAATAACGGCAGCGTCGGCCTGACGGGCAATGTGGCCAGTCTCGAGGCTAAGCTTGCGGCCGCCCCATTCGATTTCAACGCGATGAGTGTCAAACATGAGTTTCGTCTTTCGTTCGGTTACTTGAGCGGAATTGCGCCTTGCACGCGCGGATCGCATACAAACGCCGATTGCGCCCGGCCCCTAAAGGGACCAGCGCAGTCGCTAGTTCGGTATCGCAAAGCAAATCCAGCTTCGCGGCGTACAGCCTTGTAAATCTCGGGTTTGCAAAGGCTGTGGGCATGCCATCAGCGGCGGATGCCAAGCTTGTCGATGATCTTCTGGTAGCGCGGCTCGTCCTTGCGCTTCACGTAGTCGAGCAACTGACGGCGCAGGGCCACCATCTTGAGCAGTCCACGACGCGAGTGGTTGTCTTTCTTGTGGATCTTGAAATGGTCGGTCAGGTAGTTGATCCGTTCGGTCAGGATCGCGACCTGAACTTCCGGCGAGCCGGTATCGTTGGCTTTAGTGGCATTCTCTTTGATAACAGCCGTCTTCGCGTCCTTACGGACGGGTCTGATTAGCGACATCGGGTACCCTTTCTAGTTCGTTTTCAAGGTCGAAGCCCTTAGTCGGGCTTCTGGATGCGGCCACGGCCGGGATGTCGTCCAGCCGGGTCACTTTCGCGCCCAGAAATTTGAGGTTTCCGCGCGCGCCGCACCTATAGCTGAAACCGCGCGAATTACGAGAAAATTCGTTACCGTGGCTGAAATGTCGCTTATTCGAGGTTGAAAACGCGTGTTGGTCGCAGTTCACCACGTTCGATTTCGCCAATAGCGATCAACTGCCCCTTGGATACTGCGTAGACTTCACCCTGCATGATCGGTGCATCGCGACCGCGGATCAGCACCGGTTGGCCTAGACGCAGGCGGCTTGCATCCGACGAGGTGATGTTCAGTTCGGTCATGTCGATCAATGCGGTTTCAATCGGCATCAGGCACCGCATCAGCTCGGTGCCGCCATCGTCTTTGCCGTGCAAGGCTTCAAGCTCCGCCAATGTGATTGCGGACGCTTCATCGAACGGTCCGACGCGGGTCCGACGCAGGGAGATCACATGACCGTAGCAGCCAAGTTTGCGACCAAGATCGCGGGCGATGGCACGCACGTAAGTGCCCTTGCCGCACTCGGCCTCGAACACGGTGGTTGCATCATCCGGCATCTCGACGATGCGCAGCATGTCGATGAACACGGGGCGCGGTTCGAGGATGACCTCCTCGCCATCGCGTGCCAGATCATAGGCGCGCTGACCGTCGATCTTGATGGCCGAGAACGCCGGTGGCGTTTGCATGATCTCGCCAGTGAATTGTGGTAGCAACGCTTCGATTTCGCCCAAGGTCGGTCGCCGCGCGCTCGTTTGTACGGCTGAACCTTCGGTGTCGTCTGTGGTGGTCTCGATGCCCCATCGCACCGTGAAGCGATAGGCTTTTTGACCATCAACGGCGAATGAAACCGTCTTGGTCGCTTCGCCCAGCGCGATCGGCAAGATGCCGGACGCCAACGGATCGAGCGTTCCGGCGTGACCGGCTTTTTGTGCGGAGAACAACCAGCGAATTTTGCCCACGGCCTGTGTCGAGGTCATTTCAAGCGGCTTATCGAGGATCAGCCAACCGTTGACCCGATTGCCTTTTTTGCGGCGTGCCATGTCTTATGATTTCTTAACCGTATCCTGGCGCACATGCGGGCTCGCTAGCAATTCTTCGATGCGCATGGCGGTGACGAAGGTCGCGTCGTGTCGAAACCGCACCTCGGGAGAGAATTGCAGATCAAGGTTTTGCGCAACGTGACCACGGATGAAGCGCTTGTGTCGCTCTAACGCGGCAAGCACTTCCGGAATGTGCTCGCCACCCAGCGGCATCACATAGGCGGTCGCCATCCGCAGATCCGGCGACATGGCAACCTGTGGAATAGTAATCACGTGACTGGCGATAACCTCATCGTGGATTTCGCCGCGCGCCAGCAATTCCGCCAGGACGTGGCGGATCTGCTCGCCCACGCGCAACATCCGCTGCGTTGGCCCCTTGACTGACATTGATTTCTTACGAGGCACCGAGCTTACCCTCTATAAATTTGGATGCGGCATCGAAGTCTTGCATACTGGCAAAAGCATACGCTGGCAGGGCAAGCCCTCGCGCTTGCCGAACCAGAGAATGCTTGCAGTGCGATCCTTCAGTATTGCCAGTTGCTTGATCGAGGACCAGGTCACGGTGCTTGCGACACCGGTACGTTCGCAATTAACACCGTGATCCTTGATCGCAATTTTGACGTCCGCATCAGCGACCGAAGAACGCTTGAAAACAAGCTTATGAATGACCCGGTCAAACAGCAGGTCAATCAGGACGACAATCGCAACGAGCGTTGCTGCCGACGCAAGAAGTACGATGATCGCGTTGCCGCGGTTGTCGCCGCACAGAGCAGTGATCGATTGCAGTTTTCCGTCAATCGCAGCAGCACTCGCGGCAAACAACACGAACAACACCTCGATTACGACCAACCGCTTCCACAGCGACCAGCCATCCCACTCGCGCAGCCCCCGCGCCAACATGCGACCAACGTCGAAGGTATACTTGTAAGCGAGGGCGTACCGCGTGCCTTGTTCCATTTCCGCCGCCGCTTACAGGCTCCGTTTAATCGACTCGACATTGAAGCACTCGATCACGTCGCCAACGCGAATATCCTGATAATTGGCGAAGCTCGCGCCGCATTCCTGGCCGGCTGGCACTTCCTTCACATCGTCTTTGAAGCGCTTGAGGATCGACAGCGTTCCTTCGTGGATGACGACGTTGTCGCGGATCAAGCGCACCTTGCCGCCCCGCTCCAACTTGCCTTCCGTAACCTGGCAACCGGCGACCTTGCCGAACTTGGTGATGTTGAAGATTTCCTTCATTGCCGCATTGCCCAGGAACACTTCACGCAAGGTTGGCGCGAGCAATCCGGACATGGCCGCTTTCACATCGTCCACAAGATCGTAGATGATGTTGTAGTAGCGGATCTCGACGCCTTGGGTGTCGGCGGCAAGCTTGGCTTGAGCATTGGCGCGGACGTTGAAGCCGATCACAACTGCCTTCGACGCGCTGGCAAGCGCCACATCCGACTCGGTGATGCCACCGACGCCGGTGTGAACGATCCGGGCCATGACTTCGTCGGTGCCGAGCTTCTTCAGCGAGCCGATAATGGCCTCGACCGAGCCCTGCACGTCGCCCTTGATCAGAAGCGTAAACTCCTTCTGGCCAGCGGCATCCTTCAGCGACTGCATCATCTGCTCAAGGGTGCGCGGCGTACCAGCCGAGCCCATGGCGTCGCGACGCTTGCGGACACGATAATCAGTGATTTCACGAGCGCGTGCTTCGCTTTCAACAACGGCGAACTGATCGCCAGCATCCGGCGCGCTATCAAAGCCTAAGACTTCGGCTGGAACCGATGGTCCGGCTTCCTTGATCACGCCGCCCTTATCGTCGAGGAGCGCGCGCACGCGTCCCCAAGCCATGCCGGCGACAACGATATCGCCAACACGAAGTGTGCCGCGCTGAACGAGCAAGGTACCAACCGGACCACGTCCCCGTTCGAGCTTGGCTTCGATGACGAAGCCTTCGGCCGAGCGCGATGCATTCGCCTTGAGTTCAAGCACTTCGGCTTGCAGCGTGATGGCTTCGAGCAACTTGTCGAGGCCGGTGCGCTTCAAAGCTGAGACCGGCACGTCCTGCACATCGCCCGACAGGCTTTCTACAACGATACCGTGCTGCAGCAGATCTGTACGCACGCGCGTCGGATCGGCCGATGGTTTATCGATCTTGTTGATTGCAACGATGATCGGCACGCCGGCAGCCTTGGCGTGATTGATCGCCTCGATCGTTTGCGGCATCACGCCGTCGTCAGCCGCGACAACCAGGATTACGATGTCCGTAACCTTGGCGCCGCGCGCACGCATGGCGGTGAACGCTTCGTGCCCTGGCGTATCGATAAACGTGACATGCTCCCCCAACGGCGTTGTTACCTGATAGGCGCCGATGTGCTGGGTGATGCCCCCGGCTTCGCCACTGGCAACGTTCGCCTTGCGGATCGCGTCGAGCAGCGAGGTTTTACCGTGATCGACGTGGCCCATAATGGTCACGACCGGCGCGCGCGGCTGCTGGTTGTCGTCTTGGTCCTTGTCACCAATGAAACCTTCAAGCACGTCGGCATCGGTCACGCGCTTAGCCACGTGGCCGAACTCGGCAACGAGCAACTCGGCCGTGTCGGCATCGATCACGTCGGTGATCTTATGCATGGCGCCTTCCTTCATCAAAACCTTGATGAGGTCGACGGCCCGCTCGGTCATGCGGTTTGACAATTCCTGGATGGTGATCGCTTCCGGAATGATCACTTCACGCACGACCTTTTCACGGGCCTGAGAAATGCCCATGGCCTTGAGCTTCTCGCGTTCGCGCTTGCGCTTCAGCGATGCAAGCGAACGTTCACGCTGCCGCTCGTCGAAGGCGTTGGTAATGGTCAGCTTGCCGCGAACGCGGCCTTCTTCGGTGCCGGGTTTGGGAACCGCGCTGCGAACGACTTTTCCGCCTTTTTTCTTGGCGCGATCATCGTCTTCGACTTCCGGCGTCATGGCGAGCTTGCCGGCCCGGCGCGCGACCTCGGTCTCGCCACGCTTAGCGAGTGCCTCGGGTGGCTTCGGACTGGCGCGATCACCACGCGAAACGATCATTGGCCGTGTCATGCCGCCGGTGCGAGCTGGTGCTTCCTCGGCAACGGGTGCTGCAACCTTGGCTTCGATAACGGGTACAGCTGGTTCGGCCACCAGGATCGGGGCTTCGACAACTACTTCAACTACCGGCTCAGGCACAGGCGCTGGCGGGGTTTCCGGCTCCGGCTCAGGCAAACCTTGGGCCTTAGCCTCGACACGCGCTGCCTCGTCGCGGGCGCTACGCTCGGCGGCTTCAACCGCGACCAAGCGCTCGCGCTCGACCCGCTGCTGTGCTTCTTCGACAGCGCGCTCCTGTGCAATTGCCAGGGCTTTGGATCGGGCAACCCGTTCTTCATCCGATAATGTGCGTAAAAGCGCACCGGGCTTTGGTGCCTCGACACGGGGCGCTGCAGGTTTTACGGCTGGCGTGCGCGCCGCCGGTGCCGCAACGACCGGTCGAGCTTGGACCGGCTCTTCGCCGTCCTTCAAGGAGCGCGAACGCTTCTTTTCAACAACGACCGTTTTTGATCGGCCATGGCTGAATTTCTGCTGCACATGACCTGATTCAACGCGGCTCACGAGGCTCAAAGGCTTGCGCCCGCCTGCTGCCTTTTCGGTTGTCTCTTTCGGTTCGCTCATACCTGATCCGTTTTCCCGACACTTTAACGTTCCGTCACCAAAACCCGTACAACGGGCAACTAAATGGGCCGGTCCGCTTATCCAAAATCTTATCTACAAAACTGCGCTGGTACGGCCACCCGGCCAGCACAGTTCAAAACCAAACACACAGCAGATTACGCTGCTCAAACGTCACGTGCAGGCGAGGAGGCGGGCTGGCGGTAGCGGCCAAGGCGCTCAATTTCAATCGAGAACCTGGTCGTCGCGCCACCAGCGCTCAAGCCAGCATGTACCACATTTTCTCTGCCTGTAGCCAAATCCAATTGTGCAATCGTCAATTCATTGACGATTACCGGTGTTTTTCCAAGGTCTGCGGCCACCGCGCGCCACTTGCGATCAAGCTTTCCCGAGCCATCCAGTGATGCTTCCTTGCCATGCAAAAGCACAACAAGATTGCCGCGTGACAACTCAGCATCGATCTTTGAAAATCCAGTGACAACGCAACCAGCTTTATTTGCCAGTGAAAGCGCCTCGATCACACGCCGGATCATAAGTTGCTCGACCTGGGCCACCAAGTCGTCGGCCACGACAACCTTGCGCTTTAAGCTGCGCGCGAAGGTTTTTGAACGAACGGCATCGGCCAGGGTCTGCGCGTTACAGGTCACCCAAACGCCGCGTCCGGGCAATTTTCGCGCCAGATCTGGCGTCACCGACCCATCAGGAGCCGGCACAAAGCGGATCAACTCAGCAGGAGCCATCTCGGCGCGCGTGACGATGCAGGTCCGCAGGCTGGGTTTCCCCTGCCTGCGTTCCGCGACCGTTTCCGCAACTGCCGTATCCGTGTTCATGCCTGATCCTGTTGGGTGCCACAGTACTTAAACTGCAGCAGTGGCAGTGCCACCTTCGTGCTCAGTTTCGGGAGCGATCAAGTCTTCAGCCTTAATCCAACCGGCTAGCACCCGCGCGCCCATAACCATATCTTCCGCAGCCTTCCTGTCGACCTCGAAACCATCAAGGAAGCCCTTATGGCGGATTGCCTCGGAGTCCTTCTCCTTCTTGCGCTCCGTCCAACCGGTGAGATCGTCCGTTGCACAATCGGCAAGGTCTTCAAGCGTTTTTACGCCATTTTCGCCGAGAGCGACCATCATTGCGGTCGTCATGCCAGACACTTGCGCCAGTTCATCTGCAACACCCAGCTCGCGGCGACGGTCGTCTTTGATTTTTTCCTGTTTCTCCAAATATTCGCGCGCTCGTGTTTGAATTTCTTCGGCGGTATTCTCGTCGAACCCTTCAATATGAGCGACTTCAGACGATTCAACGAACGCAACTTCTTCAACGCTGGCAAAGCCTTCGGTGACCAGAAGCTGAGCAATGACCTCGTCCACGTCGAGGCATTCCATGAACATTGCCGAACGCTCGGTAAACTCTTTCTGGCGGCGCTCGCTCTCTTCCTGTTCAGTTAGGATGTCGATGTCCCAACCTGTCAGCTGCGAAGCAAGCCGCACGTTTTGGCCACGACGACCGATCGCCAGAGACAACTGGGCTTCCGGCACCACAACTTCAATACGAGCTGCATCTTCGTCGAGCACGACCTTCGAAACTTCCGCTGGCGCCAATGCGTTGACGATGAACGTCGCCGCATCTTGATTCCATTGGATAATATCTACTTTTTCGCCCTGCAGCTCGTTGACTACAGCCTGCACGCGGGCACCGCGCATACCGACGCAGGCGCCGACCGGATCAATCGATGAGTCCTTTGAAATCACGGCGATCTTGGCGCGTGAGCCTGGATCACGTGCCACCGATTTAATCTCGACCACGTTGTCGTAGATTTCCGGTACTTCCATAGCGAACAGCTTGGACATGAACTCGGGTTTGGCACGCGACAGAAAAATCTGTGGGCCGCGCGGTTCGCGGCGCACGTCATAGATCAATGAACGAATGCGGTCGCCATACCGTGGCGTTTCGCGCGGGATCATCTCATCGCGGCGGATGATGCCTTCGGCGCGGCCGAGATCTACGATGACATTGCCGTATTCGACGCGTTTCACGGTGCCGTTGATGATCTCGCCGACGCGGTCCTTGTATTCGCCGAACTGGCGCTCGCGTTCGGCCTCGCGCACCTTCTGGACGATAACTTGCTTGGCGTTCTGAGCTGCCACACGCCCGAAGTCGAGCGGCGGCAAGCTCTCGGCAATGAAGTCGCCGATCTTGGCATCGGGATTGCGGCGTTTGGCATCGGCTAGGTTGATCTGGGTCGAGTCATTCTCAACATCCTCAACCACCGCCATCACGCGTGACAGCCGCGTTTCACCGGTCTTCGGGTCAATTTCACACCGAATGTCGTTTTCTGCCCCGTAGCGCGATTTCGCAGCTTTCTGAATGGCGTCTTCCATCGCCTCGATCACGATCTTGCGGTCGATCGTTTTTTCACGCGCGACGCTGTCGGCGATTTGAAGCAGTTCCAATCGGTTTGCACTAACGCCTGCGACTGCCATGGCCTTTACCCTTGTCCTTGTGTCGAATTGTCGTCGGAGACGGGTCCGATCCCGCGCTCCTTCAATTTCTTGGCGCGCCGTAACGTCTCACGAATGAGATCGTCGCTGAGCACGAGCTTTGCTTCGCCGATCATAGCCATCGGGAAGCCAAGCACCTGTTTGCCAACTTGATCTAGTTCGCACTCGAGGCGGACTTCGTCGTTCTCAAAGCCATCAACAATGCCACGAAAACGCTTGCGGCCATTAACTGGCTGTTTCAGTTCCACCTTAGCTTCGAAGCCCGCCCAGTCCTCGAAATCCGAGGGTCGCACTAAAGGCCGATCGATGCCTGGCGAAGAAATTTCCAAGCGATACGCGTCTGTCAGTGGATCGTAAGCATCAAGAACGGGCGATACTTGTCGCGATACCGTCTCGCAATCACCGACCGACATCGTGCCATCTGGCCGCTCAGCCATGATCTGCAAGGTTTGGCTATCGGAGCCGGAAAGTTGCACCCGCACCAACCGAAAGCCGAGATCGACCAACACAGGCTCCACAAGCGTTGCTATACCGGCGGCGAGCCCGGTTTCATGAATGAAACGCACTTCGGAAAGAGCGCTATCGTCGATAGAATCCATACGGCCTGCACGTCCAATGCGCTACGCAAACTCAGGTTCACTAAAACAAAAAGAGCGGATCCTTTCGGACCCACCCCAAAGTTGAGATGATCATGAGCATTCCATGCCTAATCAAAGTGCCAACGGTGGTCAAGCTAAAATTGCGGCAAACCTGACGGCGGTTGGAGGCGTTTAGCTTCGAAAACAATAACGTTGCGAGCCTAGCCCCCCCGCTGTCACACCCGTTCGAAACGGAAAAAATAACTGCACCGCCCTTCGCGGTTGGCTTTCTGCTGATAGCGCGTCACCGGCCAATCATCGCCCTGGATCCGCCAATCCGCCGGGCATAGTGCAGTCCAACGAAACGCGTTTTGCTGAGCCATCGCTTCGAGGATTGTGCGGGCATAATCGCCAATATCGGTCGCAATTCTTAGTTCGGCGCCGGGCTTCAGCACGCGCGCCAACAACGCCAACGTGGGGCCAGACACCAGGCGACGCTTCCGATGCTTCGCTTTCGGCCACGGATCGGGAAACAGTACAAACGCCCGATCTATTGATGCCGGTGGTAACCAGCGCAGAACGTCGCGTGCATCGTCATCGTGCAAGCGGATGTTTCCAAGCTTGTGCTCTTCGACCGCGCTGAGCACCTTGACCACGCCGTCAATGAACGGTTCGCAACCAACGAATACAATATCAGGATGCGCGCTCGACTGGGCGATGAGATGCTCGCCCCCGCCGAAGCCGATCTCGAGCCAAACGGCGCGCGCGTGAGGCATCAGCGTATGGGCAAGCTGCTCGGCAGTCGGTGTCGGCACATCGAGGGGCAAACGACACCTCGGCAACACCGCATTTACGAGGCTCGATTGCCGCGCATTAAGCGTGCGCCCCCGGCGGCGTCCGAACGAGCGCAGTTCAAGCGCTAGCTCGCGGTCATCGTCGTCATCGTTCACGGCTGGCTCGCAAAAAAAACGACCGCGAGAGACGCGGTCGTTGTGAAACGTATGCGCACGGAGCAGACTTGCCTCGTGCGATCAGACAACTCAGCCAACCGCCTTTTTGATCGCATCGGCGAGGTCGGTGCGCTCCCACGAGAAACCGCCGTCCTTCTCCGGTGCGCGGCCGAAGTGGCCATAGGCAGCCGTGCGCTTATAGATGGGTTTGTTGAGCTCGAGCTTGCGGCGAATGTTGGTTGGCCGCATCGGGAACAGTTCGGCCAGCACCTTCTCGAGGTGAGCATCGAGATCAGCGCCGTGCCGGCTCTTGCTCGAGCCTTGCGTATCAACCAGCAGCGACATCGGCTCGGGACGGCCAATGGCATAGGCCACTTGAATCATGCAGCGCTCGGCTAGACCTGCTGCAACGACGTTCTTGGCGAGATAGCGTGCAGCGTAAGCAGCGGACCGATCAACCTTCGTTGGATCCTTGCCAGAGAACGCGCCACCACCGTGCGGGGCATAGCCGCCGTAGGTGTCAACAATGATCTTACGACCGGTCAAGCCGCAGTCGCCATCTGGACCACCAACAACGAAGTTACCGGTTGGGTTGACCAAAAAGTCTGCGCCACTCTTCGGCATC
Source organism: Hyphomicrobiaceae bacterium (assembly GCA_031429105.1). Lineage (GTDB taxonomy): Bacteria > Pseudomonadota > Alphaproteobacteria > Rhizobiales > Hyphomicrobiaceae > JAKFWF01. The sequence continues at coordinate 13,452 of JANOYV010000176.1, read as the reverse complement.
CAGCCCTTGGGCAGTGCCGATTCGACGGCAGCTCCGATCATGTCGCGAACAAGCTCCGGCGTGTAGTCACGGCCCTTGCCGTTAGACTTCATGTGCTGGGTGGATACGACCACTTTCTCGCAGCCAACGGCCTTGCCGCCTTCGTAGCGAATGGTCACCTGGCTCTTGGCGTCCGGAAGGAGATCACCAAGCTTGCCGGACCGGCGCTGCTCCGACAACACCTTCAGAATTTTGTGTGAAAAATAGATCGGCGCCGGCATGAACGAGTTCTTTTCGTAGGACTCGCTGTCGGTGCAAGCGAAGCCGAACATCATACCCTGGTCGCCAGCCCCCTCTTCGCCCTGCTTTTCATCGACACCCATCGCGATATCGGCCGACTGACCATGCAGAAGCACTTCGACATCGGAGCCGTGATAGGAAAACCCGACCTGATCGTAGCCAATATCCTTGATTACATCGCGGGCGATGTTCGTCAGCAATTCGCGGTTGGCGACCCACTCGTTTTGGCCGACGAACTGATGACTGGCGTATTTCTGGAACAGCGGCGCTTGTCCCCGTCCTTCACCAGCAATGACAACCTTGTTCGTGGTGACGAGCGTCTCGCAGCCAAGACGCGTATTCACCGCGCTGTTGTCGGCAATACCGAGCTTCTGGTCGTTCTCAAGGAACGCATCCAAAATCGCGTCCGAAATCTGATCGGCGACTTTATCCGGATGCCCTTCGGACACCGACTCACTTGTGAAAAGATATGATTGGCGTGCCACTGTTCAACCCCGTGGAGAGAATGCCGCTGTCGCGCGGCAGTTGCGATCGGCTGGTGTTTATAGCCTTTGGTGACACGGTCAAGCCAACTGCTGCTCGCGTGCCCGAATAACAACTGCTACTGTTTCGTCTCTTCGCCCGCCAATGAGCGCACGAGGTCAACGATCGTCTTCCTGACCTTGGGATCAGTGATCCGAGCGAATGCCTTGTTCAACTCCAGTCCGTCGCGACTGGACAGGAAGTCAGAGGCATACGATTCGGCCGGCATTTCGGCAAAGCCAGCTAATGCAGGCGCATCCGACGCGGCCAACATGTGGTCCGGCGCTTCGTCGTAAAAAAAACTTACACTTACGCCCAGAACTCGCGCCAACTCAAACAAGCGACTTGCGCCTATGCGGTTGACGCCCTTTTCATATTTTTGGACTTGCTGGAATGTTAGACCGAGTTGCTCACCTAGGCGCTCTTGGCTCATGCCAAGCAGCATCCGGCGAAACCGCACGCGACTTCCGACGTGGGTATCGACGGGATTTGCCCGCCGAGTTCCCTTTGCCTCGTTGCCAGGGTCGTTCAAATGAACTCTCTCGGTTGCAGTGGTCATGGGCGGAAATATTCCGTGTCGCACGATGTCTATTTCGTGTCGTATTGATACGAATACGTCGCGTCAATCATCTGCGACTCATCAAACAAAGCTGTAGACGGAATGATGCCAATCTGAGGTTGCAGTTCAACGTGACTTCTGCCGAATAGCAATGAAAATGCATGAAATTATGAGGAACATGATCGCATAAGTGGCATCACCTAGGCGAGCATATAACGGCTGTTCAACAGCTTGTGGCAAATCAGCATCTAGGCTGCCTTTTTTATTCAAGCCTAGAAAAGCAACATACCGCCCTGATGGGGAAATCACACCTGAAATACCATTATTGGCGGCACGAACTACCGGCAACCCCTCTTCCACAGCCCTGATCCTTGCTTGATGCATGTGTTGTCGTGGCCCAGTCAAGTTCCCGAACCAGCCGTCATTGGTCAAATTCACCAGCACACCTGGTCGAACTGAGCCTTGCACGATCGCGGCCGGGAAGATTGCCTCATAACAAATCAATGGACCAACCGGCGGCAATCCGGAAACCTGCATGACGGGGCGCGGATGAGGGCCGACGCCAAAGCCGCCTCGCTCGCGGGCCAACTGTTCCAGACCGATGACCGACAAAATAGATTTGAGCGGCAAGTATTCGCCAAAAGGCACGAGGTGGATCTTATCATAAATAGCCTCGACGCTGCCGCCCGAGGCAAACACCATCAGGCTGTTGCGCGCTTCTAAGCTACCCGGCGTCGCTTCAACGGTTCGCAACCCACCCGACAGCAAAAATTTGCCTGCTGGCAGCATGTCGCCGATGGCGGCGAGTGCTTCTGGGCTTTGCAGTGGACGGAACGGCATCGCCGCTTCAGGCCATATGACGTGGGTTACGCCAGCCATGCCATCACTTTGACCATCGGGCCGCTGCTTAGACAGCTCGATGTGGTCAAAGAAAATACGACGTTGATTTTCAGGTAGCCATTTTTCTCGCTGCGCAATGCTCGGCTGCACTAGGCGCAAGCGAACACCGGACACGGTTGTCTCCGGCATCGAGTACAGTCGTGCCGTGCCATAGAGGCTCATCGCCATCAGTGGCAAAGCGGCGATCGCAATCGCCAGCCGTGTTTCACTACGACCGTCACTCGAAGGCCGAGCTAAAAGGACTACCGGACCCGCACAGATCAGTACGACCACAAGCGTCAGGCCATAGATGCCGATCAAGGCCGCCGATTGCATCAAGACGAGAGGCATCGTCAGAGCATAGCCCAATGTGTTCCATGGAAAACCTGTCAGCACATGGCCCCGGAGCCATTCGGCCACGGACAGCGTAATCGCAAGCGCCAGAACGCGTTCAAGCCCTGGACGTGAGACGATGCCTGCGACTGCCGTTGCCAAGCCGAAGAACAATGCGAGGCCCGCTGGCAGCAACGTGACAGCAAACGGCAATGCCCAAAGAAATCGCTCCGACTCGACTAAAAAAGCTTCACCAACCCAGAATAATCCGAACACGAAATAGCCAAATCCGAACCACCAACCGGGACCAGCCAACCGAAGCAAGCGGCGCACAATTGGCGAGCCAGTGACATCTTCTGAATTCGCGCGGTCCATAAGCCAGACCAACACCGGTAGCGTTGCAAACAGCACCGGCCAGAGGAAAAATGGCGCCATCGCGAGCACCGAAAATGCACCAGCGAAAAATGCGCTGGCGGCGGCCTGCCGGGGACCAGACGCGAGACACCATGACGCCACCGCGCGCGGCATCTTGGCATAGCCGCCGGATGGCCTAGGCCTCAGCGAAATCATAGTTTGGTCGTAGCATTGGCGGGCGGTAGGGCGACAGTGCGTTGGCCTCGCGCATCGACAATTCGAAGTCGTTTCACGCGGCGTGGATCTGCATCCAGCACTTCGAATTCAATGCCGGCTTGGTGCAAAACGATTTCGCCTCGCGTCGGCACACGGCCAACCAGAGCAAACATCAACCCACCGAGCGTATCGATAGATGCTTCTTCTTCCGGTGTGAGCAACTTAAGATCTAGTCGCTCTTCGAGTTCCTTGACCGGAGTGCGGGCCGATGCGACCAGCCCGAGTTTGGCATCTTGACTGATATGCGCGTCTTCAAACTCATCGTGCTCATCCTCGATGTCGCCGACGATTTGCTCGACCAGATCTTCGATCGTCACAAGACCGTCAGTGCCCCCGTATTCGTCGACCACAAGCGCCATATGGATGCGCGTGGTCTGCATCCGGATCAGCAGGTTCATCGCTGGCATGGAGGGTGGCACGTACAGAACTTGACGCCTAATCTTCGTTGCGGCGACCGTTTTCGTCAGATCAATTTTCACGAGATCAGGCAACGGCCGTTCCGTGCCGTCCGGGGTTTTACCAGCATCGCCCGTCATCCACTGTAGCAGATCCTTGACGTGGATCATGCCGCGAGGATCATCAAGCGTCTCGTGAAACAACGGAATGCGAGACACACCTGCATCCTGGAACACACGCAGGATTTCGCCCATCGTGTCACTTTCGTCGGCAGCGATGATGTCCGCGCGTGGCACCATGACGTCCTCGACGCGCAAGGCGCCGAAACGTAACAGCCGCAACAGCATACTGCGCTCTTCGGTCGAGAATGCATCCGCCGACTTGTCATCTGTTTTTAGCGCATCCTCGATCGTCTCGCGCAACGAGGGGCCACCGGGCAGACCAAGCCGCTGGCGCAGACTTGCGAACCAGCCAATCGACGGTGTGCCAAGCGACCGGCTCGCTTCTTTTGCAAGGGCATCGAGCGCCACAGAATTAGGCGGTGGCGTGGGAACGGTCGGATCGGCGGTCATAGTTCAACCGGCGCAATGGCCGCCTCGTCATAGGGATTGGCAATGCCGATTTGGCCTAGAATTTCAATTTCCAGCGCCTCCATAACTGCGGCATCGACGTCCGTCTCGTGGTCAAACCCCATCAGGTGGAGCAGGCCATGCAAGGCAAGGTGGCGGACGTGGTCGGCGGGCACAATGCCTTGGTCCGCCGCTTCCGCCATTACGGTTTCGTAGCCCAGGGCAATATCGCCTAGCGGGCGCGGCTGCCCCCGGCGCGACTTCTGCCCTGACGGAAACGATAATACGTTTGTCGGCTTGTCTTTTGAACGAAAGGTCACATTCAGACGGCGCATCGTCGCGTCGTCGCTCAGCGCCAAACATGCTTCGGCCGGGAGGAATTTGGCGAGTTGACTATGACGCGCGCACGCATCAAGCACCGGCGCGATGAGTTCATCCATCGAACCAAGCGTTGCCCAATCACCAGCTTCAAGCACCACATCAACCAAAATTCCAACGACGCGTTCTGCCGCCGCCTGGCCTCGTGGAGGTTCCGATTCTTCGGCCAATTCTGGCGCCGACGGCACAGCGATCGCAGTCTTAGGCATTATCAGACCTTCTTCACAGGTTGTGCCCGTTCATAGGCCTCGACAATCCGCGCGACAAGATCACGACGAACGACATCACCAGCTACAAAGCGAATGGCTTCGATGCCAGGAACACCGTCCAGCAGCGCCACCGCTTCTTCCAGCCCAGATTTCATGCCCGATGGCAGATCGATCTGGCTTGGATCGCCGGTGACGACCATCTTTGATCCCTCACCAAGGCGCGTCAAAAACATCTTCATTTGCATGCTGGTGGTGTTTTGCGCTTCGTCCAAAATGACGAAGGCATTCGCCAGCGTTCGCCCGCGCATGAACGCTAAAGGCGCAATTTCGATGGTACCATCCTCAAGATCGCGTTCGACTTTTTCGGGCGGCAGTACATCGTAGAGCGCGTCGTACAGCGGTCGCAGGTACGGATCGACCTTGTCGCGCATGTCGCCCGGCAAGAAGCCCAAGCGCTCCCCCGCTTCGACGGCCGGCCGCGATAGGATAATCCGCTCCACCAAGCCCTTTTCGAGGCAATGGGCTGCATACGCGACAGCAATATACGTCTTGCCCGTACCAGCTGGCCCGATACCAAACACCAGATCCGTTTTGTCGATGGCACGCATATAGGTGCTTTGCGCAGGCGTCCGGGCGTTCACAACCTTGCGCCGCGTTGAAACTTGAGCACGCCCGTCGGTGACGGCTGCGGCGTCGTCCTGTTTCACATGGCGAATGAGGCCATCAATGTCGCCTGGACTGACGTCGCCCCCCTTTTGTAGTCGCGTGTAAAGGTCTTCAAGTACGCTGCGCGCGAGTTCGCAGCCGCTTTCCGAACCTTCAAGGATGATGACGTTGCCGTGGGCGCGCGCCTCGATGTCGAGTCGATCTTCGATCAGGGCCAAATGCGCGTCATGTTCACCCAACAACCGCGGCAGCAGCTTATTGTCTTCGAACGGCACCACGACCCGCTTTTTCGGTCCAGAGGTCTTTTTGCCTCGGGCAGCTCCGCCAGTGGCGGTTGGTCCGCGATAAACTGTCAATTCGGCACGCTCCAGGATGGTTTGAGTCCCACACTGTCGTTAGCATAGCCGATCATACGGCGCGATGACAGTTGATCTCGCAGTTACCGACACCTGTGAATCAGGCAGCCTGCAGTGTGCCGGTCAGGCTATTTTGACTGGCCGATGCAATCGCAACCGGCAGCACGTGGCCGAGCGCTGCCTCGCCCGCCTCCACATGAACGAGCTGTAGGTAGGGCGTGCGACCGACCAAATGCCCGGCTCGTTTTCCTGTGCGCTCAAACAGAACTGGCACAACCTGGCCGATGAAGCCAACATTGAACGACTTTTGCTGACCTTCAAGAAGATCCTGCAGCCGCAACAGACGCTCGGTCTTGACGTCCTCCGGCACTTGACCGTCCATGGTGGCAGCTGGCGTTCCGGGCCTGCTGCTGTATTTGAACGAATAAGCCTGGGCGAAACCAATTTCCTTTATGAGTTCAAGCGTTTGCGTGAACTCTTGTTCGGTCTCGCCGGGAAACCCGACGATGATATCCGTCGATAGCGCAATATCAGACCGTGCCGCTCGGATCCGACTGATGAGTCGGCGATAATCATCCGCCGTGTGCTTGCGATTCATGGCGGCAAGAATGCGATCTGATCCCGCCTGGAACGGCAAATGTAAGTACGGCATCAACTTCGGCATGCTGCGATGTGCATCGATCAAATCATCGCCCATGTCGCGTGGGTGGCTGGTAACGTAACGTAAGCGTTCCAGATCCTGCACATCTGATAACCGTGCCAGCAGGAAGGCCAGAGAGCGCGACTGTCCGTCGGCACCGACACCGTGATAACCGTTGACGTTCTGGCCAAGCAGCGTCAATTCCCGCACACCGCGGCTGACCAGTGCGCGCGCTTCATTGACAATATCTTCGACGGGTCGAGAAAATTCCATTCCACGCGTGTAGGGAACGACGCAGAACGTGCAGAATTTGTCGCAACCCTCTTGGACTGTGATGAATGCCGCAGTCTGCCGCGGCCCGGTGCGCGCTGGCAGCTTGGCAAACTTGTCATCATCGGGGAATGCGGTCTCGACGATCCGACGTCCGCCGCGCAATTGATCGAGCAAGCCCGGCAACCGATGGTAGCTCTGCGGGCCAACGACAATATCGACGACGGGGGCACGACGCGAAATCTCCTGCCCCTCGGCCTGCGCCACGCATCCGGCAACCGTGACAATTGTGGATTTGCCGAGTGCCGCGCGCTCGGACTTTACATCGCGAATTCGACCGAGATCCGAATAGACCTTTTCAACAGCTTTTTCGCGAATGTGGCAGGTGTTGAGGACAACAAGGTCGGCATCAGCCATTTCGGCCGTCTCAGTGAATCCAGCCGGCACGAGCGCTTCCAGCATACGCTCGCTGTCATAAACGTTCATTTGACAGCCGAACGTGCGGACGAACACCTTCTTCGTCGCCGTTACCGCATCTGCAGCATCGTCTGACATTTGCCCTCGCAGCCCCCGTCCAATAGGAAGAATCCTACAGCATCCGGGTTTTCGCCAAGTTACGATACGTGCGAAAACCAACTATGTCATCATTTTGTTGCATTGCAACAAAATCGCGAGGGAACACTGTGTGAGTGCAACATCAGGTCCAGTTCTTCGATGCTCGATAGTTGGGCAGGTTCGGATCGGCCTGTGCCGGGGCAGTCGCCACCACGACCTCGCTTATTGGCCGGCACCGCAGAAGGTGCACCACAGACTGCCGCAATTCGGTCTCAGCATGACGGGCCAATTCCTTGCGGTCCTTGAATGAGGCGATTGCAACCGCCTCGCCGATCGTGATCGACACGTCGAGCGGACCAGCCTTTAAGAGAGCCCAGGCATGACTGCCCATTTCCATATCGCCGTACCAGCCAACGAGAGGTTTACCGCCTCGATCGATCGGCAGCCCGTGCAAGTGCCCATAGACAACCGCACACGTCTGTACGACCGTGTTTTCGGACGCTTGACCGCCATTGGCCCCGGGCATGACGGCGCCAAACAACGACGTGCGCAACGGCAGCACGCGATTGCCATCGGTCGACGTGCCCTCGGCAAAGAGCACGAGTGCATCGCCGCTCATCAACCGTCGCGACATTTCCGACGTTGTAGCCCCCACCGCCGTGCGCCGTGTCCGATCAACAAACACGCTGCGTTGGAGCCGGGCGAGTTGCGACACGAAGGGCCACCCGGCGACCTCCTTCTTGGCGATGAACGAGACTGGCGCAACCGCCGACAGCACCGGAATATCGAGCCAAGACGAATGATTGGCGATCACCAAGACCGGCCGATCACGGGCAATCGAGCCCGAAATCGTCAGCCTGATCCCGAGCAATCGGCACACCTGGCGATGATACCAATGGGGAAACGCGCGGGCGCTACGCGCGTTCGTGCTCAGCAACAGCGCCTGCACGGGCATCAAGGGGAGAGTTAGCAGTGCAAAGCCAATCAGGATTGACGTTGCACGCCAATGACCAGTCGCAGGAGCTTGCGCCATGCTCATGCGTCGTCCTGTGGGGAGCTACCGCACCGACCGATCCATACTCCAATGATGACGTTCAAGTTGGTGCTCCGCCGCTCAATGACTGCACGTTAACACTCAGGCAACCTTTTGCATCAGACTGGTACTCTGACCGTCACTGATTCGGTTGTACGTGTGATCTCGGAACGAACTATTCCATGAGCGCTTTGTCCAACCTACTGCGAGACGATGGCGAATTGCCACTTGGCGATGATCTCAGCGATACGGTTGAGACATGGCTGACGCACTTAGTGCGCGACCGTGGCCTTTCGGAGGGCACGCGGGAAGCATATGCCCGCGACCTGATACAATTCTTGCGTCACCTGAAGGCCGAGCGTGGCCGCGCGCCCGTCTTGACCGACCTTGCCAAACTGGACGCCCGAACATTCCGAGGCTTTCTGGCGCGCCGTCGCCGCCAAGGCGTTTCCGGGCGCACGCTTGCTGGATCAATGTCGGCGCTTCGCATGTTCTTCCGTTGGCTCGAAGCCGAAGACACGCTGACCAACCGCGCGGTGCTAACCGTCGCCATTCCGAAGGTGCCACACGGCGTGCCAAAGCCGCTGACGGTCGCCCATGCGGCAAACGTGATTGCCGAAGCCAACGGCGGCGACCTCGACTGGATCGTTGCCCGCGACACCGCTGTGCTGCTGCTCCTGTACGGGTCGGGACTACGCATTTCCGAGGCACTGGGTCTGCTGGTCAAAGACGCACCGACCGCTGACCGGGATGTGCTTCGCATCGTCGGAAAGGGCCAGAAGGAGCGCGCCGTACCAGTGATCCCGCTGACCATCACTGCGATTGCGACCTATATCGCGTTGTGTCCGTTCCCTCTGGAGCGCGATGACATTCTGTTCCGAGGGGCGAAGGGTGGGCCCTTGTCGCCGCGCATCATTCAACTGACGATGGAGCGAATGCGTGAGCAATTGAAACTGCCCGCCAGCGCCACGCCGCACGCGCTGCGCCATTCGTTTGCAACGCACCTGTTGTCGGCCGGAGCCGACCTACGCCAGATCCAGGAACTTCTGGGCCATGCATCCTTGTCGACCACGCAACTCTATACCGAAGTGGATCGCGACCGGCTGCTTGCGGTCTACGACAAGGCGCATCCACGCGCCTAGGCGGGAACGCTCATGAATGTCGCTTGCAGAAGGGCGACAACGGTCGCTTCACCATTTTCAATTGACGCGACGTCGACACGACAGACGGTCAAGGATTTGCCCGCACGCAGCACTTGGCCCTCGGCACGGAGCAATCCACCGGTGGCTGGCCGGATGAAGTTGACCTTGTACTCGACGGTGACGACTTCACTGCCAGCCGGCATCAGCGACAGAGCTGCGTAACCACCGGCAACGTCGCCAATCGCGCCGATACCCGCACCGTGGAACAACCCCTGCTGTTGAGCGACCGCTGCGGTGTAAGGCAATTCCAGCACCGCCCGCCCAGGCGCAACAGATCGCAACACCACGCCCAACGTCTTCATCAAACCTTGGGCTGCAAAACTCTTGGCGATGACGGCCTCGAAGTCGAGGTTACGCGGAGTAAAGGCTATCGTATCGCTCATTGTCAGTGGTTCCCGCCGGGTTCGAAGTGGGCATAAAACAATTTCTGGCCGATGCCCAGTTTCTGCGCTTTTGCCAGCATCGCGCCGCCCAGCGCAATATCGGTCAATGACAAACCACGATGCCAGAACAAAATCGTCTCATCGTCGCGTTCGCGTCCCGGTTTCAACCCAGCCGCAATTTGTCCGATCTCGGCATGGAGGTTCTCCTTGTTGAACCGCCCGCTGTCGATTTGACGACGCAGCGCGCCGAACTTGCCAGCGTGCGCCTGACCGAAATCATCCATCACCCATTTGTCGATGATGTCGGGAATGTTTTCTTCAACGACACTCATGGTGCCGTAGGGCATGACGAGGGCGCCCTTTTTGATCCAGGCATTTTTCAACATCGGGGCCGGTGCTTCCAGGCGCGAGGCATCGACGATGATGTCGGCTCCCTCGACGCAGGACTGCCAGTCATCGGTTGCAACAACTTTCTTGCCTAGCGCGGCGCCGATTTTGGCGGCGAACGCATCGCGGCTTTCTTTACGGCGCGAGTGGACCCTGATCTCATCGAAATCGAATAGCCCGTCCATCAACTTGATGTTCCAGAATGCGGTGCCGCGCGCACCGACATGGCCCAGGATCTTTGATCCTTTGCGGGCGAGATACTTGGCACCAATTGCCGTGACAGCGCCCGTTCGCATGGTGGTGATGGCGGTTGCATCCATCATTGCAATCGGCCGCCCGGTTTTCGGGTCAGCAAGGTAGAGCATCGCCATCTCGGAGGGTAGATCGTGCTCGTAGTTGTCGAAGAAGTCGCCAACGACCTTGACACCGGCGAGCCCCAACGGGTGGACAACGCCACGCAAGACATTGAAGTGGCCGCGCGTCGACCCTGGTTCGGGCACGAGGTGCGTGCGGGGCTCGATCACGGCTCTGCCGGTTGCCTGAGCGACGACTGCGCCTTCGACCGCCGTAATGATTTCAGCATCCGTCATTGCCAACTGAGCGATGTCGCGGCCATGGAGGTAATGAATATGAATATCGCTCATAGGCTCGCGCAGCTCCATGGATAGGCGGATTAATTCCGATAGGCTACATCAGTTGGGCTGACCTGGGGAACACTGGATGTCGAACATGAGCGATGCACGAATGCTGACCGGGGGAGCCGCCATTGTCGACGCGCTGATTGCCAACGGTGTCACATCATTGTTTGGATTACCCGGCGCCCAAATGTATCCCCTGTTTGATGCTTTGCACCAACACCGCGATAAGATCCGGACCTATGGCGCGCGGCATGAACAGACGTGCGGATACATGGCCTTCGGTTATGCAAGATCCACGGGCAAGCCCGGCGTCTTCTCGGTCGTACCGGGTCCTGGCGTTTTGAACACAACCGCTGCGCTGTGCACCGCACTTGGCTGCAACGCCCCGGTGCTGTGCATTACCGGACAGGTGCCGTCAGCATTTCTCGGCCGTGGACGCGGGCACCTGCATGAACTGCCCGATCAGCTGGCGACCTTGCGCACGTTGACCAAGTGGTCAGCACGGATCGAACGCGCAGCCGATGCGCCCGAGATCATCAACGAAGCCTTTAGGCATATGCTGTCTGGCAGACCGGGGCCGGTTGCAATCGAGATGGCGTGGGATGTAATGGCAGCGGCAGCCCATGTCATCACACAACCAGCCGCCGTGACCCCGGCACCTCAGCCTGCATCGCCAGCCGAAATCGAAGCGGCAGCTCTTCTGCTTGCCCAAGCCAAGCGCCCGATGATCATGACCGGCAGCGGCGCGCAGCACGCCAGCTCCGTCATTCGGGAACTTGCCGAAGAACTCGATGCGCCGGTCGCGGCCTTCCGCGGTGGCCGTGGGGTGATGCCAGAGGATCATGATCTTGGCATCTCATCGTTCACCGCCCACGAACTGTGGCCCGACACCGACGCGGTGATCGGCATCGGCACACGATTGGAAATGCCAACGATGCGCTGGACCGGCATGATGTCGATCGTTGATCGTCCAGCAGCCCCGCCACATATCATTCGCATTGACATCGACCCAGCCGAGATGCGTCGCCTCGTTCCTCATGCCGGCATCGTTGCGGATGCGGTCGTTGGCACCACTGCGCTGCTGGCAGCGCTGCGTCGGCTGCGCTCACGGAAAACCGCAAGCGCTTCCTACCAAATCCGATTGCACATTGCGGCCACCAAGACAGCAGCACGGGCGAAGATCGAGAAAGTCCAACCGCAGTTGGCCTTCCTCGACGTCATTCGCAGCGTACTGCCGCGCGACGGAATTTTCGTAACCGAGCTGTCGCAAGTTGGGTTCACTTCCTACTACGGCTACCCGGTCTATGAGCCGCACACGTATATCTCGGAAGGCTATCAAGGCACGCTCGGTTTTGGTTTTCCTTCCGCGTTGGGCGTGAAGGTCGCGCATCCAGACACGCCGGTCGTATCTGTTACCGGCGATGGCGGCTTCATGTTCGCCATGCAAGAATTAGCCACGGCAAAGCAAGAAGGCATCGCGCTGGTGACGCTGCTGTTCAACAATCGCGCCTATGGCAACGTCATGCGCGATCAGAAAACGAACTTCGGCAATCGCCTGATCGGGGCCGAGTTGGAAAACCCCGATTTCATGATGGTGGCGAAGTCCTTCGGGATCGAGGGGCACAGGGTATCGTCGCCGGAGACATTACGGCCAGTACTCGTCAATGCGTTGCAATCAAAACATCCGGTTCTGATCGAGGTGGAGGTGCCGCGAGCCAGCGAAACCAGCCCCTGGGAGTTTATTCACTTCAAGCCTTAAACGAATGGCTCACTGATCGTCCCTGGCAATGAGGTTTACTGCACCCCATGTGCGAACGGGCTGCAGGCAGGGGAACGAGTCGGATGGCGATTGGATCGGGCAAGAACTGGACACGACTACTTCATCACGAGGCGGCAGGTGCCGTGCTGCTGTTGGCAGCCGCAGTGCTTGCTTTGATTCTCGATAACTCGCGGTTAAGCCCCCTTTACGATGCAATCCTCGGTACGCCGGTCACAGTGCGAATCGGCGCGCTCAACCTCGACAAGCCGCTGTTGCTGTGGATCAACGACGGCTTGATGGCGATTTTCTTTTTCTATGTTGGCCTCGAAATTAAAAAGGAAATGCTGAGCGGGGCCTTGGCATCGCGCCAGCAGGCTGCATTGCCGATCATCGCGGCAATTGGCGGCATGCTCGTCCCAGCCCTCGTTTACAGCACCCTCAATTTTGGCAATCCAACCGCGATGCGCGGGTGGGCGATTCCGGCGGCAACCGACATTGCGTTCGCCGTTGGCGTCGTCGCACTGCTCGGATCTAGAGTTCCGCCAGCGCTGAAGGTATTTCTGCTCGCGTTAGCAATCATCGACGATCTCGGCGCGATCATCATCATCGCTTTGTTTTACACGTCACAGTTATCGCTGGTATCGCTGGGTCTTGCAGCAGTGGGCATCGTCATCCTTGCCTGCCTCAACTTACGCGGCGTGACGCGGCTCGCCCCCTATGTCCTCGTTGGGCTTTTCATTTGGGTGTGCGTGTTAAAGTCCGGCGTGCACGCGACGTTGGCTGGCGTCGTCGTGGCGTTGGCGATACCG
>JANOYV010000175.1:0-23325 GCA_031429105.1 Hyphomicrobiaceae bacterium | reverse complement strand
TCATCTTTTTCGTCACGGTGCGCCGATTGAGCCGCTGCTGCAAATCGTTGAATGGGGCGATGATGTCGCCACGTTTGATCAATAGTTCGCCGTCCAGCACACCTTCGAATTGAATACCGCGCACGATATCGGGAAAACTTTGCCCGATGTCGTCGCCGGTGCGCGAGTACAGCCTCGCCTCGCCTCGGCCCGCTGCGATTTGAACGCGAATGCCGTCCCATTTCCACTCGGCGGCAATTTCCGCAACATCGAGCGCTGCAAGGTCAGCGTCTTCCAGGGGATGCGCCAACATCAACGGTCGAAAAACCGGTGCACCGGAGATGTCAGGCTTCGGGCCTTTCGCCTCGAGCCAGGCGAACAGCTGCGTGTAGGGCGCCGAAATGCCATGCCAGATTTCCTCGACATCTCCCACGTCATGACCGCCGACCTCGGCAACGGCGGTTTTCGCCAAACGCCCCGAGACGCCGACGCGTAAACCTCCCGTCAACAGTTTCAACAGCGCCCACCGTTCGGTCGCATCGAGACGGTCTAGCCAACCCTCGATGCGTCCGCCCAAATCGCGTTTATCGATGATCGCCAACTCGGCAACCAAGTCGCCAAGTTTAGGTGCATCACCGAGTTCTGCCGGTTCCGGCCAGGCGAGTGCCACCGTTTCAGCAGTGTCGCCGACGTAGTCGCGCGACAGCCGAAATAGCTCCGGATCGAGGCGTTTTGCCATCAAATCGGTAAGCGTTCGGCGCACTGGAAACGAAAACGGCAGACCGTCGGTCAAGGCCGCCAACGCCCAGCCGCGATCAGGGTCAGGCGTCGCGCGAAAGTAAGCCGTCATCAGACGCAGTTTGGCATTGCGTCCCGGCGTGTAGACAAGTCGATCGAGAAGCGTCGCGAAAGCCCGCATGACGCGCTACTCCGCCTCGTCTTCGCGCCCGACGAGAGCCAATGCCCTGCCACGTTTCCCCATCAGTCCGATCTGGTGGACAAGCGCCTCCTCGCGGCCATGCGTCACCCAGATCTCTTCAGCACCTGTATCAGTGATGGTTTGGATCAATTCCGGCCAGTCGGCATGATCGGAGATGATCAACGGCAGCTCGACGCCACGTTGCCGGGCGCGGCCGCGCACGCGCATCCAGCCTGAGGCAAAACAGGTCACGGGATCGGCGAGCCGACGTGACCAGCGATCACGCAAGGCCGATGGCGGACACATGACAATCTCACCGCCAAGGCTTTCCTTGGCTTCGGAGACAAGCGCCAACGGCCCCAGGTCGATGCCCAGTCGCACGTAGAGATCGCACACGCTTTTCATTGCGCCATGCAGCCAGATCGTGCGGTCATATCCGGCCAGACGCAGCAGCATGATCAGGCGCTGGCATTTGCCCAGGCCATAGACGCCGATCAAATGCGTGCGCTCGGGAAAGGCTGCACACGATGCCAGCAACTTGGCGATCTCTCGGTCATCGGGCTCGTGGCGAAAGACAGGCAAGCCGAAGGTCGCCTCGGTGATGAAAAGATCGCAAGGCACCACCTCGAATCCGCGGCAGGTTGGGTCAGCACGGCGCTTGTAGTCGCCAGAGACGACCGCCGTGCGCCCCTGATTTACGAGCTTCACTTGCGCGCTGCCAAGGACGTGGCCAGCTGGATGCAACGAGACATCGACACCACCGATGCGAATGACGTGGCCCAACTCCTGATGCTGGAATGCACCGGCTGACTCACTCCCCAGCCGCGTCTTCATGATCGCGATCGTCTCAGTTGTCGCGAGCACCGTGCCGTGCCCGGAGCGCGCATGGTCCGAGTGGCCATGGGTGATCACGGCACGCTGAACCGGCCAACGCGGATCAATGTGAAAGTCACCCGGCGCGCAATAGAGCCCCGCTTCCGTCGGGTAGAGCCAGCTTTCGAACGGGAGATCGGCCATGCCGCGCGATCTAACTCCTAGCCAGGGCCGACACCGGACGGCGGGTTTCTGGGTTGTCGGCAAGCACCTGTTCCAACGCGTGGGCGATTTCCAGCACCAGCGTATCAGAGCCATTCGGCCCGACCACCTGAATGCCAAACGGCATGCCAAAGGCATCAAGCCCACAGGGAATGACAGCACAAGCCGGCACGACCGTCGTCAGCGCGTAGCTCAGTGCCAGCCAGCGCATATAGGTCGGCATCTTCTCGCCGTTGATCTCATCGATGAACAGTTGGCTATGCGGGAACGGCGATACCGATGCCGCCGGACAGATCAAGATGTCGACCTCGTTGAACAGCGACAGGAACTGCTTGTAGAGTTTGGCCTGTGTGACACCAGCACGGGCCATCTCGGACGCGGTGATCTTCAGGCCGCGCTCGGTGTTGTCGATCACATTGCGGTCGAGCAAGTCGCGGTGGTTGGCCAGCCGGTCGGCGTGGGCGCCGACGAAGTAGATGCCGCGATAGGTCTCGAACACATCGTGCACACCGTTGAGATCGGGGTCGCGGTACTGCACTTCGGCAAAGACGTTCGAGAAGGTTTTGACCTTCGCCTGAAGCGTGCGCGCGATGCCTTCATCAACCGGACAACAGCCGAGATCTGTTGAGACCGCAGCAACGATGCCACCGAGGTCAATGCCCGCCAGCGTCTCGGGGATACGCATGACGTTGTCATTCGAGAACGGATCGCCCGGATCAACCCCGATTTGTGCCTTCAGCAGCAGATGCGCGTCGGCGACCGAGCGCGCCATTGGCCCGGTGACCGGGAACGGGGTGAGCCCAATCGCACGATCAGGCGAGGGCACCAGCCCGGGCGAAGGTCTGAACCCGGTGATGCCGCAGAAAGCGGCCGGCGTGCGCAGTGAGCCGCCATAGTCGGAACCGGTTGCAAGCGTGACGTGCCCCATGGCGAGCGCCACGGCGGAGCCGCCGGATGAACCAGCACACGTTTTTTCCGGATCAAACGGATTTCCAGTGGCGCCATAAACACGGTTACGAGTGTTGGCCCCGGCGCCAAACTCAGGCGTATTGGTTTTTCCCAGGATGACAGCACCATGACCGCGCACCTGGGCGACGTTGGCGTCATCCTCCTTCGGCACGTGATCTTTGTAGATCAGCGAGCCCCACGTGGTGCGTAAGCCTGCGGTCGCCTGCAAGTCTTTCACGCCAAGCGGCAAGCCATGCAAAATGCCAAGTTCATCGCCGCGCATCACTTGCGCTTCGGCCTGTTTCGCAGATTTTCGGGCCGCCTTCTCGTCCATGGCAACGATCGCGTTGACCGTCTTGTTGGTGGCCTCGATCCGCTTCAGGCAACTCTCGAGTAGTTCGACTGGCGATAGCTTCTTTGCACCGATCAGGCGGCGCGCGGTGACAGCTGACAAATCGCATGGTTCAGTCATGGGTAGAGTTCCGCTTTCGTCGCTTTTGCGATCAATCGTGTTGCAAAAAGTTAAGGCGTCTTACCTGCGCCGAGGTCCCAATAGAGACCCGTCATGAGTTCGATCGCCGACTGCGACACCGACATCAGTATATGCTCGTCGGGTGCGTGCTGGGAGCACCCCCCATAGGAGTGGGGCACCCAAATTGTCGGCAATCCGAGAATGTCCTGGAAGGCATCGTTCGGCACGCCGCCACCAGTGCTTGGAATAATCGCAGGTTTCTTGGCATTTGATTTACCGATTGTCGTCTCGAATGATTGCCGCACCCACTGCGCCCACGGTGCGTCAGGATCGGTGCGGGTGGCGCCGAAGCGTCCGCTTTCGGCTGGACGCTCGATCTTCACCCGCTCGAAGCCATGCGCATCGAGATGCTGGCGCAGTGCTGGCAAAATGTTGTCCTCATCCGTACCCACCACATAGCGCAACTGGCAGCGGGCGCGGGCGACCGGCGCAATCGCATTGACGGGGGCTTCCGGGATCCCCGACTTCATCGCAAGCACGGCAAAGCTATTCCAGGCGTAGACTTTCTCAGGTCCTGTGAGACCGGGCTCGCCCCACCACGCGTCGACGGCTGGACCATCGGCACCGCCGTCGATCGTCACATCGGACAACGCCGCCTTGATATTTGCGGCAATGGCAGGTGGACGCCACGCGGCAATCTTGATCTCACCGGTTGGCCCGGTGATGCTTGCCAGCGCGTGCGCCAGGATCAATCCCGGATCGGCCAGCAATCCACCCCAATTTCCGGAATGATGCCCGCCTTGGCGCAGGTCGCAGACGAGATCGAACAGTGCCCCGCCCCGGTTGCCAAGCACAATGGTCGGCCGGTCGGCCTGTGCGCGCGGTCCATCGGAGGCAATGAACACATCGGCTGCGAAATCACTCTTGTTGGCGCGGATCACATCATGCAGGCCAGCCGAACCGGTCTCCTCGGCCATCTCAATGATCATTTTGACATTGAACCCCAGGCGGCCGCCCCGTTCGTCGAGCACGCAACGTAGAGCTGCCATGTTGATTGTGTGCTGCCCTTTGTTGTCAGCCGTGCCGCGCCCATAAAGGCGATCCCCATCGCGCTTCGTGACCCACGGGCCCGCGCCCTTCGTCCACAGGGCATCCTGGCCACGAATGACGTCGCCGTGTCCGTAGCCGAGAACGGTTTTGAAGGTTGGATCTTCGATCCGGGTTGACAGCAAAACCGGGCCCTGCCCTGTAACCGGGTTCGGATAGAGTTTGTATGTGAAGTCCATGGCCTCGAAGGCTGGGCCAATTTCTGCCGTTAGATAAGATTCAAGATGCGGGAGAGAGCCGGGCAGCGCTTGGCTTTCGGTCCGGTGGGCAACCCGCCTGGCAAGCTCGGCTTCGAAAGTGCCAGCGCTGATGTAGTCGCGGGCGCGTGTAATTGCTTTGCTGCGCGTTCCGAACTTATCTATCTCAACCGCCATGCCAGCCTCGTTCACCGAAATTGAAGTGCAGCCGTACAGTGTGACAGGCGGCGCAACGGCGCAAGCAGCACACTAGGATACCGTTCCGAGCATGAACGCATGTCTGGCATGACTTGTCACAACCCTTGGCTTCAACGCAAGTTCCAGCCCTGACGTTCAATTCCGAGTCTCATCGGCCGATACACGCAATGGCCGCGCCAGACTGAGGGGCATCAAACCGTGGCGACCCACGAGCATAGATCTCTCGCAACTATCGCTGCCTCGATCAAAAGTAGCGGCGCGAGTGGACAACCGAGCAACCCGATCGTTGGGTTTTTCTGGGTCACGCTCGCCATGCTTTGTTTCGCCGGGCTTGCCGCATTTGCCAAATACGCCGCGCGCGCCGGGATTGATCCATTGCAGATCATCTTCCTGCGCAATGGTTTTTGCTTCCTGTTCCTGCTCCCGTTATTATTCATTCGTGGGCCGTCGATCGCCAAATCAAGCCAATTGAAGATGTACGGCTGGCGCGTTGGCCTAGCCCTGCTGTCGATGATGACGTGGTTTTACTCGCTAAGCCTGATCCCCATAGCCGAGCTAACCGCAATTAGTTTCCTCGGGCCATTGTTTGCGACGTTGTTTGCTGTGCTGTTCATGGGCGAGGTCGTGCGCGGCCGCCGTTGGACAGCGCTGGCTGTCGGTTTCATTGGCGCGATGATCATCCTGCGGCCCGGCGGATCGAGCTTTGGGCTTGGCCAAGCGCTCGCGTTGTTCTCTGCCCTTTCGGCGGGCGTGATCGGCCCCCTACTGAAGCAAATGACGGCGACCGATGATGCCGACCGAATCGTCTTCATCTCGACGATGATGATGACGCCATTTTCGCTCTTGCCTGCATTATGGGTGTGGCAGTGGCCAACCCTCGCGCTGTGGCCCTATCTGGTCGCGATGGGTGTTTGTGCCGTGATCGGGCACGTATCGCTCATGCGCGGGTTCGCGTCGACCGACGCGTCGCTGGTGTTTACGTTCGAGTTTTCGCGACTGCCATTTGCCGTTGCCGTCGGTTATCTCATGTTTGGAGAAACCATCGATATCTGGACCATCGTCGGTGCGGTGATCATTTTCTCGTCTGCGTTCTACATCACCCGGCGCGAGGCACTCCTCAAGCGCGGGCGCGAGCAGAGTGCGACAACGCCGGTTCAGTAACGCCGCGCTCAGGTGCTCGCGCGCGCATCATTAATGTGAACCAGCAGCGCCTTTCGGATCTTGTCGTTGCCGGCGATGAGGTTGCCGGTTCCAAACATGTCGGTGCCGCCATCCATGTCGGTGACGAAACCGCCAGCTTCCCGCATCAAAACAATGCCGGCCGCCATGTCCCAAGGCTTGATGCCGTATTCCCAGTAGCCATCGAAACGACCAGCCGCTGTCCAGGCGAGGTCGAGGGCGGCAGCGCCTGTGCGCCGCATGCCAGCCACTTCCTTGAGGATCACCTTTGCTTCGCGCAGGTAGCGCGGATGGTTATCGCGGCCACGATGGGGAACGCCGGTTGCAACGACGCAATCGGCAAGCGTGCTGCGGGCGGCAACGCGCAGGCGGCGATCATTGAGGAACGCGCCCTTGCCTTTTTCTGCCGTGTAGAGTTCGTCCGTGATCGGGTTAAAGATCACGCCGGCGACCAGTTGCCCTTCGCGCTCAAGTGCGACCGAAATGCAAAACAGCGGGATCGAGTGCAGGAAGTTCGTGGTGCCATCAAGCGGATCGATGATCCAGCGGTGGGACTTGTCATCACCATCAACTGCACCCGCTTCCTCCATCAGAAACGAATAGCCAGTACGCGCCTTTGACAATTCCTGATGCAGGATTTCCTCGGCCTTGAGATCAGCCTTGGAGACAAAGTTCGCCGGGCCCTTGATCGAGACTTGCAACTGCGCCACCTCGCCGAAATCGCGGGCGAGGCTGCGGCCCGCCTTTCGAACAGCTGCGACCATGACGTTCATTAGCGCGGAAGCGGGCATCGAAGATCTCGTCTAAGGTATTTGGAACAAAACTGCCTATAGCAAAAGGGCCAGGAAAGTTCCCAGCCCTTTCATCATAGCGTGAATGGATGGCGCTTACACCCGCTGATCGACGGCAGAGTAATGACGTTCCGTCGCTCCGATGTAGAGCTGGCGCGGACGGCCGATCTTCTGCTCCGGATCTTCGATCATTTCCTTCCACTGGGCGATCCAGCCGACCGTGCGAGCGACCGCGAACAGCACGGTGAACATGGAGGTCGGGAAGCCCAGCGCACGCAATGTGATGCCGGAATAGAAGTCGATGTTCGGATAGAGCTTCTTCTCAATGAAGTAATCGTCCTGCAGCGCAATCCGCTCCAACTCCATCGCGACCTTCATTAGTGGGTCATTGTGAATGCCCAGCGCGTCGAGCACTTCGTAGGTCGTCTTCTGCATGACCTTGGCGCGTGGATCGTAGTTTTTGTAGACGCGATGACCAAAGCCCATCAAGCGGAAACCAGAGGTCTTGTCCTTGGCCTTTTTGACGAATTCAGGCACCCGATCGACGGTGCCGATCTCCTTCAGCATGTTCAGCGCTGCTTCGTTGGCGCCGCCGTGTGCCGGTCCCCACAGACAGGCGATGCCAGCAGCGATACAAGCGAACGGATTGGCACCCGAAGAACCAGCCAGGCGCACCGTCGAGGTCGACGCGTTCTGCTCGTGATCGGCGTGCAGTATGAAGATCCGATCGAGCGCACGGGCAAGCACCGGGTTCACATGGTACGGCTCGCACGGCACGGCGAAGCACATCTGCAGGAAGTTCGAGGTGTAGTCGAGATCATTGCGCGGATAGATGAACGGCTGGCCGATCGAATACTTGTATGCCATCGCAGCAATCGTCGGCGTCTTCGCAATCATGCGGTGCGAGGCAATCATACGCTGCATCGGATCATTGATGTCAGTCGAGTCATGATAGAAAGCCGACAGCGCACCAACGGTACCCGTCATCACGGCCATGGGATGTGCATCGCGCCGGAAACCGGTGAAGAAGCGCGACATCTGCTCGTGCACCATGGTGTGATGCGTAATCGTGTGACGGAATTCGTCGAGCTGTGACTTGGTCGGCAGTTCGCCATGCAACAGCAAATAGCAGGTCTCGATGAAATTGGATTTGTCGGCCAATTCGCCAATCGGATACCCGCGATACAGCAAAACACCTTCGTCACCATCGATGTACGTGATACGCGACGAGCAATTCGCAGTAGAAGTGAAGCCGGGATCGTAAGTGAAACAGCCAGTATCGCGGTAGACGCGGGTCACATCGATGACATCTGGACCGACTGATCCGGATCGGATGGGCATCGGCGACAGTTTGCCGTTTAAGTTCAGAACGGCGGTTTTGCTGTTATCGCCCATTGGCGGTGGTGTGTCCTGCGCATTCATGTGAGTGATCCCTAACTCTTCCGGCGTCGCGGGAGAAGCGTCGTCTCCAGGTTTCGTATTCCCTTTTTTGCAGTGCGGCAAGACCAAGAAGCCCGGCAATCGCGGCGTTTTGAACGAGACCGAAATGCCCCAGACCAGTTCGTGTGTGCATTGCGGTGTTGCCCGAATGCGTCGGTGCGACTTAACCATCGAACCCTTGGCAAAGCTTACGAGACGGCATCAGCATAGGGTGATATCGACGATTTTCTGAGGATTGTTCGGTGTTCGCCTCATGCCACGTGTACTTCCGAGAACGCTACACCATGCAAATTCTAAGATACTGTATTGTGACTGTAGCTGGACTGCTGCTGGCAACGGCTGCCAGTCCGTTGGCGCCTCTACGAGCCGGAACCTTCGAAGTCAAAACGCCTGACATAAATAAGGGTGAGACCGCTGCAAGCTTGAACAGCAACGCCCAAGGTCGGTTTCCGGTTAATGCCGACCCGACGCGCTACAGCAGCGAACTTGGGTTGGGATATAGCCCCACATCTTGGTTTTTCGTTGGCGGTAAGATTAACTTCGACCAAGCAGTGGACGAGCACTGGAAAATCTCGACGGCCGGTGCTGAAATTCAATTGCGGTTCGAAAAAGCGCGTCCAGGCTTTGACTATGGCTGGTACACCGGCGTCGATGTTCGCATCAACCCCGACGAGACCAACACTTTGACATTTGGCCCAATCATACAGTTTGGCGATGACAAACTGTCACTCACGCTAAACCCGTTCTTCCAGAAAACCTTTGGCGAGAACCGTGAAGATGGCATTGCCTTTGCCTATGGCGTGATGGCGAAGCGCGAGATCCGCCAAGTCATGGCGTTCGGTGTCGAAGCCTACGGCACGATCCCGGATATCGGCAACAGTAGGCCTATTGCATTCCAGGATCACCGGATTGGACCGGTCCTTTACTTCGAGCGTGAGGTCGGCGGTCCCCATCACAAGGGCGGATCGCAACCAAAAGCCACCCTCGATATCGGCACCTATTTTGGACTGACCGAGGCATCGCCGGATGTGACGGGCAAAATCAAAATCGGCCTGACTTGGTAGAACACGTTGGTCGTGCTGCAGTCTGAGACCTCCGCCCGCAGACCGCAGCACCAATGCTTGTATTGTCCTGATCAATCGTCAGAATCGTCCTGAACCTTCTTCGATTTATAGCGCGCGGTCTTCGCACCAAGGCTCATGCGGGTTGAGTCATTCGACCAATCGCGTGTTTTCTTGGATGGCCGCGTGCTGTTCGATGCAACGCGCCCGCCAGCCAGCGATACGAAGTGCGATCCGATATCCACATGGACGTGATCCATGCCGGAGTAGGTCATGGTGCCACCTGAATGATGGTTCGAGGTCAACCAGTTGATGACGGCCGACTTCTTCGAACCTGCATCAAAGTCAATTGCGTTGCCGCTGGCGTGGCGCGATGGGCGGCCTGAGCCCGCAATCGTCGCCCCGGGGCGGCAGGTCGAAACAATTTGCATGCTACCAAAACGCTGCTCGATACGCTGCAGAAGGTTGCGTGCCGCGCTTGTCAGGCACGACCGCGATGTGCCGCCACCATGGTCATGATCGCTGTTCGATCGCGAACGCGCGTTGGCGAGGTCTGTTACGCAAAGGCTGGCTGCAATCAACGCAACGGCCAGCAAGGCGGAAGACATCCGCTTTGTCATGTTGAACTCCAGGATTTGTAGGGTTGATATCGCTCAGTCCGGCACTCGGGGCCGATTGAACGCAAGGTTGAGACGGCACCATGCCGCCTGCATTGGAAGCACCACTGGGGCACTCACCTTGTCTCACCTGAGGTCGCAGCGACCACCAGGAGCCGGTACACCTAAGCTCTAGCGTGGCAAAAATGAGGCAACCAGAAGTGACCGACCACGCAGCGTCAGTGACTTAAATGCTGAACTTGAATTCGAGTATTCGATCTGACGGTCACCGCACGCTGTGTTAATGTCTGTTCCATCGTCCGGGACTTGGAGGCTGGCATGTCGAGACCTGCTCACGTCGGGGCAATCTTGCCGACGCTGCTGATTGCACTACTGCTGATGCCGCCGAGTGCGCATGCACGGACAGCGACCGCAGCTGAAATCGCGCGTGCATGGGGGCTTCTAGGTAACTGGGCCACGGATTGTAAGAAGCCGGTCAGCCCTCAAAACCCACGTCTATCTTACCGGTCGGATCGTGATGGCACGATCGTGCACACCCGCGATTTTCAAACGAAACGTGACAGTCTCAAAGTTCTGTCGCTTAGCAAAACGCCGGACGGTATGTTGGAACTGGTGATCGATTTCCCGGTGCTGAAGCATCAACGTAAATTGACGGTGACAAAGGGAACCGACGGTCGAATTCGCGCCTACGCGAATGTCGAACTTGGCAGCGGCAAGTTCAGCGTTCAAGACGGCGTGATGCTGCACACCGGAAAAATGACCGAGTGGCAATCGCGGTGTGAATTGTTGAGCGCTTAACGCTTGAGGACTTGGTGCGTCGCGCGTCGAAAGTGGCGGGGGAAAAGCCCCGCGCCGCCCTATTGTTGGAGGATGCCACTAAGCCCTAGGCGGGCATCGCCGTCTCAACCAGTCGCGCCCAGTATGAAACGCCCACTGGGATCGCATCATCATTGAAGTTGTAAGCTGGATGGTGGACGTTCGCCGTATCGCCATTGCCCATGAAAATGAAGGCACCTGGACGGGCCTCCAGCATGAACGAGAAGTCTTCGCCGCCCATCACTGGCGTGATGTTGGAATCCACGTTGCCAGCACCGACGATGCCGTTGGCAATGCCGACTGCAAAATCGGTTTGACGCGCGTGATTGCTCGTGACCGGATAGTCGCGTCTGTAAGTCGTCTTGGCAGTTGCGCCGAACACACGAGCGGTGCCCTCGCAAACCTCGATAAAACGTTGCTCCAGTTGGTCGCGCACGAGCGGGTTAAGCGAGCGGGCTGTGCCAGTTAGTTCGGCTGTTGCCGGGATCACATTTCCAGCATTGCCGGCGTGGAACATGCACATCGAGATCACGCCTGACTCCAGCGGGTCAAGCGTGCGCGACACGATCGATTGCAGCGCCGTGATAATGTGTGCGCCAACGAGCACCGTGTCGATGCACTTGTGCGGTTTGGCTGCGTGTCCGCCCTTGCCTTCGATCAGTACATGCAGACGATCAGATGCCGCCATCATCGGGCCGGTCCGTATACCAAAGGCACCAATCGGCATCCCTGGCTGATTGTGCATGCCGTAGACTTCCTGGATATTCCAGCGGTCCATCATGCCGTCTTGCACCATGGCCTTGCCGCCGGCACCGCCCTCTTCGGCCGGTTGGAAGATTACAACTGCGGTGCCGTCAAAATTGCGGGTTTCGCAGAGATATTTGGCAGCACCCAGTAACATTGCCGTATGGCCGTCGTGCCCACAGGCGTGCATTTTGCCGGGCGTCTTGGATGCGTAGGGCAACCCCGTATCTTCAATAATCGGCAGTGCATCCATGTCGGCACGCATGCCGATGACTTTGCCCGATGTGCCCTTGCGCCCCTTGATCACGCCGACTACGCCTGTGCGGCCAACGCCGGGCACCACCTCGTCGCAGCCGAAGGCGCGAAGTTTGTCGGCGACGACGCCTGCCGTCCGATGAACTTCATAGAGCAATTCGGGGTGCTCATGAAAATCGCGGCGCCAGACCGTGATCTCTTCCTTCATTGCAGCAATGCGGTTGACGATCGGCATCATTCAGCTCCTGTTGACGATTGCCTTGAAGAGACCAGCCCATGGCCCGCAGGTCAACCTTACCTGAGCATAGTGCTCACACGCCTCGATCACACACCAGGCGCTATCAGATAACCGATTCGACCGTCTGAACGTTGGCGGATTTTCTCTAACGCATCATACACTTGCCTCGGATGCAGAGGCCGTCCCGTGCGCGCGATCTGATCCACTTCGAGGGCGCGGATTTCCTCAAGCAAGGGTTCAGCAGTCTTGTGCAGCATGGCCACAGCGGCAATCGTCTTGCGCGACATGTTGATCGGCACTTTCGGCACGACCGTTGAAAGCATGTCCTTGGCTCCTTCGGACAGGTGGGCGGCGAAACGACCGAAAAATGCGATCAGACGGATCAGCAAATCCTGTTTGAACGTATACCCGTGCACTTCCATCCATTCGAACAACTTGACCATGATCAGGTCTTGCGCGCGCAATCGCGAGGTAACGCGGAAATCCTGCCATTCGGCGACGAGATCAAAATGCGGCTCGACCTCGGTATCGCCGGGTGCGTATGTGGAAGAAGCTTTGACGCCGATCCGATCAATAAAATCTCGATTCTTCATATTGAACTGGGTCATGAAGGTCGGCAGCATCAGCTTGCCGCCGCTTGCACGCGCATAGGCCAGCCGCACCAGCTTTGAGCAAAACAGCGGTCGCCGTTGATCGAGCCGCATAGTAAAATCGTAGAGAATACGGCGCTTCCACGTGCCATAGGTGCGGCGCACATGATCATAGGCGATTTGTGCGGCTCGCTGGGCAACTTCGGCATCAGGATGGCGAAATAGCATCGCCCGTCCGTTGCCATGATTCAGCGAATGCCCCAGCCGGTTGATGACGGCGCCATCCTCGATCAGGCTCTCAACAACCCACTGCTGGCCCTTTTTGTCGATGTGAATGATGCTGACATGGCTGAACTGGCTATCAACGTCGCCAACGCGCGCGATCGCTGCGCTGTTGTGATGGAGGCCACGGACCAGCAGCACATCGCCAGAGCGGAAAGCCGCCAACTCGTCCGTATCGAAGGCGGGTGCCACAATGGAATTGTGCGCTCCGGTGAAGGCCTTTAACGGTACGGCGCCCTCCGGTAATTGCGCGTAATTGATGGAGAGTTCGCCGAGCATGTCGCCGGCGAACCGCGCAGCACGCAAGCAATCGCGCAAAGCCAGTTGGGCGTTATGGGTCACGAGGCCCCGCGCGTGCCAATCGGCGATCCGATCGCGCAGGCTATGGCGCAATTCAAAAAGCTCGCGTCGCAATTGTGGCGCCTGCGGCCTGATCGAGGCTGGATCATAGGAATCAAGATCGGCACCCAGAATGGCTTTATAGATGGCCGACAGCAGCCCGATCAGCTCTTCGGTCGACGCGACGGGCCGGGCACCCAGAGCGCGCAACTCAGCGATCCGTTCAGCCAAAGTGCGCGGCGCAATCAATTCCACTACCGCCATGATCAAATCTCTCTCTCATCAACGAACGTGGCGAAGCATGAGGGCTCGCTGCGGCGCAGTGATGCCAATGCCAGTGCCTTCGAGTTGAGCATTATGAACATTCGCTGGGCACCGTTGCAAGAAATGGCTTTCCAAAAGTGTCCTGCTTGGGTGTAAACGCTTGCTACGAATGCACCTTTCCGGCGAACCGATCACCATGTCAAACCCAGATGTCAGCACAGCCTCGCCGCTGCGCCGCAACATTACAATACTGGCGTTGTCGCAAGCGCTGTTCCAATCGGTGCAAGGCATGGCGATTGCGACGACACCACTCGCCGCACTGTCGATCCTGGGCTCCGATGCCGATCTGGTGTCATCCCCACAGTTCAGCTGGCTCGGACTGACCCGCGACTCGCAACTGGCGACGATCCCGATTTTCCTCGCCCACTTGGGGCTGATGACGACGACGTTGCCTGCATCCCTGTTGATGGCGCGCGTCGGACGCCGGGCAGGTTTCACAATCGGTGGCATCGCTGGAATTCTGTCGGGACTGATCTCGTTGATCGGCATCTTTCAACAGAATCTCGCGCTGATCTGCCTCGGCTCCTACTTCCAAGGAGTTGCCGGCGCATTTGCCTGGTATTTCCGGTTTGCGGCGGCCGACGCCGCTGATGGCGCCTACAAAGCCAAAGCCATTTCACTGGTCATGGCCGGTGGCGTGCTGGCCGGTCTAATCGGGCCGCAGACGGCGAAATGGAGCGTCAATATGCTGGCGCCGGTAACGTTTGCCGGTGTCTATCTCATGGTGATGGTGTTTTCGGCTCTGATCGTCGTTGTGGTCCAGGTCCTGCGCATTCCTCAATTGACCGCGGCACAGAAGGCTGAAGGCGGGCGGCCACTACTGCAAATTATGCAGCAGCCGACCTATATGGTTGCGCTGATCTCTTCGATGTTCGGGTTCGCAGTTATGACGCTTGTCATGTCGGCGACACCACTTGCCATGAACGCCTGCGGCTTTAACTTCAATGATAGCGCGACTGTGATCCAGGCCCACTCGATAGCGATGTTCCTGCCCTCGTTTTTTACCGGGCATCTGATCGCGCGGTTCGGCGTGCTGCGCATCATAGCGGTCGGTGCCATCATCCAAGTCGGCTGTTCGTTGGTGAACCTTGCCGGCATTGAGTTCTGGCACTTCTTCTTCGCCAATATTCTCGTTGGTCTCGGTTGGAACTTCTGCTTCGTCGGTGGCACGACGCTGCTGACCGAAACCTACCGGCCAGCCGAACGGGCGAAGGCACAAGGCGCGCATGATTTTATCGTCTATGGAGCGACAGCGACAGCGGCTGCCAGTTCAGGGTTGCTGCAGGCAGGGCCCGGCTGGCGCTTCGTCAACATCATGGCGTTGCCATTGATGGCAATCGTCATTGCGGGTGCCGTTTGGCTGATGTTCTATCGGCGTCGCGCAGCTGCCGCAGCACCAATGCCAGCTGAGTAGGTACCCTCAGATCAAAATACGAATTGAGCCGGTTTAGCGAACTCAGCCAGTGCCGGGGCTGCTGCATCTGACAAGACCTGCGCGTCAAAGGTGCCGCCCAGACGGCGCCAAACGGTGAGATGCCCGAAGCTACCGTTCGATATAACGGCGACTAGGCGCCCGCCATCCTTCAACTGATCAAGTAAGGTCCGTGAAATTCCTGCTGCCGCTCCGTTGACCAAGATCGCATCGTAGGGGGCACCGGGCGCATGACCTACCGCGCTATCACCTTCGATCACCGTGACATTTGACGCAGCAGCGGCTTGCAGATTGGCGCGCGCCGACGTTGCCAACGACGCATCCGGCTCCACAGCGACGACCTTAGTCGCCATCCGAGACAAGATCGCCGAGCCGTAACCGGTGCCAGTGCCGACCTCCATCACGGTATCATTGTCGCGCAGTTCCAAGGCTTGTATCATTTTGGCGAGCGTGCGGGGGGCAGCTGCAAATCGAGCACGCGAGCCTGACACCTCGTTCAAGGCCAGCATTTCATCCCGGTAAGCCGTCGCACGCTGCGACGGCGGACAGAACGCCTCGCGCGGCAAATCGAGCATGGCACGGATAATCCGTCGATCTGTGATGTCGCTTGGCCGGACCTGCCCCTCGACCATGTTTTTGCGCTGCAATGCAAAATCGACCATGACAAATCCCTATCGGATGGGCCGAAGCGGCCGCCTTCCTCTTAACTAAACATATAACCGCCCGCCACATCGATCACGCCACCATGGCCGGAAACCAACAAAATTTGCGCAAATGATTTTGCCTCACTTCATTGTCGCGTTGCACTTCCTCGCGCATTCGTGATAGTCGGATTTTAACTGGTGGACTGCTACGTTAACCCTCATCGGGTTGCATTAGCGCCCCGGCTCAGAGGCCACGTGGCGGAGTGGTGACGTAGAGGACTGCAAATCCTCGCACCCCGGTTCGATTCCGGGCGTGGCCTCCAGATTTTTCCCGAGCGATTTTAACACCCCGAGCATTTATGAGTGCCTGATCGGCTTGTCCGGAAACGCCAACTGCTCGCGCGCCTTCCACTCATTCGACACGTAGTTGATGATGATCGACTTGCGCACGCCTTCGATTTTGCGCGCCTCGAAGCCGTGATACGTAATGCCCGAAGGCACGAAGATCATCGCGCCGCCCGGCTTGAACGGCGAGCGGGCGACATGCTTCTTTTCGGTATCGTAGATATCTGTACCGAGTTCCGCGTGCTGCGTATCCTTCGACAAATAAAGTAGGAACGTGAACAGCTTAACGCCCAGATCAGTGTGCGGCTCAAGCCAGAATCCATTGATGTCCTGGGCATATTCAATGCGCAGATAGGTGCCGTCTAGTTTCGAGCCGAAAGTTTTCTCGATTGAACGGGTGATCGTTTCGCTTTGCAGCGCATCGGCCATGGCACCGGCAACCGGGAATTTGCTGCGGTTTTCCACATCAAAATACTTCCGCGTCGCGTTGTGCACTTCGCGCCGCCCCGAAACGCCGTCCAAGGCCGGTGCGGCAAACGGGAGGTTGATCGCCGCATCGAGGGCTGCGGGTGGCAGACAGTTGTCCACGAACCAGTGCTGGTAAGGTTTTTCACTCCCGCGCGCTCCGGCAAAGCTCGCCTGGAGTGAAGCGGCAACGGCATTGGCCGTGATCGTCGATTGGGACATGGCAAAAAGCTCCTGGCGCGTGTGGGCCGCATGCACGCGGGACTTAAGGCTAGAATCCAGCGCCGTTGCTTGCTTCTAGCCGAAGCCTCGGCCCGTGCAAACCAGCGAGTTCTGGTGGCACACCAGCAACTTGTACACGTAAGCGACACGGCGTCGCGGGGCAGCCCTGGGCCACGGATCGCCGTATCCTGGATCACGCGGTGATTGACATTGCCGCCGCCCCGGTGTGGATCAACGCTCAAACCGGTTCGTGTCGCGCCATGTCGCCTGCGACTTCAAGGACAACGCCAGTGCCTGAAACAGAAATCCGCAATTTTAACATCAATTTCGGGCCCCAGCATCCAGCCGCTCATGGCGTGCTGCGCCTCGTGCTTGAACTCGACGGTGAAGTGGTCGAGCGGGTTGATCCGCACATTGGGCTGTTGCATCGCGGCACCGAGAAGTTGATCGAGCACAAGACCTACCTGCAGGCGATCGGCTACTTCGACCGGCTCGATTACGTTGCGCCGATGAACCAAGAGCATGCGTTCTGCTTGGCCGCCGAAAAGCTGATCGGCCTTGAAATTCCCTACCGCGCGCAATTGATCCGCGTGCTCTATTCCGAGATTGGACGCATTCTCTCGCATCTGCTTAACGTCACCACGCAGGCGATGGACGTCGGCGCGCTAACCCCACCATTGTGGGGCTTCGAAGAGCGCGAAAAGCTGATGGTGTTCTACGAGCGCGCGTCGGGCAGCCGCATGCACGCTAAGTACTTCCGGATCGGTGGCGTGCACCAGGATCTTCCTGAAAAGCTGGTCGCTGACATCGCGGCCTGGATCGACCCGTTCTTGAAGGTCGTCGACGACATCGACACGTTGCTGACCGAGAACCGCATCTTCAAGCAGCGCAACGTCGATATCGGCGTGATCTCGCTCGACGAGTGCTTCGCTTACGGCTTCTCCGGCGTGCTGGTGCGCGGGTCGGGGGCGGCGTGGGATCTACGCAAGTCGCAGCCTTACGAGTGCTACGCCGAAATGGACTTCGATATTCCCATCGGCAAAAATGGCGACTGCTATGACCGCTACTGTCTGCGCATGCAGGAAATGCGCGAGAGCGCCAAAATCATGCGGCAATGCTGCGCCAAGCTCATGTCGGATGCAGGGCGCGGCCCGGTCATGTCGGCCAACAAAAAGGTTGTACCGCCGAAGCGCGCTGAGATGAAGCGCTCGATGGAAGCGTTGATCCACCACTTCAAGCTCTACACCGAAGGCTTCCACGTGCCCGAGGGCGAGGTCTATACCTGTGTCGAAGCACCCAAGGGCGAGTTCGGCGTGTATCTGGTGTCGGATGGCTCGAACAAACCCTACCGCTGCAAGATCCGCGCGCCGGGCTTCCCGCACTTGGCCGCCATGGACTTCATGAATCGCGGCCACATGCTAGCTGACGTCAGCGCGATATTGGGCAGCCTGGATATCGTGTTTGGGGAGATTGATCGTTAGGGGAAATATCGGGTGCATCAACGAAGACTCTAATTCCGTTCGTTTTCAGCGCGTGTTGGCCACGAATTCCTCGACTGTCATTCCGGCGGCTCGAATGAGGCTCCGCAATGTACCCTTTGCGATTTCGCGGTGGTCGGGGACTGACAGCGTGGCGCGCTCGCCCTGTTTGACTAGAACGACATGACTTCCTCATTGTCTGGTGACGGTCCAACCCAACCGCTCGAATGTTCGGACTACTTCGACTCCGCTCAAGACTGGTATGACTGGCGCCACGGCTAGGCAACGACTTCGATCTGTTGCGTCTCGATGGTCAAAGGCATCCCTCGCTCGGCACGCACCTCCAGGCACAGGGCAATTGCCTCCTTGATGTTTGCCATGGCTTCATCGCGGGTTTGTCCCTGGCTGACACAGCCGGGAATGGACGGGCACTCGGCAATCCAGCTGCCGTCCTCGTCGCGATCAATTGTAATGGTGAACTTCATGGCTCACTCCCGATTTGTCTCACTCTACACAGGATAACATAGGGCGGACGCTCACAATACTAACGCTTCACTCCATCAGATGCCCGCCGTCATACATGCAGGCGATGCGCCCTAGAGCAGCACGGAAGCGGTCGGTGGCTAACAGCGCATCAACGTCGGTTGGCAGCTTGGTGTCAGCTTCCGATGAGCCTGGATACTCCATAGAACCGATCAGCAAGTCACGGCCTGCTGCGCCCTCGAACGGTTGCTTGGTCTCTGCCGCCCCGCGCTCGACAAGGCATCGCAGCAGCCCCGGATCGAGCGACGGCAGGCACGCGAGGAACCCTGCCACAAGCGTGCCTGCAAGAGCGTGATCGGGATGGGCCGTCGCCGTCGCCGCCTGTCCGCAGTCCCACAGGTGCGCGACATAATCCCAGGCGGCGGGCCTTTCCGGAAACCGGGATTTCAGGTGTGCCGCTTCATCGGCCAAGTAAAAACGGTTGAGGTTGTCGAAAAACGCGAACGTGTAGCCTTGGGCCGTGATCAGCCCTTCCCATTTCGCCGATGAATCCGCCATCGAACCCGGCTCCACCGCCTCGACGACAATCACGCGCGGGCGATGGCGCGTCCAATCGATGCCGGCCAGCACGTCAGCTTCGGCGCCTTCGACGTCGATTTTCAAGAAATCGATCTTGCTGATTTTGGCATCGTCTAGCAGCGTTGAAAGGCGGCGCACCGGCATTCGCGTCGTGGTGTAGCCAACACCATACGCGCTAGCCGCCGTTGCGTTCGCCTCCACCGAGGTTGAGAACCCATGCAGCTTGTCAACAGTGTGGAACTCGATGTCGCCATCCTTCTGCCCGGCCAGCATCGACACCGTATGATCACGCGGACGCACATGGGCGTAGATAGCGGCAAGCTTCGTTTGCGGCTCGACGATCAGCCCACGCCATCCCATCAGGTAGAAGTAGAACGACACGTTGTCGGCAACCGGATGCCCACCGCCGACGTCCACATAAGTGCCGACCGGTTCGCCCGCAAAAACCAAGCTCAGGTGATAGTCCTCAAGGTTTTGCGCATAGGAAAGCTTCATCGACGAAAACCTCAGGTGGGCGTGGCAATCAAGATCCGCACCCGGCCTAGCGCGGCATCATGTTCTCGTCTAGGCACAGCGGAATGAAACAGCCACTGATCATCAAGAAAACCCGCGACCTCTTGGGGGCCTATCCGGTCATTTTCTGCGACGTTTGGGGCGTCGTGCACAACGGCGTGCGCGAGTACGCTGCCGCCGGCGACGCGCTGGAGCGCTATCGGGCGAGCGGCGGGCGCGTCGTCCTCCTGTCCAACGCACCGACGCCGTCGCCAAGCGTTGCCCGCGTGCTCGACGAAAAAGGCGTTCGTCGCTCGGCGTGGGATGCGATTGTCTCGTCCGGCGATGTCACGCGGTTGCATCTGAGCGCTGCAGGCTATCAACGCCTCTACCATATCGGCCCGGATCGCTCACGGCCACTGTTTGACGGGATCGCAGCCCAGCTCTCGAACCTCGAAACAGCCGACGCCATCGTCTGTACTGGCCTCGTTCACGACACTGTCGACACCGGCGAAAGCTACCGCCCACTGCTCGATCTGGCACTTGCCCGCCGATTTCCATTCATCTGTGCAAATCCAGATTTAGTGGTGGATGTAGGCGGACAACGGTTACCGTGTGCAGGCGCCGTCGGCGTCGTCTATCAGTCAATGGGTGGCGATGTATATTGGGCCGGCAAGCCACACAAGCCGGCCTATGATCTGGCGTTCGCGACGGCTGCGCGTATTGTCGGACGCTCCATCGCACCGAACGAAGTTCTAGCAATCGGCGATGCGATTGCGACCGATCTTGCCGGTGCGAGCGCACACGGCATCGACGCGCTCTTCATTGCCGGTGGGATTCATCATGACGCCACGATGCGGCACGGCACCGTTGAACCGCGTGCGCTGATGGATCTGTTCAGCGCAACGGGAGCAACCGCAATCGCCACAATGGCAGAACTTGCGTGGTAAAAGATAAGATGCGCCCGGCTCCAATCACCCGGCACACGACACTTTGCCGACGACCGCCTTAGCCGCGAGCACCGCTGGTCCATTGCCCGGATATACGGCACTTCGACCGATGTAATGATCCTCGCTCGGCATGACGATGACTTCGGTTACACCTTCGAGTGCCGCTGTCGCATCGACATAGGATTGAGGCAGCGCGTAGAACTTTCCGACTGCTGCAAGATCATGGGTTCGGCGGAACTCGACGATCAAATAGGGGACGTTCAGAATTGTAGCCAACCTCCGCCCCGCCTCGATCTCTGGGACATCTGACGGCTTGAGCTGACCGGCTTTCATCTTGGCATCGCCTTGCCAGCGCGCGCCCGGTGCAAGTTGGGCGGTCCGCTCGGAGGTCAGAAAGGCAGGCGGGCGACGAATGCTTCCGGCACGCACGAGTTCATCCCACACGACAAGATTGTTGTGCGCGACGATGCCCGTGACGCGCGACGGGGGGATTGAACCATCGGCGCGCAGTTGGTCCTCGATCTCTTGGGCAAGCTCAATGATCTCACGCATCTGCTCAGGCGAACGCGGGTTCGTCGAACCGGACGGATGATGCAGATTATCGATCCGCACGTAGTTGGCGCCCAGCATGAAGCCATTGGCGATGCCTTTAGCCAGCCGCGCTTTGACCTTCGGATGCGTGATATCGAGAACGCGGCGTTCCGACTTATCCCAGTTCCAGCTACCGGTGCTGCCGAGCTTCACGTCGCCGCTAAGTGCGTCGCAATCGGGGCCGCGATCGCAGTGCCCACCAACCAGATAGATGCTGACGCGCGCGCCCTTATCCTGCAACGCCTTGATGTACCCGCGCGCATCCTCGGCGGACATTGTGACAGGATCGACCTCCACGACTTCGCCGCTTTTGAAAGTCGACAGCGGCAACTTCCCCTCGATCGCCGGATTGAGCCCGGTGAAGGAGAACGTGCTGTCGATCGCAGGAGTGCAGGTCTTAGCATGCGAGGCGCCAAACGGGATTGCACCGGCCATTAAGGCTGCGAACAAAGGAGTGAGGCGCATACAGACCTGCTGGGATGAGGGCATTGCTGATCCTCAAGCTTTCGGATTGGACTGCGCCGGTTCTATGGCATGTGATACTGGAAACCGCTAAGCACGTTGTGCGGCTATCGGCCCCGCTTCGCCCGCAGGCCCGCCCAATAGTCGAGACGCTTGCGCACGTCACGCTCGAACCCACGCTCCGGCGGATCGTAAAGAGTTGGCCGCTTCATGCCGTCGGGAAAGTAATTCTGCCCCGAGAAGCCATCCGGCGCGTCGTGGTCGTAGACATAGCCCTCACCATAGCCTTCGTCTTCCATCAGTTTGGTTGGCGCATTCAAGATCACCTTTGGCGGCGCGAGCGAACCGTGCGATTTGGCGAGCTTCATGGCGCCCTTGTAGGCAACGTAAGCCGCGTTTGATTTCGGCGCCGTTGCCAAATAAATCGTTGCCTGCGCCAGGGCCAGTTCGCCTTCAGGCGACCCAAGGAAATCAAACGTGTCCTTGGCGGCAAGCGCCTGAGTCAAGGCATTGGGATCAGCAAGCCCAATATCCTCGACCGCCATCCGCACCAAGCGCCGACAGATGAACAACCGGTCCTCACCGCCATCCAACATCCGGGCAAGCCAGTATAGGGCCGCGTCCGGATCAGAGCCCCGCACGGATTTATGCAGTGCGCTAATCAGGTTGTAGTGCCCGTCGCGGCCCTTGTCGTACAGCGGCGCGCGGCGTTGCACGAGCTTGGTGAGCGCTGCTCGATCGATCGGCGCAGCACTTGGCGGCACCGCAATCAGAACTTCCTCAGCTAGGTTCAGGACGCTGCGGCCATCGCCATCCGCCATTGCCTTGAGAGCACTGCGGGCATCAGGATCGAGCGGCAATGCCCGATCCGCTTCCGCTTCAGCGCGCGTGATCAACACCTCCAATGCTGCGTCGTCATGCCGATTGAACACCAGCACGGCCGCCCGCGAAAGCACGGCTGCATTCAACTCGAAACTCGGGTTCTCAGTGGTGGCACCAACGAGCGTGATCGTGCCGTCTTCCATGTAGGGGAGGAAGCTATCTTGCTGTGCCCGATTGAAACGATGAATCTCGTCGATAAATAGAAGCGTTCCGCGCCCCGTTTCACGCCGGATTTTCGCCCGATCGAACGCCTTTCGCAGTTCCGCGACACCGGTGAAAATCGCCGACAACTGCTCAAATTCGAGATCGGTCTCGTGCGCCAGCAGACGCGCCACTGTCGTCTTGCCGCAACCAGGCGGCCCCCACAGAATCATGCTTTGCAGGCGTCCCGCGCGCAACATGCGGGTAAGCGTGCCCTCGGGCCCGACGAGCTGATCCTGCCCCGTGACGTCGGCGAGGCGCGTCGGTCGCAGACGATCGGCGAGCGGTCGCGGAGCGCTTTTCTCGATCCCAGCAGCTTCGAACAGGTTGGTCATCAGGCAGTGATACTAAGCCACTGCCTGCCGTTAGGAAAGTGAAGGCCGCTCCGCAATAAAAAACGCCCCTCACGTGAAGCTAAAATCATCCGCGACGAGCTGTCCGATGTTGACGTTGGCTAAGTACACCACGTTGCCTGCGCTGATCACGACACCCGTATAACTGCCGACCTGCACGAACTGCCCGGCGCCTTGCATCTGCGCAAAGCTGGTGTTGCCGGTGGCAACCAGAT
>JANOYV010000174.1:0-5333 GCA_031429105.1 Hyphomicrobiaceae bacterium | reverse complement strand
TCCCT
Organism: Hyphomicrobiaceae bacterium; assembly: GCA_031429105.1. Taxonomy (GTDB): domain Bacteria; phylum Pseudomonadota; class Alphaproteobacteria; order Rhizobiales; family Hyphomicrobiaceae; genus JAKFWF01. The sequence continues at coordinate 5,328 of JANOYV010000174.1, read as the reverse complement.
GTGATCAGCCTGCGTTGCCTGATTCGCTCGGCGACCCACGATGACTGGGGTTTCATTGAGGATGTCGAGAAGGAGGAAGGCCGTCGAAAGGCCTTGCTGAAGATGATGGGCGAGTTTGCAGAACGCAACAAGCTGGACAGCAAGAAATACAGCAATTTGAAGTTGCAGCGGGTCAGGAACAACACCGAGATTTCGGTGCTGCTACTAAAAATGGAAGCCAAGTTGATTGGATCCAATCATCGTTTCGGCGTTCTCAACATGCGCAGAGGGCAAACAACAGAAGAGCAATGGTACGCCAACAGGGAAGTAGACTGCTCGCCGGAGTATGCCGACTTCTTGCAATTCTTGGGCGACAAAATCGAGTTGCAGGCCTTGTCGCTTCGGCTGCCTGCTGCTGTTGACGTTGCCTTGCCGCTTCGGCCGCCTGTTGCTGTTGGCGCTGACGTGCCGCTTGGGCGGCTTGAGCCGCCTGCTGCTGTTGGCGTTGCCGAGCCGCCTCGTCGGCCTGTCTCTTTCTTTCGGCAGCAGCCTTGTCGTTCGGACTCGCCTGAATGGGCACAATCGAGTTAGGGCCAATTAAATGGCCCCGCATGTCGGGTGAAACGGTCGCCGCCTCGGCGGTCAACCCAATGGTGGCGCCAAGGCCTATTGCCAACGCCAAAATCGCGAAGCGATGCCTATTCAAGAAAACCTCCCGCAGTTGCGGTGCCTAATCACAAGCTGCAATACCTTGGATTGATAGCGCTTCAAGACTGGTGGCTGGGTGGCCAAGTCGGGTCGCCAACCAACTTTCCGAGATTGATCAAGCAAGTCAGTCAAAAGACATGGTGGCTTCGAAGTTGCGGCACTACGGTTCCGTGCTGACGCCGGAATCTTCCGTTAGAGACGCAACACTAGGGAATACAAAGGTCAGCGGCGCATTGCTTACCAGGCTCACAGTGCAGCGAGACGCCGGTGACAGGATTTCCTGAGCCCGCACAAAACCTGACATCCCCCGCTCCGATACAAGCGGCATTGATGAACCGGTCGCAAAACGTCCCGCCGCCACATGCGCCTGCACCTGGGCAACAAACACCACCATCCGGGGCACAAGTGAACTTGTTAGGGCACAAGAAAAAGCCTGGATTCCCTGGGCATGGCGGCCCGGACGTCGCCGTCAGGCGGGTACCTGGTGGAATGTCCAATTTTGATCCGGGGCGCATGAAGATATTTATGATCGGGCTCTTGCCGCCACCGCCCGAGCCTTCAGCGGGTCCTGGAGCACCGCTGCGTGCCGCCAAGGCGACGCAGTCCGCAGAGCCGTCCTTGTCACTCGCATTCAGGATATGCGCCTCATCTTTCCAATTATCCGGTTCGGCAGTGCGGGCGAATTTAGTCCGCTTGCTTTCGAAATCGAATTTCACAGTCAGGGATCGTGCGGCATCGAAAAGCTCGACTGATAAATCATCGCGCTTCATCTCGACGTATTTTTGCACTTCTTGTTTTAAAAACGACTTTCGTTCCCAGCTACCATTCGCGCCCTGCACATAGGTCCCGACGAATGCTCCGCTGTTTAGAGCGCCAGCTTGAAGACAGACGACTGTCGCTGCCGTCGCACCGCCAGGCACAGGGCTGGCTGGATCCACTTGCGCCATGCTGGCCGATGAGCCGAAAATCAATGCAAACGACAGCCAGCAAACGCTCTGTGCAATCCTCATTATGTCCCCCACGCACTTTCCGCTTAGGTATGCGCTTCGCGCGGATGTAATGACATCAGCGCGCGGCATGATCACCACGGACAAAGCGATCATTATTTTAAGAACTGTGGACGGCAGTCGGTAGGCTAATAGGTTGCGCAACTTAAATGCAGGCGGCTTCAATACAACCGCTTGCTTAAATGCAACTTGAGTATAGCCTCGCGCGAAATCGTTTGGGAAAGCAAGTGGAAAATTCAATTCAGCGACGAGTTGAGTCGGTTCAAGGTTCGAAAAATTAAAAGCTCTTTGTAAGCAGCTTTGCGTTGGGGCGTGAAACTCTGTAGTCAGCCACGGCCGACTTCTGTGGTACGTTAAAAATAGTATTGTGTTCCGGCGTGATCATTTCTGGAGTAGGCGCATGGCCAACCTTGGACCGACCGGCAGCAGCGGTCGTCATGTCATAACCGCCGCGAGCCGCGAACATCGCGAGCAGCTCATCACTGAGTTCTTCAATCACTTCGAAACATTTGAGAAGTCCGAAGACGTGGTTGTGCTTAAACGGCGGGCGGTAACCTTCATGGAACAGAAATACCAGGAGCGCAGCGCGTTCAACCGTTCCTGGAAAGGCTGGCTCATGTTCTTGCTTTTCATGGGAATGGCAACTGAGAAAGAGCCAAAACCGGATCCACGGGAAGCGGCATCACTGGCTTCCCTCCCAGCGGGAACAGACGTGATCGAAATCCAGCTCGCACACAGGTGAGATTAAACATTCGCCGGCTCGTTTGGCCGACCTCTGCAGCTATCCGCGGCCCGTTCGGCCTGCTGGAGTAGTGGGACCGCATCTGATCGAAAACCTGACGCCCTTATCATAGCCGGACACCGGTCTGTTGGGATTTCAGTCTTTACCTCCCCCCGCTATGCGTGAGCCTCCACCGTCCCACCACCCTCGGTGTGCAGGACCATTTCCGCATCGCTGGAGTGGCGCGTGGGTTGAGCTTTCCTGAGGCGCTACACTTTTCTATTACAACGCTGAGTACGGTCGGTTACGGCGACATCGTTCCGGCAAACAGCCTGGGGCGATCTTTGGCCGCGATTCAGGTCAACTCCTGCTGCTTTTCGGAGTTTCAGAAATCCTCGAATACTCAAGAGAACGCCGCAGACGAAGCAACAACCAGCCCGATAGAAGCTGAGTAGGTCAAGGTGGGACGACCAACGCGGTTTGAAGGCTGTGATCGCGCAGTCGTTGCGAATTTAAGTTCACTGCAAGGGGTGTCCATCTTTACCGGCGCCCCGTTTGCAATTGATACTGATGGTAATTGACTTTGCCATGCGCCGAGTTGATCCGGCTTGAGCGACCGCTCGTGGCGACCAAAAAGGTCGCATGCCTTGTGCTTCCAGATCCCATTTTGGTTCCATTTTTGGTCGTTCAAACGCGCGAACGACCTTCGGCAAACCGGCAGCTGACAGCGTCCGGTGATAGGCCTGGACCGAGCGTGTCCATCAAGGCATTGTTGGGGTCAGTCACGGGCGGTTTTGAACACGAAGCGGATTTCATTCTCGCTAGTGCCTCGGAGCGAAGTTGCTAGGCCCGACGCAACGCGCTTCCCAGTGCATCGATGCGCAAACCGGCTTCGTCAGCTGTCGCGGCGATAAGCCTGAGCTTTTCGTCCTCTATCTCTGTGACTTCGCCAAGGCCGCGACGGGCTAGACAGCGGCCGCGCTCAGCCACAACCCGCGCATAAGCCAGCGGTTCTCCGGACATGCGAACAAGCAGTGCGTCAGCTTGCCTTATGACCTCGTTCCAGTCCTCGAGCAGTAGCGCTCGCTCTATGGCATAGCGCCGGAACCAAAAGTGGTTATGGCCGACGGCTCCTTGCCCGAGCAATGCTTCTCCGGCCGCTAGAGCTGCCACTTGATTCTCCTGCCTGTCTTCAACCAGGGCGAGGAGGCCGTAGAGTATTGGGCCAGCAAACCCGCGGCCCGTCTCCTCGGAAATCTCTCGACCCTTTTTCGCAAGCACCAAGGCTTCTGCCCGCTGCCCTTTTGATAGAGCGACCTCCGCGCAATGAGCAAGGATTATGGCCTCGTAGCGCCGTGCTTTGAGCGTCCGCGCCTGCTCCAATGCCTTGGCTTGATAATGATCTGCGTCGTCATAGCGCCCGGCAGCTGTCAGACAAAGGCCCATTGATTGGGTCGCGAACATCTCCGTATGTCTGTTACCGATCCTTATGGCGGCTTCCCGTCCAATTCGCATATCGTTCAATCCCAGATCAAATTCGCACGTGTAGATCCGGCAATGCCCCATCATGACGCGATTGGGCACTGCTATCCGAGCGAGGTCAAATGTCTCGCAAAGGTCGACACAATCTGCGAAGTGGGTGAGCGCCGTTGCCATGCGGCAGTCCATATACTGCGCATCCGCCAAACCGCTGAGGGCTCGGGCCTGCCATTCCGGCGCTTCCACGCGCCGGGCGGCGTCAAGAGCCAAGTTGTGTTCGCTGCGACACTCGGCCAGCTGCCCACGTGCAAAATGCAGATTGCCACGGAGGTAGTGGATTTCTGCGAGCGCGCGATCGTCGGCGAGCGCGAATGCCAAAGGCTCAGCCTCCATCAGGTTAGAGAAGGCATCGTCCGCTCGGGCAATCAAGCGATTGGACGAGGCGCAACCGAGGAGAGCGCGGCACCGGTCAGCGCCTTCGCTGGCGACTGCCAGAGCCTGGATGTAAGCTTCGAGAGCCTCGGTCCCGCGTCCTGCGTCCAACTGAAGTGCACCCACGAGCATAGCAAGTTCGAAAGTGTGATCTGGCTTGGTCGCGATCTGCTGGCCGCGTGCGGCAAGGGCTATCGCCTGGTCCTGGCGGAACAGGTTTGCCTGGGCTTTGGCCGCTGCGAGATAGGCGCGCGCTGCTTCGGAATCGCCGGCACGGTCGAGATGCTCGGCTCGCAGTACTGGATCATTGATAAAGATCGCCGCTGCAGCACCGTGCAAGTCTCGCTTCCGAGCGTTTGTAAGCGAACCGTACACGCCGTCGCGTACCAACCCATGAGCGAACTGCAGACCATCCCGCGTTGAACGTACCAGGACGTTCCGCACCAAAGTGTCGCAATCATACTGCGGCTGCTGGAGTAGCGCCCTGAGGTGCGCAAGGCTGAAGCGCTGGCCGAGCACTGAGGCCGCTTGGATAGCGCGGCGGTCTTGGGCAGATAGAAGGTCCGTACGAGCCAATACGACGCTTTGGACGGATGCTGGGAGCCGTCCGTCGGTCAACTCGCGGGCACCCCTTAGCAATTGCTCCAGGAACAGCGGATTGCCGCCAGCGCGCTCGACGCACTTATCGGCGAATGTGCCGACGTCGATGATGCGTCGCGCGATCGATTGCGCGTCGGCAGGTGATAGGGGAGAAAGGTCAACGGTGATCAGAGTTCCACCGCTAGCCGTGCTGCGCCAATGCGGATCGAGCGGATCGCCGTCAATGCGAGAGGTCATGACGAGGACTGTCCGGCTCGTCGAGGTAGCGCGTGTGATGGCGGCAAGAAGGCTGAGCGTCTCTGGATCTGCCCAATGCACGTCTTCGATCGTTACAAGCAGCGGCCGATTGTCCGCCGAAGCCTTTGTTAAAGCGGCGACCACGCGCTCTTTGCCGTGGGCGCG
>JANOYV010000173.1:0-4294 GCA_031429105.1 Hyphomicrobiaceae bacterium | reverse complement strand
TTTGTGCAACATTTGTTTGGTGACGGAAGCAAAAGAAAGCGGGAAATCAGTCGCCTCGTTCATCATTTCATTATTGGTGTTTACAGTTATTCCGAGGGTGAATTTGAAAATGAGATTTTGAAGTTTCGAGTGAAAATTAATAGTGATGATTTGGAACTTTTAAATGCACTGAAAAAATTCGTTAGCGATAAGTTGATAAGAAGTCCTAGTGTTCAGCACTTGGAGTTTAAAGGGCAGCAAATGGTTTTAGCTGTCTTCGAAGCTTTTTTATCTGATCCCAAGTCTTTTCTGCCGGAGATTACGTATCAGAAGTATGTTGACGACGGTGAAGACATGCGGGTCATCTGTGATCACGTGGCGGGCATGACTGATCACTATCTTTTGCGTACTTTTGATAGGCTCTTTAGCCCGCGCATGGGTTCAGTTTTCGATAGGCTTTCGGTCGGTTGATACACTGGAACTCCGGTGCGGATATGCTGAAACCGGGGTGTGGATGACGGCAGTCGCAGCAGTCGTGGGTTGGGTTAGGGGGCAAACTGGGCTGCGTAACCCAACGTTCCTTTCAGCAAACTTATCCCCGCCTCCCCGCACTCATGCGATACTCCTTGTGTCGGACCTCAAACGCCCGGGAGCATAGACGTGTGCTGGCGGTTATGTGATGTCGAACGCGTCCCGCTGTCCGTGAGGATCGTGAGGCGTGCCGGAGTGGGCCCACCCACTTTCGGATGAGCGATGATATGGCTGGGCCTAAGCTCACCGGTGTCCACACTGTGTTCAGGGATCACGTACCCTGATCTGTTCAGCTTCGGATGGGCTGGACGCGCGGCGGACAACACGTCATCGCAGCGGGACGCGGTTTCGAGTTCGGGCAACCGAACGAGGGGCCGAGCGTCGGGGATCGAAATCCCGGCGCGGCGATGAGCCCATCCCCATACCCTTTACCCGGCGGCTCACCGCCGTCCCGCTTCCCGGGACTTTTGTTCCGGGGTTCGAAGATGAAAGTATACCCCGGAGCGCATCAGCGCTGCCGGGCGATTGGTGCTACGTCGCCACGTCCTCAATCAAACAAGATCACGCCACGCGCAACTTCGCCTGACACCATGCGCTGGAAGCCTTCGTTGATCTCGTCGAACTTATACGTCCGGCTGATCAGGCTATCGAGGTTGATCTGCTTGGACATGCTCATGTCGGCGAGAATGCCGAAATCGATGCTTGGGCGCACCGACCCGTAGTAGGTGCCAGATAGCGTCTTCTCGCCATAGACCATCAGATGTGGCGCAATCGGCGCGCGCGTCGTAAACGATGGAATACCGACGATGACGGCATGACCGCCGGGCGCCAGCGCATCGACGATCTGGATCACCGTCGGCTCGGTGCCGATGGCATCGAACGCATAGTCGACGCCGAGGCCGGTGAGTTCACGCACCCGGTCGACGACCTTCTCACGTTTGCCGTTGATCGTGTGGGTGGCACCATAGGCCTTCGCCATCTCCAATTTGTTGTCGAGGAGATCACAGGCGATAATGGTCTTGGCGCCCGCCAGCTTCGCGCCTTGCACGACGTTGAGGCCGACGCCACCACAGCCGACGACGAGCACGCTCGATCCAGCTTCGACCCGCGCATGGCGGATCACGGCGCCGACGCCAGTCGCAACCGAGCATCCGATGATGGCAGCGTGCGTCCACGGCAGATCTTTGCGCACAGGCACGAGCTGTTCGGCTGGACACACGGAGTATTCGGTGAAGGTGCCGATCCGCGCCATCACATTGATGCGCTCGCCGTTTAGGCTGACGCGGCTGGTGCCATCATGCATGCCCCAACGCGGTGTATCGTCATGGCCCGTGCACAGGACGGTGCGACCGCGCGAGCAGTACGTGCAATGTCCGCAATGCGGGCGGAATGAGAAAATGACGTGATCGCCCTTCTTCACGTTGGTGACGCCAGCGCCAATTTCGACCACTTCACCAGCGGCCTCATGACCGAGCACCATCGGTAGCGGTAACGGCCAGTCGCCGTTCATGATGTGCCAGTCGCTCATGCACACGCCGGTCGCGCGGACCTTCACGCGGGCTTCGCCAGCCTTCGGACCTTCCTGTTTGAGGTCAAGAATTTGCAGCGGTTTGTTGACTTCGGTGAGGACGGCGGCGCGCATGGGCGATCTCCCGGAATTGGCTTGTTGATTAGGCCAGAGCATCCGGCACAATCGACCAAGGCGTCAAAGGATATTTGCTATCGCGCAGCAATAGGCAGCCATGCACCAAGTCAATCTGACGGATAGAAATCGCCATGCGTGAAATGCTATTCCCCGCCGACATTCACCGGCTCATCACCCCGCCCAAGGCCCAGACTGCGCCATGTTCGCTAGAATATGCTCGATGATCTTTCGCGGCGATTGCTCGATTGGCGCGATGATCGGCCACTCATCAGCGGTCGGCTCTTCGAGTGTTGCGAACTGGCTATCGAGCAGGGCTGGCGGCATGAAGTGTCCGGTCCGCCTGGCCATGCGACCGGCAATCAGCGGCTTGTCGCCCTGCAGGTAGACGAGGCGCACATCGGGGCGGCCGTCGAGTAGAATGCGGCGATAGCTGCGTTTCAATGCCGAACACGACACGATGCCGGGCGTTGCGGTTGCGCGGCGCTCGTCGATCCAAGCGGCAATTGCGGCGAGCCAAGGCCAGCGGTCATCGTCGGTGAGGGGAATGCCAGCGCTCATCTTGGCGACGTTGGTCGCCGGGTGAAAGCTATCGGCATCGCGGAACGGCCAGCCAAGCTCGACCGCCAGGCTCTCACCAGCCGTACTTTTACCAGAGCCCGAAACGCCCATCACCAAGAGTGCGGTTGGCATCCGCGATGATGCTGCAAAGGGCTCCAGCGTTTCCATTCAGGATTTACCGGGCTCGGTGTGGCCACCGAAGCCCTTGCGCATCGCCGACAGAATCTTCTCGGCGAAGGTGTGATCCTGCCGCGACCGGAACCGCGTGTAGAGCGCGGAGGTCAGCACTTCGGCTGGCACATCGCGCTCTATTGCTGCTTCAACGGTCCAGCGACCTTCGCCTGAATCCGAGACGTGGCCGGAAAAGGTGGCGAGGGCTGGATCGCGGGCGAGGGCTTCTGCCGTGAGATCAAGCAGCCACGACGTGATCACGCTGCCACGTCGCCACACTTCGGCGATGTCGGCTGTATCAAGGACGAGGCGTTCCTGTTCGGGTAGTTTGGGCGAGTTGGCATGGCTCAGAATATCGAAGCCCTCGGCCATCGCTTGCATCATGCCGTACTCGATGCCGTTATGGATCATCTTGACGAAGTGACCGGCGCCATTCGGGCCAGCGTGTAGATAGCCTTGCTCAACGCGTGGGTCGCGACCGTCGCGATCGCGGGTGGCGGGCACGTCGCCGCGGCCAGGTGCGAGGCTCGCAAAGATCGGGTCGAGGCGTTCGATCACTTTCCTGTCGCCGCCGATCATCATGCAGTAGCCGCGTTCAAGCCCCCACACGCCGCCCGAGGTGCCGACATCGACATAGTGGATGCCACTTTCCTTGAGTGACTTGGCGCGGCGGATGTCGTCCTTCCAAAAGGTATTGCCGCCGTCGATGATCGTGTCGCCGGGGGCAAGCAAGCCAGCGAGCGTTGAAATCATGGTCTCGGTCGCATCACCGGCTGGCAGCATGATCCAGATGTGACGAGGCGTGGCCATCGCGGCGATCAAGGCGGCAACGTCTGTTGCAGCCGTCGCGCCCTCGATGGATAGTGCCGCGCCGGGTGCTGAATCGCGATCCCACACCACGCACGTGTGCTTGGCGCGCAGCAGCCGCCGCACGATGTTCGCACCCATTCGCCCTAGGCCGATCATTCCAAGTTGCATGCGTGAGCCTCAATGGTGGAATTATATGGTTGTTTGTATCAACGCCGTCCGCCGAAGCCGCGAACTTGTTTGAACGCGCTCCAGTTCTGTTCGGCGATGATGAAGGCGATCAGGAGCATGAAGACGCTGCCCGGTAGGGACTGAATCGCGAGGTAGGTGATCAGCGCGGCGACGCAAAGCCCCAGGGCCGAAACAATGCGCTGGGCCCAGATGCCGCCGAGGAACTTGCCCAAGATCGCATCCAGCGTATGCCCGCCATCGAGGGGGTAGGCGGGCAACAGATTGAAGAGCGCCAAGTAGAGATTGATGTATGCCAATTGGATCAACGCCAATGTCAGCATCGGCTTTGAGCCGCCTGCTGCCAAGCCAAGTTGGATCAGCGCATAATACAAGGCGATATTGGCGGCTGGTCCGGCAAGGTAGATGATGACG
>JANOYV010000172.1:0-15697 GCA_031429105.1 Hyphomicrobiaceae bacterium | reverse complement strand
ATGCAAGCCTTGGCGCTTGATTCATCGCGCGCGCGCCGCTCACTCAACTGGCACGATCGACTTGCAGGTGCTGTCGCCATTGATGCCACCGCCGATTGGTACCTGAAGCTGCAACGCGGACACGACATGCGCGCAGCTACCGACACCGCCATCAAGGACTACATGTCATCATGAGCGCCACGTCCATGCCCCACTGCCGGTTCTGCGCGAGCCCGCTCAACACCACGTTTGCCGATCTTGGATCGACGCCGCTCGCCAACCGCAATCTAACGCCGGGAACGGAGGCCGCAGAGCAGCGCTACCCGCTGATTGCGCGGGTATGTGGCGCTTGCCTGCTCGTACAGGTCGACGACTCGGTGCCGCCCGATGCGATCTTCAGCGACTATGATTATTTCTCGTCGTTTGCGACATCATGGGTCGAACATGCGGGTCGCTATGCGACTGCGATGCGTGCGCGCTTCGGCCTGACGCCAAAAAGTCTCGTCGTCGAAGTGGCATCCAACGATGGCTATCTGCTGCAGCATTTCAAATCGGCAGGCGTGCCCGTGCTCGGCATTGAGCCGGCCCGCAATGTGGCCGGAGCGGCAATCGCAAAAGGCATCGATACCGAAGTCGCTTTCTTCGGTCGCGAAACGGCAAAGCGGCTACGTGACGCTGGCCGAAGCGCCGATTTGATGGCGGCCAACAACGTGCTGGCTCACGTGCCTGACACCCGCGATTTCGTCGGCGGCTTTGCCGTACTATTAAAGCCCGATGGCGTCGCGACGTTCGAGTTCCCACACGTCCTGCGCCAGATCGAGGGCGTGCAATTCGACACGATCTATCATGAGCACTTTTTCTACCTGTCACTGGTCGCGGTCGAGCGGATCATGGCATCGGCCGGCTTGCGGGTGTTCGATGTCGAAGAACTGCCGACGCATGGCGGCTCGCTGCGTCTGTTTGTCTGCCATCAGGCAGCAACTCACGCGCCATCCGCTGGTCTGACAGCGATGCGTGTGCTCGAGCACAAGCACCATCTCGATACGCTCGATGGCTATCTTGGCTTCGCCAACAAAATTATGGCGGTCAAATCATCGTTTGCAGCGTTCATGGCACGCGCAAAAGCCGAGGGCAAAACCGTTGCGGCCTACGGTGCTGCCGCGAAAGGCAACACCTTCCTCAACGTCTGCGGCATCGGCCATCCAGACATCAAAGCCGTGTATGACCGCAACCCAGCAAAGCAGGGCAAGCTAACGCCTGGCACGCACATCCCGATCCGCGATCCGGAGCGCCTGCGCATCGACAAACCCGACTATATCGTGATCCTGCCTTGGAATATCGCCGATGAAGTTGTCTCGTCGATGCAATTCGTCAAAGACTGGGGCGGACGGTTCGTCATCGCCGTTCCTGAAACGCGGATCCTATAGGGCCGATGCTGTTCACCCCCACGGCAATCGACGGCGTCATGCTGCTGGAGCCAGACGTTCGGGTCGACGCGCGCGGATCGTTCACCCGTTTCAATTGCACGCAGGAATTCCTGAACGCCGGCATCACCTTCACCCCACTGCAAACGAGCCTGTCCCACAACATCGCGCGCCACACGCTGCGGGGGCTGCATTATTGTCTCGAAGCGGAGGCCAAACTCGTGCGCTGCGTGCGCGGCCGCATCTTCGATGTTGCCCTAGACATTCGGCACGGCAGCGCAACGTTTGGTCAAAGCGCCACGGTTGAACTAAGCGCCGACAACCAACGCGGGCTGTTCATTCCAGCGGGCGTGGCGCACGGCTTTCTGACGTTGGAAGAGCACAGCGACGTGCTCTACCAGATCGATCGGATTTATCGCCCGGGCTTTGACGCGGGACTACGTTGGAACGATCCACTGGCGCAAGCAATCGCATGGCCAGCACCGCCCGCCGCCATCAACGAGCGGGACGTGACCTACCCCGACTTTAAGCTTCGACCTCGGTCATGAAAACCTTCTGCGCGATCTGCCAGCGACCATCGATCTTCAACAGCGACAGCTGATCGGTGAAGAACTTCGGCGGGATCGCGCACTGCACTTTGACAAACGCCATGTCGGGGCCCGGCTGATCGATTGTCAGAATGTGATCGTGGCGGGACAACCCGGTCTTCTTCGGCGACGGCCGCGTGCGCACCGCAGCCAACCACTTGTCGCGTGGGGTAATGACAAGCTCGCCGCTGATCATCCCGGTCAGTGCGCTTGTTGGGTGGAACACGGTTGCAATTTTGTCAGCGTCCCCTTCGTGGAGACCATCAAGATAGGTTTGCACCACGGCTTGAATGGCTGCGATGTCGTCATTGGCGCGCATTGTGGCCTCCTAGATTCAAACAATCGGTTACGGATACGCTATCATCTCAATGGGCAGGCGCGAGGCAACGGCCTCACGCGACGTCGGCGGTCTCAGCAATCAACTGATCGACGACGTCGCGCAGTGCTATATCCTTAGACTTGCCAGTTGCAATAGATCGTTCAAAGGTCGCAACCTGCCGATCCGCGCTCGTGCCTTCCGCAACAATCTGCCGCGCCCGTGCAATCTCGGCTTCACAGCCTAGCGCTGCGGCGTCCTCGGCAACGCGGGTGATCACTTCGTCGATCAACTCTGCGAACGGCACCAGCGTCCCCTTGCCGAAGTCGAACAATTCACCTTTAGCGCCGTAGCGTTGCCCCCGCCACCGGTTCTCTTCCAGCAGGAACACCGGATACATCCGCCACGACAAATTGGCCCGCCGCAGCCGGTAGAGCATGCGCGCAATGCACACGTAGAGCGCAGCAATTGCGATTGTGTCATCGAGGCGGGTTGCGACATCGGTGATCCGCATTTCGAGCGTCGGAAAGCGTGCCGAGGGGCGCAAATCCCACCAGATCTTTGACGAATCCTCGATCACACCGGCCTTCACCAGCACATCTACTGTTTGCTGATATTCGCCCCAACTGGAAAGCCTGCCTGGCAGGCCGGTGCGCGGGCTCTCATCCACAATTGCCAGGCGATAACTTTTGAGGCCCGTATCCTCGCCTTTCCAGAACGGCGATGAGGTCGACAGGATCAAGAGATGCGGCAGAAAATACCGCACCTGATTCATCAGATCGATGCGAACTTCCGGATCATCGATGCCAACGTGCACGTGCATCCCGCAGATCGCCATTCGCCGTCCGATGCCGGCGAGATCGCGCGCGAGGGCTCGATAGCGCTCCTTGTCGGTCGTGGGCAAATCAACCGTATCGGCGAACGGGTGCGTGCCAGCTGCGATCGGCGCCAAACCGTAGCCTTTCGCGATCTCGGCGATGGTCGATCGCAAATGCGCAACCTCGGCTCGAGCCTGGGGAAACGTGTGGCAGACGGCAGTCCCGATCTCGATTTGCGTTGCCAGGAACTCAGGGCTTACGCGGTCGCCCATCGCCTTTTTGCACGCCTCCATGAAGCCTGGAGGGGCTGCTGCCAAATCGCGCGTGCGCAGATCGACGAGGTGGTATTCCTCTTCGATCCCAAAGGTGAAGGGGGGCATTGTCTGTATCATGCGAACAAGGCTTGCACGGTCGTTTCCAGTGCGCCAGCGCCTATTCAGTCACGCTCGACGAACCGAAAAGCATCACCAGCACGTTCGATTTTACCGACGCTTGGGGACACAAAATGGGCTGCGCAAAATACCGTGGACGTTTCGCAACACCGCGACAGCAGCTTATGACGACTTGTCGCACCGAGCTTTGCGTTCCAATCGGAGAACATGCCGACCTCCGGGTAATGGGTCTGGATCGGCGAATGGATGGCATCACCCGTGATGATCGCATCAGCCCCTGGCCTGCCAACCTCAACCGAAAAATGATCGATCGAATGCCCAGGCGTTGGGATCAAGCGCACATGGTTCCCCATTTGATGATCGCTTTTTACGGTCTCGGCGCGTCCCGCCGCGATGATTGGCAGAACTGAATCCGTGATCCATGGAACGGTCGTCGGCTCTGCGGCATGCCTTTCAGTCCAGTGGGCCAGTTCCCGATCCGCAAACAGATATTTGGCGCGGGGAAACGTTGGCACCCAGCGTCCGTGCTCCAACTTCGTATTCCAACCAACGTGATCGCCATGCAAGTGCGTACACATCACATAATCGATATCCTCGACGGCGAAACCTGCGGCTGCGAGATTACGCTGATAACGCTCACTGGTCATTTGATGCCAGAACGGCCGTTGCGGCCGCCCCTTGTGGTTGCCGACGCAGGTGTCGACCAGGATCGTCGTGTCACGGGTCTTGATCAGATAGCTCTGAATGCACAGCATGACTTGACCGGCTTCGTCGATGTGGCGCGGGATCAACCAGTCGCGGTGTGGCGCAATTAACGGTGGCGTGAGCGTTGGAAAAAACTGCGCCGCATCGAAAAATGCTCCTTCCTGTTCAACGATCCGGTGAATGGCAATGTCGCCAAGAACAATCGGGGCCGGCATGCTGCGCTCCTGTGGAGTTGGAAGCATCCAGCGTAGCCTCAAATGTCGGGCGACTAGGATAAAATCAACAACGCCTCTTGCAGAACGTGCCAGGAACAGTTAGAGATCGTTCTGGTTTTGTTTGTTTTCGTTGTTTTCCGCGTTCTAACGTCGCTCGACCCTACACATCGGATCGCCGAACCAACGCGAACCACCGGAGGTTACTCGTGCTCACTCAAAAACAAAAAGAACTCCTGCTGTTCATCCATCAGCGGATGCAGGAAGAGGGTGTGCCACCGTCATTCGACGAAATGAAAGTTGCCCTCGAATTGAAATCAAAGTCAGGCATCCATCGGCTCATCACGGCCCTGGAGGAGCGCGGCTTTATTCGTCGACTGGCGCATCGGGCACGTGCACTTGAGGTCATTAAGCTGCCGGAGAATGCGCCAGAGACGCAGCAGATGGCGAAGCGACCCGCATTTACGCCAAGCGTGATCGAGGGTAGCCGAGGCAAACAGGCGTTCGTGCCGCCGCCGTCCACCATTATCGACAGCCGAACCGTGTCTGTGCCTGTCATGGGCCGGATTGCGGCTGGCGTGCCGATCAGCGCTATCCAATCGCACAGCCATGACATCGCCTGCCCGCCAGATCTATTGACCAACGGTGAACATTTCGCCCTTGAAGTGCGTGGCGATTCAATGATCGATGCCGGCATCCATGATGGCGATACCGTCATCATTCGCCGCTGTGATTCAGCCGAGAACGGCGACATCATCGTGGCGCTGATCGAAAAGGAAGAAGCGACATTGAAGCGGTTGCGCAAGCGCGGCGCGGCCATCGCACTGGAGGCTGCCAACCCAGCTTATGAAACGCGCATTTTTGGCCCCGACCAAGTTGACATCCAGGGTCGACTTGTCGGCTTGATCAGACGTTATTGATCGGCCATTCTGATGACCGGTCCAGTGGACTAGATGAACAGTCCAGCGGGTGGGGCATCATTGTAGGCATGGGAGTGAAGTCAAAGCTATGCGTCTGGGCGCAGCGCAACCGAGTGTCGGCGTGAAGCCGGCGCTCGATGATGAAGCGCGTGAACTGGTCGCTGGCCTCCGGGGCGGCGAACGTCGCGCCATTGCCCGGGTTGCGACTGAGTTTGAGCGACAGTCGAGCTTAGGCGTTCTGGTGTTGCAGTTGATTGGCGCCACTTTAGGGCGCGCGTTGGTGATCGGTATCACCGGACCGCCGGGTGCTGGTAAGTCAACGCTGGTCAATGCGATTGTCGTTGAGTTGCGTCGTCGCGCCCACACCGTCGGCGTCATCGCAGTCGATCCATCGAGCCCGATTTCAGGCGGTGCCATTCTTGGTGACCGCATCCGCATGTCGGCTGCAACGAGTGATGACGGCGTGTTTGTACGTTCGCTGGCGTCAAATGGCACGCTTGGCGGCCTAACGCCTGCCGCCATTCGGATTATCGATGCACTCGACGGGGCGGGCTTCGACATCATCCTGGTTGAAACCGTCGGCACCGGTCAGAGCGAAATCGATGTCGCTGAAATCGCCGACGTGCGCGTGGTCGTGGCAGCGCCCGGCCTCGGCGATGACATTCAGGCGATGAAATCAGGATTGCTCGAGATTGCCGACGTCCTTGTGGTCAACAAAGGCGACCGCCCCGGCGCTGAGGCGACGTTGCAGCAGTTGGCCGGCGCTGTATCGATTGGCACATCCAGAGTTAGCTCGGGCGCTCGCAGTTCGGGCGATAGTCGAGCAAGCGGAACGGATGTGCGCGTATACAAAACAACAGCAACAACCGGTGTTGGCGTCGCCCCTCTGGTCGATGCCGTTATGGCCATCGGCACTAATCGAATGGCGGAAGCACCCATCCAACGCCGCCGTCGCCGGGCCCGCTATTTAATCGCGCGCGCCTGCGCAGACTTGATCACGGCGCGGATCAAGGCCAGCACCAACAACGAGCTAGACGCAGCTGCCGACGCAGTGCTCATCGGCGCGACCAGCGCCGAAGCGGTCGCGGCGCAATTGGTTTCGGTGGCTCGGTAACAGTCGCAGTAGGAATGAATTGGGGCGATGTCGGCTTTCTGCCTCGTGGTCTGGCTCGTTCGCTCGCCTCCATCCCTTTCCGTTCGTCTTCTCATCGACTCGCAACCGCTTAGTGGTCCCATTTTGGCGAGCGATACCGCGAAAGATACGGCTTACGACCCTACGTTGCCCGGGATTCAACCGCCTGAGGCGCAACGTTAGCGCCTCGATAAATTATGTTATAACATTTTTGTCACCCGCCAACAGAAGGCGCATTCGCGACGCAATAAGCCGCTACCCGTCGTCTTGGAAAAGGCACGCCGACGCGCTAAACCCTTTTTGAGCTGCCAGGACCAACGTGCAGAGCACTCGATCTCTACCCTAAGATTGCAACACGGATACCGGAACAGCGATGACATCGCCTCGACGCACTTTGGGTCTCGCGGCTCTCGGACTAGGCATGCTGTTGCACGCTGAAACGACCGCTGCCCACCCGCACGTCTATGTCACGGTTGAAAGCACAGTGCTGTTCGATAAAGGCGTCATCACCGGATTGCGCCAACGCTGGTTGTTCGACGAGTTCTACACCACGATGGCGATCGAAGGCCTCGATACCAATAACGATGGCATCTACGACCGCAAGGAGTTGGCTGAGCTTGCCAAAATCAACGTCGATGGCCTTGCGCAAATGGAGTACTTCACCTTTGCCAAACTCGGCGATCAACGCTTGGCGTTCGACCCGCCAAAGGATTACTGGCTCGACCATGCAGCGATTGCTGAGCCGCCGGGCCCTGCACGCTTGATGACGCAAGTGGGACAGCCGCCGGTAGCCGGTACGCCCTCGTCTAGTCCGCCAGAGTCGGGTGGGTTTTGGTCAAAACTTGTCCGTGGCATGACCGGTGGCGCGGCGCAGCCCGAGCCGACAAAGGTTTTGGCTCTCGAATTCACGCTACCATTGAAGCAGCCGATTCTAACCGAGGCGCAGGGATTCGAGTACACGATCAGCGATCCGGGCTTTTGGATCTGGTTCGATTTCTCCGCCACCAAAGCGGCGGTCCTTGGGCCAAACGCGCCTGTCGGCTGCAAGATCGAAGTGGGGGCGCCGAAACAAGATGCAGCCGAACTCCAGCGCCTGGGCGAATCCTTCTTCTCCCAAATGGGCGGTGCACAGGCAGGCCTGGGTGTTGCTAAAACCGTGAGCGTCTCATGTCCAAAGTCGTGAACGATCAGGCGCGCCATGCGCCTGCATCGTCGCCGGTCTCTATCAGCCCGACGGCACAAGGCCCCGGTGCCAGATTATTGATCATCATCGGGGTGATCACTGCACTGTTGGCCGCAGGCGCGATGGCCGTTCAACTGGCGCCCGGCATCTTCACGCCAATTTGGAACTTCGTCCTTGAAGGCCAGCGCGAAATGACCGGCGGCATGACGACCGCCCTGCGGGAACTGAAGGCCCTCGGCACGGTTCAGGCGGCCCTTGTCCTGTGCGTATTGAGCTTTCTCTATGGTGTTTTACATGCCGTCGGTCCCGGGCACGGCAAATTCGTAATCTCGTCCTATGCGCTTGCTAATGAAAAGACGGTTCGGCGCGGCATCTTGTTGTCGTTCATGGCGGCGTTGATCCAAGCGCTATCGGCGATTGTGATCGTCAGCGTGCTGGCGTTGATCCTGAAAGCCACAAGCATACAGGTGAAGGCAACCGAGGCGTGGCTTGAAACCTTGAGCTGGGGTTTGATTGCAGCGCTCGGCGCGTGGCTCCTGTGGGGGCAATTGCGGTCAACATCGGCAAACGCTGCGACATCACATAACCACCAGCATGGTCATGACCATGGGCACGATCACGGTCATGCTCATGCCGACCACGATCACGCACGTCCTCATTCAGCTCCCCACGTTCACGGCCCAAGTTGCAGCCACGCGCATGAGGCCGCACATGTTCACGACGAGCACTGCGGGCATTCACACATGGCAACGCCAGATCAGTTGCAAGGTGCGTGGAGTTGGTCGCATGCTTGGTCGCTCGCCTTCTCGATCGGCATCCGCCCCTGCACCGGCGCGATTGGCGTACTGCTCTTGAGCCTCAGTCTCGGCGTGATCTGGGCCGGCGTCCTGGCAACCTTCACGATGGCAATTGGCACTGCGATCACTGTTTCGGTCCTCGCCGCGATGGCCGTGTGGTCCAGAGAAATGGCAACTAGGATCGCCGGCGGGGTCGATAGCCCCTGGGCGGCCAGCATCCAGCGGGTCGCAAGCGTCGGCGGATCGGCTCTCGTGATGATCATCGGCATCCTGTTTTTCGTCACGAGCCTGAACGGACCGTCTCCGATCTAGAACCCGCCGCCCCGTTACGCTTAACCAGTCGTAAACAACTGTGTTGCCCTCCCTCGCAGCTGAGATACGCTACGATCTCGTGTGATGACAGATCGTTGGAGCCAGAGTGCCGTGCGTTACCGTTGGTTAAGTACTGCAATTGCAATTGGCGTAGCAGTCCTGGCACCTTCACAATCTGGACGTGCCGCGCATGATCCAGCGACCGCCAAGCCATCGTCCGAGGTGCAAGAACTGATCGTTCTCGAAGCACCGAATTGCATCTATTGCGGCATTTTCCGTCGTGACGTCCTGCCGAGCTACCAGCGCTCGAAGCGGGCAGGCGACCTGCCGATCCGGTTTGTTGATCTAAACGATCCGGTAGCTGACCAACTCAAGCTGACCACCGCCGTCACCATCGTGCCGACCATTGTCCTCATGCGGGCCGGCCAGGAGAGCGGACGGATCAGCGGCTACACTGGGCCAGAAGCGTTTTTCCATTCCGTCTCGCGCCTACTCGGCGTGGCCAAATAGCAAACCCCGCGCCAGGCGCGGGGGGCCAGACGCGGGGTTGAGACTGCAGGAACGCAAATGCGTCCAGACTGATCAATCAGAAGACGAACAGATCAGCCGTGACGTCGCTCGCATGCAGGCCTGCCAGCACGATCGATTCCGTCCCGATCGAGAGCTGCGCACCCTGATCGGTATCGGCGATCACAAATCTTGACAAATCGAGACCACGACCGGCAAACGACAGTAGATCCTCGCCGACCTGGAAGTCCGTGATCGTGTCAGTGCCGCGCGCCAGATGCGAGAAGTCGAACGTGTCGGCACCGCGACCGCCGGTCAAAAGATCGTCACCACTGTCACCGCGAAGTACATCGTTGTCGTGTCCGCCATCGAGCGTATCGTTGCCAGCGCCGCCGACAAGTAAGTCAACGCCCGAGTTGCCGTACATCACGTCATTGCCTGAGCCGCCGTTGAGCACGTCATCGCCTGAGCCACCACGGAGCTGATCGTCGCCCTTGCCACCGTTCAGTTCGTCATTGCCCGACCCGCCAGCGAGCTGATCATTGCCGGTGCCGCCAAACAGAATGTCGTTGCCACGGCCGCCAAACAGCAGATCATCACCCGAGTTGCCGTACAGCGTGTCGTTGTCGGTGCCGCCAAACAGCACGTCGTCGCCCTTGCCGCCAAACAACACATCGTCCAACGAGTTGGCGATCAACAGGTCGTGCCCTTCGCCGCCTGACAGAACGTCAGCGCCCTTGCCGCCACGCAGTGCATCATCGCCGCTGCCACCGTTCAAGATATCGTTGCCGGTGTGGCCATAGACGATATCATTGCCGAGTAGCGCGTTGATGAGATCGTCGCCACCTTGCCCAAGCACAATATCACTGTTGATCGTTCCACGGATCTGGTCGGCGAGCGACGTACCAGTGAATAACATTCCACGACCCGTTGTATCATCAAGTGGTCCCCAGGGGACTGAAGTTATTGCCATGCCCAACCTCCAATTGAGAAAAATTTGAAGCATTGAGAGATTACGAACCCCGATGTAAGCGGTTGTAAAATCGGGCATGACAATTTTATCGAATTTTCGCTGGCATTATTATTTGGCGGATCATGAGTATTCGACGCCACTGACGTCGAACCTGGCAAAGCTCATTGAAATAGGCGTTTCTTCACTGTTCGCCAGTCAACTGCACGAGCCTGAGGTATTACAAAAGGTGCCTCGAATTCTTTTCCGGATTTGATTAATTTCAACGCGCTTTCCTCACGATTAGGCAACAACCGATAACGTCAATTCATTGATTGCATGGACACTTTCAACAACCAACGATCCTGCCCTGCAAAGTTTTTTAGCTTTAGGAAATCGTTAACCAACCGCGTTTACCGCGTTCTAGCTGTTGGGTCGTATACCTATTGTTTGAAAGAGGAGCGGCGACGCCCTGCGGCACGACTATTCCGCATTGCTGCCGCAAATCCGTCGTGAGTGCAGGCCAGACAACAGATCAGGCGCGATTGAGGGTTGGTGGTGGCTCCAGGGCGCTCGGTATGGGATTTCGATGCGGACGTTGCGTGAGAGAGCTGAATTGACTGAGAGACGCTTTGCCGCGCGCAAGGCCGCCGCGGCGTTGGCGCTTGGGCTTTCACTGGTTCTACTCGGTGCCAACGCCTCCCAGGCAGCAGGGCGACACGCGGCAATGGTGATCGACGCCAACAGTGGCGAACCCTTGCTCAACGAAAAAGCTGACGAACCGCGTTATCCAGCCTCACTGACCAAGATGATGACCATTTACATGGTGTTCGAGCAGCTTGAGAGCGGGCGTTTGATGCCGTGGACGAAGCTGAAGGTGTCGCAGGAGGCGGCGTCCGCCCAACCCACAAAGCTAGACCTGGAACCGGGCGAGCAGATCGCCGTGATGGATGCGGTCAAGGCACTCATTACAAAATCAGCCAACGACATGGCGATTGTTCTGGCGGAAGCGATTGGCGGCACAGAAGCGAAGTTCGCCGAACTGATGACGCAAAAAGCCCGCGCCATCAGCATGCGCAATACCACCTTCCGCAATGCCTCTGGCCTGCCTGACAGCGAGCAAGTAACCACGGCCCGCGACATGCTGACTCTGGCGCTGCGCTTGCAGGATGATTTTCCGAAGCACTATCCGTTGTTCGCAACGAAGGCGTTTGCCTACAACGGCGCAACCCATCGCAATCACAACACGCTGCTTGGCACGGTCGAGGGCATCGACGGTATCAAGACCGGGTATACGCGCATGTCCGGCTTCAATCTCGTGACATCCATGCGACGCGGCGAGAAGCACATTGTGGCTGCCGTATTCGGCGGCGCGACTGCTGGCACGCGCAACGCGACGATGCGCATGATGTTGACGCGAGCGCTATTGAAAGCCTCAACCAAGAAGACTCGGAAGCTGGCGCCTGTGTTGATCGCAAAAGCTAAGCCTGCGGTGAAGCCTGCCGTGGCGGCACCTGTGGCGGTTGCAGTTGCTCAACAACCAGCGATGGTTGCCAAGCCGCGCGCTACTCCTGCGATTGCAGCTGCCGCGCCAAAAATTGCACCGCTGCCTCCGACCAAGCCAATTGCAGTTGCAGCCGCGCCCGAGCCGACGCCGATTGAACCGACACTTGAAACAACCGAAGCCGCAGCCCCTGTCGAGGCCGCTGCGCCCATCGAGATCGCCAAAGTGCGCCCAGTGATGGTGGCGTTGCGTGTTCGCCCAGTGTCCGTTGTGAGCAGCCAACCGATTACCGCTGCGGAAGTAATACAGACGTCGGCGACGTCTGCGGCAACGGCTGCGCTGAGCAATGACATTTCTGTTCCAATGACCAGCGATCCCGTTGCACCTCGCTCTGCCCTGCCGCCACAACAAACCGGTACGTTTGCTCAACCCAGGTTCGCGGCGGCATTGAATGGTCCCGCGCCTCTGCAGACGGCATCACCGACGGCCGTTTCCATTAATACTCCGGCAGTTGCTCCCAGTCCGACGCCGAAGCTTGTTATTCAACCAATAGCAGCGACGCTTCCCAGTACACCAACCAGCATGCCAGTAGCGTTTGCGCCCGCAATCGTTACGCAAGCTGCTGTCCCAGTGCCAGTTGCGCGTGGGGCAGCCCCGTCGACGTTGCAGGCCCAAGCCCAGGGATTACAGCGCTCAGCTCCACCAGCGGCTGCACCAATTCAAATGGCGTCTGCCGCAGCGTTACCATCGCCGCAACGGCTACGCGGTTCGGCGCCTCAACTCATTCCAGCAACTGCGCCGACATCGACAACAGGTGGCTTCCAAATCCAGATCGGTGCCTATGCGTCGGCAACCGAAGCCGAACGCGTGTTGCGTGACACGCAAGCCCGCTCGGCTGCCCTCTTGAGTAGCGCCAAACCGATGACGACGCCGGTGCAGAAGGAAAACCGATTGATCTATCGCGCACGGTTTGCAGGGTTCGATGCCCGAGGTGCGGCCGACACGTGCCTTGCACTTCGCCGAGCCGCCGTCGATTGCTTCGTTATGAAGGCCGAGTGAGACTTAGCCAAGCAGCACGTCTTTGGCCTGGTTGATCTTGGCCGCGAGATAGGTCGAGCCACCCCGATCTGGGTGCATCCGCTTCATCAGATCGCGGTGTGCCGCCCGGATCTGCTCTGCGTCGGCGCCAGGTTTCAAGCCTAACACCTCATATGCTTCATCTTTCGTCATGACGCCGCCAGCCCCAGGTGACGCCTCAGCCCGTGCCATATCCTCGCGCCACGTCGGGTGCAGACGATCAAGATAGGTTTCCAATATCTGCGCCGACTGCGGGTCAGCGAACCGGCAATCCTGCCAAAGCAGCGCCAGCTCGGCCGGGGCCATCGTCTCGATATCGCGTCCCCGGAAGATGCCCTTGATGACATGCCCCCGCATGCCGCCGGTGTCGTGATCGAGTTGCATTTCCAGATGATCGGTCTTGATGCTGGTGGTTTGCGCTCCACCAGCGCCGCCGCCGTTCGGCAACCACCGCCGCCAGTTCAACGTCTGGCTTCCGGTGAGCAACCACGAGCCCAGCATCGCCAGTGGCATCGCGTAGGAGAGCATGCCCCGCACCAGCAGGATGGCGGCACCACCCAACGCCGCGTAGCCGCCAATCTGGCGCATTTGCTTTGCGAGCAGCGGCGGATTTGCCCGCGCGAACCCCCGCATCAAAATGAGCCCGAGCGCCAACGCCAGCAATCCGAAGAGAAGCACTTGCATCGCTGGTCTATATCATCCTCTAGCGCATCTGTCCGAGCAGTCGGCGGGCGCCGCCGCCGTCGCGCTGTTGCTGGCCTAAGTGTTCGAGCGCCACACGCCCGCCTGCGGCATAGACAGCCACTGCCTTCAGCAACGCTTTCAACTGATCGGCTGAGCCCTTGTCAAACCGGCAGTGCGCGCCCTTTGTCAACCGTGCAACTTCGCCAAAGGTCGTCGATGCCGAACGGTCATCACCTTCCTGAAACAGGAACACCGGAACGCCAAGCAGCGACAATTCACCGGCCCGACCACACAGCGCGTCGATCTCTTCTTCCATGCTGTCACCAACGTAGACCAGCGCGTTGACGCGGCGCTTTGTCGTTTCGGTGCGCGCATGGACCAGCACTTTTTCGATCTGCGTGAACCCACCCTGACACGACACGCTCGTCATCAGTCGTGCCAACTGATCCGGGTCGGCAACCCAGCGCGAGGCTTTGCATTCGCCAGCGCCTCGGAAATAAACCAGTTGCACATCGAGCCCGCCAACCGCTTTGACGGTTTGGAACATCTCGGCTTGCAGGCCGAGCGCCATGTCCCAGGTCGGTTGCCGGCTCATCGTTGCATCCATCGCGAACACCAACCGCCCACGGCCCGTGCTGACGGACGGCGCCAGCGCTTTCATCTTTTCGACAAACGCTGCCACTTCCACGTCGGACGATGACGTTGGCGCCAGCGCATCGCGACCATCCCCCTGCGGCACGACGCTTGGTGTCGACTTTTCCTTCGATTTGTCGTTGGCCATGGCAAGCACCCTTCACTCACCTCGGGTTGGTCCCAGTGTGCCTACTATGTGGTCGCAACTTAGACGAACCGCAACCGTGGTCCGCCTGATCGCCGCCCGATGCCTCAGCGCTTGGCCATTCCCTGCGCGCGGAAGGCCGACAACGTGGTGTTTGGCGTCAGTGCTTCCGGATCAATCGTCAGCTCGATGATGGCGGGCTTGCCGGACATCAAAGCATTCTCAAACGCGTGGGCAAAGTCCTCCGTGCGAGTGACTAACGCACCGAACCCGCCACAGGCACGAGCCAACGCTGCGAAGTCTGGATTTTTGAGGGCCGTACCCGATACGCGGCCTGGGTGCTCGCGCTCCTGGTGCATCCGGATGGTCCCGTACATGCCGTTGTTGGCGACGATCACGACGATGGGCAAATTGTGCTGCACGGCGGTCATGAACTCCTGACCGGTCATCATGAAGCAGCCGTCACCGGCGAAAGCGACCACGGTGCGTTCAGGATGCACAGCCTTCGCGGCAACGGCTGCTGGCACGCCATAGCCCATGGAGCCCGATGTCGGGGCGAGTTGAGTGCGAAATTTGCCGTAGCCCCAAAACCGGTGCACCCAGGTTGCGTAGTTGCCGGCACCATTGGTCACGATGGCTTCAGGTGGCAGGCGCTTACGCAGCCACGCGACGATTTCGGACATTTGAACTGCGCCGGGCGACGTGAGCGGCTTTGAATAGCCGCGCAATTCGGCATGCCCCGCTTCGACGCGCGATGCTGGCTTAGTAGCCTTCGCTGGCAACGCTTTGACAGCTGCTGCAAACGCATCTGAACTCGCGACGATGCCAAGATCCGGCTGATAGGTGCGGCCAATCTCGTTGGGATCAGGATAGACGTGCACCAGGGTTTGCTTAGGCCGCGGGATGTCGATCAGCGTATAGCCCTGCGTCGTCATTTCACCTAAGCGCGCACCGACGACCAACAGCAGGTCGCTCTCTTTAATGTAGGCGCCGAGTTTCGGATTTATGCCGACGCCCGCATGGCCAACGTAATTCGGATGTGCATTGTCGAAATAATCCTGGCAGCGAAAGGATGCCGCCACTGGCAAACTATGCGCGAGGCTGAACGCTTCGAAGTCGTGCCGCGCCTGCTCACTCCACCCGCCGCCACCAACGATGGCGAGTGGCCGTTCGGCCTTGGCGAGCAAAGCGCCGAGCTTGGCAATATCGCTTGCCCCCGGATGGATCGCGACACGGGTGTAGGCGCCGGCATCTACCGTTTCGACGATATCGGTCAGCATGTCTTCCGGCAGTGCTAACACCACGGGACCAGGACGACCCGAGGTCGCCGTGTAAAACGCGCGGCTGAGATACTCCGGGATGCGGCGCGCATCGTCAATCTCGGCGACCCACTTCGCCATCTGCCCGAACATGCGGCGATA
>JANOYV010000171.1:0-3631 GCA_031429105.1 Hyphomicrobiaceae bacterium | reverse complement strand
AGGATGACTCGACGTTGCGTCAGGCTTGACTCCAGAACCGGTTCAGCAAAAATATGCCCATTCCGTCGTGCTGATGCAGATCGCCCCAATCGAGAGCGATTTTTGGCGGTAGAAAAGCGTTGTCACACGGCCTGGACCCGTTGCCGCCGTAGCGACGGGCACACGCTGTCCGATCGCACCGCGTTCGAATATAGGCTGAGCGACATGATGAGCGGTTGTGCCTATCAAACTGTGAATACCAAGTGTGATCTGAGAAGCATCGTTATATTCCTCTCCCAAGCCTGCCCGCCACACCAGATTCGATGTCACCGAGAATTAGAAGTTATTTGTTCCTCCGGTCGACGCAACAGAACGAACGCTGCACTGGCGATGGCAAGTCCGCCAAAGACCGCAAAGGCTATCCCCGCTGCAGCTTGGGACCAGATCACACCGAAAAGTAAACCCGCCGGGATTGCCGACAATCCGACGATCATATTGTACCAGCCGAAGGCTGTTCCCCGATCAGCCTCTGTCGCCAATTCGCTTACAAGTGCTTTTTCCGCGCCCTCACCGATCCCGGTAAGCAGGGCATAGATGGCTACAGCCATCCACAGACCACCAGGGGTCGAAGTCGTCGCGAGCACGATCAGGCCAACCCCGTAGGTAAGCCATGTGAGTGCCACCACAGTCGTCTTGCTGAAGTGGTCCGACAGGCCGCCACCCGCCCACGCAACGCCGGACTGGATCGCGCACAGTAATGCCCACAATAGAAGCACCGTCACGGTGCTCATTCCCAATTCGTGCGCCCGCAGTAAGATGAAACTCTCAGACGCACGGCTGCACGAGAAAACCATCAACACGGCCAGAAACCGGCGGGACGGAACCGATAAAGCGCTCCAGCGGAGCGGCGGCACGACCTTTTGCTTTTGCTCTGTAGCAACAGCGGGCGCATCCTGGACGACAAAAACCAGCAACAACAATGCGAAGACGCCAGGAATCACGGAGAGAAAAATGATGGTGCTGATTTTGTCGCTGACGTAGGTCAGTGCGGCCGCAGCGATCAAGCTTCCCCCGACGGCTCCGGCGTAGTCGAGCGCGCGATTGAGCCCGTATGCCCTGCCTTGCAGCTGCTTGGGTGTGGCATCGGCCAAAAGGGCGTCGCGGGGTGCGCCGCGAAGCCCTTTTCCAGCCCGGTCCATACTCCGCAGGAGCAACACCATCGGCCAGTTGATCGCCAGCCCAATGAGCGGGCGCGCGATTACGGACAATCCGTATCCACCGACGATGAAGCCCTTGCGTTTTTGGCCAAGGACATCCGACCGGCGACCGGCCCAGAGCTTGAGCAAGCTTGCAACTGCGTCGGCGAAGCCTTCAATGAGACCTAGAGCGACAGGCCCGGCTCCAAGGACGGTGGCGAGCAGGAGCGGGATCAAGGGTGCGACGATCTGTGAAGACAGCTCGTTCAGGAAACTCACCCAGCCAAGCACCACAACCGATGCGGGAAGCCGCGCCTTGGCCGCATCGGTGAAGCTCATTGGTCGCCTTCCTTGCCAAGTTTTCTGTAGAGAGCATGGTCGATCTTGGTCCCCACCACAAGAATCAGCGCGACTGCGATGATCGACAGTACGATTAAGCGCCAAGCGCCAAGACCACAGGCGACGCCCAACGCCGCCGTGACCCAGATAGAAGCCGCCGTCGCGACATGGAAGATGCGCCGGCCATCGTCTCCGCGCAATATAACGCCAGCTCCCAAAAATCCGGTGCCCCCGACCACGCCCTGAATGACGCGGCTCACAATGTTGCCATCAGAGCCCGCAATTCCCAGCTCTGTGCTCGACATAACGAACAACGCCGCACCTAAGGCGACCAACGCGTGCGCGCGAACGCCCGTTGGCTTGCCGTGAAGATCGCGATTGAGCCCGACAAGACCGCCCGCGAAAACAGCGGCAGCGATCCGCAAAGCTGGCTCAAACATTCCGTCGAAAATCATTTTGATGCCCACGGCAGCATGCGACGAACAAGGTCATCATGTTTTCCGAAGTGGTGCCACAGTGCATGGACAGAGTGCAGCAGCGCGATGGCCAGGAGCAACTTGCCGAGCACATTGTGCGTCAATCCCAACAACTTAAGGTTCGGCTGGCTCATTGAAACGGCGTAGGACAGTTGGAAAACGCCAAGGTCAATCCTTTTGCCAAGTGCGAACAGGTGCAGAATTCCGGTGATAGGGACGAGAACCAACAGCACATTCATTATGCTATTGATGACTTCCATGAACCGCTGTTCGCCGCTGCCGATCGTCGCAAGTTTGGGCAGTTCCGCATGCAACGCCCGCCATCCAAGCCAGACGATGACAAGGCCCAACGCCAACGTTCCCGTCACATTATGAAAGGCTCTGATCGTAGCTGCGGCGTTGTCGGAGGAAGCACTGGTCAGAAAGAAGCTCGATAGGCTCGCACAGAGGATGAGCACCGCGACGCTCCAATGGAGCAGCATTGCGCCAGCGTCATAGTGCTCGGCGGGCTTGTTCATGTTTTGCTTTCGCGGGTGGAGAATTCATTGCGATCGCAAAATGCCAACCGCGTGCGATCCTATTGTTCATGTAACTTTTTATGGAAGCATCGGAAACTACTCACTCGCAGCCGTAAACGCGGCGCAGGCCGCGAGGCGAAGCCCTGCGAAGTTGGTCCGCCGTTGCACACGCTTCTGCGCGAAGACAAAATTTCCCGAGCGGGGACAACCTAAATTGTCCCTGCCCGTCACCGATGGTCAGCCTTCCTACTCGGCACCTGCCGAACCGCAAGCTCGGTCTCGTATGATCTGCACTCAGCCGCACCTGCTCCCCACTGAAGTCGCGATGCCATATCAGCCTTTACGCGATCCTATCGCGGACAGTCGGTATCCTCGCTGCCGAGGGTGCGCCTAGGTGACGGGATGACGATAGCAACTGGAATAGTCACCACTTGCGCGAAAAGCCCGCCACATCCCCCAACCCCGCACCCGTCCCCCTCACCCCCGCTTCACTTCACCATCGGACTCCAACCGCGGTACCAGGTCTTGAACAGCGTAAGCTGGGTCTCGGCGAAATGCTTCTGGCTCGGCGACAAGGCATCGCTCGCGTTGAAGTGCAGGGCGTACTCGGCGTGGCCTTCGAGCACCAGAAGGTACTTGTAGTAGAGCACCAGATCTGCGCCCTCATCGAACGACGATAAAATCCCGAGCGCCTGCTCAAGCTCAAGCGCATGTTGGCGGGCCTTGCCATCGCCCTTGGCGGCCTTCTCGCACAGCGCCACGAGATGCAGCAGTTCCTTCGGCAGTACGTTGCCAATGCCGGTGATGGTGCCGGTCGCGCCGCAGTTGACGTACCCAGGATAGTCACCGCTTTTTAGAAATCAGCGTTTCTTCAAACGCTTGAGCCAAACCGGTAACGGTCCCCTTTTCCTCTCCGTCCGACGTTGTCGGAATTGCCCCCCCCCTCGCCCCTCGTCAAGCCCTATCGGCGGCGGGCACGGTTGCGATTGGATGCCCTTGGCGGCCTTTCAATTACCCACATCTCCGGCCCCGATATCGACGCCTATTTGGATGTCGGTCAGGCGGGACAGGCCGCGCCACATGACGATGTTGCCGGGTGGTGGATCGCTGACTCTGGCGAGAT
>JANOYV010000170.1:0-53029 GCA_031429105.1 Hyphomicrobiaceae bacterium | reverse complement strand
GTCACCTCGCCCTCAACGTCGCCAAGCTGGAGCCCTCGAAAGGCTCGATGCGCGGCAAACTCAAGCGCGCCGGCTGGAACGACGGCTACCTGCTCGAACTGCTGGCCCAGTTCAAACGAGTCGAAGTGCGATAGCCCTGGCCGTGCAACGCTGAAAGGTAACAACATGACAATCGAGATGACGGCAGCGTTTGCTGCGGCTTTCTTCCTACTGGCTTTGTCGCCTGGGCCCGGGCTTGTCGCGATCCTATCGCGGTCGCTTGGCGGTGGGTTTTCGTCGGGCTTAGCTGTGACGACCGGCCTTGTGATTGGCGATGCCATCTTCCTTGGCATTGCCATGATCGGGCTCTCGGCCATCGCCAGCACCATGGGACCGATGTTCCAGGTCGTGAAATATGCCGGCGCTGCCTATCTGATCTGGATCGGTATCAAGGCCGTTCGCGCGGCGGGTGCGCCGATTGACGTCAGGCCGCAGTCGTCGGGCGCGTTGATGAAGGATCTGGGGCTCGGCCTCGTCGTCACGCTTGGCAATCCGAAGCCGATCCTGTTCTACGGCGCGCTGCTGCCGACGTTTCTCGATCTATCCAAGACTTCGATGTCGGATTTTTTGATCCTGATGTCGGTTGTCGTCGTCGTTTCGCTCTTAGTTTACAGCGGCTACATGTTGATGATCGACCGGGCACGGCGCGTGCTGACGTCGGCCCAAACAACCAAGCGACTCAACCAGTGCACGGGCGTGATGATGATCGGATCAGGGATTGTGGTCGCCAGTCGTTGAGATCGGCGTTCCCCCTGGAAAATGTTGGGTCGCAGCGCGCAATGCGCTCGACCCAACCTATTTTGCAATCGCTCGTCGACTGCGCTCAATACATCTTTGACGTTTCGCTGGCGGCCAAGCCCTTGGTCTCCTTGACCATGGCGTTGACGGCGTTGGCCATCACCCGCACGTCATTCAGCAGCGTGCAAAACTGGTAGCCTTCGGCATAGCGTTTGGCGGCTGTCTTCGGACCGTCGGTGTGGACGCCAGCGATCTTGCCCTTGGCACGTGTCTTCTTCGCGATTTCGGCCATCGCCGCAAGTACGCCTTTGTCGCTTGGATCGAGTGTTGGTGGGTGACCCATCGAGATCGACAGGTCGCCGGGGCCGACGTAGACACCGTCTAGACCTTTGACCGACAAAATCTCGTCGAGGTTTTTGACGGCCTCGGTCGTTTCGATCATGGCAATTAATAGGATTTCATCGTTGGCGTGCGCCGGGTAGTCGGCGCCAGCATATTGCGCGGCGCGGAACGGGCCGATGCTGCGCGCGCCCATCGGGGCATAGCGACCGGCCTGGACCAGTGCCTCGGCTTCCTTCTTCGTGTTGATCATCGGGCAAATGATGCCGTAGGCGCCTGAGTCCAGTACCCGCATGATATCGGCCGGATTATTCCATGGTACGCGCGCCATCGGTGTGACGTCTGGGCTCAACGAGATCGCCTGTAAAAGCGAAACCACATCGTTGATATCGAGCGCACCGTGCTGCATGTCGAGGGCGACGCTCTCGAAACCCTGGGCGGCATAAATCTCAGCAGCAAATGAACTCGGAATCGATACCCAGCCGTTTACGGTGCGCTTGCCCTCGGCCAGCATTTTTTTGAGTGCATTCGGTCTCATGGGATGTTCCTCGCTGTTTTTTTGTAGTTGTGATCGCCACCAATTCAGGGGCATCCGGCGGATTAAAATCTAGCGGCCACACGGAGATGCGGGGCTGACGCGGTTTCCAGTTTAAGCGTTTCGCCGAAGGTCGTCATCGTCGACTTACAGAGCAAAGACGTGCGTTCGATGCAGAGCAATAAGTGGAGAGCGGCTCGGTGGACAGCTTGCAACACCTCCGTTTTTGCTTCGGATCGAAGTGTGCTGCAATTTGGTGTCAGGTGATCGATGGCATTTTTTTGCCGGTCGCAATGTCGGTAACTGCGCCATTTTCCAGGCTAATGCGGTAGAATTCGCGCAACACGTTACCGGCAAAGCCAATTTCGACAATCGACACGTCCTTGAAGGCACTATTGATGCCATCGGGCATGATCTTGTTGAAGTCATCGGCAACTTGATTGAACGCGGTCTGCACCGCAGGCTCAAATTTTGCCATGCTATAGACCAGCGTGTTGTGCGGGTTGTGGGAGCGAACTTCTTTGCCATCCTTCATCACGTTGACACCACTCACGCCAACCGTTTTGACCAGGTCCTTTGCAGCATCGCTCATGACTGCAAAGACTGGTCCGGTGCAACGGGGGAGCGGACCATCGCGCAGTGGCGTCAAGGCAGCGGTCGCGCGCGTGTTGAACGTCATCATGTTTTCGAAACCGTCACCCGATTTGACGATGCCAAGATCGAACCACCATGGGCGACCAGCGCCCTTTGCTGCTTCCGTTGTGTAGAAGGTCTTCAGTGTGTGGTTCAGTACTGGAGGAAGCTTCGGCATCGCCTTGAGCATTTTGGCGGGTGTGGTCTTATCAGCGCTGTGGAGGTGCACGACGGTGACATGCGGAATATTTGAAACCTTGGTCTCGGCCACGAGCTTTGCCGCGATCAGCTTTGCCTTCAAAGGCTCCTTGATTTTTGCATCCAACACATCGGTTACTTCCTTCGGCAGTCGATACACCAAACCGTAGGTTGCAACGTGTTGGCGAAAGGCGACGGGCGGTGAAATTGAACTGTTGTCGATCGCCTTCTGTGCCCACGCCGAAGTGCTGCCGATGCTCACGGCTCCGGCGTTTAAGACGAAGGATCCCAATGCGAAATTCACGTTGCGACGCGATACAATCACGATACATCTCCATCGGTTGGAATGAAGTGCTAGAAATCGGCAGGCTCGCTTATGCAGCCAGTAGTGATCTTGGCCGATCCAATAGACATGCAGCAATCAGAATTTTCATCAAAATGGAGTAAACAGCAGGCACGCCGCGCTTGCCGTTTACTCAATAGGGTCTCGTCTCTTAATTTACTCGTTAGTGGATCTCATCCATTTTGTTCAAAGCTTCGCGCAGTTGATCCATGTTGAAGCCCTTCTTGCGCGCGACACCGAGGATTACGGCTTCCTTGCGGGTCAGCAGATCGCAAGCCGCGGGGATCTTGTCGGCAACGGCCGCCGGGATCACGCAGGCGCCGTGCCGGTCGGCGTGGATCAGGTCGCCCGAGCGTACAATCATGCCGTGGACGCGCACCTGCTTGCCGAAGTCGGCGAGGTGCACCCAAGCGTGGCTTGGTGCGATTGAGCCTGCGAGCGCCTGGAAGTTTGGCGCCCACTGCGGGATATCGCGGATCGACCCATCGGTGACGACGCCTTCACAGCCGAGCCCGCGATGGACGGCACTTTGGACCTCGCCCCAGAACGCGCCGTAGCCGATGTCGGCACCGTCGAGATCCTGGATCACCATTACGCTTGGTGCCGGACCGCCACTTGCCACATATTCGTAATAGGCGATGCGTTGCGCTTTGCCGGCCTTGCCTTCGGCTTCGTTGGTGTGGGTCGCGCGGATTGTCGCGGTGCGTGCGTAGCCGACAATCGGTGGCAGGTCGGGGAATGGACAGACCAGCGGTTTCGTCGTGAAGCCGGTGACGCGATACTTCGCGTCGATGATTTCGAGCGCGTTGCAGATCGTCGGCGTGTCGAAGGCGCGGAGCTTGGCAAGTAGTTCAGGGGTGAGCATTGGTGCCTCTTTTGGTTGTTTCAATCGATGGCGACGGCAATTTAGTCCGCAGCTAGCGTAGTCGCATTCGAGAAAACCTCACGCTGCCGCGCTCTGTATCCGCGTCTCATCCACGCCGACCGACCGCGCAGCACCGATGATCAACGCCCAGGTATCGTCGGGAAGGGGAATGCCTTTCGCGAAACGCTCTTTGCGGGTGCGCAATTCCGGCTCGCCGGGAACCAGCACCTCGTCGCCCTTCTTGACTGGCTTTGAGCTTTTCACATAACCGACGTAGCGGGTGACCTCGGTTGGGAAGAAGCCCGAAGCGTCGAGCTTGGCGGGGTCGATATAAAACGACAACATGCCGTTCGCCCATTGCGCGCGGCTCTCGTCGGCAGCCCCGGTGCCGGTTAACGCGCCGCCAAGGATCTCGCACATGAAGGCAAGGCCCGAGCCTTTATGTTCGCCGAACGCACGGATCGCGCCTTTGCCATTGCGATAGGAGCGCATCGCCTTCGGGTCGAACTCGCCATAGAGCGTGCGCGGATCACCATTCATCTCGCCCTCTTGCGTGATCAGTGCGTCGGCTGGCAGCTTCTTGCCGCCTTGGCTCGCGACGAGGACTTTGCCTTCGGCAACGATCGAGGTCGCAAAGTCGAGGATCAGCGGGTCGAGCCCAGGGCGTGGGATGCCACACGCGTAAGGGGCGGTTGAAAAGCGCCGGTCGACGCCACCGAAAGGTGCGACGAGCAAGCTCTGAGCAGCATTGACGTAATGGATCGAAACTAAGCCTTCGGCTGCGGCCATCTCGGCCCACTCGCCGACCCGACCGACATGGCCCGAGTTGCGCAGGGCAATGGCCGACAGCCCCATCGCTTTGCACTTGTCGATGCCCATGCGCACGGCCTGCGGGGCCATCGTCTGGCCGAACCCATATTGCCCGTCGACGACGGCTAGAACCGGCGTTTCGGAAACCACTTTCAGCGTCTGGTCGGTGATGAATTCGCCCGCAACCTTCTTTTGAATGTACCACGGCACGCGGACCACTCCATGGCTGTCGTGACCAGCAAGATTGGCACCGGTCAGGCTCTCGCCCAAGCGGTCGCCTTGGATACGCGAACAGCCCGCTTTCACAAAGATATCAGAGACAAATTTGCTAAGCGCGGCAGCCTGTATCGTGATCATGAAGCGTTCCTCGAAAGTCGCATGTTGTTTTGCTCATATCGTGTCGCAGATGCGATCATCTGGCTAGAGGCGTCGCGCAAGGGCGACACGCGGTGCGTGCATGGGATGAGCGCTGCGGGTACTCAGCAAGACAAGATGAGGGCTTCTCCTGTCCGTGCCTGGGCGCCCCTGACGATGAACGCTACGTGCATGCCATTGTTTTGCCAAAAATGACCCATGGCTATGGTCCCGCGGGAGCCTGATAAGGCACATCTAGGAGTGGCCAGTCATGACAACCCGCCAATGGACTCCGCCTGCAGCCTATCCGCATTACGACGGTGACGGCTATCTCCCTGACGAACTCATCGCTGGTGATCGGCTCGGACCACCGTTGCCGAATGCGCGGCGACGCGTGGTTGTCCGGTTGGGTGTTTTAGCGTTCGCCGCAGGTGCCGGTTGGTGGATCCTACAGGACGAGCAGGCAAGCGTGCGGTCCTGGTTGATGACCGAAAGCGCTGCCTTGTACGAAATGGTCAATCGCATGGCGCAGTCGCCTCCGACTTCGTCGAGCACCACGGCGGCAATATCCGCTCTGCCCGCCCTTTCCGACAACACAGGTGCCAGCGCATCAACGATCCTACCAACGACTTCGGACAACATGAAGGCAACGCCTGACGCGCGGCTCGATTCTATCGCGGAACCAACGCAGTCAGCAGCCATTGCGCCGCCATCTGCTGATCCAGAGGCAGCAACGCCAACTCGCTTGCCTCCGCCCGAGGTTGACCCAGCCGATGCCTACCAATTGCGTGCCGCAGCCGTCGGACTTCATCCAAACCTGTCGCGGGTTCTGCTGGCACGGCTCTCAGCCGTTGACTATCGCAACGCTGGCGTCGCCATCAAAACAGCCGTCGCCGAAACAGCCGATGACGGGGTACATATCTGGCCGCGTGAGCGCACGCCCGAACTCGCGTTGTTCCGCGTGCATTTTGTCCACGGCACCGTTGCAGAATGCCGACGCTACGTCGTCAGTATCATCAAGGATGGTTGGCTAACGACGGCGCTGCCGATGGAAAAGTGCGGCGGTCCACCGGTGCGAGCGAAGCGCAGCTGAACAGCGCACGGGATCATCTCAACTTGATGTTGATGACGCAAACAACGCCATCCGGCTCGAAGCGTCGGTCAACTTCAGCGTCCGCCAACCCGCGTTCGATCAGCGTGCTGCCGAAACCACGCCGCTCAGGCGCGGCAACAGTGGGGCCGTTGTGCTCGCGCCATTCGAGCTGAACTCGGCGGCCTTCCGTGTCTTCCATGGATTTCCACGAAAGCGTTACGTACCCACGCGGAACTGATAAAGCTCCGTATTTGGCAGCGTTGGTCCCCAGTTCATGCAGAATGAGGCCAATTGGCACGGCGAGGGTCGCTGGCAGCAGAACCCGTCCACCGGAAATCCTGATCCTAGGACTACTGGGATTGATATACGCTGCAAGCTGGCCGCGGGCCAGTGTTTCGAGTTCGGCATTTTGCCATTCGCTGGAGGTCAGGATGTCCTGGGCCGCGGCCATGCTATGCAGTCGACCTCGGAAGTTTTCGGCGAACGCGGCAGGGTTGCTGGTTGTGCGCAACGTTGCATTCAAGATCGATTGCAGAACGGCAAACGAATTCTTCACCCGGTGACTTAGTTCGCGGGTAAACAGATCGCGCTCGGCCTCGTGCTCCAATTTGCGCTGAGCGGCGGCAACGACACTGCGTTTGACATCGTTGACCTCAGTTACAAGGCCAGGAGCCATTGTAATGGATGCACCTTGGTCCAAGCGGTTTGCGGCATCGGTCAAATCTTTGATTTCTGCCGACAGGCTGCGCGACAGGGCGGTTGCGATTAACGCGCCGAGGCCGATCAGAACGCTGCCAGCCATTACCAACGCGATGATAGCCTGGGTCGTTGCCGCAGTAACGGCTGAGCGGTCAACAGTGGCCGCAACGATCCAGTTTGCCGACTTAACTGGAGCGATGGCGCGCAAGACAGCGTTACCCGACACATTGTTCGCTTCGATTACGGATTGCTGCTGTCGCCGCAGTCCAGCGGGATCGGGGATCATCGTATTGACAAAGCGATCGTGTTGCTCGGTCCGTGCGATGATGCGGCCATTGCCATCGACAACGCCTCGCACCCAGTCTTTTGGTAAGTTCTGCTGTAGGCTAATGTCCCTGATCAGGGTCGGCTCAAACGCCATCAACAGCACATAGATGATCGTTCCGTCGCGCAGTATCGGCACGTGCACATTGATCTGTGGGCGGCCCGAAACGCCACCAACAAACAGATTGGAAACCTGGAGCTTACGACTGGCAATGGTTTTTGCCAGGGTATCGAGATCGGCCATCAACGGCAGCGGATCGCCGAATTCGGTTCGCGTATTCAGCACTTGACGCCCCGCCGGATCGACCACCAGAATCGCCAGCGCATTTTGCGCAATCGCCTGCCGCGCTTGCGCATGGAAGGCTGCGAACTGCCCCTGCAACAATAGCGGTGATGTTGCCAGTGTGTTGAGGGTGACTGCGATCGACAGGAGCTCGCGGTCGACGTCGGCGGCGAGATCCAGTGCAGTCTGTTGCACCCGCTCCTCGAACTGCGCGCGTTCCCGCTCATGGAAGCGCCAGAGCAGAACGCCAGAGAAAACGGTAATTGGCAATGCGCTGGCCAACGTCAAAAGCAGCAATTGAGTGCGCAAGGGTCGCGGTGCCTTAAGGAGTCGTAACGTCCATGATTTTAGGCGCTGTATCAGCGATCCCCCTCCCATTGTTCGCTGCAGCACTGATACCACCGTAACTACTCGCTTAGGCACCAATGCAAGGGGCGCACCGACTTCAAACCGCAGGTGTCGTCGGGACTTTAGTCTCACCTATTTCTATCACCATCTGTGCGCGAGAATTATAGCAAAATGGAAATGAGAGTCATAAAAATAGAAGGGGCCGCAGGATAGATCCTAACGTTAATGTAGCGCCATTAATAGTTGAGGTCGCGGTCAGTAAAGCGGCGAACACTGATCGTCTCTGACACGGCGTGGTATTTGAATTTTTGAAATTATGCTGATGCAACTTGTTGTTTCTGATCATATTTCAATTATTGAAGGATTTTCGGATCGGCAACTGTGCCCGTAAATGCTGTGGTGAATTTCGGTGCTGATTGAAAAGCTCGGCTCCCACGTCATGCGTTCCCGGAAGCCGCGCCTCAGCGATGCGGCGTGATTGGATGTTCAACTGGTTCAAGCCATTCCGTTGCATCGATTGCCTCCCGCGACCTCAACGCAATCAGCCTAGCGTTTGATATCGCGGTGCGATGGGTCATCGAGACAAGGCCGAGGATGACAGCAGTGGAGATTTGTATGCGCGGTTGCGGCATCTGACCCATGCTATCGGTTGCGACCGCGGCAAGATTGCCATGCTGACAGCGGGGACTTCAGTTACCATTGGCTGTAGGATGAAGGCAGTATGTGCCTTTAGAAGATGTGGCTTTGGAATTTGGAGATCAATGATGATCGGACGGTTGAACCATGTGGCGATTGCGGTGCGCGACCTCACAGCGGCGACCGCGCTCTATCGCGATACGCTGGGCGCGAAGGTCAGTGCTCGCCAAGCGGAACCAACGCACGGCGTAACCGTTGTGTTTGTAGAACTACCGAACACCAAGATCGAACTGCTTGAGCCATTGGGCGCAGCATCGCCCCTTGCGAAGTTCCTCGAGCGCAACGCCGATGGTGGCATTCACCACATCTGCTACGAAGTGGAGGATATCCTCGCCGCGCGTGATCGGCTGGTCGCCAAAGGCGCGCGTGTCCTGGGCTCCGGCGAACCTAAGATCGGTGCACACGGCAAGCCGGTGCTGTTTCTTCATCCGAAGGATTTCAATGGCACGCTCGTTGAGCTTGAACAGGTTTGAGGAGTGGCACCAGATGATGCTCAATCGGTTGGGACTGGGCCATGGACTTGATCGGCGTTCGGTGCTGGTTGGATTTGCAGCGCTGGGTATCGCCGCCCCTGCCCTTGCCCGCCGCGCCAATGAAACCCGCGTTACGGTCGTCTCGTTTGATATGCTGCGCCCAAGCCAAGGCGCGGTCGGCATGCGCGAAGTTACAATTAAAACCACCGAGATCATTGAGCGGGCACGCAAGCCCGACAAGCTTGAGAAGTTTTTGGCAAAGGAGGCGTTGCCCGTCGTCAAGGGCCCCGGTGGCGGCTTGCACATTATCGATCATCATCATCTGGGTCGTTCGCTGTGGGACGCCAAGAGACCCACTGTGCACGTGGAAACGATAGCGGATTTATCGACGCTTGCCGCGCCTGCATTTTGGGCCGAGATTGACAAGCGCGGTTGGCTGCACGCCTATGATGCCAAGGGTGTGTTTCTTGGCCCGGATAAACTCCCGCGTCATTTGAAGGACATGGGCGACGACGTGTATCGCAGTCTCGCAGGTGCCGTGCGCCGCAGCGGCAGCTACGATAAATCCGACGTACTGTTTGCCGAGTTCAAGTGGGCCGATTTTTTCCGCACCCGCTTGCCGCTATCGATGGTCGAGCGCGATTTCGATGGTGCGGTCAAGGCGGCGTTGAGCCTCGCCCAAAACACCGATGCGGCGGGCCTGCCGGGCTTCATCGGTCTCAGGAAGAAGGCTGGGTGAGGGGTGCCTTTACACCGAGGCTCGCCAGCATGAAATCCTGCAGCGCACCCTTTCGTACATAATTTTCGATCTGCGCCTTTGGGATTGTCGCCACATCGCCGATGGAGCCGCGACATGACTTCGCGCCGCAGTTGCAGGGCATGGTCCACAGCCGCGAATAAAACGAACGGCGCATGGTCGTTGAATAATCGAATGTGATTTCGTCGTCGATGGCGATCGGGGCAATCGCAAACATTTCACCCTCGCCGCGCAGTGCCGCGTTCGGCGCACAACTATGATTGAACCGATTGGACAGCTGATCGAGGATGATAAAAGTATCGTTCGAGATCGGCAGCGGGTCGTCAAAATTGGTACGGCGGGTTGCAATCCGAAGAGCGCAGGTCAAGAGGCCGACCCGCTCGCCAGCCATCTGATGGACCACTTCGCCGATTGCGATCGGCGCTGTCGCGAACACGCCCTTGCCGCGAATATCCGACTCCGAAACGACGATTTTCATAGCCACAGTTTTTCCCGGTTCGCATGTCCGGCTCGGTAGCCGCTTGCTATTAGGTGCCGACTGGTCTCATCGCTTGAAGTTGACCACGGAGGTGGTTTCAATGACATCCGAAGTCAGCGCAAGCTCGCTGTTTTCGGCAGCGAGCCGTTCAACGAAGGCGAGGCTTCGCTCAAGCACGATATGCGCCTGCCGGTCGATCGTAATGATGTGGTAGCTGTCGTTGAGCGTCACGGTATCGATGATGCAGGCCAGATGGCGCTGTAGGTAGGTGATGTTGTTGACGTCGGCGTAGTCGTCCTCTCGCGGATAGATGATCAGGGCCGGTTGCGCCACCAGGTGGAGGCGGGCTTGCACATCGTGCACCAGCCAGCGGTGTTCCAACACGGCGCCGCCTGGTGTCACAGGAAGTCCGGCCTGCGAGCTGTCGCCACTGGTGATCGCTGTGCGCACATGCTCGCGGATCGTTTCGTCCTTGATGCCGTGCGGGAACATGTCGGGGAAGTCGAACATGTTGGCGACTGTTTTCATAAGGACGAGCCTGAATAAATAAGCGTGTAACGGGATCATCCAGCCGTTGAGCCAAAGGGTCGGTGCAAGTAACAGCGTGCCCTGCACACGGTCAGGATGTTTTGCTGCCAAGTGTAGGCTGAGCATCGCCCCCGTCGACAACCCGCCGACAACGATGACGTCGCAGGATCGGCTCAATTCGATCAGGGCGCGTTCGGAGCTGTCGGCCCAATCTTGCCATTTGGTTTTCTTCAAGTCGTCGTAGGTCCCGCAGTGCCCGGCCAACTGTGGGCAGTGGACGGTATGACCAGCGCGGGCCAATCCTTCGGCTAGAGGCCGCATTTCATTCGGCGTGCCGCTAAGCCCGTGCAACAACAAAACGCCAGTCCTGCCACCGGCGAGCCGAATTGAGTAATCTTTCAGTGACATCGAAACTCCAACAGCAGTGAAGGCAAACACGCCACGCAAAAAGACCGGACTTTATCGCTTCGGCTAACACAGTTTAACGATGCGCGGTATGGTCAACCTCTGTTCACCCATGTCTTGGTGACGCGAAATGAAACAATTTATTAACCTTAGTACCGGACGTCGAGGCGCAATTATGGCCCCAAGGGCTTTGTTCATATCTACGCGTTAAACCGAAGGGATGCTTGGCCGGTCAAATTATGTGCTGGATCCTGGATGCGTCTCTTTAAGTCATCAGAACACCTGCAACTCCACTTGATCGCCGGGGTGGTTGCGATCGATGTCTCGTTGCTATGGCGCGGGCCCATGACGATGGATGTCGCCGATGCCTTAAAGCCGCTACTGGCTGGCATCCTGGCAACTGCAATCGGTCTTTATTATCGCCATTGGCGTTCGGAGGAACGGCTCGCCGTTGCCTTGATCGGTACTGCTCATCTGATCTGGTTTTCCTGCGCCATTGCGGTTCTGAACTATCTCGTCATCAGCTTTGACCGTCCGCTGATCGATGCTGAGCTGCTGGTCTGGGATCAAGCGCTTGGCATCGACTGGCTGAAGCTGTTCGTGGCGCTCAAGACCACGCCGTGGCTCTCGCCGCTATTAACCGCCGCCTACGCATCGAGCCTGCTGCAAATCGCGATCCTAGTTCCGACCCTGGCGTTGCTCGGCCACACGGAACGGCTGGATCGGTTCTTTCTGTCGTTCATCTTCGCAGCCGGTGTCACGATTGGCTTTTGGGCGGCCTTCCCGTCGTTCGGGGCCGCGGCGCATTTGTTCTCGTTGGGCGTCGTGACCGATCTGCCAAGTGCCGTTGTCGGTCGCGACTATGTCGAGACATTGCTTGCCCTCAAGGCTGGCCTGCATACTCACATTGTTCTCGGCGAGATGAAGGGGCTGATTGCATTTCCCTCGTTCCATACGGTGATGGCGATACTGACGGTCTACGCGGCGGCAACGATCTCGCGTGTGTTTTGGCCTGTTGTGGCGTGGAATGCGCTTGTACTTCTATCGGTCCCGGTTGATGGGGGCCATCATGTGGTTGATATTGCCGCCGGACTGGTGCTGGCAGTGGCAGCAATTGTGGCAGCGGACCGGTTATGTGCGAGGCTGGCCGCACCGAAAGGCGCGACAGCCCAAGCTGGTGGCGACCAGATTGTTGCCACGGTCTGACACTTCATTTTGCCAATAGTGCGGCGCGCAGTTTGTCAGCATTTGCGCGGAGTACATCGGTCGCCGCCATCGTGCCGGTGTGTGGCCGCAAGGCTACTCCGTCGTGCCGAGGCATGACGTGATAGTGCAAATGGAACACCACTTGCCCGCCAGCCGCTTCGTTGAACTGCTGCATGGTAATGCCGGTCGCTCCAAACGCCTTGATCTGTGCGCGTGCAACCAACTGCACGGTTTGCAAGCATGCGGCCAATTGTGCTGGACTTGCATCGAGCATGTTGCGTGCTGACG
Source organism: Hyphomicrobiaceae bacterium (assembly GCA_031429105.1). Classification (GTDB taxonomy): domain Bacteria; phylum Pseudomonadota; class Alphaproteobacteria; order Rhizobiales; family Hyphomicrobiaceae; genus JAKFWF01. The sequence goes on along the minus strand of JANOYV010000170.1, from coordinate 40,597 downwards.
TTTTCGGGATCACCAGGGCATGACCCTCGCAGCGCGGCATGATGTCCATGAAACTAAGCGTATCTGCATCCTCAAAGATGCGCTCTGCCGGTAGCTCGCCACGCAGGATCTTCGCGAACACGTTGTTGGTGTCATAGGCGACGGGATTGGGGGCGATGGGATTTGGGTTCATGTTTTAGGGCCCGTTGTTGTGGTTACGATCGTCAGGCGCGCCGATTGACGCATTAGCCACGGTTAAGGAAACTCAAGTCGCCACTATCGGGGAAAATCGATGCCGCTTCAACGAGACCTTAAGTGAGGTGATGCTAAATCACGGTCGATAAGTTGGCTTGAAGTCATGGATCTGAATGCTGCGTATGAAAGTTTCGCGTCAAAATGTGTCGGGCATTAACGGATATGTGATCCGGCAGGCTCGTGTTGGCATCGTTGGCGGCCTCCTTCTCGGGCTTGTCTTGAACGGCTTCGGAACGCTCCCGATGGCGACAGTGCACGGCATCATGAGTAATGGCATCTCCCCTGTTGAGATTGTAGAGCAACTTGGACAGGGCAGCTATCGGGTTGGGCTCCACTGCCCGATGAAAAACAATCGCGTCAGTTATCACGTCAAGGCTGCCAACGCGGGCGGCGCACACATGGCGTTGGAGTGGGTCATGCCAGCTTGTGAGTTGTCGCTGATGGCAAAATCGAGCCCACCGGATCAAGGTCAATCATGGTTCGTCGGTGAATTTGTCTGCCAGGGCAAATCGTTCAAAAAGACCATGCACGTGGCCGCAAACACTTTGCGGGATGCAACAGAGCGGGCCCGCACGAGTGCCAAAGGCTGTCATGTTGAAACAGTCGATCAAACGAACTGCTCGTTTCTGCAACCGTTCTGTGATCCTGAGTCTGAGGATTTTCGGCGCGAGGCTGAATTAAGTGCCCACCGCCTGCTGCGTTAGGCTGCATGTCTGCGTGATAAGAGTCTGCGCGATCAACTGCGGCCTGGAAAAATGAAGCCTGCACCGGCCGCGATTAATAGGAAGCCGACGGCATGGTGCCAGTTTAGGGACTCTTTCAAATACACAATCGAAAAGATCGCGAACACGACGAGCGTGATCACTTCCTGCATCGTCTTGAGTTCGGCTGCTGAATAGACAGTGTGCCCAATCCGGTTTGCAGGCACCGCCATGCAGTACTCGACGAAAGCGATCCCCCACGACACGAACACCGCCAGCCACAGTGGCGATGATTTGTATTTCAGGTGCCCGTACCACGCGAGCGTCATGGAAATGTTGGAGCCTACGAGCAAGAGGATTGGCGCGAGGTGAGCCAGGAGAGTGGTATTCCGTCGAACGGAATGGATTGCCCCTAAAAAAAGAGCCGGTCGTTGAACGACCGGCTCGAAAACAGATCAGGCGTGGACGCCGATCGACTTAGTTCTTAGCCTTGTCGACGAGTGCCTTTTCCTTGATCCAAGGCATCATGCCGCGCAGTTTCGCGCCAACTTCTTCAATGCTGTGGGCATCGTTCAAGCGGCGGGTGGCCTTGAACTTCGGTTGGCCAGCTTTGCACTCTCGGATCCACTCGGTCGTGAACGCGCCGGACTGGATGTCCTTCAAGACGCGCTTCATTTCGGCGCGGGTCTCGTCGGTGATGATGCGTGGCCCCGTGACGTACTCGCCGAACTCGGCGGTGTTCGAGATCGAGTAGTTCATGTTGGCGATGCCGCCTTCGTAGATCAGGTCCACGATCAACTTTACTTCGTGCAGGCACTCGAAGTAGGCCATCTCTGGCGCGTAGCCAGCTTCAACCAGCGTCTCGTAGCCAGCGCGGATGAGTTCGACGAGGCCGCCGCATAGGACGACCTGCTCGCCGAACAAATCGGTTTCGCACTCTTCCTTGAACGAGGTCTCGATCACGCCGGCGCGGCCGCCGCCAATTGCTGCTGCATAGGACAGGAACACGTCATGGGCGTTGCCGGTCTTGTCCTGGTGGATTGCGATCAGGCAGGGCACGCCGCCGCCGCGGGCATATTCCGAGCGAACCGTATGGCCGGGGCCTTTTGGAGCGACCATGCCGACGTCTAGATCGGCGCGCGGCTCAATCAGGTTGAAGTGCACGTTGAGGCCGTGGGCGAACATCAGGGCGGCGCCCTTTTTCATGTTCTCGTGCAGGTGGTCCTTGTAGATGTCGGCCTGCAGTTCATCGGGCGTGCACATCATCATGATGTCGGCCCACTTGGCGGCGGCCGTGACGTCCATCACCTTGAAGCCGGCATCTTCGGCCTTCTTGATGCCAGCCGAGCCCTTGCGCAACGCGATCGCTAAATCCTTGACGCCGCTGTCGCGCATGTTCTGTGCGTGGGCGTGGCCCTGGCTGCCGTAGCCGATGACAACGACTTTCTTGCCTTTGATCAAGTTGATGTCGGCATCACGATCATAATAAACGCGCATGGGGCTGTTCCTCGGCTAAGAGCTGTGTTTTCGCTGAATGAGAGTGTTCTCCGGCAAACGCCTAACCAATTAGGGCGCACTCTGCCAAGGAAAATTCGTATCCGGGCTGGTATGCGGCCGACAAACCCTTCAGTTTCAGGTGAGCCCCTGGAACCGCCGAAGTCCAGCCTCTGCCTCGATCACTGTGCCACCAATCTCAGCGACACTCGGCAAACACTGGCGAAATGCTGGCAGTGCTTCGGCCTCGTTCGACAATCGGGAGAGCTTTGGCAGGTTGGACACGGCGCCTGCAATGTTGGACCGGAACCGGATGTAGCCCAGGGCCGCTGCGACTGTGATGTCAGGCTGCATCAGCCGGTCACCGCCGAACCAGCCGTGATCGGGCACTAGCACTTCAAGCGCGTCCAGCGCCGTTTCGCGTTGAATCGTGTTGCGGTCGATCCAGGGTTGATGGATCAGTGCAGGTGGCCGCAGTAGTTGCTCGTAGCCGATCGCGATGGTTTTATCCATGGCACCATTGGCGAGCGCAATGATCTGCAGTGCGTGGCGGCGTTCCGCGCCTTTTGCTGGCATGAGCGCTTTGCCCGGCCCGGCAACTTCGTCCAAATGATCGAGAATGGCAGCACTATCCACAAGCACCTCACCGTCATCGAGAACGAGTGATGGCACCCGTCCCAACGGGTTGATCTCGCGCATGGCTGCAGCATCGCCGAACACGCTGAGCGGGCTTCGCTCGAAGGGTAGACCGAGGAGCGTGAGCGACACCGCAACACGGCGCACATAGGGGCTGTCGTATTGGCCAACGAGGATCATCGGGCAAACCTCACATATTCGGTTGCGAGCGGCCACAACGAGGCGACCAGCAGCAGCGCCATGCAGACATTGAACACCCTGACGCGGCGCGCGTCGCTGAGCAAGCCGCGAAGTGCGACGCCGAACAACGTCCATATCGAAACGGTCGGCAGATTGATCACCATGAATACGAAGGCGACGACCAGTACGCTCCACGTGTACTGCTGTGGCACCGTATAGGCCGACATCGCCGTCAAGCACATGGTCCAGGCCTTGGGATTGACCCACTGGAAGGCTGCTGCTTGCGCAAACGTCATGGGTCGAGCAGCGGTGTCGCCACTGGCTGCCTTTATCGGCCCGGCATTGGAAATCTTCCACGCGAGCCAGAGCATGTAGACCACGCTGGTGACTTTCAAAACTGTGTAGGCTTGTGGGAATTGCACGAACAATTGCCCGATGCCGAGGCCAACCATCAGCAGCATGAAACCGAAGCCGATGCCGATCCCGATCATGTGCGGGATAGTGGGACGGAAGCCAAAATTCACGCCCGACGCCAACAGCATCATGTTGTTTGGTCCCGGCGTAAACGATGACACGAAGGCGAACGCTAGGAGGGCGATGAAAAGTTCAGTCGTCATGGGGTGTTTCCAATCAGATAGGACAGTACTGTTGACCTATCATGGATGCTTTGAGGCTGTCATCCACTGTCAGTGCAACCGTGGATGACGGTGCGGCGGGTGTGGTAGCAGTTGCGGAATCGCGCTAGATGTCTGCCCATGCAACCTTATCTTGATCTGATGCGCCGCGTGCGCGACCATGGCACCTTAAAGTCCGATCGAACGGGCACTGGTACGCGTTCAGTGTTCGGCCATCAGATGCGCTTTGATTTGGCGCAAGGCTTCCCGCTGGTGACGACCAAGAAGCTGCACATGAAGTCGATCGTTCATGAGCTGCTTTGGTTCCTTAAGGGCGAGACCAACATCGCCTATCTCAAGGCCAACGGCGTGCGCATATGGGACGAGTGGGCGGACAAGGACGGCAATCTCGGGCCCGTTTATGGCAAGCAATGGCGCAGCTGGGCTGCCCCCGAAGGCCGCACGATCGACCAGATTTCCGATGTGGTTGCGCAGATTAAATCGAATCCGGACAGCCGCCGACTGATCGTGTCGGCTTGGAATCCGGTAGACTTGCCGAAAATGGCGCTGGCTCCGTGCCACTGTCTGTTCCAGTTCTATGTCGCGGACGGCAAGCTCTCTTGCCAGCTATATCAGCGCTCGGCCGACATCTTCCTCGGCGTGCCGTTTAACATTGCAAGTTATGCGTTGCTGACGCTGATGATGGCGCAGGTCACGGGCCTCAAACCCGGCGATTTCGTCCATACCTTTGGCGATGCGCACCTCTATTCGAACCACATGGAACAGGTCGAACGGCAGCTAGCGCGGCAGATCCGGCCTTTGCCCCACCTTTGGATCAATCCAGAGGTGAGCAGCATTTTCGACTTCAAGTTCGATGATTTCGAACTGACCGGCTATGATCCGCATTCGCATATCGCAGCGCCGGTCGCGGTGTAGCGAGCGGGACGCACCCGGATTAATTCGCCGGTGTTGCACAAGCGTCATTGGATGATCGTCTGGACTCTTCGCCGGGGCCCAAATAGCTTTTTACTTAAAGTATATTGTCCGGTGGGGGCCGCAATGATTTCCAAAATGATTGTTTCGCTTGTGACGGTCTTCGCAGCGCTGGTGCTTGTTGGTTGTGCGACAATCACCAAAGGCACTACTCAGTCGGTCGCCGTGAATACGCCCGGCGTAACGGGGGCTCAATGCACCCTGACGTCGTCAGCAGTCGGCAGTAAAATGGTATCGACGCCTGCAACCATCGTTTTGGAAAAAGGCTCCGACAACGTGGCAGTGCAATGCAAGAAAGAATGCTATCAGGATGCCGCCGGCGTAATTTCGTCCAATACCGAGGCGATGGCTGCCGGTAACATCATAGCTGGCGGCGTGATTGGTCTTGGGATCGATGCGGCAAGTGGTGCCATGAATAAGTACAATACCGAAAATCAGTTTACGATGGTGCCGATCCAGGGTTGTAAGCCGCGAACGGCGTAATTGAAAACGGAGCGACCGTGAATCTAACGCTCATCGTTGCCGCCGCCGAGAATGGCGTGATCGGACGTCACGGCCAGATGCCGTGGCGCATCCCGTCTGACTTGAAATCGTTTCGGCGGCTGACGCTCGGCAAGCCGGTGATCATGGGCCGCAAGACGTTCCAGGCAATCGGTAAAGCCCTCGACGGACGCTTGAACATCGTGATCAGCCGCGATCCGAAGTTTTCAGCAGCAGGCGCAACCGTTGTGGCATCACTCGACGCGGCACTTACGCTTGCAGGCATACAATCCACGGTCGACGAGATCATAGTCATCGGTGGCGCTGAAATCTACCGTGCGGCCCTCCCGCTTGCGTATCGGATCTATCTGACCCGGGTCCACGCACGTCCCGATGGTGATGCAACCTTTGTCGTGCCCCTGAACCAGGGCTGGCACGAAGTCTCTACGAGCCCATTGCCGCAGTCTGAAAAGGACGAATTCGCCTGTACGCTGGTGATTTTAGAGCGGCCACGGCCGGTTTGAGCCGGTTTGCGCGGTGGCCCATCTTGAAGTCGGAAGAACCCCTTACCAGTTCTAGCGAGTAGGTTTGCGCAGGCCCATTGCGTAGCCTATAACGCTCTCGCGCGATTGGAATGAGGTCTCCAGCAGAGCCGAACGTCAGGAAAGTCTGCATTGGATGGCAAAAGTGCCGCCCAAGCGGTCTGGTGGCGCGAGCGGCTTTGTAGACGTGAAGCGATAACCAAGTGATTGAAAGGCTCTGAGCGAATGCCTTGGAATAACCAGAGTGGCGGCGGCGGCGGCTGGAAAAGCGGCGGTGGCGGCGACAACAACAATAAGCCCGGTGGTCCCTGGGGATCAGGCGGCGGTGGCGGCGGCGGCGGTGGTGGCGGTGGTGGCAACAACCAGCAGCCCGATCTTGAGGCGATCCTCAAGCGCGGCCAAGACAAGCTCAAGCAGTTCCAACAGGGCTCAGGGCTGCCTGGCCCGCTGATGCTTCTGATCGGTGCGCTTGCGACCGCATTCGTTGGATTTTACGCTTTCACATTCCGCGTCAATCCGGACGAACTTGGCGTTGTCATGCGTTTTGGCAAGCCGATCCGCGAAGAGGGCCCCGGCCTGCACTTCCGCCTGCCATTCCCGATTGAAGAGGTTCGACTGCCGAAGGTCACCGAGCAGCGTACCACCTCGATCGGCAAGCGCGGCGGCGATGTCACCACGACGCGCGGCGGCGTATCCGGCGGCGACAACAGCCTGATGCTGACGGGCGATGAAAACATCGTCGATCTCAGTTTCGTCGTCTATTGGCGCATCCGCACCGACAAGGTGCAGGAGTACCTGTTCAATATCCAAAAGCCCGAAGAGACGGTTCGCGAAGTCGCCGAGAGCGCCATGCGCGAAGTGGTCGGTCAGTCAGCGCTTCAACCGCTGCTCACGGAAGGCCGCCAGAAAACCGAGACGGCTGTTCAAAAGTTGATGCAAACGATCCTCGACCGGTACGGCGCGGGCGTCCGCGTCGACCAGATCCAGCTGCGTGAAGTTGATCCGCCGCCCGCCGTCATTGCTGAATTCCGCAACGTGCAGGCTGCCCGAAACGAGCGCGATACGCTGCAGAAGCAGGCTCAAACCTATGCTGATGGCATTCTGCCCAAGGCCAAGGGTGACGCTGATCGCATTCTGGCAGCAGCGCAGGGTTATCGCGATCAAACGGTGGCCGAGGCGACCGGTCAGGCCGCGCGCTTCATCAAGATCTATGAAGAGTACAAAAAGGCGCCTGACATTACGCGCCAGCGCATGTTTATCGAAATGCAGGAACGTGTGTTGAGCGGCGCTGACAAGATCATACTAGATAATAAGAGCGGTGGCTCAGGCGTCGTGCCGTTCCTGCCGCTTGATCAGCTGCAGCGGTCGCCGCGGAAGCCGGAGGGCGCACAATGATCCGTACATTTCTCGCAGGACTTGTTGCTCTACTCGGTATTGCTGCCGCCGTGGTCTATGCGTCAGCGTTCATCGTGCACCAGAACGAACAGTCGATCGTCTTGCGGTTTGGTGAGCCCAAGCAAGTGATCCGCGACCCTGGCCTCAACTGGAAGCTGCCGTTCGTTGATACGGTCGAGACCGTCGACAAGCGCATCCTCGATCTGACCACGACCGAACAGGAAGTGACGATGTCGGATCAGAAGCGCTTGATCGTCGATGCGTTTGCGCGCTACCGCATCGATAACCCGCTGCTGTTCTACCAAAACGTCAAAACAGAGCGGCGCGTGCGTGATGTGCTGAGCCCGTTGATCGAGTCAGCGATCCGCCGTGTGCTGGGTAGTGCTACACTGGCCGATGTCGTCAAGGATCGGCGCGAACCGCTGATGCGTGACATCGCCGAACAGGTGAAGCGCGAAGGTAAGGATTACGGCATCGAAGTCGTCGATGTGCGCATCAAGCGGGCCGATCTGCCGCGGCAAAACCTCGATAGCGTATTCAACCGGATGATGGCCGACCGCGTACGTGAAGCAACCGAGCTTCGCGCCCAAGGAGGCGCCGAGAAGAACCGCATCGAAGCTAACGCCGACCGTGACGTCACGATCATCAAGGCCGAAGCGGTCAAGAAGTCGGAATTGCTGCGCGGCGATGGCGATGCGGAACGCAATCGCGTGTTCAACGAAGCGTTTGGCCGCGATCCGGAGTTCTTCAAGTTCTACCGTTCGATGCAGGCGTACGAACAGGCGATCAAGCCTTCGGAAACCCGCATGTTGCTGTCGCCGGAAAGCGAATTCTTCCGCTACTTCAACAATCCCAATGGCGGGGTTTCGGTAAAGAAGCCGTGACCGACCTACTCGTCGGCGTCGGTCTCGTCCTCGTATTCGAGGGCTTGATCTGGGCGCTTTCGCCAGCATCTGCGGTGCGGATGCTGGCGCTCGCTGCGCAAACCCCGGAGCGATCGCTGCGGATCGGCGGCGCCGTTGCTGTGGCGATTGGCGTCGTTGTTGTCGGCCTCGTGCGGGGATGATCCTCATTACGCCATGTTGACATGGCGGTAGTTGCAGCCATTGGATGGGGCTCACGGACCAGCATCGGTGGTGCTGCCGCCTGACGGGAGAGCAACGGATATGTTTCGATCGATCGGTTTTGCTGGTGCGGTTGCCTTGGGGTTGTTCGCGAGTGTCGCTTCTGAGTCCGTTCTCGCCCAGAACGGCCCGCGCTCAGTCGCACCGATAGCTGAAAAACTGATCGACGCCGTCGTCAATATTTCGACCAGCCAAACCGTTAAGGGGCCACAAGGCGTGCCACTGCCGCGCGTGCCTAAGGGCTCGCCGTTCGAAGACTTGTTCGATGATTTCTTCAACAAGAAGGGCGGCAAGCAGCAGAGCGAGCGCAAGGTCTCGTCGCTCGGTTCTGGCTTCGTCATCGATGGCAAGGAAGGCCTCGTTGTCACCAACAACCACGTGATCGAGGGCGCTGACGAGATCATCCTCAACTTCCACGACGGCACGAAGTTGAAAGTCGACAAGGTGCTCGGCAAGGATACCAAGAGCGATCTCGCGTTGCTGAAAGTCACGCCAAAGAAGCCTTTGGCTGCTGTAAAATTCGGCTCATCGACCAACATGAAGGTCGGCGACTGGGTGATGGCGATTGGCAACCCGTTCGGCCTCGGCGGCACGGTAACCGTCGGCATCGTCTCAGCTAAGCAGCGCGATATCCAGTCCGGCCCATACGACGATTACATCCAGACCGACGCTTCGATCAACAAGGGTAACTCCGGTGGCCCGCTGTTCAATATGGAAGGCGAAGTCATCGGCGTGAACACGGCGATCATCTCGCCGTCGGGCGGTTCCATCGGCATTGGGTTTGCCGTGCCCTCGGATGCCGCCATAGCCGTGCTCGACCAGTTGAAGCAGTTCGGCGAAACGCGTCGCGGCTGGTTTGGCGTCAAGATTCAGTCGATCACCGATGACATTGCCGAGACGCTGGGCGTGAAGGAAAACACTGGTGCGCTGGTATCGAGCGTAACACCCGATGGTCCAGCCGCCAAGGCCGGCATCGAAGCTGGCGACGTCATCCTCAAATTCGATGGCAAGGAAATCTCGAGTGTTCGCGGCCTGCCGAAAATCGTCGCGCAAACCCCGATCGGCCGTACGGTTGACGTTGATCTTCTGCGCAAGGGGCAGAAGAAATCCTTGAAGGTTCTCGTTGCGCGCCTCGTCGAGGACGAGGCCACGGCCGAGGCCAAGAAGGCATCCGAAACTGCGCCCGACAAGTCGTTGATCGGATTAAAGCTTGCGCCGTTGACGGATGAGTTGCGCCAGAAGTATGGCATCGACGCCAAGGTCAAGGGCGTGGCAATCACCGAGATCGATCCACAAAGCCCGGCGGCGGCTAAAAATCTAAAGGTCGGCGATGTGATCGTCGAGGCGGCCCAAGACCAGATCCAGACGGTGGAAGATATCGCCAAGTCGGTCGAGAAGGTTAAGAAATCTGGTCGCAAGCAGGTATTGCTGCGGATTGACGGGGCGAAGGGTGATACGAAGTTTGTCGCCGTCCCCGTGGAATAGGAAGGCGCTCGCGCTCAGTCATCGGGCACGTGTTTTTTTGTGAAAAGCGACGCGATGTCCCTCGATACCACAGCGATCAATAAAATACCGATCTGGTCCTGGGCAGCGCCTGCCTTGGCCTGCATGGTGCTGGCGGTAAAGTTTTCAGGGCTTGTGCCAGCGACGTCGATTGCCGTGTTGAGCCTATCGGCAATGCTGCTCGGCGCTGCAGTCTTCGCATCTGTGCACCACGCCGAGATCATCGCGTTGCGCGTTGGCGAGCCGTTCGGATCAATCCTGCTGGCGATTGCGGTGACCGTGATCGAAGTGGCATTGATCGTTTCGATCATGGTTTCGGCCAAGGACGGCAGCGAGGTGCTGGCGCGCGATACCGTGTTCGCAACCTTGATGCTGGTTCTGAACGGCATCGTCGGCTTGAGCTTGTTGATCGGCGGTGCGCGCCACCATGAGCAGAACTTCAAGACCGACGCATCTGCGGCTGCCTTAAGTGTACTCGGCACGATGGCTGTCATTTCGCTGGTGTTGCCTAACTATACCCTCGCCGCACCTGGCCCGGTCTACTCACCTGCACAGTTGATCTTCGTCGGCGTTGCCTCGATTGCGCTCTATTTCGTGTTCCTGTTTGTGCAAACGATCCGCCATCGCGACTATTTTCTCAGCGAGACACAGACTGTCGGTGGTGACGATGCTGCAGACGCGCACGGACTGGTACCCTCGTCGAGGACAACGATGATCAGCGTTGGTCTCCTATGCCTGTCACTCGTCGCCGTGGTGCTGTTGGCCAAGGTTCTGTCGCCATCGCTCGAACGTGCAGTTGCTGCGGCTAAACTGCCGAAAGCTTTTGTTGGGGTGGTCATTGCAGCGGTCGTCTTACTGCCGGAAGGTTTGGCGGCCATCGCTGCGGCAAAGCGCAACCTCCTGCAAACGAGCCTCAATTTAGCACTTGGCTCCGCCATGGCGACGATCGGCCTGACGATCCCCATTGTCGGCGTTGTCGCCCTGATGCTCGGGCAATCGCTCACTCTGGGGCTCGCACCGGCTGAAACCACCTTGCTGCTGTTGACGCTGTTCATAAGCACGGTCACTCTTGCCACCGGACGCACGACAATCCTGCAAGGCGCGGTGCACCTCTGTATCTTTGCGGTGTTCATGTTTTTGGCGGCAGTGCCCTAATGGTGTGAGCCCTAAGGTTTTAACGAAGATCTGCTCACCATCGCCACTGGCGATATTCCACCATGGACGCTAAGAGGGAGGCAGCATATCGCCGTTAGCCCTTGGTTGGAGCCCGTTTCACCCGTGTCCACACTACAAAGCCTGTTGAAGTCGATCGGTGCGTTTCTGGTGCCGGTGCACCGGGATGGCTGGAAGTTCCTGCTGCCAGCCATCGGGCTCGCGCTGTTGTTCTTCTTGCTATGGTCGCCTCTCGGCTGGCTGTTTACGTTTGTATCGCTCTACATTGCCTATTTCTTTCGCGATCCCGACCGCGTGACTCCGCTGCGCGAAGGGCTGGTCGTGGCTCCCGCCGACGGCCGCATCAGCGCCATCGACGAGATTGTGCCGCCGCCGGAACTGGGCTTCGGGCCGGAGCGGCGCTTGCGCATCTCAATCTTCCTGTCGGTGTTCGACGTGCACATTAATCGCACCCCCGTCGCTGGACGCATCAAGCGCTCGGTCTATATTCCGGGCCTGTTTCTCAATGCCGACCTCGACAAGGCAAGCACCGACAACGAACGCCGCGCACTTGTCATTGAGACGACATCGGGCGTCGAAATTGGCGTGGTGCAGATCGCAGGCCTGATCGCACGCCGGATTGTCACGTTCTCTGGCGAAGGCGATAGCCTGGGCGCAGGTCAGCGATTTGGCCTCATCCGCTTCGGCAGTCGGGTCGATGTCTATCTGCCCGTGAAGCGGCACGGACTTGTGGCCGTCGGCCAGACAACACTCGGTGGCGAAACGATCCTGGCTGATTTGCGTTCCGATGAGCTCGAGCGCGAAGCCCGCCGTAGCTAAGGCCGTCAATGCAACCCGTATCGCGTCTCAAGGAGTGATCCGATGGAACCTCTGCTTCCACAAGATGACGATGCCGACATCCGACGCCGCCGCAGGCGCCGCCTGTTCCAACGTCGTCAAATCCCGATCCGGATGCTGGTGCCGAGTTTTTTCACGTTGCTCAGCTTGTTCGCCGGCCTCACCGCCATTCGTATGACGATCGAATCGCGTTTCGAACTGGCATTGGCCTTGGTGGTCGTCGCCGGCCTCCTCGACGCGGTTGACGGGCGTGCGGCACGGTTTCTGAAAGCCCAATCACGCTTCGGCGCCGAACTCGATAGCCTCGCCGATTTTTTGAATTTTGGTGTCGCGCCCGCCCTCATCGTCTACACCTGGGGGCTCGGGGGCTTGCGCGGCTTCGGTTGGGTGACGGTGCTGGTGTTTGCCGCTGCCATGGCCCTGCGGCTTGCCCGCTTCAACTCGATGCTCGATGTCGAGAAGCCGAAATGGCAGACCAACTACTTCACCGGCATGCCCGCACCCGCCGGTGCCATCACCGTTCTGTTGCCGCTCTACATTGAAGGCACGGGTCTGTTCGATGCGCGAAGCTATCCGCTGCTAATCGCGATCTACACGCTCGCCATGGCGTTCCTGTTGGTGTCGACCATCCCGACGTTCTCCGGCAAGAGCCTGGGCGACAAGATCAAGCGCGAACTGGTCCTGCCGATTCTGGTCGGCGTCGCTCTATTGGTGGCGTTGGTCGTCACGTACCCCTACGGTACGATGTTGGTAATCACACTTGCCTATCTCGCGATGATCCCATTCAGCATCCGCCAGTTCGCTCGCCTTACGAACGAGGACGAGCGCATTCAAAAGTCGACGGATGCGGCAGCGGCCGTCGCATCGGCTGGCAACGTGATCGAGATCCGCTCGACCGATCCAACCCAGCGTTGAGATCATCAGGATGGATGCGGTCTTTGGGGTGATCAGTGCCGAACTGGTGGAGGTGGCATCGCGGGTGCTGCAATTTTCACCTCTGCTGCCGGGCAGTACAGCACTCGAAGATCAGCCCGATGGATCGCTTTCAAGCCTTGCGATGCTGGCACCCGGTGGCGTGATCGAGCGGCGCTACGTGCTGGCGCAGGCCTTGCGTTGCCTGAGGCCCGGCGCACCGTTCACGGTCCTGGCACACAAGAAGCGCGGCGGCGCGCGATTGCACGATGAGCTGTCGGCATTTGGTTGCGTGGTCGATGATGCGTCGCGTCATCACCATCGGATTTGCCGGGGCGTGAAACCTGCCGAGATGGCAGGCCTGGAAGGCCCTATTGCAGCTGGCGCGCCGCAGTTCGTACAGGAGATCGACCTCTGGTCGCAGCCGGGGATTTTCAGTTGGAATCGGATCGATCCAGGCAGCCAGTTATTAATCGAGCACTTGCCGCCGTTAAGCGGTCGCGGCGCCGATCTGGGCTGCGGCATTGGGGTGCTCTCAACTGCCGTGCTGGCTCAGCCGAAAGTGCAGCACATGACATTGTTCGACATTGATCGACGTGGCGTCGAAGCGGCCCGACGCAATGTTGATCCGGCACGCGCAACGGTTCGATGGGCCGACGTGCTGGCAATGCAGGATAACAAAGACCCGTTCGACTTCATCGTCATGAACCCGCCATTCCACGACGGCGGCGCGGAGGATCAAAACCTAGGCCGCAGCTTCATCACAGTGGCAGCCGCAATGCTACGGTCGGGCGGTGTATGTCTGCTGACGGCCAATCGACATCTGCCGTATGAGGCGGTGATGCAGTCGCTGTTCTCGCAAGTCACGCTGCTTACGCAGGAGCGCGGCTTCAAAATCTACGCGGCAGTGAAATGAGTAAATTGCCCGAACGTATGCGGCTCGATCGATTGCTTGCCAACATGGGCTATGGATCGCGCCGCGACATCCAGCAATGGGTGCGCGCAAAGGCCATCACGTTCGACGGCGCGGCGGTGCTCGATTCGGATCGGCATATTGCGGTGACGCCGGACCTTGCCGCGCGCATGTCCATTTTGGGCAAGCCCCTCGATCCGCCACCGGGCATGATCCTGATGCTCCACAAGCCGTTGGGCGTGACGTGCTCGCACAAGGAGGCGGGGCCAATTGTCTACGACCTGTTGCCGGACCGCTGGCGCACTCGCAAGCCTGCGATCTCAACCGTCGGTCGTCTCGACAAGGACACGTCGGGGCTGCTGCTGATGACCGACGACGGCGCGTTGCTACATCGCCTGATCTCGCCACGCAGCCATAGCCCAAAGCGCTATTTTGCAACGCTTGCCCGCCCGTTGCGGGGAGACGAAACCGAGATTTTCGGCAGTGGTACATTGCTGCTCGAGTCGGACGACAAGCCGTTGTTACCCGCTGTCCTCGAAGTGCTCGGGCCCGATCGCGTGCAACTGACCATTACCGAGGGGCGCTATCATCAAGTGCGCCGGATGTTTGCAGTCGTCGATAATCATGTGCTGACACTGCACCGCGACCGCATTTGCGACTTGGAGCTCCCAGCTGATCTAGCCGCCGGTTCCTATCGACTGCTGACGGCAGTCGATTTGGCAGCGCTTGGTCAGTAGTCAGGTGGGGACAAGGGGGATTACCGATCACTGGCAGATTTTCTGCGGTGCCCAAGTTCGCTTGGCTGCTACAGACATTACCTTGTGCCCGGATAAACGACGTGGCGGTTACGCGACGAGTTTGGGTTCGTACTGACCCTGCGCTAGGACCAGCAGCAGCGCGTCCCGCAGTTCGGCGTCTTTGTACGGCTTCTGCACGGAAACGATGTTGCCGAATCGTTCGATGCATTCGGCGGACGCAACCCCTGAGGCAATGATGAGGGGCGTACCGCGAGCGACCAGAATGGCGACCACAGGGTCGATAGAGCCGTCTGCAAGCCTGCCATCAAGCACGGCGACGTCAAACTGATGAGTTGCGACGATGGTAAGTGCTTCAGTGACCCGCGTGGCGGTTCCAACCACCTCGCATCCGAGCTCGCTTACGGCCTCTTCGAGCGCCAACAGGAGCATCGGCTCGTCTTCGGCCAGAAAGACGCTGACACCTGACAGCGCTGCCGACGCGTCCGACTGCGGCGGTGCTCGGGGAGACGGTATCTCCTGCCCCTTTTGGAATATCGGTTCGCTATTCATGACGCCCTCATGTACGCTGTCGCCACACCCCTAGCACGGATTGTCCAGCTAAAGTGCGATAATCTGCCAACCGGTTGGTCGACATCAAATTAAGGCAGCAAGCTCATGGCGGCTGAACGGTTCGACGGGATGTCCCGCATGCTCGCAAAACTCGACCCCCGCATCCGGCCCCACATGCCAGAACTGTGTGGTTTGGTGCTTGTTGGCATGTTCGGCACCCTGGCTTGGGTGATCTGGGAGCATCAGCGGACAGTTGGCCGGGTGCAGCACACCGTCGAAGTCGAGACGAAGATTTTGTCGGTTTTCGCCACGGTGCAGGAGGCGGACGCGAGTGCGCGCGGATTTCTGGTGACCGGCGACGACGGTTACTTGAAGAACTACAGCGGGGCCGTGAGGACGATAGCGGCCGAGGTGGCTCAACTGCGGCAGCTCACGGCGGACAATGCCGAGCAACAAAGCACGCTTGCAGCCCTTCAACCGGCAATAGAAGAACGCTTTGCCAAACTCAAGACAGCGATCGACCTTCGGCGCACGGCGGATTTCGACGCGGTACAGTCGAATTTTCGAGTAGGCAGCGGCCCTGATTCCATTCGGCCGGTGCGAGAGCTTGTTGCCGCAATGTCCGCGGCCGAAAACAAATTGCACATAAGCCGGGTTGCGAACGTGCAGTGGCTGACTGTCGCCACTGGGATTGCCTCGTTGCTGGCCTTCATTTTGACGTTCGGATCGATGGCGGGATGGATTTGGAACACGCGCCGTGAGGCTCGCGACTTGGTGCTATCGATTGCCAATCGCGAGAAAAATGAAACGCAGATCCGCCAGATGCAAAAGATCGAGGCGGTCGGTCAACTCACCGGCGGCCTAGCGCACGACCTCAACAACATGCTCGCGGTCATCATCAGCGGCCTCAACCTGACGCAAAAACGAATAGAGGCCGGTAATACCGATGTCGGTAAGTTCATCGATGGCGCGATGGACGGTGCGACGCGTGCCGCAACACTGACAAACCGGCTGATGGCGTTCTCGCGACAACTGCCACTGAGCCCCCAACCGATTGATACCAACAAACTGGTCGGCGGTATCTCGGAACTCATTCAACGAACGCTGGGCGAGACGATCAAGACGCAGACCGTGCTCAGCGCGGGCTTGTGGCGTACCAATGCCGACGTGGGGCAACTTGAAAATGCGCTTCTCAACCTCGCCATCAACGCCCGCGATGCCATGCCCGAGGGTGGCAGGATCACCATCGAAACGTCCAACGCCACGCTCGACGAGGCCTACGGGCGAGAACATGACATGCCGGCGGGCGACTACGTTCTAACCTCGGTCACCGATACCGGTACGGGCATGACAGCCGCAGTCATCGACAAAGCATTCGATCCGTTTTTCACAACCAAAGGCGTGGGCAAGGGGACGGGGCTTGGCCTCTCACAAGTGTTTGGTTTCATCAAGCAATCCGGCGGGCACGTTAAAATCTACTCCGAGATCGGTCACGGCACGACAATCAAAATGTACTTACCGCGCCTTTATGACGACGGGCCGGAGCAAGCGATCAGAACCGCCAAGGAAGAGGCCTGGCCGGATTTGACGCCCGAATTGCGGGTCGTTAACGCCGCACGCATCATCCTTGTCGTCGAAGACGACATCCGCGTCAGTGCAATGACCGTCTCTTCCCTGCGTGAACTGGGGTACACGGTCATTCACGCCAACGGCGCGACAAGTGCACTGACGAAACTCGATGCACATCCCGAAACAACTGTGTTGTTCACGGACATCGTTATGCCGGATATCAACGGACGGCAATTGGCGGCAGAAGCATTGCGGAGAAGGCCGAACCTGAAAGTGCTCTACACGACCGGCTTCACGCGCAATGCGATTGTTCACAGCGGCAAGCTGGATGCAGGGCTGAACTTCATCGCCAAACCGTTCACGCTCGTCCAACTTGAGTCGAAAATGACCGAAGTACTAGCCTGAAGTTAAAGGTGGGTCGGCCTTTCCAAAGGGGCCAGAAGTCGCGGTCGGCCCGTCGCCTTCAGGCCAGCATTTCAATCTCACAATCTAAAATTGACAAAAGCAACATCATAATGCTTTTCTCAATTATGCCGTCACACAGCTCACCATTTGCTGTCTTAGCTGACCGCATTACGGCGGTGCGCCAGTTCAACCGGTTTCATACCCGGTTGGTTGGCGCCCTGAACAATCAGTTATTGAACTCCGGACTCGCACTGCCGCAAATGCGCGTGCTGTACGAGATCGCCAATGCACCGGACGATCAGCTACTAACGGCGGCCGATCTGGCGCGCGATCTCGGCATGGACCCGGGTTATCTCAGTCGCGTGATTTCGGGGCTGATCAGACACGGCCTAATCGTCAAAGTTGCGCGCCGGGATAGCGCTAAACGCATGAGACTTGGCTTGACCGACGCGGGCCGAGCAACATTTGCGGATCTGAATGCGGCTTCGGTTTCTGAAGTGTCCGCCCTGCTGTGCCGTCTGCCGCCCGCAGACCAGGCGCAACTGGTCGGCGCCCTGACACGCGCGCGCCGGTTGCTCGGTGATCGTTCGGTCGCCCGCACCGTCGTGCTGCGTGATCCAGTGCCCGGCGACTACGGCTGGGTGATCCACAAGCACGCGGCGCTGTACGCTACCGAGTACGGGTGGGACCAGTCGTTCGAGACCCTGGTCGCGGAAATCGTTTTCAAACTTGGGCGCGATTTCGTCCCCGGCCGCGAGCGCTGCTGGATTGCCGAGATCGACGGCGAAGTTGTCGGCTCGGTGTTCGTCGTTCGCCTCGACGACAGTTGCGCAAAGCTGCGGCTGCTCTACGTCGATCCGGCTGCGCGTGGCCTCGGGCTCGGGCGAAAGCTCGTCGACGAAGCCATCCGCTTTGCCCGTGCGGCAGGTTACAAACGCATGGTGTTGTGGACCAACGACATTCTAGTCGCTGCGCGGCATATCTACGAGGCGATCGGTTTCACACTGATCGAGGAGGAGCCGCACCATAGTTTCGGCAGGGATCTTGTGGGGCAAAACTGGGGGCTCGATCTGTGATACCCACGACTACACGGCAACCGAGCAGCGTCCCATGACGCTTGCCTTGGATACCGCAGTACTATCGACATTCACGCTGCTGTGGCTCGCGATCGTCGCGACGCCGGGAGCGAATTCGCTGATGGTCGCGCATCTGGCGGTCACGCGGCAATCAACAGATATCGCGTTAGCCATTTTCGGCAATGTGTGCGGCGTGGTGTTGATGGCCGCCTGCGGCCTGCTCGGATGGGCAGCGTTAATCGAAGCGTTCCCGTGGGTGCGTTCGCTTGTGCAACTGCTGGGCGGGGTCTACTTGATTTACTTTGGCCTACGGTTGATCAGGCGGGCGCTGAGTGCGTCGGTCGAAGGCAGCACGACTGCCGCAGCCAAAGCTGAACGCCAAGGGCCGCGCACTTTTGCACTTGGGTTCTTTACGGCACTATCGAATGCGCAAGCGATCGTTTTCATCACCAGTATTTTTGCAGTGGCTGGTGTGTTGAAGGCGAACATGGCGACCGGCGTTGCCGTCATCGGCATCATCGCTGTGTGCAATGCGAGCTATTTATCATTCCTCGGCTGGATGTTTCAGCGCCCAAAGGTGCGTGCGATTTACGCGGCCAAGCGTTGGTACTTTGAACTCACCGTCGGCGTGTTGTTTGTCGTGCTGGGCGGGCGACTATTATTCACCGAATGGGCAGCTTGGTCGGTGCGTTAGCCAGCCTCAAAACCGGTAGCCGCGTCCGAGGCAGCCGAAGATGCCGCATTCGTTATCGACGCGGCCTGAGTTGCCAGCGCCCTTGTTCTCCCAGAAATCGACACTCTCAATGCGCAGGGTTTCAGCGCAACTGCGGGTGCAGGAGATCCACGTGCCGCCCGGCAGGCGCACTTCACGGTTGCCAGCGCGTGCGATCCGCACTGGACCTTGCACGGTGCCGTGGCCGAAACGGCTTTCGGCGGTGACGTAACCTTCGCCTGAATGGCCATAACCGTAGCCACGTTGCGGACCAGCGGCATGTGCGGCCAACGCTGTACCTGTGAGGGCGGCAAGTGCAACGATCAATCGAGTAAAGCGCATATCATAGATCTCCGGATCGACGGTTGCGCGCGAGTGACCGCGCACGATGAGCAGTAACAGTACCTGCTTAACGTTTAAGGTAGCATAAACGCGTGTCCCAAAATGGGGCAACCGCACGGTTTTTCGCCTCCTGTGGCTTAGCCGCACGTTCGCCTTATGGCTTCACTGGCGCCCATCGGTCGAGCATGATGAAGGGCAGGATCGCGGCTGGCAGCAGCAGTGGCAGGGTTGTAAGCGTGTGTGCAACCGCACCGATGCAGGCGCCGCCAGCGTAGGCGAGCCAGACCAAGCCGAAGATCGCGAAGCCATCGGTCGCAGGCGCTGCCCCTTTCGGTGGCCAGGCCCAGGCGACCAGCCCTTCGCCCAGTTTTTGCAGGTTGCCGGTGACGAACACGGTATTGAGGGCAACGCCGTTGAACCGGTTGGCGGCCGAGTTCTGCACCCCCATGGCAAGGGCCAGCAGCAGGGCTGCGACGGTTTTGGGCGTAAAGCCACAGATCACGAGGATCAGGCTTGCAAGCGTCAGGGCCTGCCACGTCGGCACGCCCAATCGCAGCAGCACGCGCGAGATCACGACGCCCGCTAGAAACACCACGATGATGGCCGCGTGAAAGGCGGCAAGGGACCATTTCCCACTCGATAGCTCGATGCCGAGGAAAATGGTGTTGCCGGTCATCAACCCGGCAAACGCTTCATAATGCAGGTAGCCGATGGTGTCGGCGTACCCGGCGATGATCGCCAACAGACAGGCTTGCAACACAGGTCTCTCGCTGTTCTGGCCGCTGCGAACCTTGAGGAAGTTATCCTTTCAGCGCCGCCAATAAGCCGCTACACGGGTGGCTTCCGACCACAAACCGATTGAGCGCACAACCCCATGCCTGCTGCAACCACCGCACCCCATGTTATCGACAGCGCCTTTGTAGCGGCGGCAGCCACATCGAAAGCCTGGCCGTTCGAGGAAGCGCGGCGGCTGCAGGCGCGACTCGAGAAGATGGGGCAGAGCGACAAGACCGTGATTTTCGAGACCGGCTATGGCCCGTCCGGCTTGCCGCACATCGGCACGTTCGGCGAAGTCGCGCGCACGACGATGGTGCGCACCGCGTTCGAAGCGTTGACCGGGGGCAAGATCAAGACGCGGCTGATTTGCTTCTCCGACGACATGGACGGCCTGCGCAAGGTGCCGGACAACGTGCCGAACAAGGCGATGCTCGCATCCCATCTCGATAAGCCGCTATCGAGCATCCCGGATCCATTTTCCAACGCGCCGGATGCGGAGTGGGCATCCGAAGGCGCAATTAATAAGAGTTACCCCAGTTTCGCAGCCCACAACAACGCACGGCTGCGGGCGTTTCTCGATCAGTTCGGTTTTGAGTACGAGTTCTTGTCGGCGACCGACTGTTACAAGTCGGGCATGTTCGATGCGACGCTGCTGCGGATGCTCGCGGTCTATGACGACGTCATGGCGATCATCCTGCCGTCGCTGGGACCCGACCGGCAAGCGACCTATTCGCCGTTCCTGCCGGTTTGTCCGCGCTCCGGCCGGGTGCTGCAGGTGCCGATGATCGCGCGCGATGTCGCGGCTGGCACCATCACCTATGTCGATCCGGAGACGAAGGAGCCGGTGACAACGCTTGTCACTGGCGGTCGCGTCAAGTGCCAGTGGAAGGCCGACTGGGCCATGCGCTGGTGCGCGCTCGGCATCGATTACGAAATGGCCGGCAAGGATCTGATCGAGAGCGTGGTGTTGTCCTCGCGCATCGTCAAGGCGCTGGGCGCGACGCCGCCCGAGGGCTTCAACTACGAGCTGTTTCTCGACGAGAACGGGCAGAAGATCTCGAAGAGCAAGGGCAACGGCCTGACCATCGAGGAGTGGTTGACCTACGCCCCGCCCGAGAGCCTGTCACAATTTATGTATCAACGTCCGAAGGCTGCCAAGAAACTGCACTTCGATGTGATCCCGCGCGCGGTCGATGACTATTTGACGTTCATCACGAAGTATCCAGCCGAGTTGCCGTCGGCCCAAATTGAAAATCCGGTCTGGCACATTCACAGCGGGCATCCGCCCAAGGCCGAGCTGCCGATCACGTTTGCGCTGCTGTTGAACTTGGTCGCTGCAACCAATTCCGCCGAGAAGGCGCAACTGTGGGGCTTCATCAAGCGGCTGGCGCCTGATGCGACACCGGAGCGCTATCCGTTGCTCGACCGCTTGGTGGGATACGCCATCAACTATTACGCGGCGTTCGAGAAGCCAAAGAAGGTGTTCCGGGCGGCCAGCGATCAGGAGCGTGCGGCTTTGTCCGCGCTCGACGCTGCACTTGCGGAGGTGGTGCCGCATGCCACGGCGGAAGACCTACAGAACATCGTGTTCGAAGCGGGCAAGTCGACCGGTTACACCAAGGAGACGCTGCGAACGTGGTTCCAGGCGATCTATGAGGTGCTGCTCGGTTCTTCGCAGGGGCCGCGCTTCGGCTCGTTCGTTGCACTCTACGGCATTCCCGAAACCAGGGCGCTGATCGCGAAGGGGTTGGCGGGGGAAATGGTCAAGGGGTGAGATCAAGAGCGGAAGTCGCCGCTTCGCTCGTTGCGGGTCGAACAACTGTAGTTAGCTACGAATGGAACGGGTGCGATGCCAAACGTAACGCCGGTAGACGAGCAAACCAGTCTTCCGCGGGCAGGGTTCTGGCGGCGTGTCGGCTCACTAACACTCGATTATTTCATTGTAACGATCCCGCTGCAGGTGCTTGCCGTTGTTTTGTACGCGTACAGCGACGGTCGAATTCAAAGTAGCTTCGGCGGATTTCCGTTCCAGGTGTGTCGATTGCTTAGCGCGGATGATGCAAGCAAGCTCGCTTCTAAGCTTCCAACAACGCTAATGCCTGATTGGAATTATGCCCAAGATTGTTCCACGACGTTATTTGGCTTGCCGCATGCGCGTACCTTCGTGTTTGGTAAATTCACGCAAGTCCCGGGCATGTCGACCAACATCTGGCAAAGTTACCCCGTCAACTTGGGCTCGTCGAAGCCACCCGTAGATTGGGGGTGGGTCTCATCTGTGATTTTTATAGCTTACATTTGTGTCGCCCTCGTTCGATTCGGGAAGACGATCGGCATGCGCTTCACAAAAACTCGCCTGATAGCGACTTCCGAGCCAAACCGGCGCGGAGTGGCACTCTGGCGTATCCTTTATAGATCGTTGCTCGTCTCGCTTCCTGGAGTGCCGCTCACGATTGCGTTTACCTACGCGGCAACTCAGGCCTCAAGCATTTCGAGTGTTCCCTCGTACGTTCTTGTCGCCTTTGGGATCGCTATCGGGTTTTGGTTGTGGATACTCAGGGCATTGATATTGAAAAAAGATCCCTACTACGATCGGGTCGCCGGGACAGCGGTGATACGAGAGGCCGTATCGACGAGAGCGTAGTGCACTATGTAGTCCCATAGACCGGCGCACCGATCGCGAAGGGGTGGGCGGGGGAAATGGCCACAGGGTGAGGGGGAGCGCGCGTCGGTTTCAGCTTGAGGCCATCCGCCGCGCCGATGATTTTGGCAGATTTGGGCTGAAAGCTTACTGACGTATTTGCTTGAGATTGAGCCTTACCCGACATCCACGTCGTATGGAGTCGGCGCATCAGCCTTGGTCGACGACAGTGCGCACTTGCGTGCGCAAGCGACTGCATACCGTCCTGCCCCAAGCTTCGTCGTCAGTCGATCCAGGATCGTCCCAAGGAACAGCGCCGTAAATCCGGTGGTGCCCTTCATCGAGACAGCGCTTGACCGACCCTGTAAAATGGAAAAGGAACTGCGCTTTCGGTTTCACCTGCACTTCTTGTTCTCTAACGCCCGATGTGGCGGGAAGAGCACTTCGGTAACCCACCAAGTGCCCAAGCCTGTGCTCACTCCTAGACTCGATTGAGCGGTAAACCTATAGTTCAACCGCGTTGTGCGAATTTGCGGGGGGTATATGCGAACGTCTTTAGTTCTAATGGCAATTATGAGTCTTTTGCTCCCCGGTTGCGCATCCGGGCCGACCCGTCTCGATTTCGCAAAGCCTGGTGTTACAGACACACAGCGGAACAAAGATGTCGAAGCATGCTGGAACTATACGTTTAATACGAAGGACGGTCAGGACAAGGTTTCGCTCCTCAAAGCCTCGCGTGTCATTGGCGGTGGCTTGGTCGCGGTGGCCATGATGGCGTCTAATGAGAATTCGCAAGGATACGACCGCAAAAAAGATTTAAATTATATTCCGGTGCACAACGATTGCATGCGAGACAAAGGCTATGACGTGAAGGTAGTCGAACTTGCCAAGAAGAGTTGAAGTCCGAAGATGGCACACTGCATCGGGCGTCAGGACGGGAACTCGACTCCCGCCGCATAAACGATAATATCGGCATGAGCGTATTGGAAGTATTGTTTGACGTAACAAATGCCTGAAAACAATTGATCCGTGATAGCACAGTCGGGACTCAGGGCATCTACAAAGGAAAACGATCCAACAAACACTTTCTTATATGCTTCGCTTGCCTGTAGCATTTTGGCAAATAGGCGATGCTGGCGAATTACTTCCGGGCACGCCAATCCGGCTGGCTTATTCGGATTTAGTTCATGTCCGCCAACAATGCACGCAAATTGGTTCTCCGGTGCCATCGATGCGAACACGCCGATGAACTCACTGAGGAGTTTTTGTTCTGCAGTGGAGATGGCTACGCCAGCACGCTTCGAGAACCGTGACGCGGCATAACCTCCTGAGACCAGCGCGGCTTGGTCGTCGCGATCGACCGATCTTGATCCTAGCATCTCGCACACGATTGCTGATTGATAATCCCAAGGCCTGTCAGCGGGATGGCCAAGGCTCCGGCCATTTTTTTCAAGGGCCATTTCTAACTTGATCGCCGCTGCTGCAAGCACTGCAACCTTGTCTAACAGCGGCAATGCTGCAAAGTTCGAAATCGCTTGCTGGATAAGATCGCCGATCAAAGGGTTGTCCCTGTATTTGAGAGTTGAGTATCGTTCGATACCACGCCATTGCTGAATAGGATTTTGGGTCCGACGGCTAACTCTGCCGGGCAACCTCAACGACACTTGGCTCGTAGCAAACTAGCATGGGATTTTCATCGAAGTAGCATTTGATGCCCTTACGCTGGGTAGCTCCGTCTGCGACCGCAACGATCCGTTTGTCGAGATGCCAATGACGGCTGGAGATGACCGTCGGACTTGTCGCAACAAGCACGAGGAACGCGCTTCTTGAAGGCGGTTCGCGTGATCCCAGGTTTGGCCGCTCGCTCTGAAGCCAAATGTCTATCACATTGTTGGAACTGTTGGAATGATGATGGCGAAATGTAACGGCATGCTTGCCAGTGACGCTTGGCTCATCAACACCAACGACTTCGAATGTGTCGAGCGGGTCCCATGTGCCGAAACTTGTCCATGCGAGGATGACTATCGACGCGGTCGCAAATGCCAATGCGCCCATCAGGATAACTATCCACCTCACCCGCTGTCTCTACCATAAGTTTCGAAATAAGCACGGTCCTGGCCTCAGACCGACTGCTTTCAGTACGAATGTAACGCAAACGAAGATGTCCGAATCTGGCCCATCACGTCACAATGTCTGTCCTTGATGGCCCCTACCCCGAAAGCCGTCAATCAGCCAGCGCTGCGACCGCCGCTCCACCACCTTGCTGCATCCCGCTCCCACATCCCGCCTCCCCGGAATTCGGCGCGGTCCTTCGCGACGAATGTCCGGGGCCTTTACGTGTCGCGGTGGTGCACGATGGCGGCTGACAGCGGGTCATAGCTTTTGACCAACCCATCACTTCAGGCGCGCCGATGACGTTGGTGGCAGGTTGGCTCTGAAAGCCGGTAGGCTATTCGATTGCGACCTACCCCTTGCAGACGTCAGCGCGGAGGCGCAAGATCAACATACGACATTGGTTTTCGTTTCGTTGACTTTGACAGTTACGAACTCGGTGGTCACGCCGAACATATCATCCGTCAGGATACATACTCCTCATCAACAGGAGGTCATCGATGACCAGGACAACATCTGTGGTGGCGGTAGCCATAATGGCTGCGGCTGGATTAGCTGCGACTAGGCCGGCATTGACACAGTCGCCAGATCAGCGCCTCGGAAAGGTTCATTTCTCGACGTCGTGCACGCCCGCGGCGCAGGTCCATTTTGATAGGGCCATGCTGTACCAGCACTCGTTCTGGTATCGCGCCTCCCAAAGGGCATTCGAGGAGGCGCTGAAATCCGATCCGGACTGCGCCATTGTCAATTGGGGTATTGCGCTCAGCCTGCTCTACAATCCGCACGCCCCACCGCCAGCGGAGAACTTACCGCTGGGACTTGCTGCCTTGGACAAGGCCAAGACGATGGCGGTGAAGACGGAGCGCGAACGCGATTATCTAGATGCGATGCGCGCGATGTATACTGACTTCGCCAAGGTCGACCACCGCACACGGCTGCAGAGTTATGCCAAGTCCATGGAGCAACTGGCCCAACGGTATCCCAATGACGACGAGGCGCAAATTCATTACGCGCTGGCGCTGAATACCAGCGCGTCGCCCGCCGACAAAACCTACGCCAATCAGCTTAAGGGCGCGGCGATCCTTGAGAAGATCCACACACGCCAGCCGCAGCATCCCGGCGTGTCGCACTACTTGATCCATCTCTATGATTATCCAGCGATCGCGGCCAAAGGGATTGATGCCGCCCGGCGCTACGCCAAAATAGCGCCCGATGCACCGCACGCGCTGCACATGCCGTCGCACATTTTCACGCGCGTCGGATACTGGAAGGAGTCGATCGCATCCAATCTCGCTTCGGCGAACGCTGCCCAGGATAGCAAGGAACCGGACGATCAGCTGCACGGCTTGGACTATGCGGTCTATGCCTACCTGCAACTCGGCCAGGACCGAAAGGCACGCGAAGTCATCGACGCGATGGAGAAGATTTCGGACCACAAGCGGTTCGCCGGACACTATGCACTCGCCGTCAGCCCGGCGCGTTACAGCGTCGAGCTTGGCGATTGGAAATCCGCCGCGAACTTGCAGGTTCGCCCCACCGCGCTTGCCTATCCAGAAGCTATGACGCATTTCGCCCGCGCATTGGGTGCTGCAAGATTGGGCGATATGGCAGCCGCCAAGGTGGACGTCGCCAAGCTCGCCGCGCTGCGCGACAAGCTGCGCGAAGCCAAGGACGCCTACTGGTCCGAGCAGGTCGGTATCCAGCACGACGTCACATCCGCATGGGTGCTTTATGCCGAAGGACGGCACGATGAAGCGCTGAAGGCCATGAGCGCGGCCGCAGATGCTGAGGACAAGACGGAAAAGCATCCGGTGACGCCGGGCGTGCCGAGACCAGCACGCGAACTCTATGGCGTCATGTTGCTTGAGCGCGGATCGACCAAAGAGGCGCTGGCTGCCTTCGAAGCAACGCTGACGAAGGAGCCAAACAGACTGGGAGCGTACGTCGGCGCGGCCAGAGCCGCCGCGACGTTGGGTGACACGGCAAAGTCCCGGCAATATTGGGCAAAAATCGTTGAACAGACGCCCGACGCCGATGCCACTAAACCCGAAATTGCCGAGGCGCGCGCATTCATGGCCAAGAAGGCATTGTGAATGAGTGCCGAGGAACTGCCGCCGTCCACTGTGTGAATGGCAAGCACAGGCATGAGGGCCAAATGAGCGAGAAGGCTTGGGCGCGATCATCCGCAGCCAGTTTCTGGCAACGTGTGATCCTGCGCGAGCCAAAAATTGTTGCAGGGCTCGCTTTGATATTCACTGTTGCAGTGATCGCGATTGCCGCTGGGTTGGGTGCGCTTGCAACATACCGCATCCCCCAGTCCATGCAGCTAGTAGGATATGCCGGTCACCTCGGCGAATGGGAGTTGACCGCCGCCGTCTCGAGAAATGCCCCGCGCGGCGCCTCAGATCTCGCTGGGGCCATGAAAATGAAACACGTCGGATTTTGTAGCAGCGACGGTCCCGAAGAGAAATCGGGTGCAATGCAGGTCCGCCTGTCTCGACTGTCCTCCAGCGTCGAAGTGAAGCTGCAGTTCGACGGCGTCGAGTGCAGTCACAGCGGTGATCTGTCGGACGCCTATATCGGGACACTGGTTTGCCCCGGCCGGAAAGCGGTCCCCCTAACCCTTTGGATCAAATAGGTGTCTGTTGGGCCATCTATTGCGACGTCGGATGCAGGTCAAAAATGCTGGTTCCACACCGCGATCATCAGGCCGATGCTGCCCCAATACGTCGCGATGTCAAGCTCCGACAACCGCTGCCGCCTGAAAGCTGACGATCAGGGCAGTGCTGCGAATGCTCCCACGCTCCGTTCAAGGTGGCCTATTGTGCTTCGCCGCATTCGCCATCCCGCGTCTCCGGAATTCGGCGCGGTCCTTCGCGGCGAATGTCGGGGGCCTTCACGTCTTGCGAGCTGTCACGATGGGGCTGACGCAGAGAACAGTTGCCAATTGTCGCGACTAGCCCACTGAGATCCTTTGAACCCGCTCAAAGCCGAAAGCATTTCAAATGGAACGTACGTTCACGCGCTGCGATAGTTCTTCCGCTGTTTCCTTGCGCTCACTGTAGCGGTCAACGAGGTAGGGCGCGCGGTCGCGGGTCAGCAGCGTGAACTTGACCAGTTCCTCCATCACATCGACCACGCGGTCGTAGTAGGGCGATGGCTTCATGCGGCCGGTGTCGTCGAATTCCTCAAAGGCTTTGGCGACCGAGGATTGATTGGGGATGGTCAGCATGCGCATCCATCGTCCAAGCACGCGCAATTGATTGACGGCATTGAATGATTGCGATCCGCCTGAGACCTGCATGACGGCGAGCGTTTTGCCCTGCGTTGGCCGCACCGCGCCGATGGCAAGTGGAATCCAATCGATCTGTGCTTTTATGATGCCGGTCATCGCGCCGTGGCGTTCCGGGGAACACCAGACTTGGCCCTCGGACCATGCGGCAAGTGAGCGAAGCTCCTGCACCTTGGGATGTGTCTCGGGCACGCTATCGGGCAATGGCAGGTCACGCGGGTCGAAAACGCGCGTGTCCGCTCCGAACACTTGCAGCAGACGCTCCGCTTCGAGTGTCAGAAAACGGCTGAATGATCGTTCGCGTAAGGAGCCGTATAGCAAAAGAATGCGTGGCCTGTGCGTGGATAGCTGGATCTCTTGGAGGCGCGCTTGCTCGGGGATTTGGAGGGCGCCGACCACTACATTTTGCAGCGCTTCGATGTCGTTGTCAGATCGACCGCTCACGGGCCCGCACGCTTAACCGATGATACGCACTCGCCGTCTTCTTTGACGAACGCGCCGATATCGGCATTCGGCAGGATGTCGAACACGACTTCCGATGGTCGGCAGAGGCGCACGCCCAGTGGCGTTTCGACAATTGGCCGGTTGATGAGCATGGGGTACTGCATCATCTGCTCGATGAGCTGGTCGTCTGTCCATTTATGATCGGCCAGCCCCAATTCGCCAAACGGCGTTCCCTTTTCTCGCAAAAGTTCGCGCGGTGTGATGTGCATGGCGGCCATGAAAGCGACGAGCCGCTCGCGCGTCGGTGGGTGCTTCAGATATTCGATGACGATGGGCTCTTCGCCGCTCTGGCGGATCATCGCCAAGGTGTTGCGCGACGTGCCGCAGTCTGGGTTGTGATAGATGGTGATGGTCATCGCGGTCACTCGGCGGGTTTGAAGGTTGCGGCTGTGCGAGTAGCCTCGCTCGCGTCTTCGGTCAACATCCGGATAACCGCAACTGCGCATAATGCGCCAACGATTTGCGCTGCCATAAACATCGGAACGTCGATGAGCCGGATGCCCGCGAACGTATTTGAAAACGCACGAGCCAGCGTCACTGCCGGATTGGCAAACGATGTCGACGCGGTGAACCAATAGGCAGCCGTGATGTAAAGACCCACGGAGGTCGCTATGGCATCTGGCTTTGCTTTCAACGTCAGTAGAATTGTCGTAATCAGACCGAACGTCGCGACCCATTCTGAAATGCCTTGCGCTAGTCCCGCCCGGACCTTGGTCGAGGCCTGCAACAGCGGCAAGTCGAACATGGCATGCGCGATCAGCACGCCGACAACGGCTCCGACAACCTGCGCGGCGACGAAAGCTACAGCGGTCGCGCGATCAACGTCTCGGCGAAGTAGTGCCACCAGCGTGACGGCTGGGTTGAAATGCGAGCCTGAGACAGGTCCCAACATAGTGATGAGCACAAAGAGAATGGCGCCGGTCGGGATGGTATTGCCCAGTAGGGCGATAGCGACATTACCGCCCGACAGGCGATCTCCCATGATGCCCGAACCGATGACGGTTGCGAGCAGTAAAGCTGTGCCGAGGAATTCCGAGGCAGCCTTTTGCGATATTGAAAATTTCTGCATCAGGCGTGCTCTGGCTTCGTGCCTGATTTAATGCGACCGATATCGTCCAAGCGCCGTTGCAAAGAAAGTGCGTCAAGCGAACGAAGCGGAAGGTTCACGAAGATACCGATGCGCTGATAAAGCATGCGGTGCGTGTCGGCGAACGCGGCGCGGCGGACAGCCTCAGTGCCGACGACGGCCGACGGGTCAGGTAAACCCCAATGCGCGGACACAGGCTGGCCCGGCCATACCGGGCAAACTTCGGCGGCTGCATCGTCGCAAACTGTGAACACGAAATCGAGGGTCGGCGCCTGGGGCCGCGAAAACTCTTCCCACGATTTTGAGCGCAGCCCGTCGGTTGGATATTTGAGTTGATTCAACAGGTCGAGCGCGAAGGGATGCACTTTTCCGCTTGGCATGCTGCCAGCGCTATATGCTTGGAATGTGCCCGAACCCAAATGATTGAGAACCGTCTCGGCAATGATTGATCGCGATGAATTATGCGTGCAGAGAAATAGAATAGTGAGTGGTTTTTTCTCGATCATTTCGACCCTCCAACTCTACAGACGTTCTGGATGTTTTTGACGACGTTCCCGCACAGTTCGGGTTGCCCCTGGCAGCAATCCTCGGTGAGATAGTCGAGAAGCTGGCGGATGCCTTCGACGTGGATTGCGTAGCGAATATAGCGCCCGTCCCGGGTCGCATGGAGCAGCCCGGCGCGCTCCAACTCTTTCAGGTGAAATGACGCCGCTGTGGGACTGGAATCGATCGCTTCGGCGATTTCGCCAGCGGGCATACCGTTTGTTCCCCGTTTGACGAGCATACGAAAGATGCGCAAGCGCTGTTCATGCGCCAGGGCTGCCAGTGATGTGACGGCGGTCTTGTTGTTCATTATGAAACAATACAAGGATTCTTGTATTGTTCAATCAAGAAATGCGATCGCTTCCGATGCCGGTGCGCTGATCGCTCACGGATCTTTGGCCGGTGTGCTCTCAACTTGCGCTGCAGGTTTCTCGAATACTTCTGCAGCGGTAGCCGGACTAAAGCGATCTGCGGCGCGGTTCGACCCGCGAGCGCGCGCTAGGTCGTCGTTGATTCGCAGTGCCGTTTCGGGCGTGCCAAGCCGTGCGCGATACATCTGGGTATTTGCCAGCACCTTTTGAACGTACTCGCGGGTTTCTTCAAACGGGATGCGGTATATCCAATCGACCACATCGACCTTGGGGTCACGCGGATCGCCGTATTCGCGCATCCATTGGCGCGCCCGGCCCGGTCCAGCGTTATAGCCAGCTGTGCCAAGAACATAGCTGCCTTGGAACTCGCCCATCCGATCGGCAATGTAGGCGCTCGCAATCGATGCGTTGTACGAGGCGTCGGTCAGCAGGCGGGGGATATCGCATTTGATCTTGTAGTCGCGGCACACATGCTTGGCGGTGATCGGCATCACCTGCAAGATCCCGCGTGCACCAGCACCCGATACAGTCGCCGTATTGAATTCGCTCTCCTGCCGCGCGATGCCGAGCAGTAGTGCTGCTTCCGGTGGTGAGCGAAGCGAATTGTAGCCCGGCATTGGATGGACCGGATAGGCATAGGAGATCAGATTGAAGCCACGGGCAATTCCGGTTTTGCCAATCCGTAAGGCGGTTTGTGTGTCGCCGAACGCTTCCGCCAGATGGGCGACCATGGCGACTTCGGCTTCGCTTTTCAGGTGTCGCGCCAAGTGGTTGAGAAACGACCGCGTAATCGAAATGTCGAGGCCGGCTTTGCGAGCGAGGACAGCTGCCCGCACGGCATCTGACGCATTGAAGCGTGCGCTCTCCTCAGGTGTTGGTGCAGCGGGTGCCGAAAGCTCCAGGCGTTGGTTCGGATCGAGCCGCTGGCGCGATAACTGGCCGTGGAACGTATCGAGAAAGCGTGATCCAGACTTGTAATGCTCGGCTGCACGCGACTTGTCGCCAAGTGCTTCTGCGGTGCGACCCAGCCAGTAATCAGCCTTGGCCTGGCTGAGGGGGCCATCAGCAATTTTGCGCATGAAGCGGAAATGGATGTCGGCCGCAGCTGGATCGTCCAGCTGGCGCAACGCCAGCCAGCCGGCGAAATTCGCCTGCTCTTTGGCCGGGTTGATCGATAGCAAGCCTGCTTCCTTGACCAGATCATAGGCGATCCGGGGCTTGCCGGCTTTCAAGGCTTGATAGGCGTTGGCGCGGCGTTCGACCCACCAGTCGTCCGGTGTGGCAATGGCGCTGGCGTCGTTCGGCACGGAGGCGAGCAGCTTCCACGCCTCTTCGTCGCGATCCGAGCGGCGCAGCACCTGTACGCGATGGTAAACCAAGCCCCAATCTGGCAGTTGACCGACGGCTGGTGCGGGCAGCGCCTCAATCATCTGGCGTGCGAGCGGCACCTTCATGAAGACGGCGAGCCGCGCCTCTGCCTTTTTCTGTTCAGGCTCCGATAGCTTCGGGATCAGGCGCTTTGCTAAATTTGCCCGGTCACCGCGTTCTGCTGCCCACCGGATGTCGGACATCAGCAGGCGATCCAGCCGCCATTTATGATCAGCTTCGTTTAGGTGTTTGCCGAACCGCTCGAGGAAACCGGTCTCCAGTGTCGCCGTTATATCGTAAGTGCGCCACGCCGACTGCGCGAGCTTTCGTGCGGTTCCCTCGTCGCCCTCCGCCAGGTGCGCGGACGCCAACGCGGCCAAGCCCGCAGCGGTACGTGGCTCGCTGGCCTTATACAGGTCCTTGATCGCCTTGGGGGTGCCACCCCGCGTAAACAATGCTTCATCCAAGCGTTGGTTGAGGGTCGTTCGATCCGGCCACGCAGGGTTTGCGTCGAGGAAGGCGCGGTATTCGGATGCTTCACCAAGGCCAACACGCAGGCGAACCCAATCCACGAGCTTGCGCCCGACCGGGTCGGTGATCTGATCGCGCAAGTTTCGGCCCTTGACGGAATCGTTGGCCGAAAATGCCTGGACCGCGTCCTTGATGGCGGTCGCATCGGCCGTGCTGGGGGATGAGCCGCGCACCGACGCGATGGCTGCATCAAAGCGGGCAACCCTGGCTGCTTCAACCTTGGCAACGGCTGGCAACGTGATCGGGGCCGGCTGGGATGGTAGGGCTGGAACGGTTGGCTGCACCGATGGAGAGACCGTCAAGACAGTGCCAGCAGTTTTTGGCGCGACCACCTTTGGAGGCGCGGCAACCGGGCTTGGCGCTTGCGCAACACCCGATCCCGCGAACGCGCAGCAAGCGCCAATGATAGTGGCAGCGCACGCGATCCTGGCAGCTAAGCCCTGTCTCAACCCGTTCATGTCCGCCAAGATCTCTCGTTCCCCACCGATTGCAATCTGTAACTATTCGAAGTCCTTGTCGATGCAGCAGAAATTAGCGGCCATTCCGTGGCATTCAGGCAAAGCGTGCGTGGCGGTTGTCGGGTTGAAAACCGAAAGCGGCGCGGCAGTACCGCTTGCGAGCAGCGGCAGAACTGCTTAACCTCGTAACTTCAAAATAACGAAGCACCTGACGATTGGCGTGCTGCAGGCAGGATGGAACGCTGACATGTTCACAGGATCATTTACGGCGCTCATTACGCCGTTCAAGAACGGCAAGGTCGATGAGGCGGCATTCGAGCGTTTCGTCGAATGGCAGATTGCGCAAGGCTCAAACGGCTTGGTGCCGGTCGGCACGACCGGCGAGAGCCCTACGCTGAGCCACGACGAGCATAATCGCGTCGTGCAAATTTGCATTGAGGTTGCCAAGAAGCGCGTGCCGGTGATCGCGGGCGCCGGGTCGAATTCGACTGCTGAAGCGATTGGCTACACGCGCGCAGCCAAGGATGCCGGCGCCAACGCGGTGCTGCACTCAACCGGCTACTACAACCGACCAACGCAAGAAGGGCTATATCTGCATTTCAAGGCAATCAGCGATGCCGTCGATTTGCCGATCATCGTCTATAACGTACCGGGCCGGACCATTGTCGATATCATGCCAGCGACCATGGCGCGGATCGCCGCGTTGAAGAATGTGGCTGGCGTCAAGGATGCGACCTCGAACATGGCGCGCATGTCGCAGCATCGGCAGCTAATTGCCAAGCCGTTTGCCTATCTGACCGGCGAAGATGCAACGGCGCTGGGTTTTAATGCCCATGGCGGGCACGGCGCAATCTCGGTAACGGCGAATGTGGCGCCGGCGCAGTGTGCAGCGTTCCAACTGGCCTGCAAGAAGGGTGACTTTGCCACCGCACTGAAGCTGCACGATCAACTGATGCCACTGCACGATGCGCTGTTCGTCGAGACCAACCCGGCGCCGGTGAAGTATGCGACGTCGCGGCTGGGCTTTGGTTCGACTGAGTGCCGTCTGCCAATGGCGCCGCTGACCGAGGCGACCCGCAAGATCGTCGATGCCGCCATGGTCAGCGCCGGTGTGCTGCAACTGAAGGCCGCCGAATAAGCGCGCCAGTTAAACAAGGACCAGATTACGTCATGGCCGCCAAGAAGGACGACGGCCGCAAGATCGTCGCGGAAAATCGCCGTGCGCGGTTCGAATACTTCATCACCGATACGTATGAGGCGGGCCTCATGCTGACCGGCACGGAAGTAAAATCGCTGCGCAAGGGCCAGTCGAATATCGCCGAGAGTTATGCCTCCTACGAGCCGGAAGGCTTGATGCTGCTCAACGCGTATATTCCAGAATATCAACTTGCTGGACCGTTTTATCAACACGCGCCGAAACGTCCGCGCAAATTGCTGATGCATAAGAGCGAGATCCGTAAGCTCAGGTTAGCGACCGAGCGCGAAGGCATGACGATCGTGCCGCTGGAGCTCTACTTCAACGAAAAAGGGCGCTGTAAGCTGAAAATCGGCGTCGCCCAGGGCAAGAAGTTGCACGACAAGCGCGAGACTTCGAAGAAGCGCGATTGGAACCGCGAGAAGGCCCGCATCATGCGTGACAAGGGGTAGGGCATTGCGATGGATCGAGACTTACTGCTGCGCATCGAAGAGGCCGGCGTGCATGCGTGGCCAGCACTTGAGACGGCGCCGCTGCAGGGTTGGTTGTGGCGCTATTCGGATGGCGGATCGCAGCGGGCGAACTCGGTGTCGGCGTTGCACTTTACGGGCAGCGATGTCGATGCAGCCATCGACGGGGCCGAGCGGCTTTACGCTGCGCGCGGCAAAGGCACGATGTTTCAAGTTTCGACGGTGGCAGCACCTCGCGATCTCGACGGACGGCTCGCTGCCCGAGGCTACAGAATCAATGATCCGTGCATCACGCTGGTGAACGACATCGCGTTTAATGCTGCTGCGCCCGACGGGGTTGAATACTTCTCATCTGCCACGCCTGAATGGTTTGACTGTTACGCGAGCGTCATCACGCCCGAGCGCCGCCGCATCGCGCCGCAAATTCTCGCGCGTATTCCAAAAGCCAGCGCTTTCTGCGGTTTGCGGCGCGACGGACAGATCATCGCCACGGCGTTGGCTGTTGCCCATCGAGACGTGGTCATTGCCGAGTGTGTGGCGACCTTGGCTGAAGCGCGCGGCACAGGTGCTGCGCGTGCCGTCATGAGTGGTCTTGAAGCCTGGGGGTCGCAACAGGGCTGCAGCGTCGCTGCACTCCAAGCCCTTGCTAACAACACGCCCGCCCAAGCATTGTATAATGCCCTCGGTTATCGCGAGCACGGGCGCTATCATCTCCGCGTAAAGTCCTAAACCAATGGTGAGGATGCAATGACAAAAGTAGCAATCGTGACTGCCGCAGGGCGCGGCATCGGCGCTGGCATCGCGCGCAAACTGGCGGCTGATGGCTACAAGCTTGGGCTTCTGTCGCCAGGTGAAGGCGTGGTGAAATTGGCAGCTGAACTGGGCGGCATCGCAATCCGCGGCAGCGTGACTGATACGGCGGACTTGCAGCGCCTGGTTGGCGAGACCACACAAAAGTTCGGTCGGCTCGATGGCGCTGTCATCAATGCAGGGCATCCACCGAAGGGCGCGTTGCTGGCGCTGACCGATGCTGACTGGCACGCTGGGCTCGACATGGCTGTCCTGTCGGTCGTGCGCGTGACGCGGCTGATTACGCCGATCATGCAGGCGCAAAAGAGCGGTGCGATTGTTGCGCTGTCGTCGTATGCGGCGTTCGAGCCGGAAGCTGATTTCCCAATGACGTGCTTGCGTGCTGGCCTTGGCGCGTTCGTGAAGCTCTACGCCGATACCTATGCCAAGGACGGCATCCGGGCCAACGCAGTATTACCGGGGTTCATCGATAGCCTTCCAGAAAAGGAAGATCGGCGCGCACGCATTCCGGCGGGCCGTTACGGCACCACGGCTGAGATTGCAAATGTGGTGGCGTTCTTGCTGTCGGATGCGGCGAGTTACGTGATTGGCCAGAACATCCGCGTCGATGGCGGCATTACCAAGGGCGTATGAGGATCATCATGGTTAGCGGTACACAACCTGATTTGATGGCGGTCGATTGGTCGAAGATTCCAGCTCCAGTCGATGATGGCGCGGCGCTGCATCTCGTCGGCGCTATATTCGCAGATATTGCGTTGCCGTCGACTGATGGCGCGATGGTGTCTCTTGCGCAGATCAAAGGTCGAGCCGTTCTATTCGCCTATCCACGTACCGGCACGCCAGGACAGATCAGCCTAGTCGATGATTGGGACATGATCCCTGGCGCGCGCGGCTGCACGCCGCAAAGCTGCGCGTTTCGCGATCTGTTCAAAGAGCTAACAGCAGCCGGTGCGGCGCACGTGTTTGGGCTATCGACACAAGACACGGGCTATCAGCAAGAGTTGGCGACGCGCCTGCACTTGCCATTTCCGGTGTTGTCGGATGCTGCACTTAAGTTGACGGCCGCGATGCGGTTGCCGACGATGGAGGCGGGCGGTCTTACGCTGATCAAGCGGATGGCGATGATCATCGACAACGGCATCATCACCCACGTGTTTTATCCGGTGTTCCCGCCAGATCGCAATGCGGCGGACGTGCTGGCGTGGCTGCAGGATAATCCGGTTTAAGGCGCATCCATATCCGCTTTGATGGCACGGAAGACGTCTTGGAACATCGCAGTCGTGAGACGCCCGGTGTTCGTATTGTAGCGCGAGCAATGATAGCTGTCGTGTAGGATAATGTGACGCCCGTCGGCGCGTGCAATCTCGTGTCGCGCGCCGTGGGCGAACGGATGGGCCGTTTGCTTTTGTCCAAGGGTCGCTAAAATCGTCGTATGCGCGATCCGGCCAAGCGCCAGCATGATGCGAAGGCGTGGGAGGTGTTTGATCCGCGCGTCGAGATAGCGGCGACAGGTTTTGATTTCGACTGGGGTGGGTTTATTTTCCGGCGGCACGCATCTGACAGCGTTGGTGATCATTGTGCCAACCAAGGTCAAGCCGTCATCTGGGCGAGCGTTGAATTGACCGCTCGACAATCCGAATTGATCGAGTGTCGCGTAGAGAAGGTCGCCGGCATAATCGCCAGTGAATGGTCGTCCGGTGCGGTTTGCCCCACGCATACCAGGTGCCAAACCAACGATCAGTAACTCTGCATCATCCGATCCGAACGAGCGAACCGGGCCGTTGTGCCAGTGCGGTTCGACGAGGCGCTGCGCGGCGATAAATGCGGCCAAGCGAGGACACAGGCTGCACTGATGCGGCGCCTCCGCCTCTGCAGTACCTTTCTGCATTGCCGAATTAACTGCGTGGCGCGTCGTCCGGATCGCCATAGGCCGGTGCCTCAGCAGGCGTGCGTGTCGCAGTCTCGCTGCGGCGACTGACGAAGGCACGCTCGACCGGCGCCCGATCGGACCGTTCCGCGGGTCTGGATGTCGGTAGTACTGGGCGCGTTCCCTGATCGCGACAGATCATTTGCTCCAGGTCAGCCAGATCGACAAATTGGTCCGCTTGGCGGCGCAAATCATCAGCAACCATCGGCGGCTGCGTTTGCAGGGTCGACACAACGCTCACGCGCTTGGCTTTTTGCTGGAGCGCAGCGACCAGCGATTTGAAGTCACCATCGCCAGAAAATAGGACAATGTGATCAAGGTTTTCAGACAAGCGCATAGCATCTACGGCCAGCTCGATGTCCATGTTGCCTTTGATCTTGCGGCGACCCATCGAGTCCGTGAACTCCTTGGTCGGCTTCGTCACCATGGTGTAGCCGTTGTAGTCGAGCCAATCGACCAGCGGGCGGATCGAGGAATATTCCTGATCTTCAACAAGCGCGGTGTAATAGAGCGCGCGCACAAGCTGACTTTTGTTGCGGAACAAAGTCAACAAGCGCTTGTAGTCGATATCGAACTGGAGCGCCTTGGCCGTTGCGTAAAGGTTCGCACCATCTATAAAAAGAGCCGTGCGCTCATTGGGATAGAAATGCATTTCGTAAACCTCACCCAAAAATTAGCGACCGCCACTAATGACCTATCAGAGCAATCGTGATGTTTTACTCGTTTTCCAGATCAGCGCCAGAAGTTAATCAACTCTCGGTTGTCTAAGATGTGGAAACGTTAGCGCATCTGTTTCGTGCATAGCTCAAATGGCGTCATCAAGCCGAAAATTCAACCGTTCGATCATTTATTCGCGACATACTACTAGTTATGCAATTCACGAATGCGTGGCAAGCAAAACATGATCTTGATATCGATGGGCGGCAATTTGTCCGGCGCTTGGGGGAGTCCCCAGGCGACACTGGAGCGTACTGCGGCGGAACTAAATCTCATTTTCAACGGAATGACGACAAATTCCAGCTTTTTTGTGACAGCTCCGGTGGGGGGCGACCATCAACCCCTCTATGTCAATGCGGTCCTGCGAGTTGACGCCAGCGTCGGGCCGATTCAGCTGCTCTGGATTTTGCAGACGCTGGAACGGCGAGCGGGGCGACGGTCCGGCATCGGTCGGCGCTGGGGCGCTCGTGCACTTGATCTAGATGTCATCGATCACGGTGGGCGGATGAGCGGGTGGCGGGTTCGTGGTCCCCGTGGCGATGGAGGCGGCCACGGGGATCGACCAATCAGCGCACGCCGTCCGACACGACGGACAAAAAGTCTGATTTTACCACATCCTTTGGCGCATCTGCGCGCATTTGTACTGATGCCACTATTGGAAGTCGCGCCCCACTGGGTACATCCCGTTTTGCACATATCCGGTAAGACGCTGTTGAGTCGGTTGCCGGATCGACGCTTCATCAAACGACTTTGATCCAGACGCTTGATACAGACTGGTGTTTATGCGATAGCTGATTGTAGAACCGTCGGCTGTGCTCTTTTTCGAGAGTGCGGAGCCTGCGGTCTTTTCGGTTGAGACATCTTGATCAGGAGTGGATCCATGGCCCGCGTAACCGTCGAAGATTGCGTAGACAAGGTGCCAAATCGCTTCGAACTCGTGCTGCTGGCCGCCCATCGTGCGCGCGCGATTACGAATGGCAGCCCGATTACGATCGATCAGGAGAACGATAAAAATCCTGTCGTCGCCCTTCGCGAAATCGCCGAGCGGACCGTGCCTCCGGCCGACCTGCTGGAAGGACTTATTCACTCGATTCAGAAGAACGTCGAAGTCGATGAGCCGGAAGCTGAAGCTGCACCGTTGTTGGCGAATGATCGTCGTGGACCGATGCTGGGTCGCGATGACCAGTCGTCGGATAGCTCGGTTGACCTGATGACCGAAGAGCAGCTGCTGCGCGGCATGGAAAGCATGACTCCGACCGAGCCGTCTGCTGCAATCGGCGGCAATGGTGGTGGTCGCGGCGGTCTTTGATCGTGCCCAACTGCTGCTGGCCGGAAGATTAAGTCCAATTGCGGTATTTAACTTGCGAAGGCTGGCGCGGGTGCGGTTAAACTGTGCACCAATGAGTAATTCACTTAGCCTCAAGCGACTGCCAATATATCGACTGCTGCGGGTCATGCGACCATGATGCGCCAGTACGAGCTGGTTGAGCGCGTCCTTAAATATGACCCGAAGGCCAACGAAGCGCTGCTCAACCGCGCCTACGTTTATGCCATGAAGGCACACAGCAATCAGAAGCGAGCCTCTGGAGATCCCTATTTCTCCCATCCGCTCGAAGTGGCAGCCATTCTGACTGACCTGCGGTTGGACGATGCGACGGTCGCGACTGCGCTGCTGCACGATGTAATCGAAGACACGGACGCAACGCGGGCGGAAATCGACCAATTGTTCGGCGCTGAAATTGGCGCTCTTGTCGATGGCCTGACGAAGATCAAGCGCCTTGACCTAGTGTCCAAGAAGGCAGAGCAGGCAGAGAACTTCCGCAAGCTCTTGATCGCGATCTCGACCGACATCCGTGTACTGCTGGTCAAGCTTGCCGACCGACTCCACAACATGCGCACGCTGGAGCACAACAAGCCCGAAAGTCGCCAGCGCAACTCTGAAGAAACGCTCGATATTTATGCGCCGCTCGCCGGTCGAATGGGCATGCAGACGATGCGTGAGGAGCTTGAGGATCTATCGTTCCGCTGGTTGCATCCGGATGCCTACAAGGCGGTACGGGAACGGCTGCAGGCGTTGAGCGCCAAAAACAGCGGCCTCGTCGGCGAAATCAGCCGGTCGCTGGCCGAGAAACTTGCGGTTGGCGAAAAGGCGCCAGAGATCGCGGGTCGCGAAAAAAAGCCCTACGCGATCTGGCGCAAAATGCAGAACAAGCAAATTTCTCTGGAGCAGCTGTCGGATATCTATGCGTTCCGCGTGATCGTCGATGATATCGAGGATTGCTACCGCGTGCTGGGGCTCGTGCATACTACGTGGAGCACGGTGCCTGGCCGCTTCAAGGATTATATCTCGACGCCAAAGCTTAACGGCTATCGTTCGATCCATACGACGATCGTTGGGCCAGGCCACCAGCGCGTCGAATTGCAAATCCGCACCCGCGCCATGCACCGGGTGGCCGAGGATGGCGTCGCCGCGCATGCGATTTACAAGGACTTGGGCTCGAAAGATGCGCCCACGGCTGGCACTAAGGGGTATGTCAATGGAGGAGCGCCCGCCACCGTCTACGACAAGGAGAGCGGCCCCTATATGTGGCTGCGGCGACTGGTCGAGACGCTGCTCGAAGGATCGAACCCCGAAGAGTTCCTGGAGCACACCAA
>JANOYV010000169.1:0-9674 GCA_031429105.1 Hyphomicrobiaceae bacterium | reverse complement strand
TCGGCTGGGCTGCGTAGCAAGTTGCGTTTTCCGTCACCGTCGTAGTCAACCGCATGATTGAAATAGTGCGTCGGCAGGAACTGCGTTTGGCCGAGTTCACCGGCCCACGAACCGATCATGTCGGCGGCTGTCAAATCGCCTCGGTCGATGATCTTGAGTGCAGCCATCAGTTCACCGCGGAACATCTCACCTCGGCGGCAGTCGTAGGCAAGCGTTGCCAGCGATCGCAACACGGGCTTGTTGCCCATGCCCGAACCGAAGTCGCTTTCCAGTGCCCAGAAGGATGCAATGATGGGAGCTGGCACGCCGTATTCCTTCTCGGCGCGGACAAAGATTGCCTTGTGCTTGGCGACTTGCGAAATGCCGTTCTGCATGCGACCGCGTGAGGCGAGCTTGTCTGAGAAGTCGAGAAAACTTTGCGCAAAGAAGCGCTGCCCTCGGTCGGTCCAGATGATGTTCTGGTCGAGCGTCAGGTAGGGTGCTGCGGACTGCATGGTGCGGGCGGAAATTCCAGCGGCTGCCGCATCCTTTTTGAAGCCGTCGAGCCAGCGATTGAAATCGCCGGTGTTGCGACATACGGGCGCTGCGGCTGGTGATGAGGCGATGGTCGCTGACTTCGCCGAGGGCGTTTGCGCTTGGGCGCTGGATAAAGCTGATGCAGCTAAGATCGCTGCGGCAAACGTGGTGATACGCATAACTGCCCGATGACCTTTTCGATGCAACCGATGGAGATTGAACGTCAACTCAGGCCAAAGAGCGAAAGGCCGGTGTGCAGTCAAGCACTAACGGTGCGTTATCGCTCGACAATGGTTACACCGTCACAGGGATTGCGGTCGTATTTTGGTGATCGAACACCCGCTTGTAGCGCTCGATGGCTGCTTTCTGGCCGACGGCCTTGTTGATGTTGTCGGATAATTTGACCGCTGGATTGCCGTTGGCCGCCATCACCTTGCAGACGATGGAGAACGGGTCGAGTGCCGAGTTAGGCACTAGCTCTCTGAAATCATTGGTCAGAAGCGTGCCCCAGCCGAAGCCCGGCTTCAAGCGTCCGGCAAAGTGGCGGTGAATGGCCTCGATAGTCTCGACATCAAGCCCGTCGGAGAAGATTGCAAGTTTGGTGGCCGGGTCTTGTCCATGACTTCGCCACCAGCGGATCGCGGCCTCACCGCCAGCTATAGGGTCTCCGCTGTCGATGCGAATGCCGGTCCACTGCGCAAGCCAATCCGGCGCATGGGCCAAGAACGCTTCGGTGCCATAGGTGTCCGGCAGAATGATCCGCAGGTTGCCTTCGTAATCTTCCTGCCAGTCGGCCAGAACGCGATAAGGGGCCTGTGCCAGCGCCTCGTCGTCGGTCGCGAGCGCCGAATAGACCATCGGTAACTCGTGCGCGTTGGTGCCGATGGCTTCCACTTCTCGCCGCATCGCGATCAGGCAGTTGGAGGTGCCAAGAAATGCCGTGCCCAAGCCTTCTTGCATCGCTTGTACGCACCAGTCCTGCCACAGGAAGCCATGACGCCTTCGCGTGCCAAAGTCGGCGATGCGAAGGTTTTCGAGGCGGCGCAAGCGTTCGATCTTCTCCCACACGCGGGTCATCGCGCGCGCATACAGCACCTGCAACTCGAACTTCCCCATGCCGCGCAGAACCGCGCGCGAGCGTAGCTCCATGATGACGGCAAGGGCTGGAATTTCCCACATCGTGGTTTCGATCCACGGACCGTCGAATACCAACTCGTATTGATCGCCACGTCGCTCGAGCTGGTATTCGGGAAACTGAAACCCTTCGAGCCAGCTCATGAAATCGGACGAGAACATCTGC
The DNA here is from genome assembly GCA_031429105.1 of Hyphomicrobiaceae bacterium. Lineage (GTDB taxonomy): Bacteria > Pseudomonadota > Alphaproteobacteria > Rhizobiales > Hyphomicrobiaceae > JAKFWF01. The sequence continues at coordinate 7,858 of JANOYV010000169.1, read as the reverse complement.
CGCTTGCCGTAGAACGTATTGCCGCGCAGCCACGTGCTTTCGCCGCGCGTGAGCCTGAGCGAGCGAATGTGATCCAATTGCTCACGCAACTCGCCGATGTCGATCAGATTGGCAATCGGCACGTGGGTCGACCGGTTGATGATCCCGAACTTCACCTGCGTGCGCGACAATCGACGGAAAATTGTTTGTGCCATCAATAGCTTATAGAAGTCGGTGTCGATCACCGAACGGACGATCGGGTCGATCTTCCAAGTGTGATTGTAAACGCGAGCGGCAAGGTCGGTCACAAAAAGTCTCCAAGCGCGGGAGCCGCCAAGGTGTTGATTTCGGGAGCGTAACCTCTGGCGACTAGTGTGCGCAACAGGGTTAGCTTTCGGCAGTGTTTAACGTTGGTGCCAAGGGCCTCGAGAAATAAAAAGGGCCACTCGCAAGAGTGGCCCTTTCCCATACACGTGCCGTGAGATTAGCGGCCGACAGCGCACATTGCGTGCACCGGGCTCATCTAAAATCCATCAGGCAGCTTGCGGAGGTTGCTCCTCAGCCGTCTCGATGAACGTGAGCCCTAGCGGCATCATTCTCATCTCACTCGACATCAGATCACCTCCTTCCAGTTGTTGAAGCCTGGATGAAAGCTGCCATATTCGATTTGGCCTGACAAGAGCCTTGCCACCACGATGCCGCAACGGCGGCTGCGACCAAAATACCAGCCAGCAGGGTGTCGACTCGAACGGTTAAGCGCGCACGGGGAGTTTTGAATAGTCTGTTGCACTAATGGCTCTTGAGAGATCGTAAGCCGCCTGTAAATTCAGCCAAAATCGTGGGTCGGTCTTGAAATATCGACCAAGTCGCAAGGCCGTATCCGCCGTCATGCCTCGGCGCCCGCGTACAAGATCCGTCAAGCGGTTTGGTGGCACATCGATCGCAATCGCAAGACCGCGTGCGCTGAGATTCAACGGCAAAAGGTATTCATGTTGCAGGATCTCGCCCGGGTGCGTACTGATGCGCGGCATATTCCAACTCCTCGTTAGTGATAATCTACAATTTCAACATCCGAAGGTCCCTCGCTCGTCCAGCGAAAGCAGATGCGCCATTGATTATTGATCCGAATGCTCCATTGCCCGAGCCGTCGCCCCTTCAAAGCTTCAAGTCGATTTCCTGGCGGCGAAGCAAGGTCGCGAACTGTGGTGGCGGCATGCAGCATGTCGAGCTTTCGCAATGCTACTGACTCAAAGGCTTTCCAGGTGGCTGGACACTTGCCACTGCGAAATAACGCTTCTGTTCTGCGATTTGCTAACCCAAGGATCATCTTGCCAAGATATGATACGTAATCCATACTATTCAAGTATTAGTTCAAGGCTATTGGGTTGGAAATCAGATTGGTTGAATGGTGGCGAGCGCCCCCGCCAACAGATCAAATCCGCTCGCGTGGCCGATGCCGCGAATGGGGGCGATGACGTCGTCCGAGGTACCGTTAGAAAGCAGGGTAGTGATCGAGCGGTTCAGCGCAGCCGATGGCTGACCGTCGCAGGCGGCGCGCAGGAAGGCGCAACTGAGCGGCGACGTCGCCGTGTCCATGTGCCGTCGGATCGCTGCTGTTAGCGTCGTCGCCGTTTCAGTCCTGTTGAGTGCACGCAGCATGATCAGCGCGCCGGACAGCACGTCGTCACCGCTGGGCGTCAACCCGTGGCCGAGGCCAAGTAGCCGCTGGGCTGCTGCCTCGCAGGTCTCAACGGTTGGATCGCGAAGCGCATTGCCTAGAGTGGTCATACCCTCGATGGCGCGGCGCGCAAGCGGGTCGTCGGATGGCTTGCACGATAGGGCGTGCACAAAGCTTGCCTCTGGTGCAGCGTCGAGGGCCGCCGCGATGACTGCTTCCAGGCGGTCAACATGTAGCGCTTCAGCTGAAATTTTTGGCCATGGGTCGGCCTTCCAGATTTTTGCCGTCGAGAGGTCGAGGTTCAGTGGGACACCGATTTCAAGCTGCGGTAGCCTCGATCCCGCCGCCAACAAAGCATTCAGTGGACCGTTACCGATGCGCTCATCGCCGATGCAAATGAACTCATCTCCACAGCGAATGTAGAACGAGCGGTCGAAGGTCGCTGCCACGGTCCAGTCCGCGTGCTGGTCGAGCAGTTGCGCCGCCCGTGCGCCGATGGAGCCGATCCTAACCAAGGGCGCTATCGCGGACAATCCCTGCCGCCAGCGATGCTGCGACTGCATTCGACTCGGCGACGACGACGCCGACCGCTTCGAGCTTTGCCACTTGCGACGACCGGTTCTGCGGATCAGCGTCAGTGCCGGTTACCGAGGCTACGATGATCGGGCCATGCTTTGGGCGGTCGCGCAGGCGCGATGCGAGGTGCCCGCCTGGGTCCATGTGGCCGCCGAAGCCGATGACGCAGTCGAGCAGGATCGCGGCGACGCCTTCGTCGGCCAACGCGTTTGCTAATGGCTCATCGCGCACGGCTGGCTCAATCATTGGATGCGGGCGACCACGCGTGTATTCGTCGGCGCCGAGGTCAAGCATGGTGTGACCACTTGCGCGCGGTTCGAACGTCCGAGCGCCAGGGACTGGCGCGTTTGACATCACATCCAGCCCGTGCGCGCGCAAGATGATTTGCGCTTCGGCAGCCAGTGTCCCGCCGGCGAACAAGCCGCGCACGAAACGCCCGCCGATTTGCCGTTCCGATACTGCTAAGGCCGGAACGGGTCCGCTGTCGCAGGCCATTTGTGCAGCCGATGTTAGGTTTCCAGCCGCACGTGCATTATTCGGCATCGCGCGCTCACCATCGCCCAGAAAGCAGATCGTGAATGGCTTCGAACTGCGCCCGACCCGCTCCAGTACCTTCGCGGCAACTTGCGCAGCCGGTGGCTTCGATACGATCACGATATGCTTGGTGGAATCATCGGCATCGAGCATGTCGATTGCCATCAAGGTTGTGATGCCGCCGACTTCCAACTTGAGATCACGCCCGCCGGTGCCGATGGCGTGTGAGATGCCGTGCCCGGCGTGGGCAATCAGGCATGAGATTTCCTGAATGCCAGTGCCCGATGCACCAATGATGCCGATGTCGCCGCGCGGGACGACATTCGCGAACGCGAGCGGCGTGCCACCGATGATCGCCGTGCCGCAATCTGGCCCCATGACGAGAAGGCCTCTTTCACGTGCGTCTCGTTTTAATTCCACTTCATCTTCAAGTGCGATATTGTCGCTGAAGATCATTGCATGAAGACCAAGGTTCAACGCCTTGCGGGCTTCGGCAATCGCGAAGTCGCCGGGCACCGAGATGAGCGCGAGGTTGGCCATCGGGGTTTCGACGACCGCTGCGCGCAAGGTCCGCGGTGCCCATGATTGGGCAGTGCCGGTTGAGTTGCGTGGCTTGTCGATCACGTGGCGCGCATGGGCGAGGGCCGCTTCGGCGGCAGCCTTCGACGTCGCACGCACGGCAATGACGATATCGCCGGGGCCGCTAGCCGCGCCGTTTTCAGCGAGCGCCTTAGCGTCGCGCAGGATTTCCAGATTGGCTGGCGTGCCGATCATCAGGCCGGCCACTTCAACGCCGTCGAGCAACTGAACCTCAGTCGCGATCCCCATCAGCGCGACCGAGTCGAGGTAGGCGCCACGGCGCACGTCGTTGAGGATGAAACTCATTGGATCCCCATCGAGGCTGCGAACGCGACCAGTGCATCGTCAAAACACTTGAGTGGGGCTTTGACATTACCTGCACCGACTTGACCGACACCCGGCAACCTGTGCGCGATGCCGGTGTTGATGGTTGGCGCTAGTCCCGTTTCAACGACGAGTCGAATATCGATGCCTGTTGGCACGCCGGTGTAGTCCATGGAGGGAATGGTCCACTCAGGGTTAGGCGTGGGTGCGATCTCAGCCATGGCACGGGTGAAGCGAGCGGCCTCCGACGGCTGGCCAGCGCCGATGAAGCCGACGACTGCGGGTGCCGCTCCCATCGCAAATCCGCCAAGGCCAATGGTTTCGACGATGGCGCTGTCGCCCATGTCCGGGTTGGCGTCGGCCTCGGAGAAGCCTGCGAAATATAAGCCAACCGGCATTTCGACCGGAGCCGTGAACCATTGGTCGCCGGTGCCCGATACGCGGATGCCGAAGTCGGTGCCGTTGCGGCACATGGCGGTGACGATCGAGGAATTTTCGATATTGCGCGCAGGGTCGGTCATCGCCTTGCCCATCGCCATCGCGACGTTGAGAAAGAACTGATCGTTGCGACCGATGAAATCGAGGCAGCGGGCGAGGTCGGCGGTGTCGGTTGACGTGCGGGCAAGGGCTGGCGCTAAAATTCGCAGCAGCAGGGACGAACAAGCGACATTGCGCTGGTGCATTTCGTCGCCCATGGTCAGGCCGCGCGCGACAAGTGTCTTGAGGGGCACCCCGCCCAGTTCGCGCAAGGCTCGACCGAGGGCTGGTCCAAGGCTCGTCTTCAGCCAGGCAAGGCGGGCCAGCACTTCGGCATCGTTGCCACCGAACCGCATCACCTTGCCGAGGCCTTCGTTGATCGCACAATAGGCGCGATTGCCGAAGCTGAGGTTCTCGACCACCAACAGCGGTTGGCTGACGGTCGTCATGCCGGTCATCGGGCCAACGGCGCCGAAATGGTGATTGGGGTGGAATTCGAAGTGGCCCTTCGCAGCCTTGGCTGCCGCATCATCGAGGTCTGACGCCCAGCCTTCGAACACCGCGATGCCCATGACCGCGCCACGCATCGGACCGCACATGCGCTCCCAGCTGATCGGCGGCCCAGCATGTAGAATTTTGCGGCCCAACTTGAGTTCCGGGATCGCCGCGCCTGCTGGGATGCAATCGACAAGTACAGGGTCGCCGCCCAGAATCCGCCGCACCGCTTCAGCATTCGCCGTTTCTATTTTTTTCATGGCAACTTGTTGTCACTTTCGTGTTCTTCGGTCTGAGTCCCAACCTCTCCAATGCCGTTAGCGGCGCGACCCCACGCCTCAAGCTGCCTTCCCGGGCGAGCACTGAAAGTGCGAGACCCGGGATCGCGTCTCATCCGATAGGACGCGATCCCGGATACGCCCACTGCCGTGGGCGTTCCGGGAAAGCAGGGGGAGGTGCGGCTTGTATTTTGGCGGAGCTTCATTGTTTGTCCCATGCTCATGCGGACAAGATCGCGCGGACTTCGGGTTAGCCACCGAGCTTCGATAACAGGGCTGCGAGCTTGGCGTTGCCGCGGGCGGGCGGCTGCCATTGCACGTGGATGACAGATGCGCCGCCTTGTCGGAGATCCGTGGCAAATCGTTCGAGCCCGACGTTGACGACAACGGGGGCAGCGGCGAGCAGAGATTTGCGCTTTGTGGCTTCGGTGCTCATGCGCGACCTTCATTGTAAACCGCATAGGCCGCATCCACGGCGCGGCCAGGCTGGGCTGCAAAGCCGTTGCGGCGCAGCACCGCTTCGAACGAGGCCAAGCACCGCAACACGTTCGGCTTGGAACAGACATAGCCCATGGTGCCGATGCGCCATATCTTGCCGTGCAGCGGACCAAACGACGTACCGATCTCGATGCCGAAATCATTGAGCATTTCGGCACGCACGCTTTCGCTATTGCCGACCTGTTTTGGAATGACGATGCCGGTGACATTCGCCATGCGGTGAGCAGCATCGCCAAACAACGTCAGGTCCATCGCGGTGAGGCCTGCTCTCAGCGCGCGCGATGCCAACCGGTGGCGCGCAATGCCAGCTTCGAGACCTTCTTCCAACACGACGAGCGCACACTCGCGCGCTGCATAGACCATGCTGGCCGCTTCCGTGTGGTGGTTGAGGCGCTTTGGCGACCAGTAGTCCATCAGCATGGCAAGGTCGAAATAGTTCGACTGGATGCGCGGACCATTGCCCTCGACGACGCCGGGCGCCTTGATCCCCTGCTCGACGTGTTTGCGGTGCTTCAAGATGTCGACGACGCGCTCGTTGAATGTGATCGGCGAAATGCCAGGCGGACCCGATAGGCATTTCTGCAATCCGCTCGATGCGATATCGATTTCCCAGTCATCGGTCTCAAACGGGTTGCCCGCAAGCGACGCCGTGCAGTCGACGTACAGGAGTGCATCATAGCGGTGACAGATTTTACCAATTTCTTCGAGAGGCTGTAGCATCGTCGCCGAGGTATCACCCTGGCAGATGGCAACGACTTTCGGCCGATGCTTCTTGACGAGATCCTCGATCCGGTCGGGCGAAAACACGGTGCCCCATTCGATCTCTTCGGAAATCACTTCGGCGCCAACGCGAGATGCGATTTCAACCTTCAAATGACCGAAGCGGCCAAAGATCGGCACCAGCACCTTGTCGCCCGGCCCGACGATCGAGGCGAGACAGCCTTCGATCCCGGCCCGTGCCGTGCCATCGATCATGAACGTCTGTTCATTCGTGGTCCGGTAGACACCCCGATACAGCGCCATGGTGTGGTTCATTACGCGCGTGAACTCAGGGTCGAATTGCCCTTGGATGGCGACCGACATCGCCCGCAGCACGCGCGGATAGAGATCGACCGGCCCCGGCCCCATCAGCAGACGCGGACTGGGGTCGAGCTGGCGAAACAGTTCGGGGATGGCCGGTGGCGCGACATATTTGGCGTCGTAGGCAGTCATCAGGTGGATCCTCGGTCTCGGTTTCGTGCCAGATATGTAACAGGTGGGGTGCGGCTCGCAACAGGGGACGGCATGGCGTCTCGCCGCAGCACCGCCCTATTTCGCGCACATCTTGGTCACGAATGCGAATCAAAGGGTTCTCGCGAGAGCGGGGCGCGTCGAGTGGGGGGATTGGCCATGTTCGGGTGGGGCCGAAAGAGCGATGGATTCGAGTGGCACAAGCATGTGCGCACCACCATCAAGTTGCGTCGCGAGGATCGCCGCGCCCGAATGAGTGACGCCAGAGATGTCGCAGCCGACGGATTGAAATATGCCGGTCGCGCTGGCGTTAGCGCCAGCAACAGTGGAGTTAATGCACTTTGGAATGGGCTGATCAGCGCCATCCAATGGATCATCAGGCTTACAATCGCAGGGAGAGATGCCATGGCTCGAACGATGGAACGCGCAATTGCGCCAGCGAGCCGCAGCCTCTTAGGCAAGCTCGATCCCTGGCTCAAGCGCCTCGGCCGCAGCCCGTTGATGCCAATCATGATTGCGGTCGGGTTGGTGGCGTTTCATGCAGCTTTTGCCCGTTCGCGGGTTGCTGGTTTACGCGGCGAAGTCGTCCTGACGGCGGTGCTCGGCACGTTGGCTTTGTTGGTTGGCGTGTTGCCGTTGTTGACCGGCCACGTGCGATGGTCTGCCCTTTTGCCGGGCGGTGGCGCTATCACGATGCCAAGGCAGCTCAAAAGCAAACAAGGATTGAGCGTTGGCTTGGCGCTCGTGGCGCTTGCAGTCATCGGCGGTGGGTACCTCGTGTGGCGCAAGGCACCCGTGTCGATGCCAAGCTTCGCCAGCTTCAATCCGTTTGCAGCAAAGCCGATCGAGGGGCGCGCGTCGGTGTTGTCTGGCGATCTAATCCGTATTGCCAGTACCACCATTCGTTTAGGCGGGATCGAAGCACCAGATACCAACCAGAAGTGCATTGGCGCAAACAAGAAGCCCTGGGCTTGCGGTGAAGCTGCTCGATCCGCCACCGATCGGATCGTCAAGGGCAAGACGCTGCGCTGCGACCTGTCGGGCTCTGACGATGCCGGAAGGCCGTTGGGCACCTGTATGAGCGGCACCCAGAACATCGCCGAGGAACTCGTGCGCGAAGGCGCGGTGTTTGCCAGTGGCGGTCTCTTTTCCGCGCTGAGCGGTATCGAGGCCGAGGCGCGCGCTAAGAAAGTCGGGCTTTGGAAGGGCG
>JANOYV010000168.1:0-9766 GCA_031429105.1 Hyphomicrobiaceae bacterium | reverse complement strand
CAAGGCGGTTGGCCAGAAAGCGGCCATCGAACGCTATAAGCGCGTGTTCGATCACCGCGCGACGGCAGCGACACCAGTTACTGTGTGATCATAGTCGAGCGATGACATACCGTTAGTGCTTGACTGCACACCGGCCTTTCGCTCTTTGGCTTCAGCTCAAGTTCAATCTCCATCGGTTGTGTCGAAAAGGTCATCGGTCTCGTTATGCGTAACACACAGTTGGCGGCGGTCATTGTCATTGCGGCGGCACTGGTTGGAACGAGCGCCCATGCGCAGACGCCTTCCGCGAAGTCAGCGACCATTGCTTCATCACCAGCCCCAGCTGCCGTATGTCGCAACACTGGTGATTTCAATCGCTGGCTCGACGGCTTCAAAAAGGATGCGGCGGCCGCTGGAATTTCCGCCCGCACCATGCAGTCGGCAGCACCTTACCTGACGCTCGATCAGAACATCATCTGGACCGACCGGGGGCAGCGCTTCTTTGCGCAAAGTTTTCTCGACTTCTCCGACAAGCTTGCCTCACGCGGCCGCATGCAGAACGGCATTTCGCAAGTCGCCAAGCACAAGGCAACCTTTGCTCGCGCTGAAAAAGAATACGGCGTGCCAGCGCCCATCATCGCGGCGTTCTGGGCACTGGAAAGCGATTTCGGCTCCGGCATGGGCAACAAGCCCGTGTTGCGGTCGCTGGCAACGCTCGCCTACGACTGCCGCCGCGGTGAAATGTTTCGCGGTGAACTGATGGCCGCACTCAAGATCATCGACCGAGGCGATTTGACAGCCGCCGACATGATCGGTTCGTGGGCCGGTGAACTCGGCCAAACGCAATTCCTGCCGACGCACTACTTCAATCATGCGGTCGACTATGACGGTGACGGCAAACGCAACTTGTTGCGCAGCCCAGCCGACGTGATCGGCTCGTCGGCTGCCTTCATCAAGAGCCTGGGCTGGCAGGCGGCCCAGCCGTGGATGCAGGAAGTGCGCGTGCCAGCGAACCTTGCCTGGGATCAGGCCGATCTCGCCATCCAGCATCCACGTTCGAAGTGGGCCTCCTGGGGCGTCACCGCAGCCGATGGCAAGCCGCTGACTGGCGACGGGTTGCCAGCCTCACTTGTGCTGCTGATGGGCCGCAATGGGCCAGCATTCCTCGCCTATCCGAACTTCCAGATTTTCACCAAGTGGAACCAATCACTCACCTACGCGGTGACGGCCGCCTACCTTGCAACCCGCATCGAAGGAGCACCAGCGATGAAGCGCGGCAACGGCGTGGTTCCCGTTTTGCAAGGTCCGCAGGTCATCGAATTGCAAACGCTGCTGACCAAACGCGGCTTTCCGGCTGGCGAACCGGATGGAAAACTAGGCGCTGGCACCCGATCTGCCGTCAAAAGCGCGCAGTTGAAGTTTGGTATGCCAGCCGACAGTTATCCGACGGTGGAGCTTATTGATCGGCTGCGGCGCCCATGATGCTATTGTTGTTCGGCTAACGTGACGACAAAACGCGTGGTGGGGACCACACCGTTTTACGACTGCACGGCAACCCGGCCGCCGAACCTGAGCGATATACGCTGCCATGACAGTTGATGCTCAGTTGACGAAGCCATCGCTCATTCGTCGCCAAATCTCGCGTGTGATCGACTGGGCGACCGCCGATGGTGCGCGCGCGCTGTGGATCTTCATCGTCGGGCACATTCTAGTTTGGACCATTGCGATCATCGTCTCACGACTGCCCGGTGCGCTGTGGGATGACATGCTCGAGACCTACGCTTGGGCACAACATTGGCAGCTTGGGTACTACAAGCATCCCCCGTTCTATTCCTGGGTGGCTGGCATCTGGTTCCAGCTCATGCCGCGCACCGACTGGGCGTTTTATCTGCTATCGGCGGTGAATGTCGGCGTCGGCTTTGCTGGCGTGTGGGCGCTGGCCGGGTGCTTTCTCAAAAAAGGTGGACGGCTGCTGGCGGTACTGCCGCTGGCCTTCATGCCATCCTATAATTATCTCGCCTCGAACTTCAACGCGAACACGATCTTGCTCTCGCTGTGGCCCTGGGCGACCTACTTTTTCGTCCGCTCGATTGAAACGCGCTCAGCCTGGTCGAGTGCTGCGTTCGGTGCGTTGGCTGCTGCCTGCATGTTGTCGAAGTACTACTCGGCCCTGCTGTTGGCGGCGTGCTTCTTTGCGGCACTCGCGCACCCACAAGCCCGGCGCTATTTCACATCGCCCGCCCCCTACATTGCGGTTGGCGTCGGCGCGCTTTTGATCAGTCCGCACATCTGGTGGGCCTTCACAAACGATTGGCCGCCAATTCAGTACGCCATGGGCAAAACCGGGTACGCCTGGGCATCGAGCTTCGGCAAAGCTGCTGGCACGGCGATCGCTGGCATCGCCATCAATGCAGTTCCGACCCTCATTTTGATTTCGGCCCTGAACCGCCATAGCGCGCATACCAACGCGTCCGGGTGGCGTCGACTGCTTTCACCTGATCGCCGCTGGCTCGTGATCCTCGCTCTGTTCCCGACGATGATGACCATCCTTCTCGGGGTCACGGGTTATGTAAAAATCTCAATTGGCTTCTTGATCCCGGCGTTCTTCATGTTCCCGCTGATGATCATGTTGGCGATGGAAGCGTCGATCACGCATGCAACGACCTTGGGCGTCGCCCGAGCCGTCGTGATCGTGCTGTTTTGTGCGCTACTGGCGGCTCCGGGCGTGGCGCTGGCCTCGTACTACTTCCAGATCAAGGGCACCTCCGACGTCAGTCACATCGCCACCCGCGATGCGGCCGGCATCTGGACCGAACTGTTCAAGGTGCCGGTACGCATCGTTGCCGGCTCCGAGAAATACTCGATCGCGCAGTCTTTCTACGGCTCATCCAACCCGGATGAATTCACGCACTTTTCGCTTGCCCAAGCCCCTTGGATCACCCCAGCGCGGATCGCTACCGAGGGTATTCTAACGATTTGTGACAAGGCCGACGTTGGCTGTGCGGGCTTTGCGGAAAAATATGCAACGCTTGCAACAAGGCGCCTGGCGGTAACGATCAGACGCTCTTTTGCTGGCATCAAGGGTCCCGATATTCCGCTCACCTACATCATGACCCCGCCCGTCCGCTGACTACCCGGCCTAATCCATCGGCGCGACACTGCCTGCTAGCCAAGCAGCTGATTGCCCAACAAGCGGCATATCCTCAGTTCACGCCCAAGTGATTGCGCACAAGCCGAAAATGAGCCAAACTTGCCTCGGGCGCGGTTAACCTGCGCCCACTTAGCAACAGGAACGGAGAAGATCATGATGCTCGTGAAGTCTCTCGCCACTGCTGCAGTCCTCGCCCTCTTGGCGACTGGCCCTGCGCTCGCAGATTGCTCATATTCGAAACAGGATACGGTCGCGGCCGCGGAAGCAGCCAAGGCTGCCGAAGTCGCAGCAGCCGCTGCAGAAGCTGTCAAAGCTGCAACGGCACCAACGGAAGTTGCCAGCATCACGCCAGCAACGCCTGAAGTCGTGAAACCAAACTAAGCAGTCCCCTATCGGCTACGAAAACCGCGAACGCCCACTTCAATCGGAGTGGGCGTTTTTGTGGGTTCAGCTCAGACCCGGCGGCGCGATTTGATGGCGGCAGCCAACGTCCCCTCGTCGAGATAATCGAGCTCGCCGCCAACCGGCACGCCCTGTGCCAATCGCGACACGGCCAGCGGCTGGTCGCGCGCTTCGACGGTTTCCAGTTGCTCGGTCACGTAGTGCGCAGTCGATTGCCCCTCGACCGTCGCGTTCAGCGCCAGCAACACTTCGCGCACTTCGCTCAGTGCAACGCGCGTCATCAGGCTTGCGATGTTGAGACGCTCGGGGCCAACGCCATCCAATGGCGACAAATGCCCGCCCAACACATGATAGCGCGCGTTGACGACGCCTGCCCGCTCCAGCGCCCACAGATCGCCGATCTCCTCGACCACCACAATGAGAGAAGGATCACGGCGCGGGTCCTGGCAGATCGTGCACGGCGACACGGTATCGATGTTGCCGCAGGTCGGGCACTCCATCAGCTTATCGGCAGCGTTCGTCATCGCCTGCGCCAACGGCACCAGCAGATCCTGCCGCCGCTTCAACAGAGCGAGCGCTGCCTTGCGCCCGGACCGCGGCCCAAGTCCTGGCAACCGGGAGAGCAGTTGGATGAGCCGTTCGATTTCGGGGCCGGCTGTCTTCTTCGCCATACGCTTGGCCTGATCAGAACAGCTTTAGGCCAGGCGGCAACGGCAACCCGCCGGTGACATCCTGCATCTTGGCTTGCAACGTCGCCTCGACCTTCACTTTCGCATCCTGGATGGCAGCGATGATGAGGTCTTCAAGGATCTCGACTTCCTCCGGTTTCATCAGGCTCGGATCAATCTTGATCCGCTTGAGGCTCGCCTTGCCGTCCAACATAACGGCCACCAAACCACCGCCGGATTGGCCTGAAATCTCGGCCTGCGCGAGCTCTTCCTGCATGGTTTGCATGCGGCTTTGCATTTGGCCCAGCTGTTTCATCATGCCCATGATGTCTTTCATGGCGAACTCCTGTTGATTGCGACGAGGGCGTCAGCCCTGCTCGGCACGTTTACGCTTTTTCGGCAGTGCGCGCACAGCCTTGATCTCGGCTTCGGGGAACGCAGCTAATACGGCTGCGACCGCTGGATGGGTCTTCACGTCGGCAAGGGTTGCTGCTTCCGCCGCACGACGAACCGCCCCGATCGGCGGCTCGCCCTGGCCGCGCCCAACTGATACGACCCAGCGCTTCGATGTCCACTTTGTCAATTTCTCGCCAAGTTCGCCAGCGAGGCCAGACGGTGCGCCATCAAGCAAGGCGACTTCGATATGACCCGGTTCGAAACGAAGGAGACTGACCTGATCTTCGAGGTGCATTTTCAGTCGTGCATCGCGGTAACGGCCGACCAGATCGACGACGGCTGCGAACGAATGCGGCATCGGTTCGGAACTTGGTTCGGCAAGCGTCGGCGTCACGAGTGTCGGTGCAGCAGCGGGTGCAGCATTGAGCGGGCCGCGTGGTTCAGGCTCACGCCGCTCCGAAGACGGCGCACGCGCGCCCTTTGGCACAGGCACGGCGCCGCCAAGTGTGCGGATGATCTCGTCCGGCGTCGGCAGGTCGGCGGTGTGACACAGCCGGATCAGCACCATTTCGGCGGCAGCCAACGGGCTCGGTGCACGACCCGCCTCCTCGATGCCCTTGAGCAGCATCTGCCACGCACGGGTCAGAAGATTCAGCGATAGTTGGGCGGCCAAAGCTGCCGAGCGCTTCTTCTCGTCCGCTGACAGGGCTTCGCCAGCACCTGCTTCGCCAGCAACCTTCATCCGCGTGGTGATGTGCACCGCGTCGGCCAAGTCCGCCAACACCTGAACCGGTTCAGCACCAGCCAGATGAAGCGAAGCGAACCGTTCCAGCACGGATGCCGTTTGCCCAGCCAACATGTCATCGAGCAGATCGAGAATGCGGCTGCGATCGGCCAATCCCAGCATCGCGCGGACGGCAGTTGCCGTGACCTTGCCGGAGCCCATTGCAATCGCCTGATCGAGGATCGACAAGCCATCGCGCACCGAGCCTTCTGCGGCCCGCGCGACAAGCGTTAGCGCGTCAGCATCGGCGGTCGCACCTTCGGCTGAAACAATGCGGGCGAAATGCTTCGACAGTTCGGGGATCTCGACGCGGCGCAAATCGAACCGCTGGCAGCGCGACAGCACCGTCACCGGCACTTTGCGGATCTCGGTCGTCGCGAAGATGAACTTCACGTGGGCTGGTGGTTCCTCAAGCGTCTTCAACAGGGCGTTGAACGCGCCCTTCGACAGCATGTGGACTTCGTCGATGATGAACACTTTGGTGCGCGCCATCAGCGGCCGGTAGCGCGCGCTTTCGATAATCTCGCGCATGTTGTCGACGCCGGTGTTCGAAGCGGCGTCCATTTCGACGACATCGGGGTGTCGACTGGCAATGATCTCGGCACAGTGCACGCCGTAGCCGTCCATGGAGACGGTTGGACGATCGGGCGAACCTGGTTTCGAATAGTTGAGCGCGCGCGCTAAAATTCGCGCCGTCGTTGTTTTACCAACGCCGCGCACGCCGGTCAGCATGTACCCTTGGGCAATGCGGTCGGCCTTGAACGCGTTCTCCAGCGTCTGGACCATCGCCTGCTGGCCGATCAGATCGTCGAAGGTCTCAGGTCGATACTTGCGGGCGAGCACAACGTAAGGCTTCGCCGCCGCAACGGGCGAAGACTGGGGCAGGCCATCAGAAGTTGTATCGTCCGATTTCTTTTTCGCCATGCTGCCTTGGTCGCGTTAAGTGGGGCGGCTCAAGCATTGAGGCCTGCGACCTGCGGTCAAGCCGACGGCATAATGGCCCAGCCAGCTCGAAAAAGCAAAATGAGGAAGCTGACCAACGACCCATATCCGGTTCGTTAGGGCTGCTACCTTCCGGTCCTGACCCAGTTGGCGAGAGACACGTCCGCAGCCAACTTCCCCACCGCCTATATGGCGTCGAAATCGCTGCAGGGCAAGGGGGAACGGGGGGATGGTGAGGTTTCACCGCCAGTCCGGAACACGATGGCGTTCAGTTTCATCATAGTTGAGTTTGGGTGGGCCGTTGATCTGTGTCGAGTTGCACATTGGGGCACAACGTGAGAAACCTCGGGCTACGTACAAGCGGGGTCGAATGAGCGTCGACGACGAAATATTAGACAGACTGCGTGTCGCTTCCGCTGCACCAAAACGGCTGGCAGTTACCCCGACGTGGCGGCATCGACCTCATAAATCGACATCGCTCCTTGTTTTAGTCGTCGCTCTTGAAATTGACGGCGTTGTTCAAGAAGGGCTGTATCTGCATGGAAGAACGCTCCAGCGCACGGCTGAACAAGACCTCACGTTTATCGTTCACTATGAATATGCTCACGTGCATCACAACCTAGCTCGAATAGACTGGAGACCAAAACGACCACATACTGATGCCATTGGTCCAATCCTGACACGCCGGAGCTTTGCGGGTAGTAACTTCCATTCCTTTGAGGACAACGCATCCAATGGACTCGATGCTTTAAGGAGTGGCTCAAAAGGTAATCTGCCGATCGCGATTCCGCTGAAGCCAGATCCGGCCTCTATTATCGAAGTGCTGCGATGCGTTAAACAATTGATGAATATTGAGAACGCAGAGGAAATTCCGCCCCCGCCATGGGATACACAAGGTAGCTTCCTGTGAAATTAAGTTCAAAATCATCATTGACTATTGGTGACGAGGTAGCCAGCGCACTGGCTGCATCAAGTCAAGACGGGTCTTCGTTCGTCGTCACTACGCCAATGCTGTATCCGAGCGGCACTCATGTCTCAATCAGGCTTGATGGCGATGGTCGGCACTTTTTTGTTTCGGATGATGGTGGAGGTTTTCTAGAAGCTGATCACATGGGTGCGTCATCAATGTATGCCCGGATTGGTAGTCGTCTTGCTACCGACCTTGGAATGCAGTTTAGCGACAACTGCTTTTATGAGATTGGTGTCAGTCGAGACCAACTTGTAATCGCGGTTATCGCAATTGCCAATGCCAGTAAACAGGCACTCGATCAGACTGCACTGAAAATCGGGGATCAAGATTATCGATTCGACGACGACGAACTAATTGATCGACTCGTCTCAATCTTTGGCGAACCAAAAGTTCAACGCAAGCCAGAGCTTCTTGGTGCATCAAACAGATGTTGGCGATTCGCGGCATCAGTGGACGCGCAGGGCCACAAGACCGTGTTTGATCTTGTAAAGCCTAGCTTCCAATCAATCATGCCAGCGGTCGCTAAATTTCGCGACATATCTGATCTGAACGATGCTCCGCAGCGCGTTGCAGTACTCTCAGATCGCAAGGCCTTTGACGCAGCAGACTATAATCTGCTGAGTCGTTCGGCCAAGATCATCGATTTTGTGGCCAAAGATGACATCTATCGTCGCGCAGCGTAACAACGCCCACCCCACTACCGCGTGAACTTCTTGAACTTGATGCGGTGCGGCTCGACGGCGGCATCGCCCAGGCGGCGCTTTTTGTCGATCTCGTAGTCGGCGAAGTTGCCTTCAAACCATTCGACGTGGCTGTCGCCTTCGAACGCCAAGATGTGCGTTGCAAGGCGATCCAGGAAGAAGCGGTCGTGGGAGATGACTACGGCGCAGCCGGGGAAGTCTTCCAACGCCGATTCCAGCGCCGATAGGGTCTCGGTGTCGAGATCGTTGGTCGGCTCGTCAAGGAGGAGCAAATTGCCACCCTCCTTCAACATCTTCGCCAAGTGCACGCGGTTGCGCTCACCGCCTGACAACAGCCCGACCTTCTTTTGCTGGTCGGCGCCCTTGAAGTTGAACCAGCCGCAATAGGCGCGGCTTGGCACTTCCTTCTTCTCGCCGATCTTGATGATGTCGTTGCCGTCTGAGATTTCCTGCCAGACGGTCTTGTTGCCGTCGAGATGATCGCGGCTTTGATCGACATAGCCGATCTTCACCGACGGGCCGACCTTGATGCTGCCGGAATCGGGCTTGTCCGCGCCAGTCAGCATCTTGAACAGCGTCGTCTTACCGGCGCCGTTCGGGCCGATCACACCGACGATGCCGCCGGGTGGCAACTTGAAGCTCAAGCCGTCGATCAATAGCCGATCACCAAACGCTTTCGACAGCCCCTCGGCCTCGATCACCATGCCACCGAGGCGTGGTCCGGGCGCGATCTGGAACGACGTTGCGCCAACTTCCTCGCGACCAGCCTCCTCGGCAAGCTTCTCGTAGGACTGGATACGCGCCTTGGATTTCGCCTGCCGCGCCTTCGGGCTTGATCTGATCCATTCGAGTTCGCGCTTGAGGGCGCGGGACTTGCCCTCCTCCTGGCCCTTCTCGACTTCGAGGCGCTTGGCCTTTTGCTCAAGCCACGTCGAGTAGTTACCCTTGTAGGGCACGCCGTGGCCGCGATCGAGCTCGAGCGTCCATTCGGTGATGTTGTCGAGGAAGTAGCGGTCGTGCGTCACGAGGATGACGCAGCCGGTGTAGTCCTTAAGGAAGGTTTCTAGCCAGGCGACGCTTTCGGCATCGAGATGGTTCGTTGGCTCGTCGAGCAGCAAAATGTCAGGCTTCGACAGCAGCAGCTTGCACAGTGCGACGCGGCGCTTTTCGCCACCCGACAATTTCTCCACGCCCGATTCACCGGGCGGGCAGCGCAACGCGTCGAGTGCCTGCTCGACCTGGGCGTCGAGATCCCACAGGTTGTGGGCGTCGATCTCGTCCTGGAGCTTCGCCATTTCATCGGCGGTTTCGTCGGTATAGTTGGAGGCGATCTCGTTATAGCGATCGAGCAGCGCCTTCTTTTCCGCGACCCCCTCCATGGCATTGCCGAGCACGTCCTTATCGGCGTTCAGCACCGGCTCCTGTGGCAAATAGCCAACGCGGATGCCATCGGCTGCCGACGCTTCGCCGAGGAAATCATCGACCGTGCCGGCCATGATCTTCAAAAGCGTGGATTTACCGGCACCGTTCAGGCCGACGACGCCGATCTTCGCGCCCGGCAGGAACGACAGCGAGATATCCTTCAGCACCTGCTTGCCGCCGGGATAGGCCTTCGACAACTTGTGCATGTGGTAGACATACTGGTGGGCTGCAGCCATCGGGGCGCCTCATAGGTGATCGTTGAAATTCACAGGTTTGGGCGGGTTGTAGCGAATACGGGCGTCGTGCTCAATGCTGCACGTGATGCGATATTAGGAACACGCCGAATGATAG